>JBCCOK010000027.1:0-69043 GCA_039025395.1 Pseudomonadota bacterium
CGTTGCGCCGCTTGCCCGATGTCCCACATCGCGCTGCGCGACGCACGCGTGTGGTGGATTTGAAAGTCCTGTCATTTTCTCAGCATCCTCGACACAGGACCTTCAAATCCGCAAACCACACGCGAACCAATGATCCATAGCGTGTCCTTGTCGAATCTGAAGTTCGCACAGAGCCTGCCGCACTTCCGGAGAACTTCAGATTCGGGACACGCGCCCGAGTAAACCGATCTTCCGCCATCAAATGTTTCAAGCTAAACCTGACTTGCTCTAGCCGGTGCCGAAGCCGATTGCAACTCCACTGGAAAGACGGCCTTCATTGCCCTTCATCAGAACTTCAGCGAAATATCCCTGTGGTCCGAGGTGCAGCCGGCAACATAGAGCGCCTGCTCGCGGGTCAGACGCCTTTGCTGCCGGATTCCTATGGTTGGCTTCAGTGCTTCCACATAAGCCGCGAGGCCTGGCCGCAATGTCGTATCCGCCTGTTCACGCCAAATCAGTTGTTCCTGATACAGCGCGATGGCGTTGTCGATATCATCCAGCGCCTTTTCCTTGTCCGGTGTGCGTGCCCGAACGGCGCGCCGGGCTTGCGACAGGTCAGAACGGATATCGCCGGCACCTTCGATTTCGCCGAAACTGCTGGCCAACGCTGCTAGAGGATCGACCATGGTTTCGGGTTCATTGTTCTCCACGTCACTACGGATTGCTTCCAGTTGAGGCCCGAGCGCCTTGAACGCGTCCAGCGCGTCAAGCGAAGCAAGCAGAAGTGCCACCGGTTCGTAGGCCTGGTCGGAGGCTTGCCTGTATTGACGACGCAGATCGTTCTCCGCATCGATCAGCGCATCGTATTGGCCGTAGGTTTCATCCCAATCGCCCGGAATGGTGGCAGCCAATGCCTCACGCTCCACCTGGAGGCTCGCCACCCGGCCTTCAAGCCCTGTTCTCTGGGCTTCCTGCGCGGGATCCCTCAACCGTTCGATCTGAACATCCAGTTCCTCGATCGTCGCGTCGAGATCCCGGATGTTACGCTCAATGCCACGAACCCGCGTGTGGATCGGTCTATAGTCGTCCGAAGCCTCCTCGAGTGCAATTGCTGCATCGTCCGCCTCATCCAGCAAAGTGATCGCTCTTTCGACATTTCCGAAGCTTTCGGTAACCGACTCCGCAAGATCGCTCGGCAGGATGCTGAAATCCAGTTGCCTGACGCGGTCCACCTCACCAAGCAATTGCCCCCGTGTCTCCGCTAGGTCTTCGCTGATGTATTTCTCGACGCAATAGGTCAGCCGTGGATTGCGTGGCGGCGGTGCGGTTTCGGAAAGCAACGACACTCGGTTTGGCAGGTAATTCACCAGCTGTGGCGTAAGCCCGACAATGCTCAACGCCAGCAGTTGGATGAGGATAAACGGTATCACGCCCTTGTATATCTGAATTGTCTTAACCGCAGCCGGCGCCACACCGCGCAGATAGAACAGAGCAAAGCCGAAGGGTGGGGTGAGGAACGAGGTCTGGATGTTGAGGCCGATCATCACACCCAGCCAGACGGCCGTAATGTTGGCGGATGGATCAGCCAGCAGGATCGGCGCAACGATCGGCACGACAACCACGGCAATCTCGATGAAGTCGAGGAAAAACCCGAGGACGAAGATCACCGCCATGACAATAATGAAGCGGGTCCAGAAGCCCCCGGCAATACCTTCGAGAAATTCCTTGACCAGATGTTCACCGCCAAAGGCTCTGAAAGCCGCCGTCAGGATTGCCGCCCCGAGCAGAATAATGAAGACGAGCGAGGTCGTCTTGGCGGTTTCTATCATCACGCCGCCGAGCGTGTCTTCGATCTTGAAGGCACGCCATCCGCTCCATGCAAGCGCGATAATCAAGCCGATAACAGCGATCGCAGCGAGGGTAACACCGGTGGCGTCGGCTGCTGTATTGACGCTCCTGATGTTCGTGTCGAAATTGGAAAGGACGATGACAAGAAGAAGCAGTGAAATCAGTGCCAGGATTGCCGGATAGTAGGCATCCTTGTGGCCATCTCGCAGCCGGTATCCTGCCATGATCAGCGCCCCACCTGCCCCGATCGCGCCAGCCTGGTTGACCGTTGCAACGCCTGCAATGATGGAACCGAGGACCATAAAGATCAGGATGAGCGGCGGAAACAGCGAGAGCGCGACCTTGATCCAGAAACGCCCGTCGAAATTTCCTTCATAGTGAACCGGGGGCGCCGATTTCGGCCGTATGGCGGCGAAAACAAGGATGTAAACCATGTAAAGGCCCACCAGAACGAGGCCGGGAAGTATGGCGCCGAGAAACATCTCGCCGGCGCTCGTCGAACTGACGTTGAAGATGCTGGGCATCGTCAATTCACCGGTTGAGTCCCTGAAAAGCGCCGTGCGCGCCGTTCCAGCCTGGTCGGCAGCACTCGTCAACTGATCCGCGAGAATGATCAGCACGATAGACGGCGGGATGATCTGCCCAAGTGTGCCGGAGGCCGCAATTGTACCCGTGGCAATCTGTTGCGAGTAATTGTTTCGCAGCATCGCGGGCAGCGAAATCAACCCCATAGCGACAACCGTCGCGCCAACAATCCCTGTCGTCGCAGCAAGCAGCGCGCCGACGAATACCACCGAGATTCCCAAGCCGCCCGGGATCGGGCCGAACAATTGCGCCATGGTGATCAGCAGATCCTCAGCGATCTTGGATCGCTGCAGCATGATCCCCATGAAAATGAAGAGTGGAATGGCAATGAGCGTATCGCGTTCCGGTTCCCAATACACCCCGCGCAGGTTTATGACGCCTGCGCTCAACCACTGTGATGGTCCACCCTGTGCAAAGAATGCATCGGTGTCGCCCATAAAGAGATAGCCGGCGATTGCCGCAAGCAGGATTGTCAGGATCGAAGAACCGGGCAGCGCGAAAGCCACCGGGTAGCCCGAACCGAGGGCAAAAGCCATCAGCAGGACCAGCAGTGCAAGAAAGTAAAGTTCCATGGTTGTTCCTACTGCACCACCGGTTCGTGTTCGATGTGCCCCGGCTCACGGCGATAGTCTGCAACAGCCTCCAGCAGATAGCTGACGAACTGGATCATCATGGAGACGGCGAACACGCCCAGAAAACCTGCCATCATGTACTTCACATACATGCCGAAACCGGCCTGGGTCACTTCGAAATTGAGCACCGGACTGTTAATGATCGACGTCCGCTGCCCCATCCCGACAATGAGGATTGTCCAGCAAAAAACGATCCCCATCGTCAGCGTTCCAACCGCGTTGACGACCGCTTTGGTCTTGTCTTTAAAAGCGGCGTAGAAGACGTCGACCCGAACATGTCCCTCTTCTTGGAGGGTATAGGCGCTGGCAAACAAGAACAGCGCGCCGTACCAGAAGCGGACGAGATCGGCCATAAAAGCCTGTTCGTAGGAAAACACAAAACGCAGGAAAACGATGCCAAGCTCTGCGATCACGATCAGCAGAGCAAGCCAGGGAAAGCCCAGCGTTCGGGTAAAGCATGCCACGATGATGCCGACCGCCAGAAGCGGCACATGAAAATACATGCCGCGAAACTGGGAACGGCCGAGTTGGCTGGCCAACTCCTCGCCGAAATACTGTTCAAGCAGGCCCTCGACCCGAAGAAACGAGACAACCACGTCACCCACGCCGACGATCAGGACACACCAGAAAGCAGCCCGAATGAAGAACGTGTTGATCGCTGCGATGCGCCGCGCGTCGGTACGCAATGTGGTCGATACGGATCTAACCACAAACGCAAAAACGGCAATAACGGCAACGGGATAAAGCAGGAGTTGAAACCAGCCGCCCAATCCGGCGTTGCCCGCAAGCGCCGTGCCGGGTCCAGGCATGCCGACGCCATGTGAAAGAGCGTTGTTGACAAGAAACACGACCATAATGGCCAGAACAGACCAGCCGAACAGTCGAACAAACCCCGTAAATGGCGTATTCGGCAGTGCCTCGGCAGTTGGCGCTTCTGCCATTATAATTCCCCCAGCTGGATCGCATCAGGCTTGCCAATCTCCATTCAATGAAGAACAGCAACGCCGCCTGAGCAGCCGCTTTCTAAGACGTGCCCGACGTTGCAGGCCTGTCTGGCGATCTATCCCTCAACGCCAAGCATGTTTTTTGTTGTGTCGCGGAACGGAGATAACCCCGTTCCGCGCATTCGGCGCTGTTTTTATTCTTATTGATTGATCACCGCGTTACGCTTTTGAACGTAAGCTGTATCGGAAAGCTCCGTCCATGCGCCGAGTTCCGCGCGCTTCTCCAGCACAGAGTCATATATTCTGGTCGACAGATCGTCGAATTCACGTGCTTCTTCGATCACTTCAGCCGAAGCTTCACCAAAGGCGTCATAGACTTCGTCGTTGAACTCACGCAACTGGACGCCATGATCATTGATCAGCCGGTTGAGATAATCGCCATTGAAGGCATTTGTCTCTGCCATCGTGCGGGCATTGGCTTCGTTACACGCTGCTTCAATGATGTTCTGATCGTTCGAACTGAGTTCGCCCCACCAGCTCTTGTTCATACCGAAGGCGATCTGTGCGCCCGGCTCATGCATGCCCGGCCAGTAATAGAACTTCGCAGCTTCATAGAACTTCATGAAGTAGTCGTTATAAGGACCGACCCACTCCGTGGCGTCGATCGCGCCGGAAACGAGGTTTTCGTAAATCTGCCCGCCCGGAAGCGAGACCGGCGAAGCGCCCAGTTTGGCCATGACGTCGCCGCCGAGGCCAGGAATCCGCATTTTGAGACCCTTGAGGTCGTCTGCGGTTTCGATTTCCTTGTTGAACCAGCCGCCCATCTGAACGCCGGTATTCCCGCAAGCAAGGTTCTTCAGGCCGAACTGATCCGCCAATTCGTCCCACAGTTCCTGACCGCCGCCGAATTTCGTCCAGGCGTCGATCTCGGTGTAGGTCATCCCGAAGGGAATTGCCGTGAACGGTGCCCAGCCAGGATGTTTGCCCTTCCAGTAGTAGTCGGCCGAATTGTAGGCTTGGGCGTTGCCCGATGCGACTTCGTCAAAAACATCAAATCCGCCGACACGTTCGCCCGAGGCGAAGTACTGCACATCGATGCGGCCTTCGGTCAGTTCGCCGATGCGCGCCGCCAACTGCTGCGCCGGCAATCCAAGACCCGGAAAATCACGTGGCCAAGACGAGACAATGACCATTTCCTTCCTCGACTGCGCAACCGCGGGGGCAGCGAGCGTGGAAGCGGCGCCTGCAACGGCAGCGCCCTTGATAAAAGTACGACGTTCCATTCATTTCCTCCCAGTTATTTTGCCCTTTGCAACGAAGGGTTTTATCGCGTTGAAGGGCCTCCTTATGCATTTGACAACAGTTTCTCAATTCGTGCAAATACCAGCTTTATCAGCAAAACTACTGATATGGCTACCGTAAGATTGCGAATAACGTTACCGCGCCAACATGGGCGCTCAAGTTCGCAGATCAAACACAAACTTCACGATATCCGAACGTAACCGCATCGAGGCGCAGTTGGCGAATGAAATTCAAGACAAAGCTCCTCCTCATCACATTGCTCCCTGTGATTCTCATTTCCGCAGCAATGCTCTTCGTTATCGACTTTCAATCGACGCGCCTTGCTCATACGCAAGGCAAAACGGTTGAAAATCTGTATCTCGATCTCAAACATACCGAACTCAAAAACTATGTCACGCTGGCACGCAACGCGCTGACACCGCTCTATACATCGACGCTCAAACCACAGCGACAGGCGCAGCGGGAAGTTACGGAAATTGTCCGCAAGATGACCTTTGGCGAGGACAGCTATTTCTTCATCTACGATGGTGATGGTACCAACATCGTCAATCCACGCCTCACCTACCTTGTCGGCAGCAACTGGATCGGACTCGAAGACAGGGATGGCAGGCATGT
The DNA here is from genome assembly GCA_039025395.1 of Pseudomonadota bacterium. GTDB lineage: Bacteria > Pseudomonadota > Alphaproteobacteria > Rhizobiales > Rhizobiaceae > Hoeflea_A. The sequence goes on from JBCCOK010000027.1 coordinate 5,906, forward strand.
CGTCAGTGATCTGATCGACCGTGCCAAATCCGGCGGCGAATTCTATCCGTTCATCTGGAAAAAACCGTCCACGGGCGAATATGTCCAGAAGCTCGGCTATTCCGTCTATCTGGACAAATGGAACTGGATGCTGGGTACGGGCATTTACCTTGACGAGGTGTCGCGGCAGGTCGCAATCGTACAGCAATCATTGGAAAGCAATGTCGGCGAAACGCGCCTTTTCCTGGTTGTCCTGATGCTGGGTGCGGTTCTTCTAACCGCTGCAACGATCGCTGCCGCACGGCTTTCAGAGCAGCGCTTCGCGGATGCGCGGCTGAAGCAGCTTTCGGCTCGGCAGGTCGATATTCAGGAGGAGGAACGCAAACGCGTTTCGCGCGAGTTGCACGACAGCATCAGCCAACTCCTTGTTTCGGCCCGATACGGCCTCGAATCCGCAATGAAGGGCTCAAGCGATTCGAAGGTCAAGGAACCCATCGAAAAGTCCATGCACGCGCTCGACAATGCCATTTCCGAAGTGCGGCGCATATCCATGGCGCTGCGACCATCGGTTCTCGACGATATGGGACTTTCGGCGGCGATCAAAAGCCTTGCCAACGCGTTTCAGAAACAAACCGGCATTGAGGTCGAAGTCGAAGCCGAACCGATGGCCGATAGGCTCTCGGATGAGGTAAAGACGGCGCTTTACCGGGTGACGCAGGAGGCCCTGACCAATGTGGCCAAGCATTCGGACGCCAAGACGGTTCAGATCTCGCTGCGCCGCCGCGGAGACCGGCTTTCGGTACGGTTGGAAGATGACGGAATCGGCATGCGTCCGGCCGATGCGGGAAGAAACGGCGATGGCGGTCTCGGCATCAGGAACATGCAGGAACGTATCGACACGCTCGGCGGTGAAATCGGGTTTTCCCGATCCGGATCCGGCGGACTTGCAATCGGTGTGACTTTGCCGTTACTAGGGCAGAAAAAGCGGACGTCGAAGAACGAAAAACAGGGGAAAGAATGCAGTCCGTAAAGACAGACGGCACGGGCATTCGCATCGTCATCGCCGATGATCATGACCTGCTGCGTGAGGGCATCCGCGCCCGCCTTGCCGACGAAGCATTTGTTGAGATCGTCGGCGAAGCCAGCGATGGACGCGAAGCTGTAAACCTCTGCGAGGAACTCGAACCGGATCTAATCCTCCTCGACATCTCGATGCCCGAGATGAACGGGCTCGACGCTGCCCGTGAGATAAAGAAAGCCCGGCCCGCAACCAAAATCCTTTTCCTGTCGGTCTATGACAATGAGGAATATGTGCAGGAAGCGTTGCGCATCGGGGCCAACGGATTCGTTCTGAAGGATGTCTCGAAGGACGAAATGATCAATGCCATCCAGGCCGTGGCGCAGGGCGCAACCTATCTGGGGCCGCAAGCGGCCGCATCACTATCCGGGCGGTCCTCGCAAAATCTGGTACCCGCTAATGATTTCGGCCTGACCGAACGCGAAAAGCAGGTTCTTGCGGCTGTTTCAAAAGGCATGACAAACCGCCAGATCGCCGAGCGCCTCCACATCAGCGTTCGCACAGTCGAAAGCCATCGCCTGTCGATTCGCGAGAAAACCGGCGGCGGCAACGCAGTTGCGCTCTCGAAGATTGCCAGCCGCCTCGGCCTCGCGTGAACTCCAATCACGCGGAATCCTCATTCAACCAAGGTATCGGTGATCGACATCATGGCAGACAACACAGACCTCAGAGCGTTGCTTCAGGATATGGTGCAACTTGCCGGTCCGGCGGGCGCAGCGATCATGTCGGTCTACCAAAGCCCCGCCGAAGCAGAGATCAAATCGGACGGATCGCCCGTCACCGAGGCCGATCGCGCAGCCGAAGCGATCATACTCGCCGGCTTGAGGGACCTTGCGCCCGATATCCCGGTGGTGTCGGAAGAGGCGCATGACAGTCACAAGATGGAAGCGCCGGAGCGATTTTTCCTGGTCGACCCGCTTGATGGCACGAAAGAGTTTCTACGCCGCGACGGCACCGGGTCTTTCACGGTCAATATCGCATTGATAGAGAAAGGCGTTCCGGTCCTTGGCGTCGTCTATGCTCCGGCACTCAAACGGCTTTTTGCCGGCAGCCTGCATCACGGTGCAACGGAAACCAGCGACGACGAGACGAGGCCGATTGCGGTTCGTGCGATTCCCGCGAGCGGAGCCGTCGCTGTGGCGAGCCGTTCGCACCGCGACGAACAGACCGATCATTGGCTGACGCAGCGCAATATCACCCAGACAGTATCGATTGGTTCCTCACTTAAATTCTGCCTCGTCGCCTGCGGTGAAGCGGATGTTTATCCGCGCTTTGGCCCGACGATGGAATGGGATACGGCGGCCGGCCACGGCGTTCTCCTGGCCGCCGGCGGTCAGGTAACCACACCAGACAATGATCGGTTCGTTTATGGAAAGCCAAATTTCCGCAACGGCCCGTTCATTGCCGGCACCGCGCAAACAACACTAGCCTGACGTCACACGGCAGTCGCTGCAAACGCCGCGAAGTTCGATAGTAGCGGCCACCATGTCAAAACCATCCTCGGCGGCCATTGACTCGAGCCTGCCTCCCAAGTCTCCGCCGGCCAGTTCCGAGACCCGCTCGCATTTCGTACAGATCGCAAACACCGAGTTTCCGCGTGTGTGACAATTGGGATGCTTGCACGCAACGAAAGAGTTCAAGCTTTCAAGCCGGTGCACAAGTCCCATTTCAAGCAGCTTGTCGAGCGCGCGATAGACCTGCAATGGCGCGCGAATACCGTGATCGCGCAGGCCGTCGAGGATCGCATAGGCGCTCAACGGCCCTTTCGCACCGGATAAAGCATCATAAACAAGCCCCTGATTTCTCGTCAGTTCGGGTGACGAATGCGCAACTGTACTCATGATTGTTCTCCCGCTGCGGCGCGATCCGCGCGCAAAAAGAGGCCGGCGAGCGGCGAAATGCTGATCAAAAAGAAAATCAGCGATGCGACAACGATGGATGGACCAGACGGCGTATCCCATGTCAAGGACCCGAAGAGACCCAGAACAACTGACGCGACACCGATGACAGCCGCCACCAGAGCCATCTGTTCAGGACCGGCAGCAAAACGCCTGGCACTTGCCGCGGGTATGATTAGCAAGGCCGTAATGAGAAGCACGCCGACAATCTTCATGGAAATAGCGATCACTGTCGCCATGAGCAGCATAAACACAAGATTGGTCAATGCCGGGCGCATACCTTCGGCTTCGGCAAGTTCGCGATTGACCGTCGCAGCAAATAGCTGATGCCATACCAGTGCAAGCACAATCAGCACAGCGAGACCGCCAAGGTAAATGATACCAATATCGGTGCGCGACACGGCAAGAATATCACCGAACAGAAAACCCATCAGATCGATTCGTATCCAGGTCATAAACGCCAGCACGACCAGCCCGAGCGCCAGCGAAGAATGGGCAAGAAGCCCGAGGAGCGAATCCGACGACAATCCCGCACGGCGTTGCAGCAGCACCAGCCCCACCGCCACCGCAGCGCATACGAGGAAAACGGCAAGGGTGATATTGAACTGCAGCAGGAATGCCAGCGCCACGCCGAGCAGCGCAGCGTGTGAAAGCGTGTCACCGAAGTAAGCCAGCCGGCGCCAGACGACGAAACAGCCAAGCGGCGCGGCGATGATTGCAACGCCGATCCCAGCAACGATGGCCCGCGTGAAAAAATCGTCAAGCACCGTCAATGGCCCCCTTTTCCCGGCGAAAAAGGCTCCGTTGCGCCGTCGGTGGATAAAGCCGCGCCATCTTTTTGATGCCCATGGTGCCCGTCATCAGGACGGCCATGGTCCATGACGGCGCCGTCCGCATGCAGCACCCGCCCGTCCGGCAAATGCGTGTGATCGTGTTTGTGCCTGTAAAGCGCAAGAGATGCCGTGGCGCGGTCGCCAAACAGCGCGCGGTATTCCGCACTCTCAGCAACCACGTCAGGCGTACCTTTGCAGCAGACATGTCCGTTGAGGCAAATCACCTGATCCGTTGCCGCCATCACCACGTGCAAATCGTGGGAAATCATCAATATGCCGCAGTCCAAGTCGTCGCGTATGGTTTTGATGAGTTCGTACAGCGCAATCTCGCCTGAAAAATCGACACCCTGAACCGGCTCATCGAGAACCAAGAAATCGGGCTTGACGGCGATCGCACGCGCCAGCATCGCCCTTTGAAACTCACCGCCGGAAAGCGTCCGCACCTCTGCGTCTGCCAGTTCGGCGATACCGGTAGCCTCAAGCGCCTCGTATACTTGTCCGTCACCCAATCGCTTTGTCAGCCGCATGAAGCGCTTGACGCTCAACGGCAGCGTCCAGTCCACCGCCAGCTTTTGCGGAACATAGCCTATCGATAGCGGGTTCGAACGTCGTGCTGTACCCTCGGTCGGCGCGTGGATGCCCAGTGCCAGTTTGGCGGTTGTCGACTTGCCCGATCCGTTTGGACCGATCAAGGTTACGATTTCGCCGCGTCGGATAGACAGATCAACGCCGCGAACCAGCCATTTTCCTGAACTCTGCAATCCTACATTTTCAAGCGTAACCAACGCTTCCGTGGGCTTTAACACGCATTCATTTCCTGATTGGTTATGCGGCTGCGTTATCGCACATGTTATACTGTTACACAACGCATCACGTGGGCAGTCTAACTAGGTGAGCGCAGGAGCTACAACATAAAACAGCAAGGCGACGACGCCGGCTCACAGACACCGATCACGGTCTTTGCGCTAACCTGCGCGCCGAACAGCGGTCGCGGCCGACTTGCAGCCGCGCGCGATAGTCAAACCTTTTCCAGAGCGATTGCGATACCTTGGCCGACGCCGATGCACATGGTTGCCAATGCCCGGTCAACGCCGCGCTCGTGGAGTTCAAGCGCCGCCGTTCCCGTGATTCGCGCGCCCGACATACCGAGTGGATGTCCGAGCGCAATCGCGCCGCCATTCGGATTGACGAAATCGGCATCCTCCGCCACCCCCAGATCGCGCAGCACGGCGATACCCTGGCTTGCAAAGGCTTCGTTCAGTTCGATCACGCCGAAATCATCGACCGCAATTCCGAGGCGCGTAACGAGCTTTCTGGTCGCTGGAGCCGGACCGATCCCCATAATTCTTGGCGGCACACCGGCTGTGGCGCCCCCCAAAATCCGCGCGATAGGCCGCAGGCGGTGCCTTTCGATTGCTGCTTCCGAGGCAACAATCAACGCGGCTGCCCCGTCATTGACGCCTGACGCGTTGCCGGCTGTAACCGTACCGTTCTGGCGAAACGGCGTCGGCAGCGATGCGAGCTTGTCGAGCGATGTCTCGCGCGGGTGCTCATCTGTCGAAACTACGACGGGGTCGCCCCTGCGCTGAGGGATCGACACCGGTGTAATCTCTTTGGCCAAGCGCCCGTTTTCCTGGGCTGCGGCAGCCTTTTTCTGCGAGCGAAACGCGAATGCGTCCTGATCGGCCCTTGCGATCTCGAAATCTTCAGCAACGTTTTCACCCGTTTCCGGCATCGAATCGGCACCATACTGTGTTTTCAGGACCGGATTGACAAAACGCCAGCCGATCGTCGTGTCGTAAATCTCCGCATTCCGCGAAAAGGCCACGTCGGCCTTGGGCATGACGAACGGCGCGCGCGACATGGATTCGACGCCGCCGGCGATGATCAAATCGGCTTCGCCCGCCTTGATGGCGCGGGCCGCGCTGATGGTCGCATCCATACCGGATCCGCACAGCCGGTTGATTGTCGACGCCGGAACGGATGCCGGATAGCCCGCGAGAAGGACGCTCATACGCCCGACATTGCGATTGTCCTCGCCAGCCTGGTTGGCGCAACCAAATATGACATCGTCGATCGCGTCCGGATCGAGATCCGGATTGCGCTCAACCAGCGCCTTCAGGGGTACGGCACCGAGGTCGTCCGGGCGCACCGCGGATAGACTGCCTCCAAAGCGTCCGATCGGCGTGCGGATGTAGTCGCAGATAAATGCCTCGGCCATCATGCCACCTTTTGTTTGTTTGGCTGTCGCTCATGGGCCGCCTTTGTGCGGGCCTTCAGCGCGCGCAGGGTTTCCAGTTCAAGCTCGGTCGGCGGCGGCGTCTCGTAGACCTGCGCGTTGAATCGCACGTCCCATCCGCACGTTTCCTGGACATCGTCCCGTTTGACGCCCGGGTGCAGGGAACCAACGACGAATTCCTTCGTCTCCGGATCGGGCTGCCAGACGGCCAGATCCGTGACGAGCATGGTCGGACCTTTGGTATCAATTCCCAACCGCTGCCGGTGATCACCGCCCTCGCCGTGGCCGAAGGATGTGAAGAAATCGATTTTCTCCACCATGCCCCTGAGCGATTGTTTCATGGTGATGAAAATCTCGCCGGAGGAGGCGGCGATTTCCGGCGCGCCGCCACCGCCGGGCAGCCGCGTCTTGGGACTGTGATAGTCGCCGATCACAGTGGTGTTGATGTTGCCGAAACGGTCCAGCTGTGCAGCACCCAGAAAGCCGACCGTGATGCGCCCGCCCTGAAGCCAGTACCGGAACATCTCGGGCACGGAAACCGTGGTGACAGCCGTATCGCACAACTCGCCATCGCCTATGGAAAGCGGCAGAACATCCGGCGCCGTGCCGATCGTTCCGCTTTCATAGATCAGCGTGATATCCGGCGCATGTGTAAGGCGTGCAATGTTGCAGGCAGCGGAAGGCGCGCCGATGCCGACAAAACAGACATCATCGCCTTTCAACGCGCGTGACGCGGCGATCGTCATCATCTCGTCGGGAGTGAAATCGCGTAGGGTCATGGGCTTATCCTCATTTCCTCAACCCGTTCGGCAAAGGATTCCGGCGTTGCATTGATGACATTGTCCTCCATCCACGCAAGAAATCGTTCGCGGTCCGATGCGATCCCGTCCCATTCGATATAGGTTGCGTTGTCGCGAATGTAGTATCCGTGTGCGTAAGATGGATGGGCCCCGCCCGGCACGGTGCAAATCGCTGTCACCGTCCAATCAGGCATAAGACAAGCATTGAAGTGGGCGTCGAGATCGTCAACGACCTCTTCAACTGTCACCACGACGCGCTTGGCGGCGAGAGCCGCTTCCTTCTGCACACCCAGAATACCCTCGATCAGCACATTGCCCTTTCGGTCCGCCTTCTGAGCATGGATGAACGTCACATCAGGCCGCACCGAGGGAACCGCGGCAAGTTCCTCACCGCTGAACGGGCATGTAATCGATTTGATATTGGCGTTCACTTTCTGATAGTCGACCCCCCGGTAACCGCGCAGGACCGCCAGCGGCAGTCCTGATGCGCCCGCTTCATAGGCATTGGCCATTGCAGCGTGGCTGTGCTCTTCCAGTTCAAGCGGCTGCGGCCAGCCGTTCTCGACAGCGTCGCGCATGCGGCGCAAAAGTCCGACGCCCGGATTGCCGGCATAGGAAAAAATCATCTTTTTCACCCTGCCCATCCCGATGAGCTGGTCATAGATGACATCGGGCGTCATCCGCACAACCGTCAGATCCTTTGCACCGTAGCGGATCACCTCATGGGCGGCAGCATGCGGAATGAGATGGGTAAAGCCTTCAAACGCCACCGTGTCGCCATCCTTGAGATTGTTGCGCACGGCATCGGGAAGAGACTGGAATGTCGCCATGATTGCTGTCTCAGATATCAAAAAATATCGTTTCTTTTTCGCCCTGAATGCGAATGTCGAAATGATAGGTGTTGTCTTCTCTTCGGGCGATCAGGGTCGGCACCCTTACCCGGTGTTCAATGCGCGCCAGAACCGGATCCTCGTCGTTTGCCGCCGCTTCATCGTCGAAATACATGCGGGTATTCAAGCCGAGATTGATACCGCGCGCGACAATCCAGAAACTCACATGCGGCGCCTGCAGACGCCCGTCGACAAATGGCACGCGCCCGGGTTTCACGGTTTCGAAACGGTAGGTGCCTGTGGCCATATCCGTTGGCTGCCGGCCCCAACCGGTGAAATTCGGATCTGCTGTTCCACGCAACTCCGAAGGGCTGTTGTAAAAGCCGGCATGGTCGGCCTGCCAGATCTCGATCAGCGCATCCTTGAGCGGTGTGCCGCTGCCGTCGAACATCCGGCCAGTAATCGTGATCCTCTCGCCCTGGGTCTTGTCGTTCACCATCGATGAACCGAGGTCTTCCAAATAGACGCCAGGGATCCCGCTAAAATTCGGCACACATCCTATGTGCACATAGGGACCTGCGGTTTGCGAGGGGCTTTCTCTCATACGGTCAAGCGATTGAACCATTCAGTTTCCCTCCCGGCGATTTTCGAAAAGGGTCGAGCGCCGGCCGCGCAGCACGATATCGAACTTGTAGGCAAGTGCGTCCATCGGAATGGTGTCCGCCATATCCAGCGGCGCCGTAAGCTGCTCGATGGCGGCCGGGTCGTTGATCGTATTGACGATCGGGCATAGCGGAATAAGCGGATCGCCTTCGAAGTACATCTGCGTGATGAGACGCTGAGCAAAGCCATAGCCGAAAACCGAGAAGTGGATATGCGATGGCCGCCAATCATTGACGCCGTTGGGCCAGGGATAGGGTCCGGGCTTGACAGTCCGGAGGGCATAATAGCCTTGATCGTCTGTTATTGTACGCCCGCAACCGCCGAAGTTCGGATCAAGCGGCGCCATGTAACTTTCCTTCTTGTGGCGATATCGGCCGCCTGCATTGGCCTGCCAGAATTCCACTAAGGCACCCGCCACGCCCTTGCGGCGCTCATCCAGCACCTTGCCGTGAACGATGATACGTTCTCCGATGGCGCTTTCACCCGGCTTGGCAAAATTATGGATCAGATCGTTATCCAGTTCACCCAACATGTCGTGCCCGAAGACGGGGCCGGTGATTTCACTGATCGTATTCTCTAGCGATTGAAGCGCCTTTTGCGGCGACCGCAAGACACTTGTCTTGTAGTCCGGTGTGTATGCCTTTGGATGCCAGCCTCGGTCGCGCACAAAAAAGGCGCCGGTTTCCGGCGAGATATTATGCATTGCCTACCTCCCATCCTCGTCTATTTCTTCTAAAGCCGTCTTGGCGACCTTGATCGCCTGATTGGCGGCGGGCACGCCTGCATAAATCGCCACATGAAGCAGCGCCTCGCGGATATCGTCACGCGTCGCACCGGTGTTGGCGCAGGCGCGTACATGCATGGCGACCTCGTCATCGTGACCCTGCGCGGCAAGCAGCGCAATGGTAATCAGCGACCGCTCACGCAATGTGAGATTGGGACGTGACCACACATGTCCCCAAGCGCTCTCAACGATTAATTCCTGAAAAGGATCGTCGAACGCGGTCCGTCGCTCTTCAGCCGCATCCACATAGCTTTCGCCAAGTACACGCCGCCGGGTCCGCATACCGGTATCGTATTTTTCAGAGTTTTCCTCGTTGTCTGCCACGATCCATTCATCCCATTATCCGGCTGGCGGAAAAAGGCGCCGCAGCCATTTCGGTCCGCTCCAGCGGTAGCGGATACCGTAACAGGCTGTCCTATTTGCGCTAACAGTTCCTCCAGATCCAATATTTACATGTTTCAATAGGAATGAATAATGAAAAATCCTCAGTAAAAAATAGCGAAAGCGATATGAATTTATTGCGCAGGATCAAACTTCGGCATCTGGAAACTTTTGTTGAGGTCGCAAGGCTGAAAAGCGTCAGCCGTGCGGCTGAAAATCTCCACCTGACCCAACCGGCCGTCACGCGCACGATTCGCGAGCTTGAGGACATTTGCGGCAAGCCGCTCGTTGAACGCGAAGGCCGAGGAATACGTATTTCAATGCATGGTGAAATCTTTCTCAAGCACGCGGGCAGCAGCCTTGCCGCAGCAAGGAACGGTCTGAACGCGTTGGCCGAGCTCAGTGTTGCCGACGGACCGAAAATCCGGCTTGGTGCCTTGCCGACGGTTTCGGCGACGATCATTCCCCGCGCGGTTTCCGACTATTTGGAGTCGGGCATGCGCAATCGGCTCAAGGTCGTCACCGGAGAAAACCGTGCATTGCTTGACCAGTTGCGCAATGGTGAACTGGAACTGGTGATGGGCCGACTGCCCGCTCCTGAAAGCATGCAGGGTCTCATTTTCGAGCCGCTGTTTCGAGACAAGGTCATTCTGGCTGCCCGGGCCAACCATCCGCTGGCTGCACACAGGCAGTTCAAGGTCGAGGCACTAAACCAATTCCCGGTGCTGGTGCCGACCCAGCAATCGATTATCCGGCCATTTGTGGATCGGCTGTTCGTTGAACAGGGAATAACCGAACCCGAACAGGTGATCGAGACGGTATCAGATGCATTCGGCCGCAGATTCGTTGAAGATTACCAGGCAATCTGGATCATTTCGCGCGGCGTGGTGTCCGCCGAAATCGACAGTGGCAGGTTTGTCAGCCTGCCGGTCGATACGGAATCGACCATGGGGTCGGTCGGCCTGTGTACGCGCGCCGATACGCCCCTCTCACCCGCAGCAGCCTACTTTGCCGATATTACACGCCGCGTCGTTGCCGAGGGTTATGAAAGCAGATCAACTCTGGCTTGAAGCGTAACCCATCCCGTTTGCAACGGCACTCTCAAGCCAACTCTTGAAGCGCAGCAGCGGCGGATAGGATCTTCGCGCCTTCGGCCAGATCAAAGCATAGCTTCCGATGCTCTTGTTGGCCTTTTCCCAGGCGGCAACCAGCGTGCCGCTCCGCAACTCGTCCTCAATGAGAAACTCCGGCAGGAGCGCCAGACCAAGACCATGTGCTGCAGCCTGCGCCATGGTTGCGAACTGATCGAACGTCGTGCCCGGCGGGACATCGACTTTCAGCCCGTTCATTTCAAACCAACGCGCCCAAGCATCGGGCCGGGTTGCCAAATGCAAGAGCGGCCCGCGAGCGACATCCTCGATGGTTCCGATCTTGAGTTGCGGTAACAGCGCCGCAGAGCAGGCAAGGACAACGGTCTCGTCGGCAAGATAGAGGTGCTCGGTCCCCGGCCAGGCATCCGCGCCGAAATGAATGGCCGCATCGAGGTTTTCGCTGGCGAAATCGAATGCGCGCAGTTTCGTTGTCAGATTGACGGTGATTCCCGGATTCTGTTTGAAAAATTGCGGCAAACGCGGTGCCAGCCAACGCGTACCGAAGGTCGGAACAACGCCAAGATTGAGAACGCCTCCGTCAGGGTTTACCTGAAGTGCGGCCGACGCCGTGCGGATCATCGACAGGGCACGGGAGATCTCCTCCAGATAAGCAGCACCTGCCGGAGACAAGGATACGCGCTGCCGCTCGCGCAGGAAGAGCTGCGTACCGAGATGCTCTTCCAACGACGCAATCTGCCGGCTGACCGCACCCTGAGTCATGTTGAGATCCGCAGCGGCCAGCGTAAAGCTGCCGCGGCGCGCCGCAGCCTCGAATGTTTCCAGCAGGCTGGTCTTGGGAAGTTTGCGAGCCAATGTCAGCCACGATTCCCTAATTCGGATTCACCTCGCGATATTGCATTATTGCGCATAGAATGCACCTGTGCGGGCGCGCAGGAACCGGTCCAGCGGAATGTCTTCCTGCTTGAGGAAGCCCGCCTGTGGCAAGACGCCGTCGCGTACCAGTTCGATAACGGCGACCACCGATGCCGATGTTGTCCATGCAATCGCGGTTCGCTCTTCGCCGCCGATCTCCATCGGCCGGTAACTGCGCACGAATTCCCTGCGCGCAAGCCGTCCCTCAATCTCGCCTTCGGCTGCGACATGCACATAAACGACATCGTGATCGACCGGCGGCTTGGCGTTGACAAGAATCTCGCCGGCAAGGTCCCGCCGTTCGCGCATCAGCAACTCATGAAAGAAGAAATTCATCAGTGCCATGTGACCCGGATAGCGCATGGTTTTGTAATCGATATTGTCGACAACACCGTGAAACGTGTCGCACATGGTCCCGAGGCCACCCGAGGTCGTGAAGGCTTCGAGCTTCACGCCGTTGATGTAGAGGGTCTCATGCCACTCCATTGGCGAAACCCATTTGCGTTCGCCGTCCTCGATGACCTCACAATCATTGAGATATTCATTGACCACACCTTCCGGTGACCAGTTGAAGGAATATCCCATCAGGCCTGTCGGGTTCTGAGGCAGCGCGCCGACCCGCATCCTTACCGAGCGGCATGTGTCGAACTGGGCGACAAGCGACGCGCCGACGATACCAACGAAGCCTGGGGCCAAGCCGCACTGCGGGGCCATCGCGCCCCTTGCCGAGGCTGACAGCTCTAGAATGTGCTGTGTTGTCGGCACATCTTCGGTCAGATCGAAATAGTGAATACCCGCCGCATGAGCGGCGTCCGCCACCGCGGTGTTGAGATGATAAGGCAGGCAGGACAGCACGGCATCGAAGTCGCCAATGCGCGATTTGAGTGCGCTTGTGTCGGAAAGATCGAGCCGATCAATTTCATAGACCCGTTTCCGGCGCGGCTTGCGGCGGTCCAAACCGGTGACTTTGAAGCCTGACTGATGCAGAAGCAGAGCGGCGAGGTCGCCGACCTTGCCAATGCCGAGGACAGCAGTGTTCTTCATGATTGCTCTCTTCCAAGCTCCCTGTTCAGCCCCTCATGGCGGCGAACAAGATGCTCAGCCGCGACCTGGTCCATTCCAGGATTGCAGAACTCACGCGGTGGCCATGCGCCGCTGTTCATCCAGCCCCATCGAGATCAGCACGGGGTCCTGCGATTGCCGTTCGACAAAATCCGATTTGCTCTTCATTCCATCCCAACCCATGGCGATCAACGATTGCGCGACGGCACCGCCAAGTGAATTGCCGGGCCCCAGGACAACAAACACATCCGGCGCAAACTCTTTTGCTGCGTTCTGGACGGCGCGCGTGAAATCATAGGTCTGCGTCACCTGGTTTCCGAGCGTATAATCATAAAGAGCAGAGATTTCGGTCGAGTCCGGAAACCAGACAGACCCTCGACCATCCAAAAGCGGCAGCACCGGTTGCTGAAAGAGCGACTCCCGAAGGGCTTTTTTGCCCAGTTGCGCAATTGGTTCCAGCAACGGCGTATGAAAGGCGGCATGGTTGGTTAGCCGCATCGGAAAACCCTCTTCGTTCCGCGGCAGTTCTGCCTCAAGCGCCTTGAGACCATCATCGTTTCCCGCGAATACGATCATCCCGCCTAGCTCGATCGAAACGAAGAGACGGCAGTCGGAGCGGCGGTTGATGTCGGCCACCAGCGCCAGCAACGCGTCTCGTTTTCCGGCCATGGTATTCCACTGCGAGTCGATAAAGGGATAAACCAGTTGACCGCCGATGAGGCTTTCCTGCATCAGTGTTCCCATCGTGTTGACCACCTCCATCCCGGCCTCCTCGGTCAAAGCCCCCGCGCAGGCAAGGGCGATATACCAGCCCATGGAGTTGCCAGTGACGGCGACGACGTCGATCTTGGTTCGGTCGATCGACAGAAAATCTGCGTAGGCACAGCCATAGATGAGCGGCGACGCGTTATCGCCACGGGAAAAAAGCCCGGCTGAAAAGCGTTCGGCCCGGTCGAGGTCGCTGACGGGTGTCTGTCTCCGGGCGACGCGGTAGGCGTCGAGCATCGCAACAAAAGCAACCTTGTCGGAGTGATGCCGCGCGAGATATCCAAGTTCGGCTTTGTTGTACGTTCCGCGTCCAGGACAAATGACGACCGCGGTCTGTGTCATGCTGCTTTGCCGGCCAGATTCAGAGCCGCCTCGACGATTCCGTCGCGGTTTGGCAGGGTCGCCGTAGCCGCCCGCCCAAGGGCTATGAAGCTGTCCGCGGCAGTCAAACGGTGAATGCTCTTGCCGTTGCCTACTTCGCCGGCAAACATTGCCATCAACGCTTCTGACTGCGATCCGGTTGCACGACATTCGTCGACAACCAGAACGCTCCGGCAGGGCGCGACCGCAGCCCGAATTGCATCCTCGTTGAGTGGCGCCAGCCATCGCAGGTCGATCACCCGCACATCGAGCCCGTGTTCTTCCATGAGGATCTTCCTCGCCTGGAGGGAAAGATAGTTTCCATTGCCATAGGTGATGATCGCGAGGTCTTCTCCGTCGCCCTGCTGACCGATGTCTCCCAAACCGATGGGCACACCCGTCCCGGGCGGTTCGTACAAGGATGTCCAAAGCCCGTCGCCTTCGCTGTGCAGGTCGCGCGTCATGTAAAGAGCAATGGGTTCAACGAAAACCACGACTCGTTGATCTTCCCGGGCAAGACGGACGCACTCGCGCAGCATATGCACGCCGTCTCTTCCGTTTGAGGGGCAGGCGATGATCACGCCCGGGATATCGCGCAGCACAGCAAGACTGTTGTCATTGTGAAAATGTCCGCCAAAGCCTTTCTGGTATCCGAGACCCGCTATCCGGATCACCATCGGGTTGGTGAACTGGGCGTTGGAAAAGAAACTCAGCGTCGCCGCTTCGCCGCGCACCTGGTCTTCGGCATTATGAAGATAGGCCAGGAACTGGATCTCCGGGATCGGTACAAATCCGTTATGGGCAAGGCCAATGGCCAGACCCAAAATCGATTGTTCGTCGAGCAGCGTGTTGATCACACGCTGCGCACCGAAGCGCGCGTGCAGTTTTGACGTTACATTATATACGCCGCCCTTTGGACCGATGTCTTCGCCGGCAAGCACGATCTCATCATGCTCCATCATCAGATCGGTCAGTGCCCAGTTCAACAACCGCGCCATGTGCTGCGGATTTTCAAGCATCCTGCCGTCGGAGCCGAAGACCTGCTTACGCCGTTCTATGGATTGGCCATTGGTCTGACGGCAAAGCCTTTTCGCAGGAACAAGGCTTGCGACGACTTCGTCGGACGTCCGCAGCTTGGGCCGCTTAGTGACCGCATTGCCGATACGCGTGCAGCGATCGGCCGTTTCGTTGTAGATCTCAAGAATGCCGTCGCTGTCGAGTGCCCCCTGTTCGATCAGTATTCTGGCCGAGTGAAGCAGCGGATCGTCGGCCTCGCACATTTCCACTTGCGATTTCGTCAGGTAAGCCGTCTCCACATCGGACCCCGCATGGCCGTACAACCGCACCGTCGTCATATGGATGAAAGCGGGCTTTCGCCGCTCGCGCACAAAGTCTGCCGCCCGCCGGAACACAGAGTAGGTGTCGATCATGTCGAGGCCGCAACAGCGGAAAAATTTAAGAGCTGGCCGCTGCGACATGCTCGCCTCGATCCATCCCTCTGGCGTCGGGGTGGAAATGCCTATGCCGTTGTCCTCGCATACGAACATCAGCGGCAACGGGACACCCTGATAGGCAGTCCAAGCAGCAGTATTGAACGCACCCTGCGCCGTGGAATGATTGACCGAAGCGTCGCCGAAGCTGCAATAAACGATCGCATCGTGCGCCAAGACCCGGTGCTCCGGCTCGAGACGGCGCACAAGGCCAATCGAATAGGCTGCGCCGACAGCCTTGGGCAGGTGGCTGGCGATCGTCGAGGTCTGGGGCGGGATGTAGAGCGCCTTCGATCCGAGAACCTTGTGGCGACCGCCGGAGATGGGATCGTCGCTTGATGCGACAAAACTCAACAGCATGTCCCAGGCCGGAGACTGGCCTGCAACCTGTGTTGACCGCTCGATCTGGAAGGCCGCATCGCGGTAGTGCAGAAATGCCATGTCATTTGGCCGCAACGCGGCGGCGGCAGCAGCGCTGCCTTCATGACCACTTGATCCGATCGTGTAGAAGCCCTCGCCGCGCGCCTGCAACGCCCGCGATGTGCGGTCAAGTTGCCGCGACAGAACCTGGCTGCGGAATAGGCTGACCAGTTGTGCGCGCGTCAGACCCGTTTCACGCGGAGCTGACGAAGATGACCGCGGCTGCGGGAAGTCACCAGACGAGACCCGCTTGATGAAATTCTCGTGGACAACCTCGGCGCGGTCCATCGCTCACCTGTCAGAAAAACGCCTGCAATCCCGTTTGCGCGCGTCCGAGAATAAGTGCGTGTACGTCATGCGCGCCTTCATAGGTGTTCACCGTTTCCAGGTTGCACATGTGGCGCATGACCTGAAATTCCTCCGAGATCCCGTTGCCGCCATGCATGTCGCGGGCCATGCGGGCAATATCGAGAGCCTTGCCGCAATTGTTGCGCTTGACAATGGAAATCATCTCCGGCGCCGCATTTCCCTCGTCCATCAACCGTCCGACGCGTAGGGCGCCCTGAAGTCCGAGTGCAATCTCCGTCTGCATGTCCGCCAATTTCTTCTGATAGAGTTGCGTTTGCGCCAGTGGACGACCGAACTGCTTTCGGTCGAGACCGTACTGGCGTGCTGCATGCCAGCAGAACTCGGCGGAACCCATAGTCCCCCAGGAAATGCCGTAGCGGGCGCGGTTGAGGCAGCCAAACGGCCCTTTAAGGCCTTCCACATTGGGAAGCAGCGCGTCCTCGCCAACCTCGACATCATCGAGCACGATCTCTCCAGTAATAGATGCGCGCAGCGAAAGCTTGCCGCCCACCTTCGGTGCTGAAAGCCCTGTCGTTCCCTTTTCCAACACGAAGCCGCGGATCTTGCCGTCGTGTGCCTCGGACTTCGCCCAGACTACGAAGACATCGGCGATCGGCGAGTTGGAAATCCACATCTTGGTCCCGTTGAGCCGGTATCCGCCCTCCACCTTTTCGGCGCGGGTCTGCATGCCGCCCGGATCGCTGCCGGCATCCGGCTCCGTCAGCCCGAAACATCCGATTAGCTCGCCGCTGGCGAGACCGGGCAGGTATTTTTGCCGCTGCTCCTCCGAGCCGTATGCGTAGATCGGATACATCACCAGCGAAGACTGGACCGACATCATCGAACGGTATCCCGAATCCACCCGCTCGACTTCCCGTGCGACAAGCCCGTAGGACACATAGCCTGCGCCAACGCCGCCATAGGCCTCCGGGACTGTCACGCCAAGCAGCCCCATTTCACCCATTTCACGGAAAATCGAAGGGTCGGTGATTTCTTCCCTGTAGGCCTCAATCACGCGTGTCTGCAGATTTTCCTGTGCATAGGCGCGCGCTGCGTCGCGTATCATACGCTCGTCATCAGAAAGCTGGTCGTCCAGCCGGAAGGGGTCGTCCCAATTGAACGAGGAAAGCGAAGGCATATCCTTCGGCTTGATTGCAATGGTCATTTCCAAGCACTCCCTGAAGCAAGATGACTTCAACATGTCGCGTCAGCGCTTCAATTCAAGCAGCATCCCGATATGTCAAAAATTCATGATAGCTTAAAGCTTTTCGCCAAAATGCGCCAAAACTCACCGCGGGTAAATCGAGTTTTCGCAATGTGGTCATTCCGTTTCAGAATAAATCAGCGCCGAATTCAGATCGCTGACTTCCGCATTTCGGCAATATAGACCTCGCGCAGCTTGCGGGCCGTCGGCCCCACCGCACCGTTGCCGATCTGCTTTCCGTCGATCTCGATCACCGGATTGACAAACCCCGACGCCGATGTTGCAAACGCCTCCGCCGCGCCCTGAGCCTCTTCAACCGTGAAGGGGCGCTCCTCAACCTTCATCTGCAGATGCCGTGCGCATTCTAGAACCGCCCGGCGGGTAATCCCGTGCAAAATGACGTTCGACAGGTCGCGAGTCACAATCGTACCATTGTCGAGTACGATATAGGCATTGTTGGAGGAGCCCTCCGTCACCATCCCGTCCCGCACCATCCATGCATCATCGCCGCCTCTCGATTTCGCTTCCATCTTCGCCAATGACGGATACAGCAATTGCACCGTTTTGATATCGCAGCGGCCCCAACGCTGATCTTCGACCGTGAAGATCTTCTGTCCATGCTCTGCCAAGGGGTTGTCGATCAGCGCTTTCTTTTGCGTAAACAACACAAGTGTCGGCGGCGTATCCGCCGGGGGAAACGAAAAATCACGTTCCGCCGCGCCGCGCGTCACCTGAAGATAGACGAGGCCCTCTTCAACACCGTTGCGGGCGACCAGTTGCCGGTGAATGTCCAACAGCGCATCGTCGGAAAGCCCGAGCGTCATTTTTAGCTCAGCAAGCGAGCGCCGCAGGCGGCCGCAATGGCCGCTGAAATCGATTAGCTTGCCGTCAAGGACCGACGTCACCTCGTATACGCCATCGGCAAATAGAAATCCGCGATCAAAGATCGAAACCTTTGCTTCGTCTTCCGCCACGAATTCGCCGTTTACATAAACTGTCCGCATTATCAGCCCCAAAGCTCGCTGGTCGAAGGATGGACGCCATCGGCGTCATACATAAGTGGATGCGACCGGTCCCTTGCCAACAGCAACGGCCCGTCTAGGTCAACGATATCGGCGCTCTGGGCGAGCAGGACCGCAGGCGCCATAGCAAGCGATGAGGCGACCATGCAGCCGACCATGATCCCCATTCCAGCCTCTTCGGCCGCCTTTTTGAGCGCCAGCGCTTCCGTGAGGCCGCCTGTCTTGTCGAGCTTGATATTGACCATGTCATATTTTCCGGCCAGATCGGCCAGAGACTTGCGATCGTGGCAGCTTTCGTCGGCGCAAACAGGAAGGGTTCGTTCGATCTCAAGCAAAGCTGAATCATGGCCTGCAGGCAGCGGTTGCTCGACCAACTTGACGCCCAGCCTGATCAATTCCGGGGCAAGGGCACTGTAGTCCTGCGGCGTCCAGCCCTCATTGGCGTCGACGATTATATAGGTGTCCGGCGCGCCGGCGCGTACTGCCTCAAGCCGCGCCAAATCCCCCTCGCCGCCGAGTTTTATTTTCAGCAACGGGCGGTGCCGGTTCTTCTCTGCCTTGCGGCGCATTTCCGACGGCTCTTCCAATGACAAAGTAAAGGCCGTCTGAACAGGTTTCAGCGCACCCAGACCCGCCAATTGGAAAGCCCGCTTGCCCGATTTCTTGGCTTCGAGGTCCCAGAGGGCACAATCAATCGCATTGCGGGCGGCCCCGCCTTGGAGCCTATCCTGCAACTCGGACCGGTTGAGACCGTCGGCCACGGCTTGCTCGAGCGCCATGATCGATTGGACGACACCTTCAACCGTTTCTCCATACCGGGCATAGGGAACACTCTCGCCGGTTCCCGAATGAGAACCATCCCGGATTGTCACTGTAACGGTGCGCGCTTCGGTGCGAGAACCGCGCGAAATGGTGAATGCCTCGGCCAGCGGAAATACGGTTTCTTCTGCCGACAACCGGATCGACATGGTCTCAGCCCAGGGCGTCGACAAGACGACCCGCCCCATGCCGGAACGGGTCCACGGTGGGCAGTCCCATGCGTTCTTCGATCATCGCGACATGCTCGGCCGCTTCAGCCTCGTCCATCGCCGACGTATTGAGCGCAATGCCGGTCACCCGGCAGTCCGGATTGACAATACGGCCAAGCAGCAAGGCCGTATCGCGCAGCATCTCAAGGCTTTGTGCCTTGTAATGTGGCAGACCGCGCATATGAGGCCGGTTCGGCTCGTCACACAAGACGAGTGAGTCGGGCTGTCCGCCATGGATCAGCGCCAGCGAAACACCGGAATAGGAAGGGTGAAACAGACTTCCCTGCCCTTCAATCAAATCCCAATGATCGTCATCATTGTCGGGCGACAGGTACTCGACGGCACCGGCCATGAAATCGGCCACCACCGCGTCCAAAGGCACTCCGGATCCGGCGACGAGGATGCCGGTCTGCCCGGTGGCGCGGAAAGTCGCTTTCATGCCACGGCGGTGCATTTCGCGTTCCATGCAGAGAGCCGTGTACATTTTGCCGATCGAACAATCGCTGCCCACTGCAAGGCATCGCTTTCCGCTGCGTTTTTTGCCATTGGCGATCGGGTAGTCAACAGGTGGAATGCGCACGTCGTGCAGCGCGCGCCCATGCCTGGACGCCAATTCAACCAGCGCCGGCTCGTCCTGCAAATGGTTGTGAAGACCGGAGGCCAGGTCCATTCCGGCCTCGAGCGCCGATTTCAGCACGCCCATCCAGCTTTCCGAAACGACACCGCCGCGATTGGCAACGCCAATCACCAGGGTCCGAGCGCCACGCGCCACCGCCTCGTCGATCGTCAGATCCTCCAAGCCCATATTGGCATTGCAATCGGGCAAGCGCATCTGGCCGACGACAAGATCCGGCCGCCAATCCTTGATGCCCTGCGCGACTTTTGCAGCCAATTGGTCGGGTGCGTCACCGAGAAAGAGTAGGTAGGGCGTCTGGATCAAGATCCGCTCCTGTTCATGGAAAAGGACAAAGCGGATTTATGGATCGTTCGCCGATGAAATGCCAGAACCAGAATGAAAAATGTGCCATGACAGGGTCAAGTTTATCAGCGAACCACAACCGGACCATTCACCCTTGGGTGCCTTCGCTTCACCGAACCTGCCCGCAGGGTCATACATACCGGTTGACGATGTTCTCAAGATATTCCTGCCGGCCCGATCTGGCTTTCGGATTGATCGCATTTTCCGTAACGCGGGCCGCAATGGCTTCGAGGCCTTGATCGCCCGCCAGCATGGCCTGCGCATCTGCGCTCTGCCAACCGGCATAGCGTTCCTCGACAAAGCCGGGCAGCACCCCGTCTTCGATCATCGCTGCAGCCGCCTTGAGCCCGCGTGCGCAGCAATCCATGCCTCCGATATGGGCGAGCAGAAGATCGTCCGGCTCCAGCGATTGCCGGCGCAGTTTGGCGTCGAAATTCGTGCCGCCGGATGCAAACCCGCCACCCTTGAGGATGTGATAGTAGGCGAGCGCCATCTCAGGCACATTGTTGGGGAACTGGTCGGTGTCCCATCCGGACTGGTAGTCGTTGCGGTTCATGTCGATCGAGCCGAAGATTCCCAGCGCTTGCGCCGTCGCCAGTTCATGCTCGAAAGAGTGACCGGCAAGGATCGCATGACCCTGTTCGATGTTCACCCGCACTTCATTTTCGAGACCGTAACGTTTGAGGAAGCCATAGACAGTTGCAACGTCGTAATCGTACTGATGCTTGGTCGGTTCCTGCGGTTTTGGCTCGATCAGGATTGTCCCCTCGAAACCGATTTTATGCTTGTACTCCACCACCAGATTGAGAAACCGCCCGAGCTGGTCGAGCTCCCGCGCCATGTCGGTGTTGAGCAGCGTTTCGTAGCCCTCGCGACCGCCCCATAACACGTAGTTTTCGCCGCCGAGGCGCTTTGTAGCATCGATACAGGTTTTCACCGTCGCCGCAGCGAAGGCGAAGACGTCCGGATCCGGATTGGTGGCCGCACCCGCCATATAGCGACTATTGGAAAAAAGATTGGCCGTACCCCAAAGGAGCTTAACGCCGGTCTCGGCCTGCTTGCTTTCAAAGTGGTCGACGATCGTATTGAGGTTGCGGGTGTTTTCGGCAAAGTCAGACCCGTCTGGCCGTACATCTGCGTCATGGAAGCAATAGTAGGGAACCCCGAGCAACGTGAACATCTCAAAGGCCACATCGGCCTTCAAAATGGCATCATCCATCGTGTTTCCGAACCACGGCCGGTCGAAAGTCTGGCCTCCGAACGGGTCGAGCCCAGGCCAGCAGAAATTGTGCCAGTAGCACACGGCGAAACGCAGATGATCTTCCATGCGTTTGCCGAGTAATGTCTCTTCTGGATTGTAGTGGCGGTAGGCCAGCGGATTGACACTGCCGGCACCCTCGTAAGCGATTGGTTCGATTGCGCCAAAAAATCCCGTCGTCATGTCAAGGTACTCCGAATGGCCGGATAGGTTCTCCGGTACTGTTGAAAGGCATCTTCATAGGCAGACTGAAGCGACGCATCGGGCTCGATGGTCCTCTCGATCCGGGGAGTCGTGCAGGCTTCGAGTGAACCGCCCGCGGCAATCATGCCCAATCGCGCGGCACCAAATGCCGCGCCGACATCGCCTGCAACCGGAATATCGACTGGCACGCCCAGCGCAGTGGCTATTGATCCCAACCAGTAGGCAGAACGCGAGCCGCCGCCGCTTGCGATAAGGCGGTCGACGGTTGTTCCCGCGGCGTTTAAAGCTTCGATATTGTCCCGAAAGGCGAAAGCCACGCCTTCAAGGATGGCCGCAGTCACGGCGGCCCGGTCTGTTGCGTGCGAAATGCCCGTCAGTGCCCCGCGTATGGCAGCATCGTTGTGCGGCGTCCGCTCGCCGGAAAGATAGGGCAGGAATACCGCCTGCGGTTCCCTCAGACTATAACCCAATTCGGCGGTCAACGCCGCGGCTGGCTGGCCGGTGATGGCGGCAAACCAGTTCAGCGTATCGGTCGCTGAAAGGATGACACCCATCTGGTGCCAGCTATGCGGAACCGAATGACAGAATGTGTGCACGGCGCTGGCGGGATTAGGGCGATAGGCATTGTTTGCGGCGAACAAAACTCCGGACGTCCCAAGCGATACAAAGGCCGCCCCCTCACCGACCGTCCCCATGCCGATCGCAGTCGCAGCGTTGTCGCCAGCACCGCCTGCAACCACGGTATCGGGCTTCATACCCCATTCTTCGGCGAGAACTGAGCGCAGGCCGCCACTTACCTCTGAGCCCTCGACCAGCCGCGGCATCTGATCCGCACGCATGTAAGAGGCGGCAAGCAGTTCCGGCGACCAGTCCCGTTTGCCGACATCCAGCCAGCTCGTTCCGGAAGCATCCGACATTTCGGAGACATGCTCGCCAGTCAGCCAAAGACGAAGATAGTCCTTCGGCAACAGCACTTTGGCCGTCAGGTCAAAGACCTCAGGCTCGCGGTTTTTTGTCCAGACGAGTTTCGGTGCCGTAAAGCCCGGAAAAACGATATTGCCGGACAGGGATCGAAACAGCGGATTGGAATCCAATGCCGCTGCCTCTTCATGGGCACGCGTATCATTCCACAATATGCAAGGGCGCAGGACAGTGTCCGACCGGTCCAACAGTGTCGCACCATGCATCTGGCCGGAGAGGCCGATACCCTCGACCGATGCCAATGCAGCCGCGCTGTCCTGCTTGAGACGTCCGATCGCTTGCCGCGTTACTGAAATCCACTGCGCGGGATCCTGTTCACACCAGCCCGAATGCGGCCGCAAAACCTCAAGGTCAGCGGTGGCCGAAGCCACGATAGATTGGTCGTTGTCAATGATCAGCGCTTTGACGCCTGACGTCCCGAGATCGATACCCAGATACATTGCTCCTCCCCGGGCAAATCATTCTCAAGCCGTTACATCATGGGCAGGCACGCATACCACAGTCCATTGTCCTGCAACAGCACCGCACAATGTGCGACCCTAGCAGCTTGCTTTTCGCAGAATTGAAAAGAAGGGGGTAGTCTGGCGCGATAGACTACCCCCAATACGGTCATCCGGATCTGCTCTTGGCGACCGGCGGACCGAATTGCAGTTTTCTGGCGCAACGCACGCCACTAAAAGGACTCCAGCTTCTGCGCGCCAATATGAGCACCGATTTTTACAAATCAATAAACTTTTAACATAAGATACGATGTTTTTCATTTTTTGATCACCCGCTGTGCTTTGAAAGGCGCCTGATCTCGGCCCGCTTGTAAAACCGATGCCGCAGTGCGAAATTGGCGGACTGCATTTCCAAACGTATATGGGCTGCAATCATGAGTGTCGTAAACGCAAACCCATTCAACATTACCAAGCGCGCACGCAACCTGCGCGCCGGTGACCGCCTGGTCGTCAAGCAGGGCAAGTATGATCGACCGCTTGTGCTAACCGGCATTGCGGGCACAGCGGAAAAACCGATTGTCATCGAAGCCGAAAAAGGCGCCGTATTCACCAGCGGGATCACGCTGAAAAAACACAACAAACGCGCCAATCTCATTGCCATGCGCCGCGAGGCGGCTGGCAATTATCCAAGCGTTGGCCAGACAGCGGACGAGGCAATGCTGGCCTTTCTTCA
Organism: Pseudomonadota bacterium; assembly: GCA_039025395.1. Taxonomy (GTDB): domain Bacteria; phylum Pseudomonadota; class Alphaproteobacteria; order Rhizobiales; family Rhizobiaceae; genus Hoeflea_A. Next base: position 29,712 of record JBCCOK010000027.1, read on the forward strand.
CTGCAGGCATATTGTTCTCCGCGGCATCACCTTCAAACGATGCTGGCCGACCGCTGTCTACCTTGAAGAGTGCCAGCACATGACTTTGGAGCACCTCAAGATTCGCGAAGGAACCATCGCCATTGGCGCCAACGGGACCACAACGCGAGATATCACGATCAGCAAGTGCGATTGGCGGCAGGATGTATCGCCGGATAACAGGCTCTGGAACAGCATACCCTGGAAAGCGGTACACGGTTCGAGAGACACAAGCGGCGAGAGGGTCGATCCCAAAGCCGACTTTCGTGCACTCGACGGCGACTTTTTCCGGGGATGGGATATCGCGGGCAATATTGTCATTCGAAACAACCGGATTTCGGATGCTTTCAACGCGATCCATGTTTTCAACCGCGTTGACCGGCTCGGAGAGGATGTCGATCCGAAGACCCTGAGATTCAATGCGGGCCGAAGATCGTCGGCAAATATCCTCATTGAAAACAACATGTTTGTGCGCATTCGCGACAATGCGATTGAACCCGAGGACCATGCTTGGAACTGGGTCGTGCGCCATAATCAATTCAACGATTGCTACCGCCCGTTTTCACTCGAGTTACAGCGGGCCGGCTGGATTTACATCTATGGCAATTATGGCTGGGTCAAGAACCCGCCAAGCCTGCATACGACCGATCGTGGACGAACCAAAAGCTCGCAATCCAAACTTGGCGGGCTACAGAAAAACGAAGGCAATATCTATGTCTTCCTCAATTCCTGGTACTATCAAACGGGTAAAGGTATTTTTCCCAAGGGCGCGATCGGCAGATTGCGCCACTACAACAATGCGATCGGGTTCGGTAGCCCGGAGCAGGCGAGGATGTTTGGCGAAACTGACGCGCTGCCCGTTGCCTTGAATTCAGGGGCCTCGGCCCATACAGCCGACAGCCTTGAGCGTCATTTTACCCGGCAATGGGACAGCGACCAATTTGACATCATCTTCGACGGAGACATCGCGCAGGACGAGAACTTCCCGGAGCGGTTCCGCGAGATCGGCTTCGATTTGGGCGCCGCTTCCAAGGGCGGTGCGCCCGGTTTTGCCGATACCGATGCCGATATCCCCGATCTGACGGTTAATCCGAGTTCGCCTGCACACGCAAGCGCAATCGCGATGACCCTCGATCTGCCGGACGGCACAACGCACAAAATCCCCGAAGGGCTGAACGTCGGTGCCGATCAGGCGGATGGGGCCTATGACGATATCGATGCGCTGTTCGGCTTCTTGCCGGAGGCGGTTTCCATCCCGCAAGCCGAAGAGGAACCGCCGCTCAATGAGCAGCCGGATCAACCGGAACAGAAGAAATCTTTGCTTTTATTCTGAGGTTTGTTGTTTGACCGGAAACACGCTTTTCCCGCCAATCCAGACCCGACTGATCTCGAGGTCATCGGACAGGTGAACGAGGTCTGAGGCACTGCCCTCGCCGATCCTGCCATGGCGGCTGGCGGCTCTGATCGCTTTAGCAGGATAAAGGCTTGCCATGCGCAGCGCCTCTTCGACATCCACGACGACTTTGTTCACAAGAAGACGGACGGACGCCATCATATCGATATCGGCACCGGCAAGCGTCCCGTCTTCGAGCGTCAGCCGGCCATTGGAACTGTAAACGGTCCTGCCGTTCAACGCGAAGGACTTGCGCGTGCTGCCGATCGTTGACATCGCGTCAGTGACAAGAAACAGCTTTCCGGGCCCTGTCTTAGCCCGAATGGCAACACCGAGCGTAACAGGGTCGATATGAATTCCGTCGGCGATCAGACCGGCCGAGACACCGCCATAGGAAAGCGCTGCTCCCACCATTCCAGGCGCGCGGTGGCCGAGCGGACTCATGGCATTGAACAGATGGGTAACCAGACAAGCACCCGCCCGCATCGCCTCGATGGCAGTGCTGCAATCGGCGTCGCTGTGGCCGAGGCTCACACATATTCCTGCCTTGGATAGTATCTCTATTTGCGCGTTCGAAACGGCCTCGGGCGCCACGGTAACAAGCAGGTGGGAAATCCTGTCGGACGCAGCAATGAGCCGATCAATATCCTGATGATCGGCAGGACGCACCAAAGTTGCATCATGCGCGCCGCGTCGCGCCTGCGAAAGATGCGGGCCTTCCAGATGAAGGCCGATGCAACCGGGCACCATGGCGGCGACCGCATCTGCAGCCGCATCGATCGCCTGAATAGTCGCTTCCCGGCTGTCCGTTATCAGCGTTGGCAGAAGCGCCGTTGTTCCGAATTGTGCATGCGCTCTACAAATAATCCGGATGGTTTCGACGCTCGGTGCGTCATTCAAAAGGACACCGCCACCGCCATTGACCTGGAGATCGACAAAGCCCGGAACAATCATACCGGATTCAAACCGGGCGATTTGTACGTCATCCGGCACATCGGAAAGCGGTACGACATCAACCACCGTGTCGCCGCGATAGAGCACCGCGTGTCCCTGACGCGTATTGTCCGCGTCGAAAATGCGCGGTGCGGTGATGGCTTTCATGGCCGTCATAGAGTTTCGGTAATCTTGTTGAGTTTTTGCGGTTTGTCGGGATCGAGCCCGTGACGCCGCGCCAGCGCTTCCATGAAACCATAGAGCGGTACAATCAGCGCAAGCGCATCTGTAAGCGGATGGCCCGTATCAACATATGCGAGCGGTCTGACCCGTGTTGTGCCAGCACTAGTGATCAGAACCGTCGCTCCATCCTCGGCCAACTTTTCGGCTGTCTCGCGAATGGACGCCTCGGCGGCATCCCGAGCTGCAAAGGCAAGGACAGGAAAACTGCTGCCGACAAGTGAGACCGGACCGTGCAGGACCTCGGCAGCGCTGTAGGCTTCGGCATGCCGGTTGCAAACCTCTTTGAACTTCAGCGCCGCTTCCTCAGCGATTGCATAGGTTGGTCCGCGACCCAGGATGTAAAGCGAGCCGCCTTGTTCAAGGGCCTGTTCGAGCGACGACCAGTCCAACTCGACCGCCGATTGAAGCTGCCCGGGCATGTCGTACAGGGCTTTCAGGAGAATTGCATCCTGTGTCCAAGCGGCCACGACCATGAGACCCGCAAGGACGGAATTGACAAACGATTTCGTTGCGGCAACCGCGTGTTCCGGGCCGGCTTTGATGTCGATTGCCACATCGCTCTGATCGGCCAGCGGTGCCTGCGGATCGTTTGTCAGCGCGAGGGTGAGCGCGCCTCCGGCCCCGGCCGCCTTCTGCATGGCGACGATGTCCGGACTGCGCCCGGACTGCGAAATGGAAAGGCAAACCGCCCGTTGTGCCGACAAGGTGGCGCCGTAAATCGAGGCGACCGAAGGCCCGATGGACGCAACCGCCAAACCTGCCTTGATCTCGATCGCATATTTGATGAATGCGGCGGCATGATCCGACGATCCGCGCGCAACAGTCATGACAAAAGCCGGATCGCGCGCCCTCAGCATGGGACCTATTTCAGAACAATCCTTTGACAAGTCTTCAATCAGCCGCGCCGCTGCCGCTGGTATCTCATTGATCTCATTGCGCATATGGCTCACGGCAGTTCCTCGCAGCTCAGCTCTTGCCAATGGTCAGTTCGGCAACAAAGTCGTAGGCATCCCCGCGATAGAGCGATCGGGTAAATTCGACGACCCGTCCGGTCTTGAGGTAGGATATGCGTTCAATCCGCAAACCCGCATCGCCAACAGCAACACCGAGAAGGGCGGCATCCTCAGCCCCGAGATTGGTCGCCGAAATACGCTGCAACGCCCTGGTCGGCCGATATCCGTAGTTTCCGAGGGCGGCGTATAGCGAATGCTCGACTGCGCGGGGATCGGGAAGCATCCGGCTTGAAATCGACGCCCTTTCGATGGCAAGCGGCAAATCATCGGCAATGCGCAGGCGATCGATGCGCACCACTTCATCGCCCGGTCCGAGCCCAAGCGTTACGGTCTCTTCCGGAGAAGGCGCAAAAATGCCGCGCTTCAGCCATTCGGACCGGGAACTCCAACCGCGCCGCGAAATATCCTCCGTAAATGACGTCAGTCGGGACAATGGTTGTTCAACTTTGGCAAGGGGTTTTGAAACGAATGTCCCCGATCCGTGACGCTGGATCAGAATACCGTCCTTGACCAGATCCTGAACCGCCTTGCGCACAGTCACGCGCGAGACATCTGCGAGATCGGCAATGTCGCGTTCGGAAGGCAGCGCATCGCCGTCACTTAAAAGCCCGTCGCTGATGGCACGTTCGACCCGGTTTCGGATCTTCAGATAGAGCGGCCCGCTGCCTTCCGCCTGCACCTTTTCACCGGAAAAGATTGACTGGAAACGATCAGTCATTGTGCCCGCCCCCGGCGCCAAAACGCTTAACGGCAAGCCTTGATGCGCCTTCGACAGCGTCGGCAAGCGCCGGAACGAGGCAGGCGCGGTGCTCGGTGCTCAGCCGCGGTTCATAAGCTGCAGCCAGACCACCAAGCAGGCAGAGCCGGCGTTCCGTGCGTTGAAGGGTAACGGCGATAGATGCATCGACATCCCTAGCGCCCGCCACGAGCAGTTCACCGGCAACCGCATCGCCCCTGTCCGCATAGTCGATCACCAACCGGGCATACCGGGCGAATTCGCCAGGCACGGCTTTGTGCGCAAAAGCCACAAGCGCAGCCGGATCATCGCCGAATTCGCGCAGGATATGCGCCGTTGCGGGCGATCCCGGCTTGACACCGTCATGTGCCAACAGCGCGCGCTGCATGAGCCGGCGGCCGAGGACCGCTCCACTTCCCTGGTCTCCCACGACGAAACCCCAACCCCCGACGGTCTGGATTTGATCATCATTCTTCGATGCAAAAACCGAACCTGTTCCGAGGATCGCTACGGCACCGTTGTGATCGCCCAAGGCACCGTGTGCTGCGATCAATGCATCACTCTCAACGGCGCAACGGCGAAACGGGAGCCGCTCAACGACGGCACGAACGGTTGCCTCGACATTTGCCCCCGCAAGGCCAAGCACGGCGTCGCTCTTTTCAAGGACGTCCGCACCGCAGGCAGCTTCCCGGCATGCTTCGCCAGCGGCTTCGATGATGTGGCGGGTTCCGCCGTCAATGTCGGTCAGCACATTGGCGGCACCGCTTGTGCCCCGTCCGAGCACCACGCCATCCGGTCCGGCCACGGCCGCCCGGCAACCGCTTCCCCCGCCGTCAATGCCGATGAAAAACGCGCTCATCGTCTTCTCCTCGATTAGATAATACCAATAAAATACCATTAACCAAAGGGCAATCTGAAAAAACTTGATTGCCTGTAAACACATAATTTCATTGAGAGATATTTACGCGTTGGAGATCATGGTTAATTTTTTCGCCCGGTTGCTGGACAATTGGTATTTTTTTGGCATTATTCTTCGGAGGAGGCGCAGATGCGAAACTCAATCACCCAAGGCACGCACCAGCGCTCAACCGGGATGAATCGCGAAGAGCCGATTGAAACTCTCTCTCTATCCTGCTTGACGAACGATGGCGGCATCAGGGTTACCTGCGCGCGGGTTCAGCAATCACGAAAAGGCGAGCGCCATCTCATATCCAAACGATGGAAACGTACGGTCGGCAACGGCCGCACTAAAACAGGGTGTAGACTCTGATAATCAACGCGCTTGAAGCGCAATAAACGGGAGACTGAAATGACACGAAAATACATCACGGGACTGTTGTCGGCATCGACGCTGCTTGTAAGCGTCGGCCTTGCTCATGCGCAAGACGTGGAACTGACAATTGAAAGCTGGCGCAACGACGACCTCGAAATCTGGCAAACCAAGCTCATCCCGGCATTTGAAGCCTCACACCCCGGCATCAAAGTGAAGTTCACACCCTCGGCGCCGACCGAGTACAACGCGGCGCTCAACTCCAAGCTCGAAGCCGGGACTGCTGGTGATCTGATCACGTGCCGGCCTTTTGACGCCTCCCTCGCCCTTTATGAGGCAGGCCACCTCGCGCCGGTTACGGACCTGGAAGGCATTGGCAACTTCAGCGACGTGGCGAAATCCGCTTGGATCACGGACGACGGTTCAACGCCGTTCTGTGTTCCGATGGCTTCGGTGATCCACGGCTTCATTTACAACAAGGATGCGTTCGAAGAGCTCGGACTTTCCGCCCCACAGACGGAAGCTGAATTCTTCGCAATGCTCGACAAGATCAAGGAAGATGGCAGCTATATCCCGATGGCGATGGGTACCAATGACCAGTGGGAAGCAGCGACGATGGGCTACCAGAACATCGGACCCAATTACTGGAAAGGCGAGGACGGCCGCCTGGCGCTCATCAAGGGCGAGCAGAAACTGACGGATGAAAACTGGGTCAAACCTTACGAGGTGCTCGCACGCTGGAAGGACTATCTGGGCGACGGGTTTGAGGCGCAAACCTACCCCGACAGCCAGAACATGTTTACGCTTGGCCGGGCCGCCGTTTACCCCGCCGGTTCCTGGGAGATTTCCGGCTTCAACAATCTGGCGGATTTCGAAATGGGCGCTTTCCTGCCTCCGGTCGCCAATGACGGAGACGAGTGTTACATCTCGGACCATACGGACATTGCAATCGGCATGAATGCCAACACAGCCCATCCCGAAGCAGCGAAAACCTTCCTGAACTGGGTGTCATCGCCCGAGTTTGCGGAACTCTACGCCAATGCGCTGCCCGGCTTCTTCCCGCTTTCGAATGAACCGGTTGCACTTGAGGATCCGCTTGCCCAGGAATTCATCTCGTGGCGTGAAAAGTGCAACTCGACGATCCGCTCGACATACCAGATCCTTTCGCGCGGAACGCCCAACCTCGAAAACGAGACCTGGAACGCTTCCGCCAATGTGATCCGCGGAACCGAGACCCCTGCTGACGCGGCTAAACGCCTGCAGGACGGTCTCGCCAGCTGGAACGACATGCACAACTAGAATGGCGGGCTGGGCCGGAACAGCATTCCGGCCCGGTTCCTATCCGAGTCAGGGGGACATTGATGAGCACGCGCGTTCACAAGCGGCGGCCGGTGCGCTGGCACATTGCAGTCTTTCTGGCACCCGCTGTGCTTGTCTACACGGCAGTCATGATCCTTCCCCTGTTCGGAACGCTGCAACTGTCGCTGTTTCGGCAGGTCGATCAGCAACAGGTTTTTGTCGGCCTGGACAATTTCCGCACTTTGCTGGGTGATCCGCGTTGGTCCGATTCATTCTGGAACGCCTTTGGCAACAACACTTGGTTTTTCATTGTTCATATGCTGGTGCAAAATCCGCTTGGCATATTGTTTGCCGCCCTGCTCTCAAGCCCGAAGCTCCGTTTTTCAGTCTTCTACCGCACGGCCATTTTCGTACCGACGATCCTCTCCTTTGTTATTGTCGGATTTGCATGGAAGCTGATCCTGAGCCCGCTCTGGGGAATCGCGCCGGACATGCTTGATGCGGTTGGGCTCAAGAGCCTGTTTGCGCCGTGGCTCGGACGGCCTGAATATGCTCTGACCACACTCAGCCTTATTTCGGTCTGGCAGTTCATCGGCATTCCCATGATGCTGATCTACGCCGCATTGCTGTCGATCCCCGATGAGGTTTTGGAGGCAGCCGAATGCGACGGGGTGACTGGCATGTCGCAGTTCTGGAAGATCAAGCTGCCGCTGATCCTGCCGTCTATCGGCATCATCTCGATCCTGACTTTCGTCGGCAACTTCAACGCGTTCGATCTGATTTACACGACCCAAGGCGCCCTTGCCGGCCCGAACTATGCGACGGACATTCTCGGCACCTTCCTCTATCGAACGTTTTTCGGCTTCCAACTGCAGATCGGCGACCCCAATATGGGTTCGGCAATCGCTTCACTGATGTTCCTCATCATCCTCGCCGGTGTTTGCATCTATCTCTTCGGCATCCAGACGCGGCTGCGCCGCTATCAGTTCTGAGGCGGTAATGGCCAAAGCAACCCATTCCATGACCCGATCCTTTGCAGCCCACGCCATTCTGGCGACCTACACGGTCATTGCGCTGTTTCCGGTTGTCGTTATCGTCATCAACTCGCTGAAATCGCGCCAGGCCATTTTCCGCTCACCGCTGTCGCTGCCCGATGCGGAGACATTCAGCCTGATCGGCTATGAAACGGTACTCGCCCAGGGCGACTTTCTCCTTTATTTCCAGAACAGCCTGATCGTCACTGTCCTTTCATTGTTTTTTGTACTGCTGTTCGGCGCAATGGCGGCATTTGCCCTGTCGGAATACCGGTTCCGCGGCAATACGCTGATGGGTCTTTACCTGGCGCTCGGCATCATGATCCCGATCCGTCTCGGGACCGTGGCGATCCTTGAACTGATGGTCGCAGGCGGGCTAGTGAACACGCGAACGGCACTGATCCTCGTCTACACGGCGCAGGGTCTGCCGCTCGCGATCTTTATTCTCTCGGAGTTCATGCGCCAGCTTTCCGCCGATCTGAAAGACGCCGGACGCATCGACGGCCTTTCCGAATACAGGATTTTCCTGCGCCTTGTTCTGCCGCTGGTACGCCCGGCAATGGCGACAGTGGCCGTGTTTACGATGATCCCGATCTGGAACGATCTGTGGTTTCCGCTCATCCTTGCACCGGCCGAGGAAACGAAGACGATCACGCTTGGCGCACAGGTTTTCATTGGTCAGTTCGTCACCAACTGGAATGCCGTCCTTTCAGCACTGTCGCTTGCCATCCTGCCCGTTCTTGTTCTCTACGTGATTTTTTCGCGTCAACTCATTCGCGGCATTACCGCAGGAGCCGTCAAATGACCGATACCCCTGTAAGCATCCTTGTCGCCGGTCTCGGCAATATGGGCCGCAGCCACGCGCTTGCCTATCATCACAATCCAGGCTTCACCATTGCTGGGCTCGTCAATCGCTCCAGCGTTTCCCTACCGGCAGAACTGAGCAGCTATCGCGTCGATCCGTCCTTCAACGAAGCGGTCGATGCCCTCGCACCGGACGCTGTTTCCATCAATACCTACACCGACAGCCATGCCGCCTATGCGATCCATGCCATGGAACGCGGCTGTCATGTGTTTGTCGAAAAACCCCTGGCGGCAACCGTCGAAGACGCGCGTCGCGTTGTCGATTGCGCCGTGGCCAACGGCCGCAAGCTTGTAGTCGGCTATATTCTGCGCCACCATCCGTCATGGCAGCATCTGATCGAGGTTTCGCGGGAACTTGGCGGCCCGTACGTGTTCCGGATGAATCTCAATCAACAGTCGAGCGGCGACACCTGGCATACCCATAAGCAACTGATGAAGTCGACTTCACCGATCGTCGATTGCGGCGTGCACTATGTCGACGTGATGTGCCAGATCGTCGACGCCAATCCGGTCGAGGTACGCGGAATGGGCCTGCGGCTGAGCGATGAGATCGCTGCGGACATGTACAATTACGGCCATCTCCAGGTGCTGTTCGAAGACGGTTCGATCGGCTGGTATGAAGTCGGCTGGGGGCCAATGATCTCGGAAACGGCTTTTTTCGTGAAAGACGTTCTGTCACCAAAGGGCTGTGTGTCCATCGTCATGTCCGATAGCGCAAAATCGGACGATATCGACACACATACGATGACCCAGAAGATCAGGATCCATCGCTCCGAAACAGGCGAAAATGGCGACTTCGTCCACGATGACGAAATGGTTTCGATGCAAGGCGAGCCGAACCATCAGGAATTGTGTGACCGCGAGCAGGCGTTTTTCTTGAAGGCCATTAGACAGGACAGCGATCTCACGCGCCATATGGACGACGCGGTCAAGTCGCTCCATGTGTGCATTGCCGCCGATGAAAGTGTGCAAACCGGTAAGCCGGTCAGATTGGCGTAGCGGTGGAGATCGCCATCAGCCGATTGCGCGAAACGCAACGAAGACAGGGTTACTGAGTTGGGCTCACTCGTCCTAGAAAATATCCGTAAATCCTTCGGGACCGTCGAAGTGCTCAAAGGAATCAGCCTCGCGGTCGAGGACGGCGAATTTGTGATCTTTGTCGGGCCTTCGGGTTGCGGAAAATCCACGCTGCTGCGCGTTATAGCCGGGCTTGAGGATGCAACGGAAGGGTCGGTCAGCATCGACGACCAGCCTGTCGGGCATCTGCCACCATCAAAGCGCGGTATCGCAATGGTGTTCCAGACCTATGCGCTGTATCCGCACCTCACAGTGCGAAAGAACATGGCGCTCGGTATCAAACAGGCCGGACAGCCAGCCGATCAGGTCGCAAGCCGCATAGACGGCGCCTCGAAAATGCTGTCGCTCGAAGAGTATCTTGATCGGTATCCCGCCGAATTGTCCGGCGGTCAGCGCCAGCGTGTTGCCATCGGTCGCGCGGTCGTTCGCGAGCCGAAGCTGTTTTTGTTCGACGAGCCGCTTTCAAATCTGGACGCGGCGCTGCGCGTCAACACCCGTCTGGAAATCGCCCGCCTCCACCATGATCTCAAGGCAACAATGATCTATGTGACGCATGACCAGGTGGAAGCGATGACGCTTGCTGACAGGATCGTGGTTCTCAACAACGGCATTGTCGAACAGATCGGCACACCGATGGAGCTCTACAACAATCCGGCCAATCTGTTCGTCGCCGGATTCATCGGTTCCCCGCAGATGAACTTCATCAATGGCGACAAGCTGGATGACAGCGATGCCGCGACCGTTGGAATCCGCCCCGAACACATCACTGTCAACCGCCAGCAGGGCCGCTGGAGCGGTAAGGTTCTGCATGCTGAACATCTGGGCGCTGATACGATCCTCTATATGCAATCCGACGCGATCGGCATGCTGACTGTTCGCCTTTTCGGTCAGCATGAGTTTGATGCCGATGACAGGCTCTTCGCGACACCGGACGAAAATCGCCTGTTCGCCTTCGATCGCGAAGGTCGGTCAATGCAGACCTGATCAAGCAAAAAACAAAATTGACATCAATATTTTCATGTTTTACGTTAAATTAAATGAATGAAACATGGATGATTCGTATGCCATCAGGTTCCACCCACAGCCGTCGCAATGCAACACACCAAATCCAGCGGCTGGCGCGCAATCTCGCCACATTGACTGCGGTCGGCATGATACTGTTGCCGCTGACGATAGCGGCCGTGTGGATCTTCCCGCAATGGCTCTCGGTGATGCCGACCATCGGCGCAGTCAGTGTTGATTTGACCGAGACGAGTCTTCTGGCCCGGATCCTCGCACTCGCAACGCAGCTGATTGGAGTTTCGATTCTGATTTACGGTCTGGCCGGCCTGCGCCAGACATTTCACGAAAGCGCACGCGGCTACTGGTTCTCAGCACGTTCGATTGCGGGCTTTCGTCGATTTGCCTGGGTCAGTCTTGCTATGGTTTTTGTCGGCGTTTTCCAGAATGCGGTTCTGACTGCCGTCGTGTCGGCCGGAACGCCCGGCATGCCAAATCAGATGAGCATCAGCTTCGGCTCTGCGGATCTCGCAAAACTGTTCAGCGCATTGCTGTTTGTGTTTGTCGCCCAGATCTTTGTCGCCGGCAAAGCGATCGATGACGAAAATGCCTCGTTTATTTGAAGCTGAACGATGAAGATTATTGTCAACCTCGACGTGATGCTTGCCAAGCGCAAGATGAAGCTGAAAGAGCTAGCCGCTGCCATTTCCATCAGTGAGCAGAACGTGTCGCTGATCAAGACTGCCAAGGTTAAGGGGATCCGTTTCGAAACCCTTGCCAAAATCTGCGACGTTCTCGAATGCCAGCCAGGCGATATCCTCGAGTTTAGCCGTTGTGCGGAGTAGCCGCACGCTGGCGCAAATGGCTCAAGGCTTTCTGACGATAAGACCCGGTCAGTCATCCGGGATGATGGCGGTCGCCTCGATCTCCACCTTCGCGCGGTCCTCGATAAGAGCGGTAACCTGAACCACGGCCATTGCCGGAAAGTGCCGTCCGATAACGCGGCGATAGGCCTCGCCGAGTTCGCGCGGACGGGCCAAGTATTCCTGCTTGTCCGTAATGTACCACGTGAGACGTACCAGGTTTTCAGGCGAGGCACCGGCTTCTTTGAGCACGTCGACAATATTGACAAATGTTTGCTCGCACTGACCGACAAAGTCATCGGTTTCGAACACCTGGTCCTTGTTCCAGCCAACAAGCCCACCTGTTACGACAATCTCACCGCGCGCCTGAACGCCATTGGCGTAGCCCTTCGCAGGCTTCCAGCCCTCCGGATTCAGTATTTTCATGCCGCCATTCTCCCCCTTGGCTCAGCCGCCGCTCCGCAGTCTGAAACGCTGCACCTTCCCGGTCTGTGTCTTTGGCAGACCGTCGATGAATTTGATTGACCTTGGATACTTGTAGGGCGCAATGGTGGCCTTGACGTAATCCTGCAGACGTTTGACCGTATCCGCATTCGCCTCGACACCTTGATTGAGCACGATATGCGCTTCAACGATTTGCCCCCTCTCCTCGTCCGCGACGCCGATCACCCCGCATTCGGAAACGTCGGCGTGGGCAAGCAGTGCGGCCTCGACCTCGGGGCCCGCAATGTTGTAACCCGACGAAATAATCATGTCGTCGGCACGCGCCACGAAGTGGAAGATGCCTGCTTCGTCCTGCATGAACGCGTCACCTGTGATGTTCCAGCCATCGACGACATATTCCGCCTGCCTCTCGTCGTTGAGATAGCGACAGCCGGTCGGTCCGCGCACCGCAAGCCGCCCGGGTTCTCCACGCGGCTTTTCCTTCATATCATCGTCAACGACCATCGCGCGGTAGCCGGTAACAGGCGTTCCCGTTGCTGCGGGCTGCGAATGGCCGAGCCGGTTGGAAATGAAGATATGCAGCATTTCCGTTGCACCGATACCGTCGAGCAGCGGTTTGCCGGTTTTTTCCATCCATGCATCGTAGACAGGCGCCGGCAGCGTTTCGCCCGCTGATACAGCCACGCGCAGGGATGAAAGGTCCGCGCCTTCATCCATGGCTGCAAGCATTGCCCTGTAGGCCGTTGGCGCTGTGAAACAGATCGTCGCTCCATAGGTCTGGATGATGTCGACCATATTGGGCGGCGTTGCCTCCTCAAGCAGCGTCGCCGCAGCGCCAAACCGCAGCGGAAAGATCGCCAACCCGCCAAGACCGAACGTGAAGGCGAGCGGTGGCGAACCAACAAAGACATCATCGGGAGTAACGCCCAGAACCTCGCTTGCATAGCCATCGGCGATGACCAGCAAATCGCGATGGAAATGCATGGTCGCTTTCGGCTCTCCGGTGGTGCCCGACGTGAAGCCCAGAAGCGCGACATCGTCACGGCCGGTATCGATTGCCTTGAAGAGAACCGGCTTGTTAAGGGCGATACGGTCAAGTTCGGCGTCGTGATTGGCGGTGCCATCGAAGCCGACCACCTTTTCCAGAAACTTGCTGTCCTTGGCGCAATGGGTCAGTTCATCCATCAGGCGGGTGTCGCAAAGAGCCAGCGAAATCTCCGCCTTGTCGACGATTTTGGAAAGCTCGGCAGCGCGCAGCATGGGCATGGTATTGACCACCACCGCGCCGGCTTTTGTCGCCGCAAGCCAACAGGCAACCATGGCCGGATTGTTGGCCGAGCGGATCAGCACTCGGTTGCCGGGCTGAACACCGTAGTCTTCGACCAGCGCATGGGCGATACGGTTCGTCCAATCTGCCAATTCCTTGTAGGTCCGCCTACGGCCGTTGCCGATCAGGGCCGTATGGTCGGCAAATCCCTTCTCGACCATCACATCCGTCAGTTCGACGCCCGCATTCAGTCTGTCCGGATAATCGAAGCGCGACATATCCAGTTCAGGCCAGCTTTCCATTGGCGGCAGATTATCCCGCGAGAATGTGTCGGTATGGGCCGACGGGCCGAGATTGGGCTGTGTCATAACTTAGCTCCGGCAGAGGCCAATGCCTGTCTGGCAATGACAATTTTCTGAACGTCCGATGCGCCCTCGTAAATACGCAAAGCCCGGATGTCGCGGTAAAGGCTCTCAACGATGTGGCCGCTGCGTACGCCATCGCCACCGTGGATCTGCACCGCCTTGTCGATAACCTCCTGGGCCTTGTCCGTGGCATACAACTTTGCCATGGCGGCCTCCCGCGTGACCCGCACTGCGCCCATATCCTTGGTCCATGCCGCCCGGTAAATCAGCAATGCCGCGGCATCGACATCAAGCGCCATATCGGCGATATGGCCCTGTACCATCTGGAGATCGGCAAGCGGTGCACCGAAGAGTTCGCGGCTGGCCGCCCTCTTGACCGTTTCGTCGAGCGCGCGTCGCGCAAAGCCTAGAGCAGCGGCACCAACGGTAGACCGGAATACGTCAAGAACGGACATTGCGATGCGAAAACCACTGCCAGGCTCGCCGATAACGGAACTGGCCGGAATCCGGCAATCCTCAAAGGAGAGCCGCGCCAACGGATGCGGCGCGATGACGTCGATCCGTTCGGCAATGTTGAGCCCCGGCGTTTCTGCCGGAACGACGAAGGCGGTTATGCCCTTTGCACCCGGCGCTTCGCCTGTGCGGGCAAAGACCGTGTAAACGTCTGCAATGCCGCCGTTCGAAATCCATGTTTTTTCGCCGTTGAGCACAAACGCGTCGCCGTCGCGCACTGCCGACATTTCCATGTTGGCAACATCCGAACCGGAGCGTGGTTCCGAAAGGGCAAAGGCAGAGAGAGCTTCGCCGCGCCGCGTAAGCGTCAACCAATCATGTTGTTGCGCGGGCGTACCGAAAAGCGATAGCGCTCCGGTCCCAAGGCCCTGCATCGCAAAGGCGAAATCCGCAAGGCCATCATGGCGTGCCAGGATCTCGCGCGTCATGCACAAGGTCCGCACGTCGAGTTGCGACTGCGGATTGGCCGGATCGACTGCAGACGAATCGAGAAAGCCCGCCTCACCGAGACGCGATGCGATGCGACGACAACTGGCGTCGATGTCGCCATGGTCAATGTCAGTCAGATGGGTCTGAACCCAAGCATCGAACTCTTCGTAATAGGCACGGTGTCCGTCTTCAAAGAACGGCCATCCGAGGAAACTGCGATCCGCCATGTTCAGTTCCCTTCAAAAACAGGCTTCTGCTTTGCCACGAAGGCCTCGTAGGCGCGCCCGAAATCCTTCGTCTGCATGCAGATCGCCTGCGCCTGAGCCTCCGACTCGATCGCTTCGTCGAGGCCCATCGCCCACTCCTGCTTGAGCATGGTCTTGGTGATCATGTGACCGAAATTGGGACCGTCCGCGAGCTTCTTTGCGAAGGCTATCGCATCGTCTTCCAAGCTGTCTGGAGCAACAAGCCGATTGAAGAAACCCCAGCGTTCGCCCTCTTCACCGGACATGGACCGACCCGTATAAAGCAACTCATTGGCGCGGCCCTGACCGATGATGCGCGGCAGGATCGCACATGCACCCATATCGCAGGCGGCAAGTCCCACGCGTGTAAACAGGAACGCGGTCTTTGAGTCCGCCGTGCCGAACCGCATGTCCGATGACATTGCTACGATCGCGCCTGCACCGACGCAAACGCCGTCGACGGCGGCGATAATCGGCTTGCCGCAACCGATCATGGCTTTCACGAGATCGCCGGTCATGCGGGTAAATTCCAGCAGGCCCTTCATGTCCCGGTCGAGGAGCGGCCCGATAATATCGTGGACGTCTCCGCCGGAGCAGAAATTGCCGCCGTTCGACGCGAAAACGACGGCATCGACATCGTCAGCATAGACCATATCGCGAAAGGTATCGCGTAACTCGGCATAGCTCTCGAAAGTCAGCGGGTTCTTGCGTTCGGGCCGGTCGAGCTTGATGACCGCAACCGTGCCTTCCATGCGCCAGATGAAGTGCTCGGGATTGAGTTTTGCCATCGCGCTCATTCTGCCGTCGCCTCCTTGATCTGTGTGTTGTCGAGAAGATCGAACAGGACATCCGCATCATCGTCGCTCAAATCATCAAGCATCGACGCCACCCATCCTTCATGAACCTTTGCCATATGGGCAAACTCCTCACGTCCCCTTTCAGTCAGGCGCACCACCATCGCCCGCCGATCGCCACTAACCGGAACGCGCACCACCAGTCCGTCGCCAACCAGACGTTCGACGATACCCGTCACATTGCCGTTTGAAACCATCAGAACGGTCGATAGCGCACTCATCTTCATGCCTTCGCGCTCGCGGTACAGTGCTGCAAGCACATCAAAGCGCGGCAGCGTCGTGCCAAACTCGACCCGCAGCCGCTCCCGGATCTCCGCTTCCATCTGGCGCGATATCTTGAGCAGTCGAAGCCAAATGCGCAGTCGTTGCTTGTTGCGATCGCGTACAGGCACGGATTTTTCGGCAACGTTCATATTTCTCCTCCCGAGACGGATAGCGCCTGGCCGGTAATTGACGCAGAATTCGGACCGCAAAGCCAAAGCACCATCTGCGCCACCTCTTCGGGCTGGACGAACTGTCCCGTCGGATTTTGCCGCAACAGCGTGTCGGCTGCTTCCTCGCGGCTCATCCCCGTTTTGTCGGTAATATTCTGGAGAGTCTGATCCAGCATTGGCGTTTCCGTGTAACCTGGGCAGATGGCATTGACGGTGATCCCCTTCTTTGCAACCTCCATCGCTACTGATTTCGTGAGACCAACGAGCCCATGCTTTGCGGCACAATAGGCAGCGATATAGGGGTACCCCTTCAAGCCGGCAACGGAGGCAATCGTGATGATACGGCCCCATCCCCTGCCGGCCATGGATGCGAGACCGGATTGCATTGTGAGAAACGCACCCGTCAGGTTCACGTCGATTGTCTTTTGCCACGCCATGAGCGCTTCCTTGTGGAACGGCACTGATTCAGCCGCGCCTGCGTTGGCAACCACGATATCGACGCCGCCATTGGCATGGCCCGCTTCCGAAAACAGCCTCTTTACACTGTCCGGATCAGTCACGTCGCACTGGAAAGCCGAGATCCGGTCCGAACTTCCGGCCGTCTCGTCTAACACGTCTTGCCGCCGGCCTGAGATCGTGACTGTCGCGCCGGCTTGAGCGAGTGCCGTTGCGATAGATGCGCCTACTCCCGATCCACCGCCTGTCACCACCGCATGTTTTCCTGAGAGTTCGGACATTTGCTGCACCTCTCGCAGTGGCCGCGTTTAAACGCGTGGGACCGTGCCACCCTTTGGAATATGTTTCAAGCTTAAAAATTTTAGGTGTCTGTATATGTACAGCTCATGCCGGATCGGGCTACTGCCTCATGCGCTCGGGAGCAACCGACGCAATCTCGAAACCCCGTTCTCCCAGCCCGGACGGCAGCGGCGCGCCACGCACGAGACTTGCGGCAAACTGCGAAAGACCCGGCGAAGACTGTATGCCGTAACCGCCCTGCCCGGCCAACCAGAAAAACCCTTCCACATCCGGGTCGAACCCGCAAACCGGGGCGTGGTCGCTGACAAAGCTGCGCAACCCGGCCCAGGAATTCTCGATCCGGCGAACATTGAGCTTGTAAGCCTGGTGGATGCGCTCGATGCAAATGGCGATGTCGATTTCCTCCGGTTGCGCGTCGCAGGGCGCCGAAGGGGTTTCGTCCGCCGGTGAAATGAGCAGCCGGCCGGCGTCGGGTTTGAGGTAGAACTCTTCATCGACATCGACGGTCCCTGGCCAAGGGTCCGGGTTTACCCCTTCTGGCGCCGGAACGATCAACGCGGTTCGCCGCTTTGGGACAAGGCCGACCTTCTTTGCGCCCGCAATGACTGCAAATTCATCTGCCCATGCACCTGCGGCATTGATCAAAACGGGGGCTGAAAAGTCACCGGCCTTGGTCGAAACGCGCCAGTGGCCGGCCTTGCGCTCGGCCGCAACCACCTCCGCATTGGTGAAGACTTCACCATCGCGACTTCGCAATCCCCTCAGATAGCCCTGATGCAGGGAGTTCACATCAATACCGCGGGCGCTTTCCTCGAACAGTCCACCGGCAACGTAACCATCGCGCAGGAGCGGCATCAGCTCTTGGATGTCATCTGCTTCGACCGGGCGTACACCCGGCTTGTCACCTATCGACTTTTCGAGCGCCGCGAGACTCTCAAGCTGGTCATCCCTGGCGATGTAGATCACGCCGCGCGGCGTCAACAGCGGATCGTTTCCGAAAACATCTGGCGGGTCTTCAAAAAAGGCACGCCCCTGGCTCGTGAGTGCGCGGATCGGAGCCGGCCCATAGATTTCCGAATACACTGCCGCCGAGCGCCCGGTTGTGTGGTAACCCGGATGGTCCTCCATTTCGAGCACGGCCACTTTGGCGTCTGCGGCAAGCTCATAAGCCACGGACGCGCCAGCGATACCGGCCCCGACAATCAAAATGTCGTAATGACGCTGCAGTGCATCACTCACGCCCGGCCCTCCTGTGTTCCTGTGTCATGGCAACTCGTATTTATACGAAAGATGCCGAAAGAGAAGCAATCCTGCCAGACTGGCAATAACGCCCGTCCCCTTCCAACGAATGCTAAAGCTTTATGCGGCTGTTTTCGGGATCGTAAAGCGGTTTTAGGCTGGCATCAGCATCAAATCGAGTACCAGCGACTTCGATTTCGAAGGCGGACGCCAACATGTCGCTGGCCGTCTCGCCATCGCGGACCGGAACATAGCCAAGGCCGATGGCCGCACCCAGATGGTGGCCGTAATTCCCCGATGTCAGATAGCCAACGATTGCGCCGTCGCGCACGATCGGCTCCGCGTGATAGAGAAGTGGCTCGGGGTCCCGAAGCTTGAACTGCACGAGGCGTCTTGTAAGACCCTGTGCACGGCGTTCAAGCACGGCTTCGCGGCCGATGAACGGGCCGAATTTGCTCTCTGGCTTGTCCCTCTTGACCGCAAAACCAAGACCCGCCTCAAGCACGTGATCCTCGTCTGCAATGTCGTGGCCGAAATGCCGGTAGGCTTTCTCCATGCGGCAACTGTCGAGCACGTGCATGCCCGCAAGCCTTAGTCCAAGACTTTCGCCTACTTCCATGACGGTATCGAATACGTGACGCGCCATTTCGGAGGAGACGTAAAGCTCCCATCCCAGTTCGCCGACATAGGTGATGCGGTGGGCGCGGACGGTCGCCATACCAAGCTCGATCGTTTGCGCCGTTCCAAAGGCAAACGCTTCATTGGCCATATCTGCAGACGTCACTTTTTCGAGGATATTGCGCGCCTGGGGGCCCATGATCCCGAGAACGGCTTCGGATGCCGTGACATCGACCGCAATGCAACGCGCCTCGTCTGGAATATTGCGCTTCAGCCACGTGAAATCGCGATTGGCGACCGCCGCACCGGTGATCACGAGAAAGCGATCCTTCGACAGCCGCGTGACCGTCAGGTCTGCCTCGATGCCGCCGCGGGCGTTCAGCCATTGCGTATAGACGATGCGGCCGGGCGCAACATCGATATCGTTTCCGCAAATGCGCTGCAATACGTCCATCGCGTCCGGCCCCTCCACATGGAATTTCCCGAACGCCGAAAGGTCGAACGCTCCGGCGGTCTCACGGACGGCCCGATGCTCGCCGGCAGCATAGTCGAACCAGTTCTGACGTTTCCAGCTGTATTCGTATTCTGGCTTGACGCCCCTCTCCAGGTCTTCAGCGGGAACGAACCAGTGCGGGCGTTCCCAACCGGCCGTTTCGCCGAAACAGGCACCGCGTTCAGCCATTTTCTCGTGGAACGGCGTGTGGCGCACGTCGCGCGCTGATGCATATTGTCGATAGGGAAAGTGATCGGCATAGAGCAGCCCAAGCGTTTCCGTAACCCGCTTTTGCAAGTAGATCCGGTTGCCCTGGAACGGTTCCATGCGCCGGATATCGACGTCCCAAAGGTCGAAGGGTGGCGAACCTTCGACAATCCATTCTGAAAGCGCCTTTCCTGCGCCGCCAGCCGATTGGATGCCGACGGAGTTGAACCCGGCGGCGACGAAAAAGTTCTCCACCTCCGGTGAAGGGCCCAGCAGATAGCGGTCGTCCGGCGTAAAGCTCTCAGGCCCGTTGAAGAAGGTATGTATGCCGGCGCTTTCAAGCAGCGGCATCCGTTTGACCGCATTTTCAAGAATCGGCTGGAAATGATCGAAATCCTCCGGCAATTCATCAAAGCAGAAGTCTTCCGGGATCCCGTCAATACCCCAGGGTTTCGCCTCCGGCTCAAATGCGCCGAGGAGAATCTTTCCGGCATCCTCTTTGTAGTAGGCGCACTCGTCAGGAACGCGCAGGACGGGCAGATTGCCAGGCAGGCCTGATACCGCTTCGGTCAGGATGTAGAAATGCTCGCAGGCATGCAACGGCACGTTGACGCCTGCCATCCGGCCAACCTCGTGGCCCCACATGCCGGCGCAGTTGACGACCACGTCTGCCGTGATCTCGCCACGGTCCGTGCGCGCGCCCGTGACGCGGCCATCGTTTACATGGATCGCCTCGACGCGCGTGTTTTCGAACACTTTTACGCCTTTCCGACGTGCGCCGCGGGCCAGCGCCATGGCGATATTGGCCGGGTCACCCTGTCCGTCGAGCGGGATGTGCAGTCCGCCGACCACGTCTTCGGTGTTGAGGTAGGGATACACTTCCTCGCAATCCTGTGCGGATATCACATGCACCTCGACCCCGTGTGTCTTGGCCATCGAGGCGTTGCGCAGGAATTCTTCCATTCGATGTTCGCTGAGCGCCACGGCAAGAGAGCCATTCCTCTTGAAACCGGTGGAAACACCGGTTTCGGCCTCCAGGCTGCCATAGAGCTCCTGGCTGTATTTGGCGAGCTTGGTCATGTTCATCGTGGCGCGAAGCTGTGCAATCAGGCCGGCCGCATGCCATGTCGTGCCGGATGTCAATTGCTTGCGTTCGACGAGCACGACATCCGTCCAGCCCAGATGCGCGAGGTGATAGGCAACCGAACAGCCGACTACGCCGCCGCCGATGATCAGAACACGTGTGTGGGTGGGTAACTCGGCCATGACATTCTCCTGCTTGCTGCGCGGCAAACAAAGCCCGTGAAAATCTGGTCAATATTTTCACGAAACGAATTATAGGTCCAGCCCGTTTTGCTGCGCGCAAAACGTGAATTTCGGTGCCATCACGCGCTTTTTTCGCGTCGGGCCTTGAACCAAGGCATGGTTTTGGCCTCATAATAGGGCCAGTTAATGATCCAACTGGAACCATTGCCGGAAATGCGAAATTCTCTCTTCCACGTCGAACGTATGGAGATGACCACGCTCCAGACCCAGATCAGGGAAATGCTGGTCTCCGCCATGCTGTCCGGACAATTGCCGGTCGGCGCGCCGATCCCGTCCACGCGCGCAATGGCAAAGCGGCTGAAAGTATCGCGCAACACGGTCATGCTGGCCTATCAGGCGCTTGCATCCGACGGATACCTCGTCGCGCGCGAGCGGTCCGGCTTCTACGTCTCGCCTGAGATTCACGATGGCACCATGAGCGGCATTTCAGCATCGCAACCGGCCCCGGCAGATGAACCGGGACCCGATTGGGATGGCCGTTTTCGCGTCCAGCCCAGCGAGCAGTCGAATATCGAAAAGCCGTCCAACTGGAACGACTATCCCTATCCATTCGTCTACGGGCAAGCCGATGCGGCTCTGTTTCCGATCGCCGCGTGGCGCGATTGCATGCGCCAATCCATGGGCCGCAAATGGCTCGATGCGTGGACGAACGATCATTTTGCCGAAGATGACCGAATGCTCGTCGAACAAATTCGCCAACGCATCCTGACGCGACGCGGAATTTTGGCCAATCCGGACGAAATCCTGCTGACGCTTGGCGCACAAAACGCGCTTTACATACTCGCCAGCCTGCTGGTCAAGCAAGGCACCACGGTGGCAATCGAAAACCCGGGCTATCCGGATATGCGGAATATTTTCGGACTGCGCAAGGGCGACATCCGCCATGTTCCGGTTGATTCAGAGGGCATCGTGATCGGCCCGGAATTGGAAGGGTCGGAACTTGTCTTCGTCACGCCAAGCCACCAATACCCAACCAACGCCACGATGAGCCTGAAACGGCGAAAGGCACTGCTGGATTGGGCAACACAGAACAACTGTTTGATCATCGAGGACGACTACGAGTTCGAGACCAATTATGAAGGCGAAGCCACGCCTGCGCTGAAATCGCTCGACCATGCCCGGCGTGTGCTCTATGTCGGCAGCCTTTCGAAATCGCTGATGCCGGGCCTTCGCATGGGATTCATGGTCGCTCCAGCGCCTTTGATCCGGGAGGCACGGGCACTTCGCCGCCTGATGCTACGGCATCCCCCGGGCAACAATCAGGGCGTCGTTGCGCTGTTTCTGGCGCTCGGCCACCATGACACGCTGATCGGCCGGCTGCACCGCAGCTATCGCGAACGTTGGATCACGATGGGCAAGGCCCTTGGGAAACATTTCCCCGGTTGGGCCGATGCGCCGGGTTTCGGCGGCACGTCCTATTGGGTCAAGGGCCCGGACTGGCTTGATTGCCGCGTCCTTGCAGAACGCGCGCTCGAAGAGGGTATCGTTATCGAGCCGGGCGATATTTATTTCGCCGATCCCGGAGAGCACCGCAACTATTTTCGCCTGGGCTTCTCTTCCATTGCAGAAGAGCGGATCGAGCCGGGCATCGAACGTCTGGCCGGCATCGTCCAAACGATGGAGACCGAAGGGAGCAAGCTTTGACGATACCGCCTGCTTGGCGCCCGAGCGACTGGTTCAAACTATTGGCGTGATCTGGTTCTACGCCGTGGTGCCAGTAAGATCATATCAGGCAGCACAGGCAAATCCATGATCGGATCCCCGGCTGAATACAACATGCCCCGTGCCTGCGATTGAAAGGAACCTGCCGCGATGAAGATGACAACCGAGGAAGCATTCGTAAAAGTTCTGCAGATGCACGGCATTGAGCACGCGTTCGGCATTATCGGCTCTGCGATGATGCCGATATCCGATCTCTTCCGGAAGGCCGGAATCACTTTCTGGGACTGCGCGCACGAATCGAATGCAGGCATCATCTGCGACGGCTACACCCGCGCAACCGGCAAGATTGCCATGGCAGTCGCCCAAAACGGCCCAGGCATCACCAACTTCGTCACGCCCATCAAGACCGCCTACTGGAACCATACGCCGATGCTCGTCGTGACGCCGCAGGCGGCCAACAAGACCATCGGACAGGGCGGCTTCCAGGAAGTCGAGCAGATGGCTCTCTTCCGTGACATGGTCTGCTACCAGGAAGAAGTCCGCGATCCGTCGCGCATGGCCGAAGTCCTCAACCGGGTGATCGAAAAAGCGCTTCGCGGCTCTGCTCCTGCACAAATCAACATTCCGCGCGACTACTGGACACAGGTCGTCGACATCGAACTGCCGCAGATTGTCCGCCTGGAGCGGCCCTCTGGCGGCGCCGACGCGATCGAAAAAGCCGCACAACTGCTTTCCAACGCCAGTTTCCCGGTCATCCTTTCCGGTGCCGGCGTGGTTATCGGCGGTGCAATTGCCGAATGCGCCGCTCTGGCCGAACGACTGGATGCGCCGGTCACCAGCGGCTACCAGCACAATGACAGCTTTCCTGGAAGCCACCCGCTGGCCTGCGGTCCGCTCGGCTATAATGGGTCGAAGGCGGCAATGGAATTGATCGCAAAAGCCGATGTGGTTCTTGCGCTCGGAACCCGCCTCAATCCGTTTTCCACACTTCCCGGCTACGGGATCGACTATTGGCCGGAAGACGCAAGCATCATCCAGGTCGACATCAATGCGGACCGGATTGGCCTGACCAAGAAAGTCTCCGTCGGCATATGCGGCGATGCCAAGCTGGTGGCCGAGCAACTTTTGCACAAGCTCGCGCCATCCGCCGGAGACAACGGCCGTGCCGAACGCAAGGCATTGATCCATCAGACAAAGTCCGCATGGCTGCAGACCCTTAGCTCAATGGATCACGAAGAAGACGATCCCGGAACGACATGGAACCGCGACGCCCGCAACGACCAGCCGAACCGGATGTCGCCGCGTAAGGCCTGGCGGGCCATCCAGGCCGCATTGCCAAAAGAGGCAATCATTTCGTCCGACATCGGCAACAACTGTGCCATCGGCAACGCCTATCCGACATTCGAGGAAGGCCGCAAATACCTCGCACCGGGTCTCTTTGGTCCCTGCGGCTACGGGTTTCCGGCGATCCTCGGCGCCAAGATAGGCTGCCCCGACACGCCGGTCGTCGGTTTCGCAGGCGATGGCGCTTTCGGCATCTCCATGAACGAAATGACATCCTGCGGACGCGAAGAATGGCCGGCCGTCACCATGGTTATTTTCCGCAACTATCAATGGGGTGCCGAGAAGCGAAACACGACCCTGTGGTTCGACAACAATTTCATCGGCACGGAGCTTGATCCGCACCTCAGCTTCGCCAAGGTTGCGGAAGGCTGTGGGCTGCGCGGCGTCACCGCTTCCACACAGGAGGACCTGACGGCTGCCTTGCACGAGGCCATCGCAGCACAAGACAATGGCGTAACGACGTTCATAGAGGTGATCCTCAACCAGGAACTCGGCGAACCTTTCCGCCGCGATGCGATGAAAAAGCCGGTCGAGGTCGCAGGCATCAACCCGCAAGACATGCGCCCGCAGCAATCTCTGTGACCTAGAGAAAATCAGGCTTAGAGCCTGATGTCGAACCGGGCCCTGATCGCGGCGTCGAGCGCTTCGGAAATATGTCGCGGCACCGGCTGCGACAGGATCGAGTGTTTTTGAGCAATCGCTGTTTCAACGATATCGGGACGACCTTTTTCAACCCATTCCTTCGGGCTCGTCCTGTCGCCGATGACCGGATAAATATACTCGGTCTGCATCAGAGCAAGGGTCTGCTCGTGGCCCAGATAATGGCCGGGCCCGTTGGTGCAAACATCCTCAATCGACGCCAGCGATAGCGTTTCGTCGTTTACTTCCACGCCCCGCACGCAACGCAGGCACTGGCCGAGCATATCGTTGTCGATGATCAGGCTTTCGAGCGAAAAGCCAAGCAGCGAGGCGTGCATGCCTGCTGCCTCGTAGACCATGTTGAGGCCGGAAAGGCCGGCCATGACGTTGGTAATGCCCTTTTCATAACCGGCTTGAACATCCGGCATTTTTGAATCGGCAATTCCCGCCGCAGACCCGCCTGGCAGATCATAAAAATGGGACATCTGGGCGCAGGCCGCCGAAAGCAATGCCTGCTCGCCGGAACCGCCGGACATGGCCCCGGTTCTGAGATCGGAAACGAACGGCCATGTGCCGAAGATTGCCGGGTGGCCTTTGGAGATGGCGTTGACGTAAACGAGCCCGGCAAGCACCTCCGAAACCGCCTGCACGACAGCCCCCGCTATCGCCGCTGGCGCTGTCGCGCCCGCCTGCCCCGCAGACAAAAGGAGCACCGGCACCCCGCCACGCACACAGGCCTCTAGGACCCGGCAGGCATCCTCGGCGAATTTGAGCGGCGGGACCACGAAACAGTTCGAATTCGAAACGAACGGCCGCGCCCGGAATTCTGCTTCACCGCCCGCGATCATGTGGACGAGTTCGAGGGATGGCGCGACACTTTCGACAACACTGAAGCTTGTACCCACATGTTTGCTGGTCCCAAGAAGGGAGGCATAGAGCGTGTTGAGATCCAGCTCCTCGGGTTCGGCGATATCGCGAGCAACCAGCGGCCTCTGGAAGAAATGAACATTATCCAGCGTTTCAACGATGCGGGCCGCGTCATAAAGATCCTTGAGCTTCGATTCGCGGTACTCACGCTTTTCGACGTCGACGATATGGACGGCTGCGCCAGCCGTGCCGAAATGCACATTGTTTCCGGACAGCAGCAGGTCATGTGACGCATCCTGTGCGTGAAGCGTCATGTTGCGCGCGGCATTCTTGATCGTGTCCATGACAAGAGACCGGGGAAAACGAAGCCGGCCATCGTCATGATAGGTAGCACCGACCGCGGTACAAACCTCGATACAGCTGTCGATAGCCTGCCCCAGACCAACGTCTTCGAGCACGGTCAACGCTGCTTCGTGAATACGTTCAAGGTCATTCTGTGACAGAGGGCGGTAGGTATCGGACGCCATTCCCGGCTGGACTGGCCGGACCGACTTCTCCATCGGGGCCGACCTAAGTTTATGGCGCGCCTCGCGCCCGCCGGAACGTCTCCTGCTCTTTTCAACGCCCGGTACGTCAACTTCATCAACAAGTCTCGACATCGGACACAGGCTCCCTGTTGCCGTTGGTTGCCGTCGCTCCGATTCTGGACGCTATCATGCGTTTTTGAGCCGCCGATAGAACCAGATTTAACGAGTTACGTGCGCCCGAAATGGAGCCAGTTTGGTGAAATTTTGGCAGCAAATTTCACGAACTGGCTGTAAAGAATGCGCTTTTCGCTCTGAGTAGCGATTGGCACCAAGGGGGAGTCGTGGCTGGCACTACCGATTTCCGCCGCAAAAATTGCCTAATACAGGCTGTAGATTGAAGCAGACTACGGCTGTCGCGCTCACAAGACAGGCATCGACGGCGTTCAGTCTTTGCTGGGCTATCGTCCAAATCGCAAACCGGAATAACAAAACCGGACCAGCCGGTTACTCATCTTTCGTAGTGTAGTTAGAACAGGGGAAAGCACATGTCCTTACGAATGAAACTGACGTCCTTGGCCTCCGGAGTGGTGATGGCCGCTCTCGGCGGCGTCCATGGCGCACTCGCTCTCGACGAAATCACGGTCGCCTACTTCCTTGAATGGCCGACCGCGAACCAGGTTGCCCAGATGGAAGAGACCTACGACAAGGAACTCGGCGTCAAGGTCAATTGGCGCGCCTTTGGCAACGGCAATGAAATGACCCAGGCCATGGTTTCGGGCGACGTTCAGATTGCCTATAGCCAAGGCTTCGTTCCATTTGTCGTCGGGGTCAGCACCGGTGCGCCTCTAAAAGTTGTCGGCATCGCAGTAACCTATGCGGAAAACGACAACTGCATCGTCCGCAATGATCAGGGAATCACCAAGGAAAATGCGACGGATCTGCACGGTAAAAAGGTTGCAACACCGATTGGCAACGTCACCCACTACAAGCTGTTGCGGACCATGGACCATCTTGGTGTAGACGTAAATCAGTTGGACCTCGTTCAGATGAATCCACCGGATGGTGCGGTGGCACTGGCACGCGGTGACGTTGCGATGGCGTGTGGTTTCGGCGGCGCACTGAACCGGATGCGCGAATTTGGCGAGCCGCTGATGACCGGCGCGGAACAGGAAGCCGTTGGGATCAATACATTTGACGTCGTCACTGTTACCGAGGAGTTTGCCGAGGAACATCCTGATCTGGTCAAGAAGTTCATGGAGGTAACCGAAGCGGCCAATGCGGCCTACAAGTCCAACCCGGACGCGGCATATCCGATCATTGCCAGGGCTGCAGGAATGGATGAAACCGCAACCAAGGACTACATGGCCAATTTCGGCTTCCCGAGTGCAGAAGATCAACTCAGCGCCAACTGGCTGGGCGGTGGCGTCCAAGAAATGACCAAGGGCGTGGCTGACGTGATGGTCGAAGCCGGCGGGATGGATGCCGCACTTGACGACTACAGTCAGTTCATCGACACCAACTATCTGAACTGAAGATCTCAATCATACAGGCGGTGCAAGCACCGCCTGTTTTGCTGTTGAACGGCCAATCGCGACATTTTCCAAGGCACGAGAGAATTGCTGCCGCATCCGGCGGGCCGCCGGATTGATGTTTTTGAGTGCTGTTGCGATGTTGAGTCCCAAAAGACTGCGCCCGTTCCAAAACGGAGTTAGAAATTGACCGGCATCGCAATCGACAACATCTCCATGGTCTTCACGCTTCCAGGCGGCGGCGACGTCCATGCGCTCCACGACGTCAGTCTCGATATCAAGGAGGGCGAAATCGTCTCCGTCCTTGGGCCGTCCGGCTGCGGAAAGACCACCCTGCTCAACATTATTGCAGGCTTTCTGGCACCGACGTCGGGCGAGGTGCGGCTGAACAATCACACGGTTACAGGTCCGGGTTCGGAACGCGGCATGGTTTTTCAACAAGGCGCCCTGTTCGAATGGCTGACGGTTGCCCAGAACGTTGCGTTCGGGCCCAACATGGCAGGCAAACCGCGAGCCGAGACAAAGGAAACTGTGCAGCATCTACTCAACACCGTTGGCTTGAAGGATTTCGCCGAAAAACCTGTTTACCAGCTTTCAGGTGGCATGCAGCAGCGCGTTGCACTCGCCCGTTGTCTCGCCAACGACCCGGATGTGATTTTGATGGATGAGCCACTCGGCGCACTCGACGCCCTGACACGCGAAAAGATGCAAGGCCTTGTTCTCAAGCTGTGGAAAGAGACCGGCAAGACGATCATTCTTATCACGCATTCCGTAGAAGAGGCCTTGTTCCTCGGCGAGCGTCTGATCGTCATGGCGCCGCGGCCGGGCCGTATCGAAAAAGTGTACGATCTGCCGTTTGCGGACGAAGCAATGACAAGGAGCCCGCGCGAAATCAAAGCCGGTCCTGACTTCGTTCGTACCCGCGAAGAAATCCTCTCCATGATCTGGGAAATGGAGGAAGAGATCATGGGCCTGTCGGCATAAATGAAAGAGGGACACAACAATGGCGGATAAGAAGGAACCATCGGAAGCCGCTATCTGGCTTGGCCTGGCGGACAATACATTCACACGTCAGAAAACAGTCAAGTTCGGCGACGCCAGTGCCGTCAACTCAGGCCGTTTCTACAGTATTCTCATCATCTGCGGGCTGGCTATGCTCTGGGTGCTCAGCTCGCGCCTCGGGATGATTGAACCCTTTTACTGGCCGACTGTCGGCGGAACAATCGACCGCATCAGCCTGCTTGTCACTGAGGGATTTCGCAACGTACCGCTTTGGGAACACGTCGGAATCAGCGTCTTCCGTGTCCTGACCGGTGTGCTATGCGGCGCGCTCGTTGGTATTCCGCTCGGCTTCGCAATGGGCCTCTCCTCTACCGCGCGGGGTTTATTCGATCCGATCGTTGAGTTTATGCGACCGATCCCGCCGCTGGCCTTGATCCCGCTGATTATCCTTTGGTTTGGCATCGACGAAACAGCCAAGATTTTTCTGTTGTTTCTCGCGTCGCTCTTCATCATGACGATCGCCGCGCGCTCCGGTGTGTCAAGCGTGCGCATTTCAAAAGTGCATGCCGCCTATTCGCTTGGAGCCTCGAAAGCCCAAATCCTCCGCCACGTAATTTTACCCAACGCTTTGCCGGAGATTTTCACCGGATTGCGCACATCAATGGGCGTTTGCTGGGGAACCGTTGTTGCAGCCGAACTGGTCGCGGCTGACCGCGGTGTCGGTTCGATGATCATGATTGCCAAGAATTTTCTTCAGACCGATACGGTCGTGATCGGAATTATCATTATCGGCATCATTGGATACATCATCGAGATTTTCATGCGGTATCTCGAAAGGTGGCTCATTCCGTGGAAAGGCAAAGGCTGATCAAAGCCGTCGAGTAAGAGGGCCCTCGGCCGCCATTCACCCGTAATTTTCAAAGGCGGTTAGGCCCGCAGTCGTTCATTCTGCGGGTCGTAAACGACTTCCGGTACCACCACCGCATTGCGTTTTTCGCCATAGATGTCGATCAGCAACTCGGTTCCGACCTCACTGAGTGCGGTGTCGACATAGCCGAGTGCAATGGATTTGCCGGTCCTGTGACCGAAGCCGCCCGAGGTGATCAGACCGACCCGCGCATCGCCGGAATAGACCGGGCTGCCGTAACCTGCTTCGGTTCCGTCCGCGGGCTCAAGCTCCATTGCCACAAACCGCTGTGCAATGCCGTCCTGGCTCTGCTTTATCAGCGCCTCGCGGCCGATGAACTTGGCCTTGTTGAGACGCACGAAGCGGTCAACCGCCGACGTCAGGGGCGTATACTCCGATGAAAGGTCCTGTTTCCAGGCGCGATAGCCTTTCTCAAGCCGCATCGAGTCCATCGCGTACATGCCGAAATGGCCGACACCATGCGCCTCGCCAGCCGCAAGCAGCTGTGCATGAACTGCCGCCATCGTTTCAAGCGGCATATGCAACTCGTAGCCGAGTTCGCCGACATAATTGACCCGCAGCACCAGGCCCTTCGCCATACCGACGGTAATCGGAGCGGCACACAGCCAAGGCAAGGCTTCGTTTGAAAGATCCTCATCGGCTATGGCGGCAAGGATCTCGCGCGATTTCGGCCCAGCGATCACCAACGTGCCGAACCGCACCGTGATATCGTCAAGGACAACGGATCCGTCGTCCGGCATATGCTGTTTGAGCCAATCACGGTCGTGCCAGTATGCGGCAGCAGGCCCAATCAGCCAGAAACGGTTCTCCGTTAAGCGCGTCACGGTCAGTTCCGTGACCACCCGCCCGCTCGGCGCACACAGATAAGCCAGCGATACGCGACCCTGCCGCGGCAGCGCTCCGGAGATCATGCTGTCGAGCCATGCCCCGGCGCCCTCGCCTGAGAGCTCAAAACGGGTAAAGCCCGTCAGATCGAGAATACCCGCCCGTTCGGCAACAGTCCTGACCTCTTCGGCAATCGCATCGTCGAAATGCGGGCGTCCAAAGGTCATGTCGGGCTCGGGCCGGTCGCCTTCGCGGGCAAACCACAGCGGCCGTTCCCAACCACCGAAACTGCCGAACTGAGCGCCACTCGCTGACAATGTATCGTAAAGCGGTGACGTCTTGGCCGGCCGGCCCGCCGGCCACGGCCGGTGCGGCGGATGCATTGCATACTCGTTCTGATAGACCTCGATCGCCTTGACGGTCGCGTAGGTCTTCGTTGCATAGTCGGTAAAGCGACGGGGATCCATGAACCAAAGGTCGAGTTCCGTCTCGCCCTCTGCAATGAACTCGGCGATGACCTTGCCGGCGCCACCTGCCTGACAGATGCCGAAGGTGAAGACACAAGCCTCCAGGAAATTCGTCAGGCCGGGTGCCGGGCCGACAAGCGGCAAACCGTCCGGCGCATAGGGAATCGGGCCGTTAATGACTTTCTGGACGCCACCCGTTGCCAGCATGGGCACCCGGGCGCAGGCGGCATTGATATACCATTCGAGCCGCTCCAGATCGTCCGGATAAAGCTGAAAGGCAAAATCGTCGGGCGTTCCCTCTTTCAGCCAATGCGGGGTCGCCTGCCATTCATACGGCCCGAGGATGAGGCCGTTGCCCTCCTGGCGCAGATAATAGCTGTCATCCGGATCGCGCAGAAGCGGTATGCTGGTATCGCGCGCTTTCAGCTCGTCGATTGCCTCGGTCACGAGGTACTGGTGCGACATTGTCACCATGGGTATATCGCGGCCGACCATTTTGCCGATCTTGTCGGCATAGTAGCCCGCTGCATTGACGACCACGTCCGCATTGATGTCGCCTTTGTCGGTCGTCACATCCCAGCTGCCATCCGCCCTTTGGTTCAGGCCTGTGACGCTGGTGAAGCGAACGATGCTGGCGCCGTTGTCGCGAGCGCCCTTTGCAAAGGCTTGTGTAAGCTGGGAGGGATCGATGTCACCATCTTCGGGATCCCACAATCCACCCTGCAGATCATGAGTTTCAAGCCACGGATAGTATTTGCCGGTCATCTCCTGCGGCGAGAGCATTTCCATATCCATGCCGGCCGCATTTGCCATGGCGGCGACATGTTCAAACTCCTGCATCCTTTCCTTCGAATGCGACAGCCTGACGGAACCGGTCATGTGACGGTTGATGGGGTAGCCGACCTCATCGCCAAGGCGGTTGTAAAGCCGCGAACCGTAATTCTGCAGCTTCATCAGGTTGAGACTGCCGGAAAAATTCGGTGTGTTGCCCGCCGCATGCCAGGTCGAACCGGAACTCAGCTCGTTCTTTTCGATCAGGACTGCGTCGGTGATACCGGCAACGGCAAGATGATACAGGCAACTGGCGCCGACCGCACCTCCGCCGATGATGACAACGCGCGCGTGAGAAGGTAGCTCCGCCATTGTTCTCTCCTTCATTCGGACGTTAGAGTTTGTTGAGCTTCAGCTTTGCAGTACCCGCGTAAGGCGCTGAATCTTAATGAGCTCTAGTAGATTGGCGGCGAAACAACCCAGATGGCGACGGCGGTCTCGCTCGTGTTGTTCTCCCAATAGAATTCTTCCTCCTTGAAACGAAAACTGTCGCCGGCGCGAACCGTGAAAGCGCGCGCTCCAATGCGGATATCCAACTCTCCGGCCACCATGTAAGCAGTCTCTTCAGTCATCCGCAGCGTTGGCTCAGACAAGCGCGCACCGGGGGCGAAGACACTCCGCAACACCTCGTAGGATCCGCTTAAGTCCGGCGATAGCAACTCCTCGGCAAGCCCCCCTTCGCCTTCGCCGCTCATGCGCCGCAGACCAGACCGCGTAATGCGACCGCGCTCCTCGTCCGATACATCGGAGAGTACCAGGAACCAGCTTAGCGACACATCGAAAAGCTGTGCCACCTGCCGAAGATCCTGTGTCGACAATTCCGACAGACCGCGTTCCACCTGGCTCAGAAAACCGACGGAACGTCCGAGCTTGTCCGCCATTTCAGCCAGGGTCATGCCTTTCGACTGACGTATTGCCCTGATATCGCGGCCGATATCGGCCGACAGGTGACTGATCAAAGGCTCATAGGCGGCCGCACTGTCGCCGTTTGTCATTTCATGGTCCAAAAATCGTCAATCCGCGCCGATGCATAGAAGCCCGGCGATGTCCGAACTTCCTTCAACCTTCGTGAAAAATCAACTGATTTTTTCACGAGCGAAGAACGACTGCCCGATGGCTCAAAGGTCTACTGGTTGGCGAGTTCGCGGCGCGACATCATATGAGCGCGAGGCGCATTGACGGCATCGACACAGATCAGCCGGTCGCCGGCGAAATAGCGGATGACAAAAGAACCGTCCGCCTCGCTTCCTTCGGTCTCTAGACGGTCGTAGCCATCGGACAGACCGGCGATCTGGAGCTTGATGTCATACTGATCGGACCAGAACCATGGGACAGGGTCATAGACGTCCTGCGATCCGAGCATCGCCAGCGCCGCATGTTTGCCCTGATCGATCGCGTTTTGAACGCTCTCGAGCCGAATATGCCGTCCATACCGGTTGGAAAAAAAGCTTGCGCAATCGCCTGCGGCATAGATGTTTGCATCGGATGTCCGGCAGGTCTCGTCGACCTCGATACCGTTGTTTATGGCCAAGCCGGCGGCCTTTGCCAGCTCGCCGACCGGCTCGGCGCCGACAGCCATGAGGACGAGGTCGGCATCGACCGAGCCTCCATCGCTCAGCCGCACACGCTCGACGCGGTCGCCGCCCTCAATCGCCTCGACCCGGGCATTGACGTGAATGTCCACGCCACGTTCTGTGTGAACGCGTTGAAAGTAGTCGGACAATTGCTGGCAGACAACACGCTGAAGAACGCGTTGCTCGCTCTCAAGAACGGTCACATCATAGTCGAATGAACGCAACGCAGATGCCACTTCAAGGCCGATATATCCGCCGCCTATGATGGCAATCCGGACCCCGGGTTTGAGGGCAGCGGAGATTGCCTCGACATCGGCTATGGTTCGCATGTAGTGCACGCCCGCAAGTTCGAGCCCAGGCACGGGAATACGGCGCGAGCGGGTACCTGTTGCCAGCAGCACCTTTGCATAACCGATTGCCGAGCCGTCGCTTAGCAGAACAGTCCGCCCCGCGGCATCGACACGTTCAACACGGCTGGAAGAGCGTGCATCAATGTTGAATGTCTCGAAAAACGCATCGCCTTTCAGCATCAGCCTCTCAAGTTCCATCTCACCCTTGAGGAACGCCTTCGAAAGTGGCGGCCTCTGGTAAGGCGCATGCGGTTCGTCGCCGATCATGACAACGCCGCCCTCATACCCGTTCTGGCGCAGCGTCTCGGCGGCTTTTATGCCGCACTGGCCTGCTCCAACGATAACAATGGGTTCGTCTGACATATGCCTCGGCCGAAATCAGGTTCAGAATGCTGTAAAAGTCATGGTGGTTAGCGAGCGTGCGATACCGGGAATATCAAGCACGTGGTCGTGAATATACTTACCGACATCCTCGCCTTTCGGCACGTAGATTTTCATCAAGAGATCGAACTCGCCGGAGGTCGAATAGAGTTCGGAGACGATTTCACGATCATAAATCTTGTCGGCAACGGCGTAGGCCTGACCGGGATGGCATTGAAGCTGAACGAACACACAGGTCATTGCTATTCTCCGTCTCTCCCACGTCGGCCATCTGCACGTTTCTCGTCAATAGGGCGCCAACAGACCGCCGGATTCTATCGCATTCTTCAACCAAGCTGGCAATCATTGTGTTGCAGAAGCCGCGGCGACCGGGACTTGCGTAAGCCCGATGTTTTGCCCCACTGTATGGCAGAAAGCGGGAGATCGAACAGCCTATGTTGATGCACCAGATCGCAGATTGGGACGATGCCTATGCCAATGCGCCGCATATTCCGGGCGGTCCTGATTATCCCGAACGATGGGCAGCCTATGCAAAGCGGTTCCGGCAGGAAAAGACGGCAGCCGGCAAGGCGGAACTCGACATCGAGTATGGTCCTGGTGCACGCAATACCTTCGATCTCTTTCACCCTGACAGCGCACCCAAGGGGCTTGTCGTTTTCGTCCATGGCGGTTTCTGGAGGGCTTTCGACAAATCGTCATGGTCGCATCTGGCCAACGGACCGCTTGCCCACGGCTACAGTGTCGCCGTTCCGTCCTACACGCTTTGTCCCGATGTCCGAATCTCCGGCATAACCGAGGAAATCGCGGCCGCTGTGACGACAGCCGCAGGGCGTGTAAGCGGTCCTGTGCTGCTTTCCGGACACTCCGCCGGAGGCCATCTCGTGACACGTATGGTTTGCCGCAATACGCCACTCGACACCAATGTCGTCGAACGGGTCGGACGGATCGTTTCCATTAGCGGCGTCCATGACCTGCGCCCGATCATGCGCACCGAGATGAACGCAACGCTCAATATCGACAGGATGGAAGCCCTGACCGAAAGCCCGGCCTTGTTGGAGCCGGTCGGCGACACGCGGCTGATCTGTTGGGTCGGCGGCGGCGAGCGAGCCGAATTCCTGCGTCAGAACACGCTTCTGGCAAGCATCTGGAAAGGGCTCGGTGCGGCCACGGTTGCAGTAGAGGAACCGGACCGCCACCACTTTAACGTTGTTGAGGGTCTTCAGGAGGCCGATCACCCGCTGACATGCGCTTTGTGCGCCTAAGCTTTTCGTCGGGCAAAGGCGCATCGCCGTCATCGAGAATACGGTGTGCCGCCCCGTCGAGGTCGTCATATTGCCCGCTGCGTATCGACCAGAGGAACGCGAGTAGGCCCAAGGCTCCCAGAAACAACGCAACCGGGATCAGGTAGATCAACGTGTTCAACGCACGTGCTCCAACGCAACAGGATCGCGGTCCGGCAAGCCCGAATTCGTCTTGGATTCCTGTTCTGCGGCCGCCAGCGTCTTTCTTGCTCCAATGCGCAGCCGCAAGGCATTGAAAACCACAATCAGCGAAGACAAAGACATGGCCAAGGCGGCAACCAGCGGCGTGGCGTAGCCGAGGATTGCCGAGGGAATGGCGATCATGTTGTAGATGATGGCTAGCCCGAAATTCTGCCGGATGAGTTGGCCTGCACGCTTCGACACCGATATCGCAGTCGACACCGATGCAAGGCTCTCGTGCAGAAAGACAAAATCAGCCGCATTGCGCCCAACGTCGGCTGCCGTGGCGGGTGCCATGGAAACATAGGCGCTGACCAGTGCAGGCGCATCATTGAGGCCGTCGCCAACCATCAGGACCTTCCGGCCCGAATCGGCAAGTTTCGTGACATGGCGTACCTTGTCGCCAGGCATGACGCCGCTGCGATGATCTTCGATACCGACGGTCTCAGCGAGCCGGCTCACCGCATTTTCGCGGTCGCCGGAAACGATCTCCATCGGATAGTGCCGGTTTTTCAAGTCAGCAATTGTCGCAGCCGCATCCCGGCGCAAACGGTCTTCGAAAACGAAAGCTGCCGTGAAGCGGCCATTGGTACTGAGCACAGCCTGTCCACGATAAGCAGAGGTCCCCGCCCCATGGTCAGGCAGTTCATCGGCAATGGCCCAGTCGGACCGGCCGAGCCGATAGGTGATGCCGTCGCGCACTGCTTCTACACCTTGGCCGGGATATTCCTTGACACGATCAAAGGTCAACCGGTCGGCAGCCGCGCCAACGTCGGCTTTTGTCAACGCCACGGACAGCGGATGGCGCGAGTGCCGGCCGATCGCAGCACCTATTGCCAGGTCCTTCGGCTTGATGTCTTTTCCGTTGATGAGACGCGGCTTTCCGAGCGTCAGTGTTCCGGTCTTGTCGAAGACGACCATGTCTGCCTGTGCCAACCTCTCCATCCCCGAGCCATCCTTGACCATGATGCCGTTCTCGAAGAGACGCCCGGCTGCAACCACCTGAACAACCGGAACGGCCAGCGCCAGGGCACAGGGACACGTGATGATCAACACGGCAATGGCAATATAGAGGGAATGATGCCAGTCACCCGAAACGATCATCCAGCCAATAAAGGAGAACAACGCCACCAGATGAACCAACGGCGCGTAAAGTTGAGCCGCCCTGTCGGCAAGCCGCCGGTAACCGGCCTTTGAACTCTCCGCGCTCTCCATGAGATGCATCATTTCCGCAAGGAATGATTGGCTGGCGGGAGCGATCGCCTCGATTGTCAGCGGCCCCGTCAGATTGAGTGTACCGGCGCGCACGACATTGCCCGCAGAAACGGTCTGCGGTGCGCTCTCTCCGTTCACAAGGGAGCAGTCGAGATCGCTTGTGCCGTTGACGATACGCGCATCGACAGGTACACGATCTCCCGCTGCAAGCAGGATCGTCATGCCGCTTTTGATCTCATCGACAGGCAGAAAGGTTCGCGAGCCGTCGGTATCGATAACCGTGGCGCCGCGCGGCGACAGCCTGACCAGACCCTTGACGGCCGAACGGGCCTTCTCGCGCATGACGTGGTCGAGCGTGCGCCCGATGAGCAGGAAGAACAACAGCGTGACCGAGGCGTCGAAATAGGCATGTTCGCCGGAGTGCATGGTCTCATAAAGACTCATGGCAAACGCAAGTGAGACCGCCAACGAGATCGGAACGTCCA
Organism: Pseudomonadota bacterium; assembly: GCA_039025395.1. Taxonomy (GTDB): domain Bacteria; phylum Pseudomonadota; class Alphaproteobacteria; order Rhizobiales; family Rhizobiaceae; genus Hoeflea_A. Next base: position 66,751 of record JBCCOK010000027.1, read on the forward strand.
TGTTGAGCCGGCCATGCTTCAGCGCGTTGAATGCGGAGCGGAAAAAAACGCGTCCCGAATAGGCGAGCGCCGGGATCGCGATCAGGGCTGAGATCCAGTGGAACAGGTCGCGTGTCGCGGCATCTGCTCCGGACCAGACCGACACCGAAAGCAGCATGATATTGGCGGCGGCAAAGCCTGCCACTGCCAAGGACCGCAACATAAGCGAAAGGGTTTTATCTTCAGCATCTGCCGAAAAGTCGAACAGGTGCACATCGTATCCATGCGAATCGAGGGCTGCAATAATCTCCGCCGGATCGCCGTCATCATACCAGTCGACGCTGACCCGCTTCGTCGAAAGATTCACCCGCGCTCGTGCCACGATGGGCAGCGCCGTCAAGCCCCTTTCGATCGTGTTGATACAACCGCCGCAGTGAACACCGGGCACGCTCAACTCGCTTTGGCGAAGGCCGTCGCCGAGATCCCGGCTCGCCAGCCTCATTTCATCGGCTGACGGTCCCGACCGCGCCGCCGTATCAATCTCTACGGCCGATTCCGTACCCGCAGCGCAACAGCTCATCCACCGCTCCTGCTATTTCCGACATAAATGCGCTGGACGTCGGTATAAATGTTTTCGCCATCCTTGACGGCAGTGACCTTGACCAGCCATTGGCCTGCGGCCACGCCATGAGAAGCGCGGTAGCCCCCGTCTTTTGCCGGCTGCAGTGTGATCACGCTATCCTGCTCGATGCCGACAGGGCGGTTGAACGCAAGGATCACCGCATCAGCTGCAATGGCCGAACCGAGCGCGTTGGTCAGCGAGTAGTTTACCGCCTCATCGGATACATCAAGTTGCGACAGCCAGCCCTTCGCCTTCATCTTTTCAGTGGCAGAAACGTCTTCGTCGAATTTCTGGCTCGCCACGTAGGTATTCTTGACGATAAGGCCGCTCCAGCTGGAATTGGCAAAATAAGCCATGGTGATGTTGACGCTGATGATCACGCCGAAGAAAAGACACATGCCGGCAAGCATATGCCAGCCGGTGAACCGGCCACGGTACAACAGGCGGGAAACAGACATCATTGATCCTCCGGAGCATTGAATGTTGCGCTGTAGACATCCGATTCGTCGCTGCCTTGGTCTTCGGCAATCAGCGTGAACGGGGTCTTGCCGGGTTCCACCTGTTCAGGCGGTTGCCGGATATAGACCTTGATGGTGCGGATCCTGTCCGGATCCACAGGGATTGCGAATGAACGGCTTTCGGGCTCGTCGATCCCGGTGATGGACATGGTCGCGCCGGGAAGCCCTTCCATCGACAGCAGAATTGTACGCGGCTCTGCAATCATGTTGAGCAGTTTCACGGTATATCCATTGCGGATAGAGCCGTCGGACAAAAGAACATGGACCGGATTGCGATCATGCAGGACGTTCATTTCAAGCCGGTCGCGCGACCCAAGCGCAACCAGCAACCCGATACCGACCAGCGCCCAGACCGCAAAGTAGGCAACGGTCCTCGCCCTAAAGACGATACGCCAGTCGAATTGGCGGATATTGTCTTTGAACGAACCGTCGGCATTGTGCACGAGGTCGGGATTGATATCGGTCGTACCCCCGGCAGTGGCGATCGCCATGTTGTCCGAATAAGCATCAAGGGTCGCATAGGAAATCAGCCCGCGCGAACGTCCAAGCTTCTCCATCACGCCATCGCAGGCATCGATGCACAAGGCACAGGTGATGCACTCGAGTTGCTGGCCGTCGCGAATGTCGATTCCCATCGGACAGACGACAACGCAAGCATTGCAATCGACGCAATCGCCAACGGTCTTTCCCTCTGCCTTGGCCTTCTTGGCATGCCTTGAACGCGGCTCGCCACGCCAGTCATTGTAGGTGACGACAAGCGAGTTCTCGTCCAGCATGGCAGCCTGAATGCGTGGCCACGGGCACATATAGGTGCATACCTGTTCGCGCATGAGTCCGCCGAATACATACGTGGTTGCGGTCAGTACACCGACCGTGCCATAGGCGACCGTCGCAGCGTTTCCGGTGATGAAGTTGGCGAGCAGTGTCGGCGCATCTGCAAAATAGAAGATCCATGCCCCGCCGGTCGCAACGGCAATGACCAGCCAGATCGCATGTTTTGAAACCCGCTTGGTGATCTTGCCGACACTCCACGGTGCCGCATCGAGCTTCATGCGCTTGTTGCGTTCGCCTTCTATGGCGCGCTCGACAACGAGAAAGAGATCGACCCAAACCGTTTGCGGGCAGGTGTATCCGCACCAGGCGCGGCCGACTGCCGAGGTGACAAGGAACAGAC
>JBCCOK010000028.1:0-68962 GCA_039025395.1 Pseudomonadota bacterium
CCTTTTCAACCATGGTGCTGCCCGCCGGATGCGAGGGTCCATCGCATATTCACACCGATGCCGAAGAAGTGTTTTTCATCCTGCGCGGGCACAAGATCCGTCTGTTCATCGAGCACCAGGGTGAGACAGTTGAAACTGTACTGGGCGAGCGCGATCTCATTTCTGTTCCACCCGGCGTCTATCGTGGTCTTGTCAATGAGGGCATGGAAGAAGCGCTGATGTGCGTGATGATCGGCAACCCGAAGCCGGTGACCCCGACCTATCCCGAGGATCACCCGCTTGCCAAGGTCAAGCGGCCCTGACAACGGAGGCAATGATGGACAAGCAGGAACGTCGGCGTGCTCGAGAAGAGCGGGTCAATCAGGGTTTGACCGGACGCTGGTATCCGGTGTGCAAGACGGTCGAGGTGCGTAATGATCGCCCCTACGGCGCCGTCGTGCTTGGCCGCAAAATGGTGCTTTGGCGCGACCAGACCGGTGATATCCAGTGTATTGAAGATCATTGTCCGCACCGCGGCGCACCGTTGTCGCTGGGCGAAGTCCATGACGGCAAGATCGGCTGCCGCTACCATGGCATCATCATGACGGGTGAGGGCGTTATCGAACGCGTTCCTGCCATGCCGGAATGCGCGTTTGAAGGCCGCAAAACCAACGCGGCGTACACGACGACCGAAGTTGCCGGTGCTGTGTTCGCATTCGTCCCTGGAAAAACGCAGGAAAAGCCGACAGCCTTCGAGGTGCCCGAGGAGTTTTCGGACCCGGACTGGACCGGATTTCTCTGTACGGCCATTTGGAACACGAACTATCGTCTGGCGCTCGACAACCTCGCTGATCCGATGCATGGCTGCTATCTCCACGCGCAATCTTTCACCCTGGCATTTGGTGCCAAGCAGGATCTTGTTGAACTGGAAAGCCATGACCACGGCTTCAAGGTCAGCCGTGTCGGCCAGGTGGGCGAGAACTTCGACTGGGTCGAACTGGCTGTCAATGACGGCAACATGTTTTGCCGCCTGGACATTCCCTATCCGCCGGCCGCCGGCCCCGGCGGGCACATGCGGATCATCGGATTTGTTGCCCCGATGGACGAAGACCGGTGCAAGGTCTTTTTCTGGCGGCTACGAAAGGTACAGGGCGCGCAGCGTGAAGCTTGGCGATTTCTCTATCGTGCCAAGCTGGAACCGAGGCACTGGCATGTCCTGGAGCAGGACCGGATCATGCTCGAGGGCATGACGCCGGACGCGGGCAAGCGCGACATGCTTTACCAGCATGACCTTGGTGTCTCCCGGATACGGCAACTTCTGATGAAGGCCGCGGATGAGCAGCTTGATGCGGAAAGTGCTGCAGCGGAAGCTGCGGAGTAGCGCCTATGCTGGCCGAGCGCACAATCGTGGTTACTGGTGCCGCCCGCGGATTGGGGCGGGAGATCGCCCTTGCCGCGGCGCGCGAAGGTGCGCGGTTGATCCTGTCCGATATCGATGCTTCGGGCGGTGCCGAAACGATGTCATTGGTTGAGCGATCCGGGGGCAAGGCGCGGTTTGTGGAAGCCGATCTTGGCAATCCGGATTCAATTGGTGCGCTGGCAGGCAACATTGCCGATCAGGAAGGCAAACTTGATGGCCTCGTCAACAATGGTGCCATCGCCACCGGCATTGGCGGGATTACCCATGATGAGGTTGAGATTGCCACCTGGGACCGCGTCATGGCCGTCAATGTGCGCGGTCTTTGGCTGATGGTCCGCGCGCTCAAACCACTGCTTGCAACGTCGTCGTCGGGACGCATCGTCAACGTCGCCTCCGATACGGCGCTGTGGGGCGCTCCGAAACTGCTGCCGTATGTGGCAAGCAAAGGGGCGGTCATTTCCATGACCCGGTCGCTGGCCAGGGAACTCGGACCCGATGGCATCGGTGTGGTTGCCGTAGCACCCGGAATTCTGACGACGGAATCGACCGAATATGTCCCAGCCGAACGGCACGCCCATTACCAAAACAACCGCGCAGTTCAGGGACCTCAGGGGCCTGACGATATCGTCGGCACGGTCAATTTCCTGCTGACAGAAGCCGCATTGGCGCTGACCGGACAGGTGCTGCCGGCCAACCGGGGGTTCTGTTTCACATGAGCGCGTTACACAAAGACAGCGCTTCGGGCACCGAGTTCCTTTTACGCCGCGGCGATCCAACGAAATGCCTTGTCATGCTGCACGGCATCGGCAGCAATGCGCATTCATTTGACCGACTTGTTGATTGTTTGCCGCCCGACTGGACAGTGCTGTCCTGGAATGCGCCGGGTTACGGCTTATCGGAACCGGTTGCCGGAACGGCGCCCAGCGTCAGGGACTATGCCGACCGATTGCGCGCCCTGGTCCGCGAGCTCGACATTCGGCGGCTTTCGCTTGTTGGCCATTCTCTCGGCACACTGATCGCAGGAGAATTCGCGTACCTGTTTCCGGAACTGGTGAGCGAGTTGGTGCTGATATCGTGTGCGCAAGGTTATGGGATGAAACCGGGCGAGCCATTGCCGGATAAGGCGGCAGCGCGACTTCATGCGCTTGACGAAATGGGATCACAGGCTTTCGCACAACAACGCGCACCGAGACTGCTTTTCGATCCCGAGGCACAGCCGGAGGTTCGCGCCGAGGCTGTCGCTGCGATGGCTGCAATCAATCCCGGCGGCTATGCACAGGCCGTGCATATGCTCGCCGCCGGCAACCTGTCCCACCGGATGCGCGCCGTTCAGGCGCCCTGCCTTGTGATGGTGGGTTCACAGGACCGGATCACGCCGCCGCAACAAAGCCGACTTGTCGTTGAAGCCCTTGAGGCTGGCGGCATTACGACGTCTTGCTACCGGGAAATTGCCGGTGCAGGTCACCTTGCACACCAGGAAAAGCCTAAACTGGTTGCGGCCGAGATCAGGGATTTTGTCCGCTTCAGACATTCGGCATTTGAGGAGGTCCAGCGGTGAGCGACAGTAAATCCACATTTGGCGTCCCGCCAGTTGAGCGCGCCATTGCGCTTCTGCGTTACATTTCCGACGGCAACGATTGTGCGAATACCAGCCGGGCTGCCAAGGAAACCGGCATCAACCGCACAACGCTCCTGCGCCTGCTTGAAACCTTGCACCGGGAACGCATGATTCAAAGCCTGCCCGAAAGCGGTGGTTATGCGCTTGGGAACGGCCTGATCAGCCTTGCCGCGCAGGCTCTTTACTCTCGCGATATCGTGCAAATCGCTCAACCGGAACTCAAGCAGCTCGCTGCCAAGCTGGGTCTTTCGGCACATCTGGGCGTGATCGAGGGACATGACATTCTCTACCTGCTACGCGAAACGCCCAACCTGCATCTTGTTAGCAACGTGCGTGTTGGTAGCCGGCTACCGATCCACGCCACTTCGATCGGCCGCATTATTCTTGCAAATTACAGCACAGAGGAACGCGATCGTGCCCTGGAAGGATCGGATCTTAGAGCGGTAACGGCAAAGACTTCGACCACGCGGCCGGCGTTGGACCGGCAACTCGATGCAGATCGGAACATGGGGCTTGCCTGGAGCGTCGGCAATTTTGAATCCGGGATCGGTTCAGCCGCTGCGGCGGTTTTCGACGTGTCCCGCAAGGCGGTCGCCGCAATCAATGTCACGGGTCCGGAGCGTGAGTTCGCTGAAAGTGCGGGCCGGCGCGAAGAGATCCAGTCAGCGATTGCGGCCTCAGCGCTGAGCATTTCTCAACAAATGGGATTTTTCCCGCACGCCGGCAAAGCTGGAAGGGACCTGAGGAGACCATAATGACAGAGCCAATTGGTATCGACTTCCTCCGTGGCATTGTCATGCGCGCGCCAGCGATGACCGAAACCAACGGGTTTTACACGGGAACCTGGGGATTACAGGAATCCGCCAAGGATGAAGGTGTTGTCTATCTGCGTGGCACCGGTCCGGAACCCTACATATACGGACTCGTCGATGCGGATGATTTCGGCATCGAATACATCAATTTTGGTATGAAAAGCCGCGAACGCTTGGAAAAGCTCTATGCACAGTTGCAAGGCAATGATGTCCCGATTGTGTCGGAACCGCATGACGTTTCCACTCCGGGTGGCGGCTTTGGTTTCAGCCTTCGCGATCCGGACAATCGGATCCTCAGGGTGGTCGCTGACGTCACGCCGAACGATGATAAAGAGGCCACCTTTGCCATGCCATCAAAGGTTTCACACGTCGTTCTCAACACACCGGACATCAAAACCACAGAGGCTTTTTACAGCGGCAAGCTCGGCTTTCGGCTGAGTGATTACTACGTCGACCGCATGTCATTTCTGCGTTGCGGCAGCGATCATCACTCAATCGGCTTGTTCCAGAATGCCCACCCCAGTGCCAATCACGTGGCGTTTGAAATGCCCGATATGGATTCTTTTATGCGCGGCATTGGGCGCATGAAGCAGATGGGCCATGTACCAAGTTGGGGTCCGGGGCGCCACGGCCCCGGCAACAATCCCTTCGCCTATTTCGTCTCACCTTCGGGCTTTGTGATCGAGTTCACGACGGAAGTTCAGCAGATTGACGAGGACAGCCACATCGTTCGGGAATGGCCCTGGGGCGATCCGGAGTTGTCCGATCGTTGGATGACGGCAGGGCCGCCCACGCCGGCGATGCGGGCGGTCATGCTGGGGCGTCCAGACAAAGGGTATCCGGCGGCAGGAGCCGATTGAATGAATCTTGGCTTGCAAGGCATGACGGTTGTGGTGACCGGCGGCTCCTCCGGTATTGGTCTCGCATGCGTGAAGACCTTTCTGGCAGAGGGATGCCGCGTCGCCTTTTGCGCACGCGGCGCGGAGCGCCTGCAATCGGTTTCCGAAGAGATGACGACAGCATACGGAAAAGACAAAGTTTTTTCACGTGCCGTATCTGTTCTGGAAGAAGACCGCATGAAGGAGTTTGCAGTTGAGGTTGATAACCGGCTTGGTCCTGCCGACGTGCTTGTCAACAATGCCGGCCAGGGAAGGGTATCGACCTTCGCAGAAACCGACGACAATGACTGGCGAGAGGAACTGGAACTCAAATTCTTCAGCCAGATTTATCCGGTCAAAGCCTTCGAAAATCAACTTCGAAAATCCAAGGACGCGGCCATAGTAGGGGTCAATTCCCTGCTCGCCTACCAACCCGAACCACACATGGTCTGCACGTCAGCGGCACGTGCCGGCGTACAGAACCTGATGAAATCGATGGCCGGTGAACTTGCGCCGGGCATCCGCGTGAACACGGTGCTGCTCGGTGTTGTGGTCTCCGGCCAGTGGGAACGACGCTTCGAGGCAAGAGAGGATAAGACCATGGCACGGGCTGACTGGTACCGGGACCAGGCAGCCCGTCGCCACATTCCGCTCGGCCGATTTGGTGAACCCCAAGAAGCGGCAAATGCCGTTGTTTTTTTGGCGTCGCCCGCGGCAAGTTTCATTACCGGCGCCAGACTGGAAGTCTCCGGCGGAACTTCAAGGTATGTGTAAATGGAAATGAGCCCGAACCGGCAGATTGGCAAACGGGAAATACCCGTCGGTGATGCGATCGCAGCCTATCTGGCCGATATTGGTGTGACCACGGTTTTCGGCGTGATATCGATACACAACATGCCAATTCTGGATGCAATCGCCCGCCAGGGACGCATCCGTTTCGTTCCGGCGCGCGGTGAAGCCGGTGCAATGAACATGGCGGATGCCTATGCCCGCGTGACCCGCAGTCTTGGCGTGGTGGTAACCTCAACCGGCACGGGTGCCGGCAACGCCGCAGGTGCACAGGTTGAAGCGCTGACGGCCGGGACCCCGCTGCTGCATCTTACAAGTCAGGTTGACCGCGAGTTCATCGATCGAGACCGCGCCGCCATCCATGATGTGCCACGGCAGAACGAAATGCTTCAGTCGGTTTCAAAGAGATGTTTTCGCGTCTGGGAAGCCGACGGTGTCTATGGTGTCCTTTCCCAGGCGGCCGCTTCAGCGTTGAGTCCGCCTGCCGGTCCGGTCAGTGTCGAGATCCCGATCGACGCGCAGCGCGAGACGATCGTTGCGGGTGATCATGTGGCAGCGCCAACGATTGCCTATCCTCTGGCCGCCGAAGCTGAAATAGCCGCATTGTCTGAACGCATTCAACTTGCAAAGAGGCCAATGCTCTGGCTTGGCGGCGGTGCCCGGAGAGCCGCAGTTCAGGCCAACTCGCTTGTGGAAAGGGGTTTTTGTGCCGTATCCAGTACCAATGGCCGTGCTGTAGTCGACGAGCGGCACCCGGCAACCCTCGGCGCATTTAACATGACACCTGATGCCGAGGCTGTGTTTGCCGAAAGTGACCTGATGTTGGTGGTCGGTTCGCGATTGCGCGGCAACGAGACCCGCAACAACAAGCTGGCTTTGCCGCACACGCTTGTGCAAATCGACGCGGACGCCTCGCAATGCGGACGCAATTACCCGGTCGCGCAGTTTGTTCATGGCGACGCAGGAGATACGCTAACGAGGCTGTTGGCCGTTTTGCCGGACCAGCTCACTGTGGATGCAGAATTCCGGTACTCCGTTGCCATTGCACGGGCCCGGTCCGAGGGCAGCCTGCGTGACCGGCTCGGCGTTTACAGGGTCATTGCTGATGCTTTGCAGGAGCGGATTTGTGAAGGCAGGCATCCCTTTGTCCGCGATGTGACCATTTCAAACTCCACGTTCGGAAATCGCTATGTGCAGATCGACCAGCCGCATCACGGTGTGCATGCGCTTGGAGGCGGTATCGGGCAGGGCATTGCCATGGGTGTCGGCGCTGCGCTTGCGCCGGGCGAGGCAAAGACGGTTGTGCTGGTTGGAGACGGAGGAGCCCAGCTCGGACTTGCTGAGCTGGCAACCGCCGTTGAAGAACGGGCAAACCTGGTTTTTGTTCTGATGAACGACCAGGCTTACGGGGTAATCCGCAATATCCAGGATGCGCAATATGGTGGTCGACATCATTATTGTGCGCTGAAAACCCCGAACTTCGGGACTCTATGCCAGGCCATCGATCTGCCGCATGACAAGGTAACCAGCGAAGGCGATTTTGCCGCGGTTCTGGATCAGGCACTGGAGAGAGACGGTCCGGTGATGATCGAGGTCGACATGTGTGCCATCGGCCCTTTTTCGGAACCTTTCGGCGGGCCGCCTGCCGGTGCCGCGGGCAAGGTGCCGTGAGCTCCCTTTTGGAACAGTTTGGGAGTGGTGTCGCCCAAATGTTCTCAGCTGTGCCAATCGGTCATTTGGCAGGGAGTTCATGAATGCGGGTCGAAACCTGCGACATGCCGGAAAACCGGCTCTATATGGCCGGCGAGTGGCGGACCGGACAGGGCGCTGAAATCGAATCCTACTTTCCGGCCGATTTGAGCTTCAACCAGGTCATCAACGGCGCCTCCGCCGATGATGGAGATGAAGTGGTTGCGGCTGCGGCAGAGGCACAATCGGCAACCTCTTGGCTGGCGCTGAAACCGCATGAAAGAGCACGCTATCTTGCTGCGATTGCTGCCGGTATTGAGGCCAACACATCCCGTATCGCCTACATTCAAAGCCGAGACACCGGCAAGACCTTGGCAGAAACCACCGCACTGGCAATGTCCGCGGCCGGAACATTTCGCTATTTTGCTTCCGTTTGTGAAACCAGCGATGAGACGCTGACCACCCCGCGTGGCGACTATCTGACCCTGTCGACCCATGAACCGCTCGGTGTCGTTGCGGCAATAACACCGTGGAATTCTCCCATTGCCAGCGACGCTCAGAAAATCGCGCCGGCTCTGGCAGCCGGCAATGCAGTCATTTTGAAGCCTTCATCATGGAGCCCGCTGGTGTCGCTCGAGCTCGCCCGCATCATCGATGCGGCAGGCCTGCCAAAGGGACTTTTTTCAGTGCTGCCCGGTAGCGGTTCAGAAATCGGCGATCTTCTCGTCACACATCCGGACATTGCCAAAGTGTCGTTCACGGGTGGCACCGTGACCGGACGCCGGATCGCAGCGAAGGCGGCGGAAAAACTCATGCCGGTGTCGCTTGAACTCGGCGGCAAATCCCCGACCATCGTTTTTGCCGATTGCGATATGGATGTCGCGGTCGCCGGGGTGATGTTCGGAATATTCTCTTCAACCGGTCAATCCTGCATTGCCGGGTCGCGTCTGTTTATAGAGGCGTCTGTCCATGACGAATTCCTGAAGCGTTTGCTGGACGCAACGAAGCGGTTGGTGGTGGGCCATCCCCATGACACAGCAACCCAGATCGCGCCGCTGATCCGCACCGAGCACCGGGAGAATATCGAAGCCATGGTTGCGCAGGCGAAGGCCGACGGTGCCAACGTTTTGGCCGGCGGTGAACGACCGGCAGATCCGGCGCTGTCGTCCGGTGTCTACTACCTTCCGACCATTGTTGGGGGCCTTTCGAACGACGCGCAACTGTGCCGTGAAGAAGTCTTCGGACCTGTGCTGAGTGTTCTGCCGTTTTCCGATGAAGCCGATGTCATCGCCCAGGCCAACAACAATGACTATGGGCTGGCGGCGGGCTTGTGGAGCCGCGATTTGCCCAAGTGCTTGCGGGTCGCAAGGGCAATTCATACTGGCACCGTATGGGTCAACACTTACAAGCAGTTTTCCATCTCGACACCGTTTGGAGGGGAAAAGGCGAGTGGGACGGGCCGCGAAAAGGGACGCGAGGGCATGCGTTCCTACATGCGGCAAAAGTCCATCTACGTCGATTTGTCGGGTGAACCACATCCATGGGCAAAGCTCGAGCGATCGGATCGAGACGGATCATGAGCTTGAGGGTTGCCATAGTTGGTGCGGGTGTCGGAGGCCTGACGCTGGCAATTGCGCGGCGGCGGTCCAATCACCATGTCACCATCTTTGAGCAGACGGCCCGGTTTGCACGCGTCGGCGCCGATGTGAATCTGACTCCCAATGCCGTGCACGCGCTCAACCAACTGGGAATTGGCAGCGCGCTGGCAAAGCGCGCGGCCAGCCCGACCCACCGCATCAGCAGAACATGGGACAGCGGGGAAGAAACGTCGCGGATCGAGCTGCGGGCGGCCGCCGAGAAGAAATACGGTGCATCTCAATTGACCATTCACCGGGCGGATCTTCTGCAGGAACTCGAAGGCGCAGTTGCGTCCGAATGTTTCCAAATGGGGCACAGGGTGACCGGGATTAAGCAGAACGCCGACGCGGCAACCGTGATGAACGGCAATCCCGTTTCAAAGCCATTTGATGTGGTTGTCGGCGCAGACGGGATTCACTCCGCGGTGCGCAGCGCTCTGTTCGGTGCTGAGTCGCCGGAATTCACGGGCCTCGTTTCCTATCGCGGCACATTTGCCCGGGAACGGCTTCAGGATGGTCCGAATCTTGATGCATTCACCAAATGGTGGGGTCCCGACGAGGCACGGCAGATCGTAACATTCCCATTGAGCGCGGGGCAGGAGATTTTTGTCTTTGCGACAACGCCGCAGGACGATTGGCGTGAAGAGAGCTGGACATCACCCGGCGACGTGGAGGAACTGCGCGCCGCGTATGCAGACTTTCACCCCGAAGCCCGGGCATTGCTAGATGCGTGCACGAAGGTAACAAAATCGGCTCTTTATATCCGCAATCCGATGCCAAAGTGGTCCGAGGGGCGTGCGACGCTTCTCGGCGATGCGGCGCACCCGATGACCCCATTCATGGCACAGGGTGCCTGTATGGCTATCGAGGACGCAGTCGTTCTGGCGCGTTGCCTTGAGGGCGTTGAGCGTCAAGCAATCGAGCAAGCCTTGCGGAAATATGAACAGGCCAGGAAAGAGCGGACGTCAAGGATCCAGATCGCTTCGCGCGGCAATGAGTGGCTCAAGAAAGGTGGCAATGCGGACTGGGTCTATGGTTATGACGCGTGGCAGGTGCCGCTTTGAAACCCTTGAAGGAAATCACGGCCTTTCAAATACGGAAGCGTCTGAGTGAACCACCGGTTTTTGGTCATTTTGTCGATTTGACCCGGAGGATCATTAAAGAACCGCTTGATCTTTCAGGTCTTGTTCTGTGCGGGTTTGATTTTTCAGGAAGTCTTTTTGAAAGCGATGTTCGTCTTGACCATGCAACGTGCAAGGGCATCAGCTGGTTTCGAGGTGTCCATTTCGCAGCCGCAGTCGATTTCAGTTCCGCCTGTTTCTTCAACGACGCGCGTTTTGACAAAGCGTTTTTCCGATCGGTGGCCAATTTTCGGTCGGCGGAGTTCCGCGGAATCGCGACTTTTGACGGATGCGTCTCGGAGGCGCGTCTGGATTTTTCGGATATCCTGGCCAATGGCAATTTCTCCATCGCCGGCGCGCACCTCAAAAAGAGATCGCAGCTGAGCGGGGCAGCCTTGATTGGTGGTTTCTGGCACCGTGATTTGCCCACCACACAATTCGATGGCCTCGACCGTTGCGACATATTCGGAAGGACGTAAACCAGATATTCATCCGGTCCCGTTTTTCTTCTCTCAAACCGGAAATTCGCCCATTGGGCTCAACATTTGCTTTCTCTCGTGCACTGATGTCTGAATGGTAAGACGTCGTGCCTTTTCTTTGTTTTCTCTCGGTCTGCCAAACCCGCGGCAACCGCGGCTCGGGCGCCGCCCGTTTCCGACAGCCAATCCTCGAAAGCGTCCTCGCGCCGTGCCACGCCATGCGCAAAAAACAGGTGGCAGTCACTGGTTTCGCCGTTCTCCTTCGATCGGCCGATATACGAAGTGTTGGAAGCTTGCTTCTGCTTCACTGCCGGATGTGTCGAAAGCAATCATGCCGACGAACGTGCCCTTAAAGACCCATGGGCACCGCGCCCGCCCTCATCGGAAGTAACGGACGCATCGAGAACGGGGCGACTTTCTGCCAATCCCGGCCCTGACGCCACCAGAATTGCTGAGAGGCGTGATCGACAGTGACGCGCAACTCCACCGGCCCGTCCTGCAGTGTCACCGGCGTGTCGAGCGGATAGTCAAGGCGCCCGTCCGGGAAATCGCCAGGACAGGACATCAGGACCAGCACACGCCCAAGGCCTGGTTCGAAACTGACCAACAGGGAATGGTGCTTGAAGCGGTTGTAATAGGTGGTGAGCCCGGCGTTCTGCTGGTAGTTGACCGGCTCGAAATCCAAAAGTGTCGTTTCCGCCTCATAAACGAAGTTCTCCTGCCTTCGGGCAACAAGGGATTGCTCAAACCAGCTTCCAATGCTTTCGCGTCCGATCAGCGTCAGGCCGTGGTCCACGCGGAAGATGCGGTCACGATCCGGCGTCCGAAGCCACTGGAAGTCCATCGGCAGATCCGGTCCCTGGAAGTCATAGTTTGCCTCGCCTTTCAGCGCAGGCTGCGTGTCCACCGGTGCGGGAACGTTGCTTCGGACCAGGAGGCCACCGTCTTCCAACCATGGCCAATCGTCGCGCCATTCCACGCGTTCGATGCCGCTTTCGCGGCCAAGTTGACAATAGCGTCCGTTGCCCTGTCGATCAGGGATCGGGCGGCCCGTCAGGAAAGAATGATAGCCTTCGCCCCAATGCGTTTCGACGTATTGGCCATGGCCCGTGCGCTGGATTGGTGCATCAGGAGTGTCCTTCGCCGTCATCAGGTATTTCTGCGGATGCGTCTCGTAAGGGCCGCGGATGTTGCGCGATCGCGCGTAGGTCACGGCGTGCTCAAATGCAGTGCCGCCTTCTGCCGTCGTCAGGAGATACCAGCCTGCGTGTTTGAAGAGGTGCGGCGCCTCGGTCAGCCCAAGTTCGGTCCCGGCATAGATGTTGGTTAACTCGCCCGTCAGTCCCTCCTCGGGTGACCACTCCTGCAAGAGGATGCCGTCGAAACTGGGGTGAGCGGGGTTGCCTCCGGTGCCTGGACTGCGCTTCAGCTATCGTGGCGAGGATGGAGTTGCAACCATGGAACAGGTCTGCGCCCGGATCCGCTATCCGAAGACGATCCGTGTCGATCAGGGCTCAGAATTCATCTCCCGTGACATGGATCTTTGGACCTAACAGAATGGCGTCACGCTGGACTTCTAAAGGCCGGGAAAGCCGGCCGACAATTCTTTCATCGAGGCATTCAGCGGGCGGTTCCGGGCTGAGCGTTTGAATGCCCACTGGTTTCTGAGCCTTGCGGATGCAGCCGAAAAGTTGGAGGACTGGCGTAGAGATTACAACGAACAGCGGCCCCACGGGGCTGTTGGTAATAAAGTCCCGCTGGACCTGTTGGAATCGGAACACATAGCCAGCCTGTGTTCCTGATTTGGTCCGAAAAACTCAACACCCTGCCGGGTACGTTGGGGAGCACTGCAGACAGCCGGAGCCGTCAAAGGCTGAGGAGGGTTCGTTTTGGAAGCACTTGTACTGGAAGAAAAAGAAAAAATCGCACTTCGTGATGTGAACATCGACGAGTCGTTGGGGCCGCACGACGTTCGGATTGATTTAAGAACTGTCGGCGTGTGCGGCAGCGACATCCACTATTATCAGCACGGCGCGATCGGGCCATTTGTGGTTCGCGAACCCATGATCCTGGGCCATGAAGCATCCGGGCAAATTGTGGAAACAGGGTCCGCGGTGGCCGATCTGAAAGTCGGCGATCGCGTCTGCATGGAGCCGGGGATTCCCGACCCGAATGGCAAAGCGACACGCCTCGGGCTTTACAATCTCGATCCTGCAGTGCGGTTTTGGGCAACGCCACCCGTTCACGGAGTGCTGCGCGCATCCGTTGTGCACCCGGCGGCCTTCACTTTCAAACTGCCTGATCACGTCAGCTATGCCGAGGGTGCGATGGTCGAGCCGCTTGCCGTGGGAATGCACGCAGCGAATAAGGCTCGTATTCAACCCGGCGACGTCGCGGTGGTGCTGGGTGCAGGCCCTATCGGATTGTTGCAGGTGCTGGCAGCGTTGGCAGCGGGATGCAGCCACGTCATCGCTACGGATATCGAGCAACCCAAACTCGAACTTGCCGCAACGTTGGGTCCTGTCACTCCGGTCAATGTGGCGAGGGAAAACCTCAAAGAGATCGTCATGGCGATCACCGACGGCTGGGGCGCGGACGTGGTGTTCGAATGTAGCGGCAACACACGGGCGGCCGCCGGTGTTTTTGAGCCTTTGCGCCCCGGCGGAACGGTTGTGTTTGTCGGAATGCCTTTGGAACCTGTTCCCTACGATGTGCCAGCAGCCCAGATAAAGGAGGCGCGCGTTGAACATGTATTCCGATATGCACATGTCTACCAGCGCGCGATCGCGCTGATCGGTAGCGGCCAATTGGACGTCAAGCCTCTTATAACGGATACCTTCGGGTTTGAAGAAAGCGTCCGCGCGTTCGAATTCGCTGCCGACATGCCGGCTCCATCCGTAAAGGTTCAGATTGAGCTGGCATCCGACGTCTGAGGCAAATAGGCCACCCGATCAGTACCAGGCGCGCCGCAGAACGGGGCGGAGGCCTTCACAACCTTTCATTGGTTGAGCTGTAGCGAATAGCTGAACCCAACTCGCGGTCGCGTCTTTACTTTCCGCAACGCAAAAGACGTCTACTCCGGGTGGTTGGCCGGTTCATATCGCGCAAGCGCGCAGGGAATTGTAATATTTTGTGTGCGATTGATCGCAGCAAATGATGCCTAACTCACCCCGACGGAAAATGGCCGGCCGGCTGGTCCAACAATGGGTAGCAGCTCACCGCGAAGCGGATGTTTGCTTTAGCCAGCGCAGAGATTATTTACGAAGCCTCAAGAGTGCGCTTCTTCTAACATCTGCTTTTGGATGGTGGTCAGCTTGCAATCTTTCGCCCAATGGATGGATTGAAAGTGCCGTCATACGATAAAGGCGGGTGGGATCATTGAGGATACAAGACGGACCTATGAGACTTTCGCCCGCGAGATTTCTGCTCATAAACATCCTTTTGACGGGCGCATTTTATGTCTTCAGTTTCATTGCACTCGGCGGCTCTGTTCCCACGATTGAGTCGAACGGCGCAGAGATAGTTGCCTGGTTTACCGACAACGGCATGAATGCCAAGATCTATGCGTGGGCATCTGCTTTCGTTTCGCTTGGCCTCATGATCTTTGCCGGTCAGGTCACCGCCCTCCTGCCTCAGCCTCATCGCTACGTGTTCTTTGCGGGTGTATTGGGTTTTGCTCTGACCGCACAAGTTCAGGCATGGATCTGGGCTGGCCTCGCCTATGATCCGAGCGCGCTTTCCGAGGCAGCAGCGCGGGTCGTATTCGCGATAGCCGCTTTTTGGGGGCCGCTCGTCAACGCCTCGACGACCGCCATGGCCTTGGCAGTGGCTGCTCTGGGCTTTGGAACGCACAAGATCATTCCGAGTTGGCTTGCCTGGATCAGTCTCGTGTTCGGGCTTGAGCAGGCGATCGAGACCGTGACCATATTCGGTGTATCCGGCTTCATTGCGCCGGGCGGAACGATGAACGTATATATTGGTGGACTGCTTGGGTTTGTCTGGGTCGGCGGGATCGTTCGTTGGTCCATGCAACGCTTGAATGAAGGCAATGCGGAACAATGAAAGGGCTTCAGCGATTGCCGCGATTGTGTTGGTTAAAAGGAGTTTCTTCTTTTTCGCGTCGCCTCAGTAAACGAACAAGAATCTCCATCGCTTTCCGTGCGGATCGAGCTTGGTGCTGCTCGAACTAAGCTGAGACCGATACGCCCGTGGCATAGGCATAGGATCGAGCAACGATCTTTTTGACGGTTTCCAGTTCGCCGGTATCTCGAGGGGAGAAGATCATGACCAGGCCGGGCGGAAATTGACCTTGGGTCACCAGATAATGATCTTCCCCCCATCCGGTTTCTTTCACCATTTCCACCTCATGGGGTGGCAACATCAGGTGCATGCTTCCATTGTCGGGTTTCGGATGAATATGTGCGAATTCCCGACCGATCATAAATGCCCTTCTGTTGCCCTGCACGCCTTCACACAGCACGAGTGCCCGTGACCCTGGAACGGAAATGCCACTATGCTCATTGAGGATTTCCGGAAGCGAGAAGCACCATGAGTGGAGCTTTTCGACAATGTCGTCGGGGCCATGCTGGGTTAGCTGAGAGTGCGGCAAACGTTGAAGCGTCTTGGGTGCAGGTCCACGGCGCTGCGGCAGGCTAAGATTGCTTTCCATCGTCAAGTCCTCGCTGTTGCTTGGCTGAAAGATGGTTGTTAATTCTGGCAAGTAAATTGATAGTTCTTGCAAGCAGGCTTTGCATGAAAGCACAGACAGGTGTTCGGGCGCGGAACGCGCAGAAGGTCGATTGGAGCGACATGCCGTATGTTCTGTCCGTTTGTGAAGCGGGAAGCCTGGCAGGTGCGGCCCGGATGATGAATGTCAATCACTCAACCGTTTATCGCAGAATTGAAGGGGTAGAGGCGAGGCTTGGCGTGCGCCTCTTTGAACGACACAGTCACGGATATACAATGACGCCCGCCGGAGAGCTCTTTTACGCCCGGGCTATCGTGCTTTGCGAGGGTATGAGTCAGATCGAGTTGGAGTTGGGCGGCAAGGACCTTCGGCTTGAGGGGCAATTGACCGTCACGACCACGGACTCGTTGCTGCACTGTCTCACGCCGGTTTTTTCAGCCTTTCAGGATTCCCATCCAGACGTGGACCTTCGCCTGCTTTCAGACGCTCAGTCCCTGGATTTGTCGCGGCGAGACGCCGACATTGCCCTAAGACCCACCCTCAACCCACCGCAACATTGGGTTGGCCGCAGGGTATCGAAAATTCTATGCGCGCCCTACGCAAGCAAAGCCTATCGGGACAAGGCAACGACCCTGCCGCCTGAAAAATTGCGATGGATCATGTTGGACGATGATCTCGACCAATCTCCAATGAGCAAAATCACCCTTATGAAAAAGCATCAAGACGCGCGGGTCACGGTTGTGAGCACCGTGATGGGCGTTTTTGATGCTGTCAAATCAGGGCTGGGCCTGGCCATCCTTCCAAGTTATCTCGGCGAACAATCCGACGGGCTGGTGAGACTGGATGAGCCGGAAAAGAGTGTCGTTTGGGACCTCTGGTTGCTGGCCCATCCCGATGTCCGGCGCAGTGCGCGTGTCCATGCCTTCTTTGAGTTTGCGGCAGCAAAACTCACCGAAGACTTTTTTGAGGTACCGCAGTCTTGATCTTGAACGCCTCACCCAATGGCAATGTTGGGAGATGAGCCGGCGTCACCTCGCTCATGTTTTCATACAAAAATTTTGTGCATATTTTGCCAATTCCGTTGCAGAAAATTCGTGCCATCTTCCCTTGCAATCAACAGGATTGGGCAGCATGGCATCACCGGCCGCTAAAACCATTGTCTCCCCAATGCAAGGTTCACAATATCTGAGCGGCTCATGATACGCGGACGTCATCAATGAAGATGTCTGCTTAAAGGCACTTTTGACCAACTTCGTATCTCCGGGCTTCTGATGTAATCTGCCGACAAACGTAAATGTTTCGAGGTCAGAGAGTGGGCAACGGTCAAAAATCAATGTTCCATCAGGGGCACCGCGAACTGCAGGACCGATTTGATGGTCGTAGACTAGCTGATGCGCTGGAAAGCCACTTCCGATACACGGCTTTTGAGCCTGACCATATCGCGTTGATCGAAGGGGCAGCGTTTTTCTTTCTTGCCACAGCGCATGCGGAAAGTGTCGATTGTTCGTACAAAGGTGGTCCGCCGGGTTTTGTACGGGTGACTAGCCCGACCACGTTGGAATGGCCGGACTATGATGGCAACTCAATGTATCGCAGCTTGGGAAATATCTTGCGTTCACCTCGTGCAGGCTTGCTTTTCATCCGCTTCGGTGAGACGCCCACACGGCTCAGGGTAAATGGCGCTTGCGAGTTGATCGAGACCGTTGGAAGCAATCTGACAGTACGCCTTTACGCTGACGAGATATTTCCCAATTGCCCGCGATACATCCCGGACATCGCAAATGACGTTCCTTCCCCTTATACTCCTCAAGGTAACGAGGTTGGCCCGAAGCCAGCCTGGAAAAACATGCCCGGCCTTGCTGAAAATCTACCCGAGGATGACCCACATTCCCGGGAGAGATAGCGTCGTTGGCACCTAAACGAACAGCAGCGTCTCTCGCAGAGCAGATCTTGGCTACCCAAACCCGACGAGCTTCAAAACTCCAACCGGTTGGTTTCCTTGCGTTTGCCGAGACGATTCAGGGATTTCCTGCAACATCAAGACGAAAGCGATCTTTACGGTACCAGCCGCAACACAATTCGACCGATATTCCCGGGACGGTTCAGCGCGTCGATCGCCTCCTGAAAATCCGTGAAGCCGAATTCCTGGAACCGTGTTGCATCAAGCGACCCATTCGCTACCTGCTCGGAAAGACTGTCCAGAATTTTGCCATTCCCCCGGTCAACAAAGAGATAGCCAACCTTCTTTTTGCGAAGCAGGTTTCCGGCGAAAGAGGCAAGATGTTGCGTAGGGTCGGCCGGAATGAAGGTCCCCCGGGGCACCAGCAGGTGTTTGGCCTGTCCAAAGTAAAGCTTGTTTGAGAGATCCAGGATCGCATCAAATGCACCCGTCATTGTTTCAGTCTTCGTTTCCCGATAGTTCAATACTGTGTCCGCACCCAATGCCGCCATGCTTTCAAGTCCGTCGGGGCCGGACACCGCTGTGACCCTCACACCCATGGATTTTGCGATCTGGATCGCGAAGATCCCGACCCCGCCGCTACCGCCGTTGATCAAGACGGACTGGCCCGATTTCAGTTTCGCCACATCGCGCAAAGCAACAAGGCTTGTCTGAGCGCCAAGCGGAAAGGCGGCCGCTTCGGCAAAGCTCATACAGCCGGGGATACGCGCAACATAGTCCTCGGGGATGCAGAGGATTTCCTGGTGGGTCTTTGGCCCCTTGATCAGGTGGGTGTATCCAAAGACGCGATCGCCTTTTTCAAATCTCGTGCTGTCCTCCATGACAGTTCCGGAAAACTCCAGACCGGTCCGGACCGGAGACTTCACGCGAAAGAGTTTCAGGAAAAAATCCTGCTTGCCCTCCGCGATCTCTAGGTCGGTCGGATTCAGGGACGCGAAATGAACGCGGACCTTGACCTCTCCCTTGGCAAGGGTCGGCTGAGCCGCGTCAGAAACCAGATTCAGGGTCTTGTTCAGGTTTACGAGAGCTTTCACACAATCGCCTCCATGCATGGTTCAGTTGACCTGAATGTTCAGGATTCAATCCGTTCTATCGACCCGATCAGACTGGGGTTTCAGACCATGGGAGCATGTCTGTTTCGTCCTCACAACCTGCTCAGGCCGAATTGCATCAATGCAGTCCTGGCGATCAGCGGCCCACCGGATTCCTGCACGAAATGACCGCCTTCATTGATCTCCAAAGGTTCGGGGCATCCCCGGATCACAGTCCGCATGAAGTTCATGACGTCCGGCCCTAACATCTTGTCCCGCATGCCTATCGCCATGAAGCTTTCACCGTCCCACGTCTCAGACCAAAACTGCGCGGCACGCTGGGACGTGGCGACCCCGGGCGCGTCCATCGTTGTGGCGATCAACCTGGGAAACACGCGAACCCCGGCCTTGTAGCGCTGATCCGGGAAAGGTGCCGCATAGGCGGCCGCTTCCGCGTCATTGATGACCGGTTCGTACTTTTGCATGACGAATTCGACCGGAACGTCCGGGTTTGAGATGATATCCGTCTTCCATTCCTCGAATGCCGGACTGTTCACTGGCCCCGCCATCAGGCCGGTGTTCATGATCAACAGGCGGTTGAACCGGTCCGGCATTTCCATCGGTAGCGTCAGGCCGAGCACGCCACCCCAGTCCTGGCAAACCAAAGTGATGTTGCGAAGGTCCAGATGCCGGATGAAAGCCAGCATGTATTCCCGGTGAAAGTCGAACGAATAAACTGCGTCGTGGACCGGTTTGTCGGAGCGTCCGAAGCCCAGCCAGTCCGGGGCGATCACCCGGACGCCGGCCGAAGCGAAGACAGGGATCATTTTCCGATAGAGATAACTCCAACTGGGCTCGCCATGCAGACAGAGAAAGACCTCGTCCGAAGATTGATCTCCTTCGTCGAGATAGTGACCCCTCAGGCCTTCGTAGCCAGGTAAAGTGTCGACGTAGCGAGGGGCAAAATCGAAACCATGCAGGTTTTCAAATCGTTCATCAGGAGTGCGGAGCGTATCGATCATTTCAATCCAGTCTCGCTTTTTGGTCATCTGACCAAAAATGATTAGGTCACTTGACCAAACAGGTCAACCCTTTATTCTGAAAATCGCCGATGAACGCGAAAGGACGTCAATGGAAACTGTCGCAGCACAGCTTTCGGAGAAGGAGCTGATCATCCTCGATTGTGCGTTCGACCTGTTGAAAGAGACCGGCGATACGGGAATGACCATGCGCAAGATTGCCGAATGCGCGGGTATGCGGTTGAGCAATGTCCAATACTATTTCAAGTCGCGCGATGACGTGTTGAAGACAATGGCCACCAGATACTTCGATGCATGCACCCAAGAGGTTATGGAAGTGACGCGAATAAACCCGGTGTCAACGGTACGTGCGCGGGCGAATCTTCTGATCCGGTCGGGTCTGGCGCATGGCGATCACCTCTCGGACATGTGCCGCATCTTCCGTGAGCTTTGGGCAATCTCGTCGCGAAATGAAACGATCCGAGACCATATGGCTGAGTATTACCGCAACTTCACGTCGCTGATCGCTGACTTCATTCTCGGTCAGACAGCAGGTCCGAAGGTTCGGGATCAGATCGGCACCCTACTTGTCCCATTCTTTGAGGGATACTCGGTAACGGCACAGTCGACGCCACTGAGCACACAACAGACTGCCGATATGCTGACCGACATAACGATGTTGATTGTGGAGAAGGATCTATAGGTCGGCTTGAACGCAGCGATGCAATGCGATCAGTCAACTCATACCCGCTTTACACGCAAGGCCGACGGTTATCATTGAATTTGTTGCGGCTTATCATTTTGCAATGCCGTGATGGGCAGCTTGGAACACAACGCGCTCATTCGTGGGGGCGCGGGGAACGACCGGTTTCAGTCACCAATGGCCGCTGTATATGGTATCGGCGCAGGTTTGTGAACGGCCACGCCGATCATGACGAGGGCGACGCCAAAGACATCCACTGCACTCGGAATCTGACGTAGCACAATCACGCCGATGATCGTGGCGGTCGCGGGCAGAAGAGCGAGAAGGAAGGCGAAGCTGGCCCGTGGCAGACGGGCCATCGCGAGCTGATCGCAGACATAGGGGATGACGGAGGAGCAGATGCCAACCCCAATCCCGGCCAACACCAGAAGCGGTGCCCCGAAGGCGTCGAGAGCTTGCAAGAACCCGATGGGCATCACGAAGATAAAGGCCGCTGTCATAGCTGCGCCCAGCCGCTCAACTCCGCCCGAAGCGCCGCCTTCGGAAATCTTGTGGCCAAGGATGATGTACAGGACAAACAGAGACCCGTTCAGCACCGCCCAGAACAGGCCCAGAAGATCAGACGTCAGGGCGGGTCCATCGGCAGCCAGAAGCGACGGTACGTCGATCAGAAGAGCCACACCGATGATGGCAAAGGCGAAGGCCAGATAGTTGCGCCCTGTGCGCAGGCCCCAAAGCGCGATTGCGATGGTGCCGACAAACTCAATTGCGGCGACCAGTGAAATTGGCAGCCGGTCGAGGGCCAGATAGAAGGCGCTGTTCATCACGGCGAGGCAGCCCCCGAGCGCAAGAAGAAGCAGGCGCTCGCGGGGCGTCGACTTCTTGAACGTGCGCCAGGGTTTCGTGATTGGTGCGAAGACCAGAGCAGCTGAGGTGATGCGGAACCATGCAACGCCAAGAACCCCCACAACCGGGAACAGCAGAACCGCGAAAGCCGGTCCGAGATAGTGGAAAACGGCGGAGACGCCGAACCACGCGTGAGGCGGAACTGCATCCGACATGCGCGTCATGGTTCCCGTTGGCGCGATGGGACTGAGATTTGAGGGGACTTGATTTGACATGGTGGCATAATGCAAGGTGTACACGGCTTGCGATATGGAGATCAGATATTTCAGTGTCCAAATTGAGTGCAGGAATGAAGGAAGAAAAAACTCCAAACCTTCGATCCGAAGGAACTGGCCTTGACCGCATCGACGCCAAGATTCTCCGGGAGCTTTGTACCGATGCACGCATTCCCCGTGCAGAACTGTCCCGCCGCGTTGGTCTTTCAGCGCCGAGCGTGGCCGACCGTGTACGGCGTCTTGAGGATATCGGCATCATCACCGGATACGGGGCACGCATCGACCCGGCCCGGCTTGGCTATGGCCTCACGATTCTGATCCGCGCAAGGCCACTGCCGGGTCAGATGAAGAACATGATTGAGGCGATCCAGGAGACTCCCCAGATCGTGGCATGTGATCGCGTTTCTGGAGAAGATTGCTTCGTAGCCCGCGCTCATGTCCGGGATGTGGCCGAAATGGAAGCGGTGATTGATCGGATCGTCCCCTTCGGTGCAACGAATTCGTCTATTGTTCAGTCGTCACCCGTCGAACAGCGGCTGGTCGAACTCTAGGTTCAAGCAAGAGCGGACATTGATCCAACGGCTGCTAAGTCCTGCGGATTCCATCGATTGCCGCAACATAATAAGCGGACGTGCAGGCGCACACCGCATTTTCATGGTGTCCGGGCCGTTCATTGGGCCTGGCAGCCAAACTGAGCCCTTTATCAAAACACAGACCAGTTTAACCTGAGCACCACTTCTTCAAGCGCTTTGAGTGCAAGGACGGAATTGCCTTTGTCATCCAGCCCTGGACTCCACGCCACAACGGAGCCGCGACCCGGCGCAACGGCGACAATTCCGCCTCCGACTCCACTTTTGCAGGGCAAACCGACGCGGAATGCGACTTCACCGGACGCGTCGTAGCAGCCACAAGTCATCATCAGTGCATTGATGCGGCGCGCGCGTTCCGGTGATACTCTTGCTTCCCCGTCTGCGGTACCTTTTCCGCGGGCAGCCAGGAACCGGGTCGCCATGGCAAGCTGACTGCAACTCATGGCAATGCTGCACTGGCGGAAGTAGTGTTCCGTGACCATGGCCGGATCACCTTCGATATTGCCTTCGGCCAGCATGAAGAATGCCAAGGCCCTGTTCCTGTTTCCTGTGGCAACCTCAGATGCATAAACCGCTTCATCGACTGAAATTTCGGGGTCTTCGGCCAGCCTACGGCAAAGATCGAGGACGGGGTGCACTTTCTTCGCATTGTCCGCATTCTGCAAAATGACGTCTGAGACAACAATTGCGCCAGGGTTGATGAAAGGATTCCTGGGCTTGCCGCGCTCAAACTCAAGTTGGACAATCGAGTTGAAAGGGTCACCGGACGGTTCACGCCCGACACGGCGCCAAAGTTTGGCGCCCACAAGGTCGAGCGCCACCACCAGCCCGAATACTTTTGAGATACTCTGAATCGAGAACGACAGATCGGCATCACCGGCCACAAGTGGCGGCCCATCCAGGGGCGCTACTGCGATCCCAAAGTGGTTCAGTGAGACGTTGGCCAATTCCGGAATATAGTTTGCTACCTCTCCCCGGTCCATTTCACCGGCCATGCGATCGGCGATTTCGTCGAGGAGGGATAGGATCTCGGTGCGATCAAGCGCGTACGGCATTTGCGTTTTCCATTTCTTCGGAAATGCCCTCTGTCGGGCCGTCTCGATTTTCTACCTCAAACCCACGGGTCGTTGTAGAGTTCATAGGAGGACGCGCTACCGAGATCCGGAAGGTCCCCATTCAAGCAGTAGAGTGCGCAGATGCTCACGATAGATGAGGTAACCTCCGCATTGTCCTGTGTGGATGGCTCCTGCTTTGCAAGACCTTTTTTGCTGTGATTTTGGTTTTGTCAGATGCGGTCTTGTGTCCGGCCTGTTGTCGCAGCGTACGTAGCCGCTGGCCCTGATGGTTTCCACAAACCAAGTCCCAACCTGCATATCGAACAGCATACGTTCAGGACAAAGCACGGGGTGTCTTGGTTCTGGGGCTGACAAAGTTCCATCACTTCATGGGTCTTGCTGTCTGCTTGGTTGAGCTTGGCTCAGATCGTTCTGACTTGGTAGGTCTCATTGCGTGTCAGGACCGCCCATACCATGCGAGCCGTTTTGTTCGCCATGGCGAGCGCCGCCACCTTTCCCGGCTTTCGCACCAGGATATCGGCAAACCATGGATCATACCGCTCGGGGTTCTGGATGATCTGGCGCATTCGCGACATCATGCCGATGACCAGCAATCGGCGAATGTACTGATCACCCATTTTCGAGATGCGCCCCAGCCGTTCCTTGCCGCCGCTGGAACGGTTCAATGGTGTCAAGCCGAGCCAGGCGGCAAACGCACGTCCATTGTCAAACTGTCTGCCGCTGCCCACCGTGGCCACGATGGCGGACGCCGTGATCGGGCCGACACCCGGGATCGTCTGCAAGAGGGCGACCCGCTCCTCGCGCTGGGCTGCCCGGGTCAAGGCACGGGTGTAGCCTGCAATCTTTCCATGCAAAAAGAGCAGTTGCTCACACAGTTCGGCGATGACCGCATCAGCCACGTCTGGCAGGTCCGGACGATCACCATCGAGCATGCGCTCTGCAAATCAAGTGGCGTGACCAACGCCCTGCGCAAAGACGATCCCGAACTCCGCCAGTTGGCCGCGCAGCATATTGATCGTCTGTGTGCGCTGTCGAACAACAAGATCCCGGGTCCGGTGCAACGCTGGGATCGCTTGCTGTTCAGGCGTCTTGATCTCCTCAAACCGCATCGTTGGCCGCGTGACAGCTTCGCAAATCGCTGCCGCATCCGCTGCATCGGATTTGCCGCGCTTGACGTAGGGCTTCACGTAAACAGGCGGGATCAGTTTCACGTCATGACCCAACTTGAGCAGCTCTCGTGCCCAATAGTGGCTGGTGCTGCAGGCTTCGATGCCGATCAGCCAAGGATCAAGGCGTTCAAAAAAAGCCAGCACCTGGGAGCGTCGAAGGGCTCGGTTGAATGCGACCTTGCCGCAGTCCGTAACACCATGAACCTGAAAAACGTTCTTGGCCAAATCCAGGCCGATTTTTGTAACATGCATTGGGTGGCTCCTCTCCTGAGCAGTTTATGACACCTGCAGTATGGCGCATCGTGACGCCGACGGGTGCAGGAGCCATCCAACCCATCTGCTTAGCCGACATTTACTCGCTTGTGACTGTTCTACCTTGCTGCAATTCGGCTGAGGCCCGATGTGAGTACATTTAGACCGATGAAGCAGCATTTAGGAATGTTGGCTCTCGCGGTGAAGGTGAAGAGACAACCGGTTTCACTATTGCCTCGCGTTATGCTCATGCGCGAGAATCCCCATGATCCAATCATCGTGCCAAGCGCCGCCAATCCAGGCGGCTTCGCGTTCCGTCCCCTCGTGAACAAAGCCGCAAGATGCGTAGCAGCGTATGGCGCGCCTGTTGAATGACAAGACACGCAGGTCGACTCGATGAAGCCCCATTTCTATGAATGCATGATCCAGGGTAAGGCCAATGGCTTTGCGTCCGATACCACGCCCAAGATGCGCTTCGGGGAACAGCCCTATTGCAAGGCGCGCACGTTTGTCTGCCGCATCCAAACTGTGCAACCTCACATGCCCGACCGGATCGTTATCGCAGACGATAATCTTGGCAAACCGGTGGCCGCGCAACCACTCAAGCCAACGCTTTGATCGATCCAGATTTGGAGCCGGCAGGTCGGTTGTTTCGCCACCGAGCATGTGCACGATTTCGGCTACAGGCGGGTAAGAAAAGTGCACCTGCGCATCGTCATCGATAGGGTCCCGCAATTCTACCGGGCAGCCGGTATTTTTCGCATTCAACGACCGTACCCCAAACAGGAACATTCAAACGTTATCAGTTGTTAACTCGAACTCAAATAAGAAACGAACCATGGCGCAACCGCACTGAAAGGCGATGTGTTCCGCATAATCGACCTTCGGCATCGAGACTTATGCCATGGTAAATCATGCGGCGATGCGAAGGTCGCAATACAGTGCTTGGCTGCTCTTCGAAACTGCTTTCAGGAGCGGCAAGTTTCTGAATTTGCTTCGACCTAGGCGAGCATGTCTGCTTCGACCCCGCTAACGATTTCCTGTATCATGAATAGGCTTTACGGCAGGTCGGGCCGGGTAGGGCATTACGGCCAAAGCGACTCTTTTTGCGTGCTTTGTGCACTTGACGCTCACATTCCGCTTGCGCTCGTTTACATGCAGTGCGTTCCGTTTTGTGTCTGGCAAGTCCAGAGATGCTGCGCCCAGCGCTGTCTTCCGCATAGTATTTACAACGGTGGGGTGACCCGGCATCCGCATGGGTTACAAATCCATCGATAGAAAAGCTGGATACAACGATCCCGGCAGCGGCGAGGAGTGGCGTAAACCTGCGTTTCATTTCGATCTCCCTACGAAAGTCAGGCTGGCACCCAGATTGACTGGTTTCTGGGACCCGGCTGAACAGCGCTGACAGGATCTGTCAGCGGTAAGGAAAATGCGGTGGCGACGTATCAACAATAGGTCGCAGACTGTTTCAATCGTATGGATGATACCCAAGCGGAATCTTGAGCGTGAATGCCTGGCGTGTCTTCATGATCAGGCGTTTGAAAACGGCATTGTCACCGACCAGCGCAATCTTAAGACGTTTCTGTTTGTTTCTTCTGATCGCTCTTGTGAAGAAATGGACCTGGGCCGCTCGTCGCACTTCAGCAATAAACCAGCCCATCCTGCCACACGAGGCGCAACTGATCCGTCATTACAAAAAAGGGTGCTGGCGATTTCAGTTATTGAGAGCCAAGCCATCTGTCCGGCCGTCAGGAGAGTTCCAGACCCTTGCCCTTGATCGAAAGGTTCAGCCAGCCGGTGAAGACAGACGGCTGGGAGAACAGGATCGTCTGAACACGCGCCTTGGTCAGCTCGTAATGCAAGGTGGCCAAATTGTCGGCCTCTTCGACATCCTGGGATTCGATCGCAGAAAGGATCATCCGATGTTGGCGGATCGTTTCCTTGAGGTGCACGGCAAGTTCACCTTTGCCCTGGGTGTTCGGCGCGTTGGCAAAGCAGGCCCGAGCGAGCCGGATCGTTCCGATTAACGCCTGATTGTAGAATGCAGCGAAATAGCGATTATGCGCTGCCTCGGCGATAGCGGTGTGGAATGCCAGATTGGCTTCGGATCGCTCAACACCATTGCTCGCGTCGGACGACGTTTCAAAACGCAGCATGTTGCCCTCGATCACGTCGAGATCGTCCTGCGTCCTGTTCTCGGCCGCGAGACGGTGAATCATCCGGCTTGAGATCAACAGTGCATCATAAAGCTTCGGCATATCATCGAAATCGAACGGTGCAACCTTGGCCTTGCGACCGTCGCGGACGACAAGTCCGTCGGCAATCAACTGGATGATAGCTTCGCGGATCGGCGTTCTGGAGACACCGAGGCTTTCCGATAGCTCGGCTTCGTCGAGCATTTGGCTTGGCCGCAATTCCAGCCGCAGTATCGAATTTCGCAATCTCCGCGCGACCTTGATACCATCTCGTTCAATCATTTCGATCCTCGTTTTCTGCAAACCGGGTTTCGCGGCGAAACTGTTATTTTTGGACACACAGTATTTTTTGCTTGCAATTTCAGTATACGAAATGGATGCTGAATAGGGAAGTCTGAAATGCCCGGTCCCGGCGGGCGGGAGCCGATAGGTAGGAGATTGTATGGCCGACTGGATCATCGGTGTCGATGTGGGCGGAACGTTCACTGACTTCTCGGCCCGCAATGTGGTCACAGGCGAAGCGCAGATCCACAAGCGCCCGTCAACGCCTGATGATCCGTCGCGCGCCATTGTTGAAGGGTTGAACGAGCTCAAACAAAAAACGGGTATTGTCGGCTCCGAGATTGCCCGCCTGGCGCACGGTACCACCGTTGCCACCAACGCGCTGCTGCAGCGACGCGGCGGCAAGGTTGCGGTCGCGACGACAAAGGGTTTCCGGGATCTGCTTGAGATCGGCCGTCAGGTACGTCCCAAAATTTACGATTTGCAAGCCGATGCCCCGCCGCCATTGGCGGCGCGATCCGATCGGTTGGAGGTGGATGAACGGATCGGTGCGCGCGGTGAAGTGATAAGCGCGTTAGAAGACGATAGTCTTGACGAACTGGTTTGCGAACTGCGGACGCTGGAGGATATCGACAGTGTCGCCATCTGTCTCTTGTTTTCGTTCCTGAATCCCGAACACGAACAAAAACTCGTCAAAGCGATAGGCAAAGCAAGGCCGGATCTCTTCGTTTCTGCGTCCAGCGATGTGCAACCCGAATTTCGCGAGTATGAACGGTTTTCGACGACGTTGATCAACGCGTTTCTTCAGCCGGAAGTCGGCCGCTATATGAGCCGGCTGAAATCAAACATTGCGGAAGCGGCGCCCGAAGCACGCCTCGGCATTTTCCAATCAAGCGGCGGGCTCATGTCGGCTGACCGGGCATCGGCATTTCCGGTTCGCACCGCGCTTTCGGGACCGGCGGCCGGCGCGGTCGGTGCTGCGGCTGCCGGTGCTCTTTCAAGCATCGGTTCCATCATCACACTCGACATGGGCGGCACAAGCACGGATGTGTGCCTTATCCGCGATGGCAAAACGGAAATCGCAAATGTCCGCGAGATTGCCGGTTTTCGTATTCGCCTGCCGATGGTCGATATCCACACCGTGGGTGCGGGGGGCGGTTCAATCGCCCATATCGGCACCGATGGATTGATGAAAGTCGGACCTGAAAGTGCCGGAGCGGTACCGGGGCCGGCTTGTTATGGCAGAGGCGGCAACGAGCCAACGGTATCCGATGCCAATGTGGTCCTTGGGCGGTTGCCGACCACTCTTGCGGATGGTGGTCTGCTGTTGGACCAAGGCAAGGCTGAAGATGCCGTGCGCAAAATCGCTGAACCGATGGGCATTTCCGTGATCAAGGCTTCGCTTGGGATTGTGGGCATTGTCAATTCGAACATGACCCGCGCAATCCGTGCCGTATCAACCGAAAGGGGACACGATCCTCGCGCATTCACGCTGATGCCGTTCGGAGGCGCTGGCGGATTGCATGTAACGGACGTGGCGGCTTCGCTTGGCGTCTCCAGGATCATCGTGCCCCCGACGCCCGGCATATTATGCGCCGAAGGCCTGATTGTCTCAGACCTGCAGGAAAATTTCGTGGTTACGTGCCGCACGTCCCTTGATGGTCCTCTCGATGCCGTTGAAGCAGCCGTTCAAACACTCACTGAAAAATCGGAGGACTGGGTTGTCGCAGAGCTGGATGGGGATGCCACTGTCCGCAAATCCGTCACTTTGGACATGCGTTATGTCGGTCAAAACTACGAATTGCCGGTGAACATAGAGACCGGAAACGGCTTGGGAAACCTGCCGGAAAGGCAGGTGTTGAAAGCGTTGTTCTTTGCCGAACATCAGCGCAGTTACGGTCATGTCGATCAGGATGCGCCGATCGAGATCATCAATGTCCGCCTGAAGTGTGAATGCCCGTTAGGCCAACCAATGGGTCTTGGATCAATGCCTTCGGGCCCATTCGCCGCGAAAGGCGCGCAGGATGTCTGGTTTGATGAAGAAGCACCGGTTCCAACCGCGATTTACGAGCGTGGCGATCTTCCGGCTGGAGCTGTCATTGAAGGCCCTGCCATCATTGCACAGTTCGACACGACGACGGTTATTCCGCCAGCGGCGACCGCGACGGTCGATGCCGCCCTCAACCTGGCCGTGGAGATATGACGATGACCGGCGCAACCGAGCTCGACCCGATTGCCCTTGAGATCAGCTGGAACGGGCTCAAGTCGATTGCCGATGAGTGCTTTCTCACCATCATGCGAAGCGCCTTTTCCACCAACATAAAGGAACGTCACGATCATTCGACCGCCATCGCCGACGCCGACGGCAGACTGATCGTGCAAGCAGAACGGGCATTGCCCATTCATCTGGCATCGATGTCCGGACTGATGCGCTGTATCCTTGACAGTCACGGTGATTCCATTGCGCCGGGAGATATCTTTATCGGCAACGATCCCCATGTTGCCGGCGGCACCCATCTGCCGGATATCAATCTAGCGATGCCTGTATTCGACGGTGACCGCCTGGTTGGATTCGTCGCCAACATTGTGCACCATGCCGATGTCGGCGGCGCGGCCGTGGGTTCCATGTCTGGTGGGTTGGACGAAATCTACAAAGAAGGTCTGCGCATCCCGATCGTACGCCTCTTCCGACGCGGCGAACTGGTCGACGATATGATGCATCTTTTGCTGTTGAATATGCGCTTGCCCGATGAACGCAAAGGCGATCTCAACGCACAGATCGCTGCCGCCAAACTCGGCTGCCGGCGGCTGGAAGATTTCCTTCAAGCCCATGGCAGGGACTATCTGCTTGCGGTCTTCGACGAAATCGTTGCCCGCACCAACCGGCGCATGCGCATTGCCATCCAGACCCTGCCCGACGGCCAATACAGTTTTTCCGATGTCATGGATGATGACGGTCTGGGTACCAAGGATATTCTGATCAACTTGCATATCGTCAAGCAAGATGATCGAATTGCCTTCGATTTCGATGGCTCTGAAGCACAGGTGCCCGGCAACTTCAACCTGACGCTTAACGCCACCCAATCGGCAGTCTGTTTTGCATTGAAGGCGCTTCTGGACCCCGACGTGCCCAACAATCAAGGTATATTCGACGCAATCGAGATCAATGCGCCGGTCGGTTCGGTCGTCAATTGCGTTGCGCCGGCTGCAGTGGCCCTGAGAGCCAATACATGCCAGCGGATCGTCGACATCGTCATCGGTGCACTGGCCGAAGCGCTGCCACAACAGGTGACAGGCGCTGCCAATGGAGCCAATACCAGCGCCGTTTTCGCCGGTATCGATCCGGCCACCGGCCAGCAATATGTTTATCTGGAGACACTTGGCGGCGGCATGGGCGGCAGGGCGACCAAGGACGGAAAGGATGGCGTGCAAGTCAACATCACAAATACGTCCAACCTGCCGGTCGAAGCCATTGAGATGGAGTATCCGCTGAGGGTCGAGGAGTATGCACTGGTGGAAGACTCCGGCGGTGCGGGTCAGCATCGGGGCGGCATGGGCATCCGCCGAAGCATCCGGCCCATCGGCCATGATTGCGAATTCAACGGCGTTGGAGAGCGCTTTCGCAACCAGCCGTGGGGTATACATGGCGGCGAACCGGGCTCAACCGGGCGCTTCATGATCCGTCACGATGATGGCGGCGTGATGCCGCTGCCACCCAAGGCGACCGGGGTGCGACTGATGCGCGACAGCGTGGCGGTCATCGAGACGCCGGGCGCTGGTGGCTATGGACCGCCAGACCTGCGTTCCGACGAAGCGGTCGCGCAGGATCGCAAGTCAGGAAAGTTTTCCAATGCATATCTGAACCAGCATTATTCAATCTCAACCGGCTCGCGCAAAAGCGGGTCCTAAAACAGGGAGCTAAGAAATGAGATTTGCATCTATTATAGGCGGAGCCGCGGTTGCTGCGTTGATCGCCGCGGGGGCCGTCTCGGCCGAAGAAGTAGAGTGGGACATGGCCAACGAGTATGCCGACACGTCCATCCATGGTGAGGCACAAAAGGTCTTTGCCGACGTCGCCAATGAAGCTTCGGACGGCACGATCGTCATCACGAACCATTTCGGCGGGTCCATTGGCTACAAGTCCAAGGAGCATTTCGACGCTGTAGCGGACGGCGCATTGCCGATTGCCAATACCTCGATGGGCCAGGTCGCCGGGATTGAACCTATTTTCCTCCTTTCTTCGCTGCCTTTCCTTGTTGGATCAGCGGAGGAGGCACAGATGCTTTGGGAAGCAGCGCGCCCGGCATACGAAGAGGCTTTTGAGCGCAATAACCAGGTGCTGCTTTATGCTTCGCCTTGGCCTCCGGCCGGTGTGTGGGCCAAAAAGCCGATTACGTCGACCGATGAACTCGAAGGCGTAAAGATCCGCGCATGGGATGCAAGCGGTACGAGCACACTGATCAATGCGGGCGCCGCAGCAATTCAGATG
The DNA here is from genome assembly GCA_039025395.1 of Pseudomonadota bacterium. Classification (GTDB taxonomy): domain Bacteria; phylum Pseudomonadota; class Alphaproteobacteria; order Rhizobiales; family Rhizobiaceae; genus Hoeflea_A. The sequence continues at coordinate 31,000 of JBCCOK010000028.1, forward strand.
AGTTGGGCCGATGTGGTGCCGCAGCTCGCTGCGGGCGGCATCGAAGGGGTTCTGACCTCGGCGGAAGGCGGCACCAACTCGAAATTCTGGGAACATCTGTCGCATTTCTCGGCAATCAACTACTCGATGTCGTTGAACATGACGCACGTCAACAAGGATGCCTACGATGCGCTCACCGACCAACAACGCGAAGCGCTTCAAACCGCTGCCGCGGCTGCGAGCGAGGCAGCATGGGGCGCCTTGGCGACACGCGTCGCCGAGAATTTTGCTGAGATGAAAGCAAACGGGATCACCGTGATCGAAGAGGTGCCGGCCGATTTTCTCACGCAACTGTCGGATGCAGGCACGACCGTTTACGATGACTGGCTGGAAAAAGTCGGTCCGGCCGGCCAGCAGATCCTGGACGATTATCGCGAAAAACGCGGCAACTGATCCACACGAAAGACGAGCGGGCGCGATCATCTCGTGCCCGCCGCGTCATTTGGCTGAGGACCCGAGAATGCTGGCCAGAGTACTGGTTAAGGTAAACGATCTCGCAGGCAATCTGGCGATCTGGATTTCGGCCGGTCTCCTGGTTTACATCGTTTGCCACATCACGGTTGAGATCATTGCTCGCGGTGTGTTTTCGACGTCGACTTTCTCCATGGACGAGTATGTCGGCTATGCAATCGGTTCAATGACGTTTCTGTCGCTCGCGCACACATTTCGCGATCGCAAGCATATTCGGGTGAGCATCTTGAAGGCGTTTGTCCGGGGCCGTGCCGCCATTGCGGTAGAACTGCTCTGCATCGCGTTCACTTTCGGAATCACGCTATTTTTGGCGCGGTATATCTGGCGCACCCTTGAAAGAGACTTCACCCGGGGAACCGTCAGTCCGACCCTCACCGAAACACCGATTTGGTGGATTGATACCGCCATCTTCGTCGGCCTTGTTCTTTTTCTGTCGCAGTTGCTCGCCAGCGCCTATCTGACCATCACCGAGGGTGTTGCCGAGGATGTCGAGGCCGAGTGATGGAAAGCCTCTTCGTCGCCTTCATCATCCTGCTCCTTGTCATGTTCTTTTTGGGCCTTGGCGTGTGGGTCTTTGCAGGCTTGCTGCTGGTGAGCACGACGGGCCTTGTCCTGATGATCGATATGCCTTTGCACCGCATCGGCACGATCATGGCGCCGCTTGTTATCCGCAGCGCGACGTCCTGGGAGGTGGCGGCGATCCCGATGTTCATCTGGATGGGCGAGATCATGCTGCGAACGGACATGTCCGATCGGCTGTTCCGTGGCCTGTCGCCGCTTACCTATCACCTACCGGGACGGCTCTTGCACACGAACATTGCAGGTTCGGCTCTATTCGCAGCGATCAGCGGATCCAGCGCCGCCACGACAGCGACGGTTGGCAAGATAACGATCGGAGAGTTGAAATCCCGCAACTACAGTAAATCGCTGACCTATGGTTCGCTGGCTGGGGCAGGGAGCCTCGGGCTCCTGATACCGCCCTCCATCGTGATGATCGTGTATGGGGTGCTGGCCGAGGTTTCGATCTCGCGCCTCTTTGCGGCGGGCGTGTTGCCCGGCATCATGATCGCATCGATCTATGCCGCGTATGTCATGGTTGTCAGCGTCATGAACCCGGAGGTCGCGCCGCCCGATCGGGAGAAGCCGGGGTTTCGCGATGCGGTACGCGGCGCGGTCGATCTGATCCCGATCGGCATTTTGATCTTCATCGTGCTTGGCTCGATCTACAGCGGCATTGCGACGCCATCGGAGGCCGCTGCCGTCGGCGTCGTCGCAACACTCTTCATGACGATCGTTAGCCGGCAACTCAATCCGCGCATTTTTTTCCAGTCGCTGGTCTCAGCGGTGCAGACAAGTTGCATGATCGCAGTCGTTCTCATCGCCGCGGCGTTTTTGTCAACGGCTATGGCCTTTCTGCACGTGCCGCAGGATGTCGCCAGTGCGATCAGTGCGCTTGACCTTTCGCCCTATGCCCTGATCGCCATCCTCGCCGTGTTCTACATCATACTGGGCATGTTTCTCGAAGGCATATCAATCACGGTGATGAGCCTGCCTATCACGCTGCCGCTCGTTGTGGCAGCGGGTTTTGATCCCATCTGGTTCGGCGTCTTCCTCGTGGTGATGGTCGAATTGGCTCAGATCACACCGCCCGTCGGATTCAACCTGTTCATCATTCAGGGCCTGACAGGATCGCCGATCATGCGCGTGGCGCTGGCGGCCGCGCCTTTCTTCGTCCTGATGTGTGTTGGTGCGGTGTTGCTGACGATCTTTCCCGAGATTGCTCTTTGGCTTCCGGGCGCTTTGTTCGACCAGGTTCAATGAAAAGACTTCAATCAAAGACATGCATCGTTACCGGAGCGGGAGCCGGAATCGGCTATACCACCGCGATTGCCTATGCGCAGGAAGGCGCACGCGTGACTGCGCTCGACCGCGACGAGGCGGCGTTGGCCCGTCTCTCCAGTAATTGCCCTCAAATCGAGACACGGGTGATCGACGTCACAAATGCGGCGGCGGTGCGTGATTTCTTCGCCCAAACGGACCGCATCGACGTGTTGTTCAATTGCGCCGGGATCGTTGCCGTCGGCAGCCTTGTTGACTGCAGCGACGACGACTGGGCGCGATCGCTCGACATCAATGTCACCGCACTGTTCTATACGTGCCGCGGCGCTCTGCCGCAGATGTCTGCGGCAGGGGGTGGTTCCATCATCAACATGGCTTCGGTGATTTCTTCGATTGGCGGCGCGCCGGACCGGTTTGCTTACGGCGCAAGTAAAGCAGCCGTCATCGGCATGACCAAATCAATCGCAAGGGATTTTGCAGCGCAAGGCATCCGCTGCAACGCGATCTGTCCGTCAGCCGTCGAAACGCCGTCGATGATCGCGCGCATCGAAGCGATGGATGACCCAGAGGCTGCCCGCGCCGCGTTTGCCGCACGCCAACCCGTGGGCCGGATGGCAATGACGGAAGAAATTGCCGAGTTGGCCGTGTATCTTGCGAGCGATCAGTCGAGCTTCATGACCGGAAGCGCCGTTGTGATCGATGGAGGCGCCAAGCTGTGAGCAGTGTCATGCCCGTCGACGCGGCGATCATTGGACTGGGGCGGTGGGGTCAGAATCTGGTTTCAGCGGTTGCTGACGATGCCAACACATCCCTGAAGTTCACCCGGGCGATGACGCGTACTCCTGCGAAATCCTCCGACTTCTGCCAACGCTATGCCATTCCCGTTACCGATGATTATTCGTCGATCCTTGCCGATCCTGCCATCGAGGCGGTGGTTCTGGCGACGCCACATAGCCAGCATTGCCAACAGATCTGCGATGCGGCGGCAGCAGGAAAGCATGTTTTTGTCGAAAAGCCTCTGGCGCTGACATTGGCGGACGCGCGCATTGCCCTCGAGGCAAGCAAACGGCATCGGATCGCCCTGGCAGTAGGGTTCAATCGCCGCTTCCTTCCGGCCTACCAGATGATGGAGCGGGAACTGGCAGCGGGGTCGCTTGGCACTGCGCTTCACCTGGAAGGGAATTTCTCCGGCCCATTCGGCTACGGCTACAGCGACGACATGTGGCGCGGCTCGGCGGCTGAAAACCCGGCCGGCGGTATGGCAGCCATGGGCATTCACGTGCTGGACGCTATGATCCATTTATGCGGCCCTGTCGGCCGTGTTTCAGCAATAAGCAAGCGGCAAGTGCTCGAAACCAGCATTGACGATACGACCACGGTGCAGCTTGAGTTCGAAGGCGGCGCCACCGGATCGCTGGCATCGCTCATGGCAACGCCAAGCCATTGGCGGCTGCAACTCTTCGGTTCATCGGGCTTGGCGCTGATGCCAGATCAGGATACGCTCGAGATCCGTCGCTTGGAAGGCGCGCCGCAACGGCGCGGTTTCGACGCGACCAACACTCTGGCTCTGGAGTTGGACGCCTTTGCAAAACAGATTCGCGGATTGGCGACTTACCCCGTGACTGGACCGGAAGCAGTTGCCGGCGTCGCTGCGATGGAGGCGATTTCCATCTCCGCTGGCCGCGGCGGAGACCATATAGACGTCACCAACATCTCCTGATGTTATATGCACCTTGGCCAGCCTTTATCGGAACGCTCCACGTGCATTTCCGCCATCCTCGAAAGACAGAAGCTGCTGATACACAGCGTTATGGGACCGGGGTCTCATTGATGGACCAGCCCAAGAGTTGGAATCCGGCATGGACTTGGGCCTGTGATTGGATGGCCCGCTCGGCAGCGTAGGCTGTTGGGGTCGTCGGTGGCAAGATGATTTTCGGGGCTGGTGGCCGATATCCCAAAGAGCTGCGTGGCCCTTCGAAGTTGTAGTAAACCCGCCATTGCTCGAGGAAGGTTTCAGCTTCGCGTAGTGAGTAGAATATCTCCCAGTTCAGGCATTCCTCCCTCAGCTTTCCTTTGAAGCTTTCGCAATATCCATTCTTCCAGGGTGAGCCGGGTTCGATTTAGCGCGTCTTCACGTCCAACCGTCCGAGCCATTCGCAAATGGTATCGGCGACAAACTCCGGCCCATTGCACGCGGGGAATAGGTTTCTGTTTTAAGGTTATGGCCGCACGCGTAGCCCCAAGTAGCGCGGCGGGTGGCAATAACCGGGCATCAGCTATCCGGTCTTAGTGCATCATCAATGCGGGCACCTCGGTACTGCGGAGCACGAATTCCGTGACCCCACCAAACACCTGTTCGCGCCAGCGATGATGCGAATAGGCGCCCATGACAAGAATACTCCCCGCTGTCTCGGCGGTCTTGTCGATCAGCACATGACCGGTTCTCTGCCCCTTCGGATCAATCACCTCAACGGCCACATCCTCTGCATGGAGCGCGATAAAGTCGCGCATACGCTTGAGAGAGGGGCGGTTTCCCTTCGGGCCGACCGTGGCAATGACGACTTGAGACGCTCTCTCGATGAAAGGTATCGCCGCGGCAATTGCGCGTGATGCTTCGGGACTTTGATTCCAGGCAATGACAATACGATGTCCCAAGTCCTTCTCGGCGGGCCGGGAAGGTGCCAGGAAAACCGGTTTCGTCGATTGGGCCAGCATCTGACTGACGAGGTGCCGCCAATACGTGTTCTTCGAATGTGTCAGGTTCCCAAGAACCGCGATGTCGGCATAGATCGCATAGTCGAGCAATGACTGAACCGATCTGTCAAATGTCGAGGCAAACGTCGAATCGACATTCTGGTAGCGATTTGCGTGCGCACTGAAAGCCGCCCCTGCCAGCCTCTCGGACTCGAAGGCATTCTGCTTGGCTTGCGCTTCCAGTTCCCGGATCTCTGCCTCGGGAAGGCCCCAATTGTCCATCCATTTGTCGATCCATGGGGTGTTTTGGGGAAACATGCCCTGAACTTGAGCCTGATGCTGTTCGGCGATTGCAAAGGCAAAGTCTGCCATCTGGGCAAAATCATCCTGTTTGTTGACAGGAAGAAGAACTCTCTTGATCGACATGTCGCTTCTCCTCGGCGTCCTTGATCGTTCTTCTTTGTTCAACCAGCCGCCTGCAAAGCCTATTCAACCATCGCTGAGCCGAATTGAGATACGTCAAGCAGATACGAAAACTTCAAGCCCGGTACCGCTTTGCCCGGCCTCGACTTGGTGCTTTTGAATGTGTCAGCATGGTGCGGGACTTCAGTGCCAACACCTGCTGGCTTTAGGGCGTTGGGCGGCAAGCGAGAAGGACGACGTTGTGAAGCAGATACGTTGCCGCCTGTGAGGCCTTGACGCTGCGGCGGCCGGTTCCGGCGAAGCCTGATGTCATATCATGCATTCGCGGCACAGGGTTGCGTATGGGACGGCATCCAGGCGTTCCTCCGAAATAGGGTCGTCGCAGTCGAGGCACACGCCGTAAACGTCGTTTTCAATGCGCGCCAGGGCTGCATCGATCGAAGCGATTTCCTGCTGGCCAGCCCGTCCCTGCATTTCAAAGACCTCGTCGAACTCGCGTTCGGTCGCCCGCTCTTCCACATCGGGATCAGGCGGGTCGTCCAGCAGATCGTCGAGCTTCTTCAGCCTTTCGAGAAGCTCTGCCCGTCGTTCCAGAAGCAGTCTTTTGCGGGTTCCCAAATTGGTCATGGTGTTCATCACAGATGGCGCTTATGCCGGCCGGTTTGAAACCGCCCAGACAGAATCATTCCTTTTCGGCCAGCGCCTTCAGAGCCGATGGCCGACAAACGCAAACGCGGTGTTTCTTGGGAAGCTGGATAACGCCATCCAGGCGCAGCCGTGTGAGCGTACGGCTGACGGTTTCATGCGAAAGGCCGAGAAAGTCGGCGATGTCGGACCGCGGCATGGGAATATCGAAACAGATGCGTTGATCGTTGATCACGCCAACACGGCCCATCAAGGAAGCCAGGAAGGATGCAACCTTTTCCATTGCCGATTTGCGACCGAGCATGATGAAGTGCTCCTGCATATTGTTGACTTCCGATGCTGCATATCTCAGCAATTCATTGCAAAACGAAGGATCCCGCTCGAAACTGGTGCTTGAGGCGTTCTTTTTGTGGACGCGCAGCTTGACCTTGCTGACCGCTTCACAGTCGCAGTGGTAATGGCGGTCGTGGCTGAGGCCCACCACATCGCCCGGATAGCCGAACGAAAGGACTTGCCGGCGGCCGTCAAACAGAATTTTGGACGTCCGCACCACGCCCTCGACGATCTCGTAAACATACTCTGCGTCATCACCCTCGAAGAACAGGGGATGTCCGGCTGCATAGCGCGCGATTTGCGATTGCGCCGCGCTTTCAACGCCGACACTGACTGGGACAACGGTACTCTTGAAGATGCTCACAGGGGACGTAACATACATTGCGGACCTCCGGTACACGGTGTTGAAACTGGGTTCTTTAAAGGACGTCCACGTATCGGTGGTATCCCGCAATTGTATCAAAAGGTACAGGCACGTATCATCGCATCTTGCCGCGGAAATGATGCGTTTTCGTGATAGACTTCAAATCGGACGCCGTGAATGTCCTGCCGCCGCTATGTATTGACCGTATTGGCCAGCCAGAGCTCACCGTGAACCAAAAAACCAAAACCATACTCGTCGTTGACGATGACCCCAAGGTCCGACAGCTTCTGCGCCGTTGTCTTGAAATGGAAAACTATCGCGTCGTCGAGGCCGACACGGCAGAGGCGGTTCATGAATGTCTCCGGCAGGAGACGGTTGACCTTATTACGCTTGACCTGAATCTCGGAACGGAAAACGGCCTCGATATAGCGGCCGGTCTGCGCCCGGTGTCCAATGTTCCGATCATCATCGTGACCGGAAAGGGCGATGTCATCGACCGTGTCGTTGGCCTCGAATTGGGCGCCGACGATTACATAGCCAAACCGTTCCACATACGCGAGGTTCTGGCGCGCGTTCGTTCTGTCATTCGCCGCAGCGAGGATCGTGTTCGGACGGACTTCGAAAAAGCCGAAGCGGGCGATGACCGGCACAAGGAGAAGACGTACCAGGTTAACGGATGGACTGTCTGTCCGACCCGCTTTGAACTAAAGGACAGCAAAGGGCACCTGCACGATCTTACATCGAACGACTTCAAGCTTTTCCTGGTGTTTCTGGAAAGTCCCAAAAGGGTTTTGTCCCGGGATCATATTATGGACAAGTTGAATGGACCGGACTGGACGCCCTTTGACCGGACGATCGACAATCAGGTTGCCCGTCTTAGGAAGAAGATTGAACCCGATCCCAATAAACCAACAATTATCAAGACCGTTCGAGGTGTCGGTTATATGCTCACAGCGGACGTAAACGAGGTTTGACCATCTTCGGGTCCACTATTCTTGCGTCAAGACCTGATGCAACACGCGCGCAAGTTCCAGTTGGCGGTATGGTTTGCGCAACATCCTGATGGAACGTGATGTAAGTTCGTTGGAGCGAACCAGATCCTCGGCATATCCGGATGTGAGCAGGACGGGTATGTTTGAGTGCTTTTCAAGAACGAAGTCAGCGATCTCGTACCCCGATACGCCCCCCGGCATGACAAGGTCCGTAAACACCATGTCAATGTCAGAATTCGAGCCAAGCACCGCAAGTGCTTCCACACCGTCTGATGCTGAAATGACGTTGTAATTCAGTGCTTCAAGGCGTTGCCGCGTCAGTTTGCGCACGCGCGGATCGTCTTCCACAACGAGCACCCGTTGGCCTGAGCCGAGATAGGCTTCGGCGGATTCATCTTGTCTCGCCTTGTCAGACCGGCCGGCAGAACCGTCATGGCGCGGCAAATACAGGTTCACGGTCGTCCCAAATCCGCTTTCGGAATAGATCGTGACGTTGCCGCCGCTTTGCTTCGCAAATCCGTAGACCATGGACAGGCCGAGTCCGGTTCCGCCTGTTGCTTTCTTCGTGGTGAAAAAGGGCTCAAAAACTCTTTCAAGCGTTTCGTCTGACATACCTTCGCCCGTATCCGAAACGGATATTCTGACATAATCGCCGGGCTCGAGCTGCACTTCCGGTGCTGCGTATTCACGATCGATCACTGAACTGTCCGTTTCAATGATGAGACTGCCGCCATTGGGCATGGCGTCACGCGCATTCAGCACGAGATTGAGCAGTGCCGTCTCAAACTGACCGGGATCCGCACGCGTCTTCCAGAGGCTGTCTGCCAGGATGATTTCAAACGTAATCTGGCTGCCGAGCGTGCGCGTCAAAATCCCCGAAAGGTCTTGGATCAGGGCATTGACATCGACAACTTCGGGCCGCAGGATTCCTCGTTTGGCGAAAGCCAAAAGGCCACCGGTCAGGTCAGCGCCCAGCTGCGCAGCTTCCAGTGCTTCATGCAATAATTCGCGCTCACCGGGATCTTCGATCCTGTTGTCCAGCAATTCGAGGTTCCCGACAATGACCGTTAAAAGATTGTTGAAATCATGGGAAACACCGCCGCAGAGCTGGCCGATTGCTTCCAGTCTCTGGCTGATTTTGAGGGCCCGTTCAAACGTCTTTCTGGCGGTGAGGTCATGAATGATCCAGCAGAAAAAATCCGCATCGCCGACATTGAACGTGCCGACCGAAAGCTGCAGCGGGAAGGTTGTTTCGTCCTTTTTGGTGCCAGTAACCTCATGTCCAATACCGCTTGCCTCTTCCTCGCCCACATTCTCGCCGCTGCGGATACGATCGGTGGGTCGAATGGACCATGGATCCTGGATCAGGCTGCTGACATTTTGGCCAATCAGTTCCGCATGTGAAAAGCCAAACAGATTTTCGCACGCCGTGTTGGCCGTCTGGATGATGCCTTCGCGATCAGTGGTCAGAACGGAATCGGCAGTGGCTTCGAGCAGCGCCTCAAGCCACGCCGCTTTTGCCTTGTTATCCTTCATCATGGCCGTAACCGGAATGGATCATCGCGCAATTGATGCACGTCGCGCGCCCGCTTTGCAAATCCGACTGACTGCATCTGAGCTAAGATCGAACACCAACCCTATCGGGGCAACGCGGAGCGCCTGTGCCAGCTCTTGCATTCATAGTTTTCTGACGGCGTTTCCTGATTACCGATTGATCAAAACGGATACTCTAATTCTTGGGTCCTCATCTTGTCTTCGGTTTGCCATGCTCGAAGTCGGCAAGACCGAGTCCTTGCGTAATCGCGAGGTAGGACAGAAGGTCGGAAAGCGATATGACGCCTTCAAGTCTGCCGGCTTCGGCAACCAGCATTTTGCGCCGGTTTTTCCGCGCGATGATTTCAAACAAGGCTTCGACAGGCATATCGCCGGAAACGGTGTTGTCCTCGTTTGACACCACCAGGATGTCGCTGAGATGGGTTGTCGGCCAGTTTTCGCGCTCGATCCCGCGGATGAGCGATGTGTCGACATAGCCCAGCAGGTGGTCGCCCTCCAAGACAGGAACGAAACTTACGCTGTGTTTGAGCATGATCTCATTGACCGTATGTTCGACACTGTCATCGACATCCGCCGTCAGCGGCTCTGTGCTCATGAGCGCCCGTACCGAATGATCCTTGAGCGCCGATTTAATGAGCAGTTGCTGGTAGCTGGCTCTCGACGCGCTAACGATGAAAAAACCGATAAGAATCTGCCACAGTCCACCAACCGAGCTCGCCAGCAGCAGGGACAGCACACCAGAGACAATCAGCAAAGCACCGAAAACGGTTCCAAAGCCGCTGGCAATGCGCGTAGCCCAAAAAAGGTCGTGCTTGAGATGCCAAAGGGCCGCTCTCAGAACCCGCCCGCCATCAAGCGGAAACGCGGGGACAAGATTGAAAGCAGCGAGGAGAAGATTGATCAATCCCAGGTAGGAAAACACGACCGTAAGCGGCCTTGATGCGCTGTTGCTGTCGAGGTTTTCTGCAATGATATAAAACAGAAATGCCAGCGCGAAGCTCATCGCCGGACCGGCAATGGCGATCCAGAACTCCGATACCGGATTTCTTGGCTCCTGCTCCAATTCGGCGACCCCGCCAAAGAGGAACAGCGTAATGCCGCCGACTTCAAGTCCGAAGCGGCGTGCAACCAGCGAATGCGCAAGTTCGTGGAGTATGAGCGAGGCAAAGAGGCCAAGCATCGATACAACAGAAAGAGCGATGTAATCATACTGCGATTGTCCGGGCAGTTCCGCCGGAAAATATGCGACTGCCAAGCTCCAGACGACCAACGCTGCAATAAGAAGCCAGCTCGGATCGATCCGGATCTTGAATCCGGCAATTTCGAACAAATTCACCGCATTCCTGAACATGGTCAAACTACCGCCTGCGCTCATGGCATCGATGTCTACACCAGTCTGACGACTTGCGGGCTGCTGTTTTTGATTTCCATCAAATCGCCGGATTTTGCAGCGGCGCACCGGTGATAGCATTTCGACTGGACCGACAAATAGGATCCGTGCCGCCGATCTTCGGACTGACCGTGGCCAAACCGCTTTTGCGGTGCCAATCTGCTGAGAAACTGGATTTTCTTCAATTGTTCACTATATGTTCAGTCTTATGATAATAGATGAAAAAGAAACCAAGGACACGCAGAGCAGCGGACAGATCGACCAAAAGCAGCGTCGCTGTCTGTTGTGCGGGCTGATGTTTGACAGCTTTGGACCCGGCAATCGGATTTGCAAACGGTGCAAATCGACAAGTGTCTGGCGCCGCGGCTAGTGTGGTGTATTTGAAATACTTTCACCCGGTGTCGCTCAATGTGGCGAACTTCAAATTTGTTACGCCAGCTGATCGGCGGGTCGCGCAACAGTTGAAACAAACCCCAGAACTGGTTGGCTAGGACGTACGCGCGATGCACTAGTATTTGCGCAGCCAAAACGCATTTCGGCTTCAACATCCATGCCAAGGGCGAATGCGGGCCATGTCGTTGCTTGTATATGCGTTTGCCGATGCATTTTCGAACCGTTTTGACGTGCGTCAACCGGTGATGTCCAGCCTGTGCTAGCAAGCGTCAACCTGAAAAGCATTACCCGGAGAAGACAATGGTTCCTGACCAGACTCTCAAACAGCGTGTCCTGGACGAGTTGCGGTGGGACACAAAGCTCAATGAGGCCCATATAGGCGTCACCGCGTTTGACGGTTCGATAACCCTTGGCGGCCATGTGACGAACTTTCCCGAAAAATACGCAGCCGTCGAGGCGGCAAAACGAGTACGGGGTGTCAAGGCGGTAGCGGACGAAATCAATGTTCATCTGCCTTCCGAGCACCGCCTCGACGACAGCGATATTGCAAAACGCATTGCCCATGTTCTGGAATGGAATGTCTCCATCCCAGAAAGCGATGTTAAGGCAAGGGTTCGCGATGGATATGTCATACTGACCGGCGAAGTCGATTGGCATCAGCAACGCTCGCATATCGTTCGGCAAGTGGAACATGTCGGCGGCATCAGGGATGTGACAAATCAGATCATGCTCAAAAAGCGTCCAGTGTCAGAAGACATCAAAGAACAGATACAAAGCGCTCTTCACAGAAATTCCGAGAAGGAAGCCGACCAAATCACTGTATCGGTTTCAGGCGATACAGTGACGCTGGAAGGCTGCGTACGTGATCTCTACGAGAGAGACCTGGTCGAGGATGCAGCCTGGTCGGCTGCTGGTGTGCGTCATGTGGTGGACAATATCCGGATCTCGTAGTTGTCAAACTCTGAGCGAGATCGATGATCGGCAGTCCGCGGATCTTGTCTTTTCCATAATTCGAATGGCGTCTTCGATCCCTTCGCCTTCCAGACACCAGATGGTCTCGCGCAAAATCACGTCGCGGGCCGTCATCATGTCAGGTTGCTGACCCCCAAAAGGCTGCGCATGCCAGGCCGCGGGCTGTCAGCATCCCTATGAGGCGGTCGTTTTTGCCGACAGGAACTGCGCCGATATCTTCTGTCTGCATGATTTGCGCGATTTCATTCAGTTTCGCGCCCGATTCGACCCAGGAAAGGCCGCTATGCATGACATCTTTGACCTTCATATCATCCTCTTTGAGAACGCGCGTCGATACGTGCGCTTGGATGAAAGGTACGTCTTTCAGGGTGCGTTTCTTGATCTGCGTCAAAAGCGTTGTCACACCGGTTTTGTGCGCAATGTTACGCCGGAAGAACCGCTGCGCACCGCACGATGCTGTGATTTCGGATTGTTGGCTGCAGCTGCGGGTGATTGGGCCTCTCAGTCGTCGGGGAAATCGGGTTCCAGCTCAAGTTCCATGCGGTGATCCGGCGTCATGCTGGTTGCGATGATCTGATGATAGACGATCCGCCACACGTGATATGTAACGCGGTGGAGCCAGCGGATACCATCCAGCCGGGCGACCAGTTCGTCGATATCGCCTCTTCCGGCCGGAATGTGATCGATCGCCCTGTTACGATATGAGTATCTCTGCTTCCGAAGATGCCTGCGTAGCGCGTCCATTGCTTTCTCATCGGGTTCCGCGAAGTCTCCTGGAGATAATGCTTCCAAAGCATCGGAGAGGTTCTCGCCCAGCTGTGCCAGATCCGGATTGGAATCGATGGACCTTATCCGCTCGCTTTGCAGGCATCGATTGTGGAGCCTTATCAGGTGGTCGAGTGCATGAAGTGCTGCCGTGTAACGTGCGTGGATCGCCTTGTCTTCGGGATCGCTGTTGACCCGTTCGGCAAAACGCCTCAGCGTTTCGAGCGCATTGCCGGTCTCAACCAGACTCCTCCGCGCCTGAGAGTTGTCTGGTTCACGAAGTCGATCATGGACCGTCGCGAACAGGGTGATCGCGATTTCATTGATTGTTGCGGCCAGCGCATCGGTTGCGGCCGCCGTATCCGAAAGCAGTCGGCTGTCTAGCCGTGCTGTTAGCGGTGGACCCCGTTCGGGAACAAGGCGTGTTACAAGCCTGGCAAAACTGTTCGTGAAGCCGATCACCAAGACCACACCGAGCAAGTTGAAGATCGTGTGAAACGCGACCAGCGAAATCTGTGGGTCGAAGACGGCGGTGCGTGCGGAGACGATTTCAATGAGCGCGGCCAAGGGATTCAGAAGGATGAACGCCATGACCCCGGTCATCACGTTGTAAAGGACATGGGCATATCCGGTCCTGCGCGTTGCGGTGGAGCCGCCGAGTGTTGCCAGCGCGGCGGTAAAGGTGGTGCCGACATCCATGCCGATGACCATGGCTGCTGCCTGCGGAAAGGTGATAGCCTCAGTCGACAGTGCTGCCAGAGCGATGGCAACACCGGCACTTGAGGATTGTGTGACGATTGTTATGGCGATCCCGATCAGAACAAGCTGCAGGCGTCCTAAGATCGTATTGCCTGGAAAATCGGATGGGCTGACAACTTCCTTGAGGAACGACATGCCGTCCTGCATGGCGTCAATGCCAATAAAAAGCAGGCTGAATCCAGCGAGCGCCCAACCGACATGCTTCCAACGCCCTGCGGCAAAGATGTTCATCAGCGCCCCGACCAGTACAAGCGGTGTCACAATAAGGCCGAGTTGAAGCTTGAATCCGAGTATCGCGACAAGCCAACCCGTGACCGTCGTTCCGATATTGGCACCGAATATGATTCCGAGCGCCTGTGGAAAGGTTAGCAGGCCTGCGCCTACAAAACCCACAGTTGCCACGGTTGTCGCGCTTGAGGATTGCAGGATAGCAGTCGTCAGGGCGCCCGAAGCTGCGCCGCTCAGCGGGCTGCGGGTCGAGCGGCGCAAAAAACTACGCAGCGCATTTCCGGCAAGTTTACGCAAGCCATCCGTGAGGATGTACATCCCCATCAGGAAAAGACCAACGCCTCCGACCGCCTTTAAGATCAGCACATCCATGGAGCCTGACCCTTACGATGGCAAAACCTTTGCAGACGGCATTGTACACTGAAAGCGGGCGGAGCCCACGTCGGCACACAGGTGAATCTGACACGGCTCCCTCGCATGGAATTCGTGTTCTTACAGGCGGCGCAGACCAACGCGCTTTCCCGGTCACGACTCGGCTGATTGGTGATGTTGAATTCCATTGGGCTACCGCCGATCAAATGTCATGTCCGTTTACTATGGATAACGGTAAGTCCGCGCGTTACGTCCGCAGAACCCGGTAGATTGCCGGGATCACCAACACCGTCAGCAGGGTCGAGGACAGGAGGCCGAACAGCAACGAAATAGCCAGCCCCTGAAAAATCGGATCCGCCAGAATGACTGCTGCGCCGATCATGGCGGCGACGGCAGTGAGCAGGATCGGCCTGAAGCGGATGGCACCGGCCGCGACAAGGATCTCGACCAGGGGTCGATCCGGATCAGCGGCGTTGCGGATGAAGTCGACCAGCAAGATCGAGTTGCGCACGATAATACCCGCCAGCGCGATGAAACCGATCATTGACGTTGCGGAAAATGGTGCACCGAACAGCCAGTGCCCGCCCATGATACCGATAAAGGTCAGCGGGATCGGTGTCAGAATGACCAGCGGTAGTTTGAAAGAGCCGAATTGTGCGACAACGAGGATGTAAATCCCCAACAGCGCGATGATGAATGCCGCGCCCATGTCGCGGAAGGTGACCCAGGTCACTTCCCATTCGCCGTCCCATAGAAGCGTGGAAACAGACTCGTCCCGGGGCTGGCCGTGAAGAGAGATCAACGGCTTGGCCAGACCGGTCCAATCCTGTTCATCCAGGGCTGCCTGCACGGCAAGCATGCCGTAAAGCGGCGCCTCGAACGCACCGGCCAGTTCTGCGGTGACCATCTCGGCGGCCCGGCCGTTGTGGCGAAAGATGGGAAAGGACGACTCTTCCGCCTGAATGCGTACGACGTCGCCAAGTTCCACGACGCCGCGCCCGCCGGGCAAGACGTTGGCCGGGATCGGCGTCGTAAGAAATCGCTCATCAAGCGTATCGTGGGAATCGATCCGTTCGATCGTGATCGGGATCGGCTGCCGGCCGCCGCCCCGATGTGAATAGCCGACCGTGGTGGTGCCGTTCAGCGTGGCGATCGTTTCGAAGACGTCATGTTCCTCGACGCGGAAGAACTCTGCGTCGTCGGTCGAGACGGCAATGCGGAGCCGGCGCACCCGCTGTCCAAAGGAATTGTCGACATCGACAACGAACGGCACCGACCGGAACGCCGCTTCCACGCGCGCTGCAACCGCGCGGCGTGTTTGAGCGTCGGGGCCATAGACTTCGGCCAGCAGAGTCGCGATCACCGGCGGACCGGGTGGAGGCTCGACGACCTTCAGGCTTGTCCCGTCAGGGACATCCAGCGCTGCGATGCGTCTGCGTATATCCAATGCGACCTCATGGCTGCTGCGGCTGCGTTGCGACTTGGGCGTCAGGTTGATCGCCACATCCCCAAGATGCGGCTGGGCGCGCAGATAGTAATGCCTGACGAGGCCGTTGAAGTTGTACGGCGCTGCAGTACCGGCATGCGTCTGCGTCGATCGGACTTCATCAAGTTCCAGTACCTGTCGGCTGACGGCCTGGGCGATCGCGTCAGTGTCCTCCAGCGCTGAACCTTCGGGCATGTCGATAACGACGGCGAGCTCAGATTTATTGTCGAAGGGCAGCAGTTTTACGGTGACGTCCCGCGTGTAGAATAGCCCCAGCGACGCCAGCGTCAGAAAACCGACCGCGAGGAGAAACAGCCAACTGACCGGTTTTGATGAAAGCACCGGCCGCGCGACCGCAGTATAGGCTTTTCCAAGGCCACCGCCGTCCGCCGTACCATGGTCGGCATGCGCCTCCTTCTGACCAGCAAATTTCAGCATCAGCCATGGAGTGACAATCACGGCGATGAAGAATGAGAAAATCATCGCGGCAGAGGCATTCACCGGAATGGGGCTCATATAGGGCCCCATCATCCCGGAAACGAAGAGCATCGGCAGCAGCGCGGCCACGACGGTGAGTGTTGCGACGATGGTCGGGTTGCCAACTTCCGCCACGGCTTCGATGGCGGCTTGAGGCTTTCTGCGCCCATCCGCCATGGCCCAGTGGCGGGCAATATTTTCGATGACGACGATGGCATCGTCGACAAGGATGCCGATTGAAAAGATCAGTGCAAAGAGCGAAACGCGGTTGAGCGTGTATCCCATCAGCCAAGATGCAAACAGGGTAAGCAGAATGGTTACCGGAATGACGATCGCGACAACGCACGCCTCGCGCCAGCCAATGGCAAGCCAGATCAATCCGATAATGGAAACGGTCGCAAGTCCAAGATGGAACAAAAGCTCGTTGGCCTTTTCATTCGCAGTCTCTCCATAATCGCGCGTCACCTCGACTTCGATCTCGGCCGGAATGAGGTTGCCTTCGAGAAGTTCCACGCGCTCGATGATTTCATGGGCGACGTTCACCGCGTTCGATCCTGCACGCTTGGCCACCGCGAGCGTGACCGAGGGGACCCGAAGCAGTCCGTCACGCGTCCGCATAGTCGTGGAGACCATCAGGTTCCCCGCATCGAAGGTGAAGGAAACATCGGCGACGTCACGCACATAAACCGGTCGCTCGTCACGCGAGGTGATCAGTAGGTTGCTGATCTCGGTCGGCGACCTGAGTGTTTGGCCTGCTATGATCTCTATTTCCTGGCCACCATCGCGAACCTTGCCGGTTGGCTGGACACTGTTTGCGCCGGTCACCTTGCCGGCAAGCTGCTGGAGGGTGATGCCGTAGAGTGCGAGCCGCTCGGGATCGGGTGCGACGCGCAGCATCTCGCCCACTTCGCCGACCAGATATGTCAGGCCGACATCCTCGATCTTGGCGATTTCCGTCTGCAGTTCGCGCGCCACTCGGGTTAAATCGTTCGCCGAAAACCTGTCTGCCGCGGCGACGCTGGGATGGAGCGTCAAGGCCACGATGGCAACATCATCAATGCCGCGACCGACGATCAAAGGCTCAGGGACACCCACCGGGATGCGGTCGAAGTTTGACCTGACCTTGTCGTGAACGCGCAGGACAGCCGTGTCGGAAGACGTACCCACGATGAAGCGTGCCGTAACAAGAACGGCATCATCCTGTGTTTGAGAGTAGACATGCTCGACACCGTCAATTCCTTTGACGATGGTCTCGAGCGGCTCAGTGACGAGCTTGACGGCATCGACGGCTTTCAGGCCATCGGAACGCACATGGATATCGACCATTGGAACGGAAATCTGAGGTTCTTCTTCGCGCGGCAGCGAAAACAGCGCAACCAGCCCGAAAACCAAAGCCGAAATCAGAATGAGCGGGGTGAGCGGCGATCCGATAAACGCGCGTGTCAGCCATCCCGCGATCCCCAGAGCCGGAGTTCCGGTTTTCATGGTAACACGACCCTGTCGCCGGGCTTGAGGCCAGTGAGTATCTCGACATGATCCTCGCCGTCATGCACCACCTGTGTCCCTGAAACAACGGCCCGTTCGACGACCGCCGCGCCATCTTCGACATTGACGAAATCAATTCCGAAACGCGTCGTAAGGGCTTGCTTGGGCACGAGTAGTGCGTTGCGTTCGCCGACCGGGACGCGCACCAGCACTCTTGCGTCGATAAAGTCGGTGTCCAGCGACGCAACCTCAACATCTGAAATCACCCGGCCGTTCTCGATCTGCGGATAGATTTTTGCGAGGCGACCGTCGGTGCGGATGCCGTCGGCCGTGACATAGATCTTTGCGCCTTCCTGCAGTCTCGTCGCGTGTCGTTCCGGAATGGCAAGACGGAGGAATACACCCCCGCCGCCTATCATCGCGACTTCCTCGCCCGCCCTGATGACGGTGCCGCGGGTCGTAGGAACTTTCAGGACGGTGCCATCTGTCGGCGCAAGGACCTCACCTTCAAGGGTCCGCTGCACGAGAACGAGGCGCTCGGCCTCGACGGCGGCTATATCATTGCGAACGACATCGACCTGTGTGCGCAACTGATCGATGCGCTGGCGTGTCGCCACACCCCTCTCGACAAGTGTTTGACCGAGTGCCAGCTCTGCTTGGGCGGTTTCACTTTGGGACTGAAGTGCCCTCAACCGCGCGTCTAGCGCCGCGATCTGGAACGCGATCTTGTCATCTCTGACTTTTGCGATTTTCTGACCGGCCTTAACCCGATCACCTTCGCTCACGTCCAGTTCGACGATAAGTCCGCCGATCCGTGCCCGCGCCGGAACCAGGTCCCGTGCTTCCACCCGCCCATAGACGGCCTTCCATTCCGTTACCGCGGTTGGCTTCAGGGTGAGGGTCTCGGCATGTGCTGTGGCAGCGCCCGCTACAAAGATGATCAGTAAAGCGATGATTGGCATGCTTGCCTCTGCTGATAAGGATTTCCCGATTGAACACGTGTCGGCATCTTCGTTGAATTTGCCGCCTGCATATTGACGCGGGTCAATGTTCGATCACGGTCTTGCATCGGGAATCCGGCTGTAAACCTTTGAAACGGATGTCTTTCACCAGAGTCCCGCGACGGCGCCCAAGCGAGCCAGTCGCACCCGTCCGCACTCCGGACGGTCATTCTGAAGAATGAACAGGTGGCCTTTGACGGGTGCTGGGCGAGGTTGTACGGCGGCGACCACTTCAGCGTGGCCGCCGCTGCCAAAAACCGCATCCGCAGCACACATGTTCGCTGCTTCAGGCGTCCCTGCAGGTTTTGAATCCGGCGACACTGTAGAGCGGACAGGTACCGACAAAGGCAGTGAGTGCAAATATGATTGCGACGCCGATCGCCAGCCAGTGCAGGAAACCTGCTGCAGCAAAGCCCGTTGCAAATGCGATGAATATCAGAAAAACCGCTGCAACCAGGCGTGCAGCGCGATCGATCTTGCCCATGTTCGTGGTCATGTCGTCTCCCGAGGTGTTTCACTTCGACAACAATCGCACAGGACACGATCTGACCTCGGTGACGATGTCACCAAGAACCGGCTGCGTCACTTCGGACCCGATCTCAGCGTCTAATCACCCGCGGATCTTGCCAGTCGTTCAAGTCCGGCTCGGCTGATCAGGCGAACCTCTCCGCGCGATTGTTCGATCCACCTCCGGCGTTGAAATTCGCCTAGAATCCGGGAAACCACTTCCCTCGCGGTTCCGAGTTCCGTGCCGAGAACCTGATGGGTGGCATGAACGGTGCCAGTGTCATCAGCCAGCTCCAGCAACCGCGATGCAAGACGGACGTCCATGCGCTGGAAAACGATGTCGTCAATCAGTGTGAACAGATCGATGATACGGCGCGAATAGGCGCTGAAAATAAAGTCGCGAAAGTCACGCGATCTGGCCGCCAGATCGTCAAATGTCGCGCGCGGAATCGCGACGGCCGTTACGTCGGTTTCAGCCACCCCGTCGGCGGAGTAATCCTCCAATGCGAGCATACAGGCCGTGGTCAGCACGCAGCTTTCGCCGGCGTGGACGCGATACAGAAACACTTCGCGGCCGGTTGCCGACCGCTGCTGCACCCGCACGGTGCCGTCCATCAGCAACAGCAGATTATCGGCCGTCTGCCCGGGCTCGAAGATCTGCGTGCCTGCCGGAAAAGACAGGATCTGGCTCCCTTTGACAAGTTCCTCCTGAAGCTCGGCTGGCAGCCTCTTCAGGCCCTGGAAGCGCTCGATCCAGTTGTCTTCAATCTGCATTTGCAACGTACCCGCAACACCCCATGTGAAAACGCGAACCGCAACACAACGCCGTGCTCTCGGATCTTCGCGAGCCTGTTTGTATCAGAAGAGACAAACGAATCGAACGGCTGTGGTCGGAGCGGGTGAAGACAGTTGGCTTTCACGCAAGGATCGCGCCGATGCGTTAAAGCGGGCGCTTGCTCAGTGTGACGAACGGGCATGGATGCGCCGGTGGTTCTGCCGGATTGAACCAAGCGGAAGCTGCTCGTCGCTGCAGGCCGAGTTCATTCTGGCACGCAGATTTCCTCACGCATCATCGCGCGAACCGTTCGCGCGGTCAGCGCAATGATGATTAGGCAAAGCAGTCCAAGCAGCGCAAAACCAAGCATTTCATGAAATGCTGAACCGGAAAGGTCGGCAAAGCGGAAACTGGCTGTGGTAATCGCAGCCATGGGAAAGGAAAGGGCCCAGAACGAGAGCGCGAAAGGCAGTTTAAGCAACGCCGGTCCCTGCACTGCGACGAGTGCAAGGAAGAAGTAACCGCAATTGATCAGCACCCGGGCGAGGGCGTCGAGTTCGCCGCCGTTGAGTTGCAGCCAGGCCAGAAAAGCGACCGCCGGCGGCGCAATCAGTATGACCAGTGTCGGCCGCAGCTTTCCAGGCAGCGGATCGTGGAAGATAAGCCGGTTGAACACAAGTGTCGCCAGAATGATCCAGAACAAAATGCCGACGGAAAGGAAATACCAGCTGATTTCGATATAGCCGAGCGGCACACCTGCGAGCGGGACGATGACATTGCCGACTGCAGGTATAAACCAGGCTGGCGACAGTTGGGCGGTTACAAAGGCGCGATGCGAGATCCAGGCCGAAATGACGACGATCGTCAGTATCGCCTGAGCCAGAGCGCCGACGCTCCAAAGGATGTGAGCGGTTTGCGGATGGGTTTCGCGGATGAGTGTCGCGAACAGCAGGATCGAAATGCTGATCGCGGGAAAGAAAGCGAGCCGTACCGGATGGTTCCACTCCTCAACCATGGCCGCGGGATAGCGGATTGCCTTCAGTAAAGTGACTCCCAGCAAAGCGACCAGAACAAGGGCGGCAACAATGCCCACGCCATAGGAGAGGCCGTGAAATCCGCTAGCCCGCAGTGCCAGCCCAAGACCAAGAACGCCCATGCTTGCACCGAAGAAGCTGACCGGAAAATGCTCAAGCCGTGAAATCGATTGTTCTGCACTGGCCTCATCCGAGTACACGATGTCTGGTCCTTTCAACCTCATACGTCCCTTTGACACTTCAGCGAGGAACGCATCACCGACTACAGCAAAAACTGCGACAAACGACGACAAAGTCAAATCTATCGAGCCAACAGATCCAGCCTCTTTCGCCGATGTCGAATGCGCCCGACAATTCCTGCCACAGGATAGGAGAATCGACGGTGACATGGTCACCAAGGACGATGCCGCCAAAACAAGCCTGAAAGATCACCGCCGCTTGAGTGCCGCCACCCCTTATCCCATCAGCGTTCCTGAAACGAGCAGCGCCCCACAGGCCAAGATGCCGCAGTAGGGTATCCACACCGGGACGATGAATGTGCCTTCCGGCGCCGGCTGACCGGACGATTTGATGCGGATCAGCGCTGCACATACGGTCATGAAAATCGTCAGCGTGATGACCGAGGTCCATTCGGCCAGTTGTGTGATCGGAAAGGTCAATGCAAGCAAAAGTACAATTGCCGTTGCCAGCGCCGTAGCATTGACGGGTGCCCGCGTCGCCCCGCTCACCTTTGCAAGAAATGCTGGCAGCGATCCACGTTTCGCCAACCCGTAAAGCACCCGGGCGGCCATGAGGATCTGCACGATGATGCCGTTTACCGTTGCGACAATCGCAATCAGCGTGATCGACAGGGGCGACAACCCCGTGGTCGCGGAAAAGACCAGCGCCAGCGGTGCCTCGGTGGCTGTGATTTCATCGGCCGGAACCGAGGCCAGCGCGGCGATGGCGACAGCGACATAGATCGACAGGCTCAGTGCCAGCGTAATGAAGATGCCGCGCGACAGGTTCTTTTGCGGATTGATCGTTTCCTCGGCAATCGAGGGAATATCTTCAAAGCCGATAAAGGCGAAGAACGCCAGCAGGCTGGAACTGATGATGCCGAACCAGATTACGGATGAAAAGGACGGCGGAACGGATTTCACCACCTGACCGGCAAGGTCTGCCCCGGTCACCGCCGACCCGATGATAATGGCAAGAAGGCCGCTGACTTCGATGAGCGTCAAAAGTCCTGCCAGACCGATCGACTCGCGTACTCCGAACCCTGATACCAGCCCGGTCGCCAGGATCACAACGACCAGCAATGCGGTTGGCGGCATATCGATGATTTGCAGCAGATAGCCGACAGCGCCATGTGCGATCGCGGCCGAAGACACGATGCCGACGCTGGCGACGGCAAGACCAACAATGAGAAAGAGATGCCGCGAGCCGAATCCCGCCTCGGCGAAATGCGCCTCGGCTGCGGCATAGGGCAAGCGGCCCGTCAATTCGGCATAACAGGCTGCAGGAAAGAGCATCACCAATCCCGCGATCAGGAAGGAAACCGGGGCGAACTCTCCGGCGCGCGCGATGACCTCGCCGATGAGGACATAAATTCCGGCCCCGACGGTCACACCGAGGCCATAGAATACAACATAAGGCAAGGTCAGTGTGCGCTTGAGCCCCGCGTGCGGCTGGCTCGTTGCACCTTTTTCTGCGGTTGGCTGCTCCATGATCACCCTTGCTCCGTTCTGGTGATTTTGCCGCAGTCTCTCAGGTCGTTGCCAGAGGCAATTTGCGCAAGGTCAATTGGACCTATTCATCGGTATGAAACATGGTTGCCTGCACAATCGCTATTGTAATGAGCGGTGCGAGGACCGCTGTCGCCGCGACGACGATGAGCAGCCCGCCAAGCGAGCCATAATCGGCCTGAACAACGATCTCGCCGGTTATGCGATCGCGTACTTCGCGGCTCACGATGAAGATCTCGTTGAGGTACTTTGTCAACAGGCTGCTTGCCGAGAGTGCCAGATTGGTGAACGACGCCATGACCGCGAAGAAAGTCGCTTTCAGTTCGTAAGGTGCGTTCTTGGCAATCCAGGCAAGCATCGGGATCATTGCAATCTGGCCGAGCGGCGATTCCACAGCCGTGTCCATGACTGCGATGAATCGGGCATCCACCACGCCGCCGGTCAGCGGAGCTGTCCAGTGGTGAAGGCCGAAATAGAGGCCTATGTTGGGCAAGGACAAGATCCCTGCCGCAATCGTCAGGAGGATGACGATATCGGTAATGGTTTTCGATGCAATCAACGGCCGCAGGATGATCATACCGGCAAGCGTCAGGATCGACGTGATGAGGGACAGCACCGAAAGGAACTGCTGGTCGAATCCGAGCACATCGATCTCGAACCATGTGGCGCCGGCGCCCGGCAGCGGTACGGCGCGAAACACAAAGATGATGATCGCGGTGCCGATCAGGGCGCGAGCCCTGTCAGGTTCAAGGGCGGTAAGAAGCTGACGCATCAAAAGCAGGACAATCGCCATTGATCCGACGAACACGATCTCCTGCGAGAACGTCACGCGAGAAAGACCGATAGCCAGCGTCAGGACAACAAAGGCTGCGCCGCCGACGAAATACCAGTAGTTGGGCTTTGCGGGTTCCGATGGCCGGTCGACCATGGCGTCGATAGCGTCCTCGTGATGACCTTGGAGGCGCAGCGCCGCCCGGCGCCTGCCTTTGAGGACGCCAGCCAGGAGCACGCCCGATATCGATATGAGCGGGATCGCCAGCGCCATCACATAGATGCGCGCATAGATGCCGCTCTTTTCATCCTGCGACATCTGCTCGACACCCTCGAACATGAATATGTTGAGCAGCGCGACTGCAACGAAACCGCTGATCAGTGCCACCCGCCCGAGTGTCTGCATCGTTGTGTGAAGCGCTTTCGTTTCGGCTTCGCCGATTTCGCGACCGTCTGGCGCGTGGCGCGGAACGGCTTCGACAGACATCGCGTCGGCAACCGAATCCTGCACGACATAGCCGCTTGGCGCCAGAATGACACTCAGCACATACCAGGCCGAAATGGGCATGATCGCCGCCATCTGATCGGTACGTGTGATCAACGCGAACATGATCATCAGGCTGCAGGTGACGAGGCCCGCACCCACATAGACGAGCAGCGCCTTGCGGCGCCAGATGAGATCGACCAGATGGCCGAGCGGCATTTTCAACGCCCAGGGAATGCCCGCCCAGAAGGCAAGGCCGGCAAGGAAAGAGGCCGAAAGGCCAAGATACTCCTTGACGAAAAAGGTGCCGACAATGCCGGTCAATCCGGAGATGCCTGCGGCGAAGTAGACCATAAGCGGCGGAAGATATGACCAGCGAAACTGGCGGAAAAGATCCACCAGGATTGCGTCTGCCAACCGCCGCGACATCCGCGGTTTAGCGACTGCGTGGCTATTCATCGTATCCGCGCATGACGACACCGCCGGGCAAACCGGCATCTGCGTCTGGACGTGCAACCAGCCGACCTGTCACCTCGACAGCGTCGCTGAGCGGACCGGCCGTCCGAATCCGAATCCAGTCAATATCGCCCATATCGGACGTTGCTTGCCGGCGGGCCACGGCGGCGTCCGCATCGGACGCGCCCTTTTTCCGTTTTGTTACGCGCTCGACACGTGTTTCTGTCTCCGCTTCCAACCATAGTCCCAAGAAGGGGCGACCCATATCTGTTGCCAGCCGCTCTACGAGTGCCCGTTCATGCGGAGCACTGTAGACCGCATCAACAATGACGGCGTGTCCGGCCGCCAGCGCCATGCGCGCCTTGCGGCGTAGCGCCGCATAGACTTTTGCGGTGACAGAGGCTCCGTAGGCCTTCTCGTTCAGCCGCGTCACGGCATTGACGCCGAACAGGGCCTTGCGCTCCAGATCGCTGCGCAGATGGATTGCGCCGGGAAAAGCGCCGATATCCGGGGCCACGGCGCGCGCAATCGTTGTTTTGCCACTCCCCGAAAGCCCGCCCACGGCGACCAGACAGGCTAGCCGCGGCGTGAGGAAACTGTTTGCCTGGCGCAGAAACAGGATACCGTCTTCGATCAGGGGCTGCGGGTCGTCCTGAAACGGCGCTGTCTGGATATCGACCATGGCCCTTATGGCTGCCCGGATGGCCAGAAAAAGCGGCAGGCTTGAAAGGGCGCTGAGATGAGCCTCCGCGCCCGTCGCGTTCAGATAGGCGTTCAACACACGGTTGGCAGCCCCATGGAGTTGGCGATGCTCCAGATCCATCAGGAGAAAGGCAAGATCGTAAAGTACATCGCAAGTGCCGAGCCTTTCATCGAATTCAAGGGCGTCGATCGGCGTCGGGACACCTTTCCAGATGACAATGTTGCGCAGATGCAGGTCGCCATGACAGCGTCGCACCCAGTTCATCGCGGTTCGTTCATCCAAGTGCCGGCGCTGCGCGCCGTGCGCATTGCGTGCACCGTCCAAAAACTGTTCGACCGGCGACCCGCCGATGAGATCCGTCATGCCGCTCAGCACGCGGTCGAGTTCGTCGATTATATCGCCGATCAGGGCGCTGCCGAGAAGGTCGGCGGGCGGGGTTTCGCGGTGATACTTTGCAACGGAGGTACCCATTTCGTCCGCCAGGGCGTCGTCGATGAGCCCCCGGTCGGCCATACGCGACATCTCTGCCTCGGCAGGAAAGCGGCGCATGCGCAAAACCCACTCGATAGGCATTCCGCTGCCGTCGATTTCAAGCGCTCCATTGTCTTGTTGCGTGATCGCCACGACATCGCGGTAAAGACCCGGAGCAGCAGGCGCGTTCAACTCCAACTCACGAAGCAGAAGCGCCTTGCGCCGCTCCAGAGTGGAGGCATCCATGTAATCGTAACGCACGGCGCGTTTGATTTTGAGCGCTTCCTCTGAGTGGAGGAAAACAAGCGCGGCGTGGGTCTGAACAACCTCGTCGGCTGTCGAGTGACCATTCGAACCGTGGGATTTGAGAAATGCGGTGACGGCGTCCTGGCTATCCGGCATCCTCAGCCTCCCGCATACAGCTCGCGGTGCGGATTGTCAGTTCTCCATCGGTCGGCATCGCGCTGAGGTTTCATGTCGGCAATTCAACATACATGCGGCCGTGTTGGCATTGCGTCAGATCAATTATCGCCTGCGGCAAACAAATGGATGGAGACGGTTGCGACCAGCGCTTTCTTGCCATGTCAGGCGACATGCACGTAATCACCAGGGGCAGGGCCGAGGCTCTGTAAGCCCTTATCTGGCGCACCCATCGGTGGCGTAGCTCGAAGTTCGCCGGATCGATTGGCGAGCCAAGTTACCATTTCAGGCCACCACGACCCGGCATGGCACTCATGGCGCAAAAGCCATGCCTCCGGCTCAATGTAATCCTCGTCTGCCTTCAGCTGTCCGATCCGGTAGCGCCGGTCCTTATGGCCCGGCTCGCTGAGGATGCCGCTGTTGTGGCCTCCCTTGGTCAGCACAAAGGTCTGCTCCCCGTCGGTGAAGAGCTGTGTTTTGTACACCGACCGCCATGGTGCGATATGATCGCTTTCGGTGGCGACCACAAACATCGGTACTGAGATGTCCTTCAACGCGATCATCCGGTCGTCAACCGAAAACCGGCCGGCGCTAAGGCGATTTTCCAGAAACAGGCCGCGCAAATACTCCGAGTGCATCCGCGCCGGCATTCTTGTGGTATCACCGTTCCAGACCATAATGTCCGTTGGCAAGTCTTCGCAGCCCAGATAGTAGCGGTTGATTGCGCGGTTATAGATGAGATCGCCCGCTCGGATAGAGGCAAAGGTGCGCGTCATCTGTGGGCGGTCCAGATAACCCTGTATTCGCATGAGGTCTTCTGCAAAGGCGACCTGGTTTTCGCCTACAAAGAGAAGCAATTCGCCTGTTTCCGCAAAGTCCACCTGAGCAGCCATCAGGGTAGCGGAGGCAAGACGGTTGTCTCCATCGCGCGCCATGGCAGCGGCGGCGATGGCCAAGAGCGTTCCACCCATGCAATAGCCATTGGCGTGAACCCTGGCGTCCGGAACGATCGCATTGATTGCATCAAGCGCGGCCAAAAGCCCGTTCTTGCGGTAGTCCTCAAGCGACAGAGCGGCCTGGTCCGCCGTTGGATTGCACCACGAAATCATGAAAACGGTGAAACCCTGCCGGACCAGGTATCTCACCATCGAGTTGCCCGGAGACAGATCGAGGACATAATATTTCATGATCCATGCCGGGATGAACAGGATCGGCTCGGGCCGCACCTTTTCGGACTGCGGCGCGTATTGGATCAATTCAAACAGGTCATTTCGAAAGACCACCTCGCCAGGTGTACACGCCAAGTCTTCTCCTATCCTGTAACCCTGCGGAGCCGGCTTGTGGGACTGGGTCAGGGCTTGAATAAGGTCTTCTCTAAGGTGCTGAGCCCCGTCTATCAGGTTCTGACCCTTGGTTTTCAGGGTCTCTTCGATGATTTCCGGGTTCGACCACGGGAAGTTCGACGGCGACATCAGGTCGAGCGCCTGCCTCACTTGAAACCGCGTTCGTTCCGCATCGCCTTCGTCGAGACCGGGCATGGTCTCGGTTGCAGCATCCCACCAGTCCTCCATGGCAAGGAATCCCTGTTTCCAAAGGCTGAACGGCAGCTCCTGCCACGAGGGATGGGCGAACCGATTGTCGTGGGCTTTCGGCGTGAATGGCGGCTCGTCCTTGTGCGCCGCCGTATGGGTGGCAAGCTTGCCTGCATTCGTCTGCGACCGTTCAAGCAGCTCCAGTTGCCGGGATGGTGAGCAGGCTAGCTGAAACGCCCAGCCACTCCAGGCTGCCAGCAACGAGTGGGGCGATACGCCGCCAACCATCTGCGAAAGCGTCGCCCGTGTTTTCTGGTCCGGCAGCTGGTTGTCATCGTCCGCCGGCCCTGGCGCCGTGGTTCGTTTCCGCAGCGGCTGGGTGGGCGCTTCATCGGTTTGAATTTTCTTCCTGCGACGGGCCATGTCACTGCCAAACGTTCTGAACGATGTACACATTGGCTGCCTGAGGCTGATCGGCAGACCCTGACCATAATACCACTCTATGTCAGATGTGAGAGATCGAGATTGACCTGTGTCACTTTCAGGCAGTGGTTTGTAGCGCACCGCGATCAAACCCGTCGGTCGGACCATCGAATTTGAAGGATTGACCGCCGCGCCGAAGGAAGCAGTTTTGTCTATCGGTGCGGCTGTTTGCTATGGCCGGCGGTTCTTTCGCAAATGCTGCGAAGAGTTCAAAACTGGGCATTCCCCACGCATCTCCGCTGGCAAATTCGTCACTTTCTTGGCGACAACGCCATTGGAAAGCCCATAGCAAAAATCACATCCAAGTCGGCTTTGCCACCATCAGCCACGTCGCAGCCAATAAGGGCACAGTGCTGACTAGGCCCCACATCAGCCAACGCCGTGAAAGGGCACGATACTCCGGGCCCACATCTTCAGTTGAAAACGTCTTTGCCAGACGAGCCTGCTTTATCTGGATGGGAACGATTGCGAAAAGCCAAATCAGACCAGAAAGAACGAAGAAGATTTGGCTCCAGAGCAGCCATGGTTCGTTTAACGGAAGGTCGGCAAAAATCGCCATGAAATAGCCACTGCCCATGATGAGGACAACGCCCCAAAACGTCATTGACCAATCGGTATAGGTCACGAGTTTCTGCGCAAACCCCAACACCACGGGTCGACCGTCGCGATCGGCGAAGAATTTCCAGATAGCGGTTACGGTTATGTTCCCCATCAACATGGCTACGCCGGTTATATGCAGGAACTTTGCAACCTCATACATCATGGCATTCTTATAGTACCGCTATTCAAATAAATGAATTGGGTGAAATCTCATCTCAAGATCATAAGCGAACGGCAGTGCTTTCATTGCCTTGATGTCTAAGTTGTTTTCGCATCATGCGCGTTCTCGCTGGGCATTTTAGCTGGATGCCATGTTGATACCAGTTCCGATGCGCGTCGGTCTTAAGACTGGCATGCCGCTACCATTGGCCTTTACCACTGAAAGAGGCGGATCTTGATGGGCTGACGGAATCAACCATAAATGGTAACGTGAAGCCTATCATTACAGCGGAAGCGAATGGTTGGCACTTTCAGGCCAGGACGATACCTTTAGACAAATATCAGCTGCGAGGATGTAGGCAATGACCAAAAAATTCACCCTGTCGCTTACTGTGCTTTCCGCAGCGCTCCTGTTCGGACTGCCGGCTTATGCCGAAGATGACGTGGTTGAAGTCATGCTCGTCGATCGACTTGATGAACCCAGAGGTTACTGCCTGGATATTGCGGGCGGTCGCGGCAAAGACGCGCCCCTCGATCAAGGTCTGCAGGCCCACACATGCTACAACTACACCGGGCAGATACTGGAAGATCAAGGCTTTGAGAAGGCGCTCATTGAATCCGGCGAATTCAAACTTCCTTACTTCGATGTTTGCGCAACCGAGGAAGGTAAAGAACTGGTGCTGGAGGCGTGCACGGGTTCGCCGCGGCAAAGCTTCGAGTTTTTATCCGATGGCCGAATTGTTCTGGGAGACGATCGCGATCAGTGTCTAACGGTCAGCAGTACGGAAAAGACAGAAGGCAGGGGTGGTACGCCCATACATGTCATGAGGCCGCTGACGTTTCAGGCTTGTGATAGCAACAACGCGGCCTACCAGACGTGGATGATCCAGGCCAACAATTGATCAAGTGAAGTTATGCCATAACCTCTGGCTCAGTAACGTCATAAATCCGGTGCGCATGGTTTGAGGTGTTCAGAAAATTTTCGTTCTGAGGGCTGCCTTGACAGCTTTCCGGGCATGACACCGTTGCCTTGCCGGTTTTGCAAGACCTCAGGCCGAGCTTCGCAGCACAAGCGAAGCGGCGACAAAACGGTCTTCCGGCTTGCCATCATACGGTTGACGATTGGATGAAACGATATCGAGCGCATGTTCGGCCAGCAATTCGACCGGCAGCGAAATGGTCGAGATACCGCCGTTGATCCACATATATGAAGCCGGATCTCCATATCCGATAAAGGCAATGTCGTCGGGCATTTTGAGACCCTGCCGGAGGCAGGTGTCAAGGGCGCCATTCGATATCTCGAAGCCGCCGCATACAAGTGCGCTCGCCTGCGTACGCGTTTCCAGTATGGACCGTGCCGACTGGCACCCCAAATCGAAGGATGGCGTTCCAGTGCGGATCAGTTCCGGATTGCAGGCAAGACCGTTTCGCGCCATAGCCTCCTCAAAGGCTGACAGACGCGTGGCGCCCGATGTCAGGGACTTTGATGCGCCGATATAGGCGATTTTGGTGTGCCCCTTCGCGAAAAGCTGATCTACAGCCGAAGCGATCGCCTTCTTATCCTCTACCAGAAGACCGCTGGTTGGTGAGGCTTCCTGCCTTCTGCGAATGAATTGAACGACCTTCAGGTCGTCCAAATGGAGTTCTTCGTCTTGATCAGCCTTCGGTGACGGCACCATGATTACGGAATCGGCCTGCACGCCGCGTAGGCGTCGGACGGCCTGATGTTCTCGCGCAGCATCGTCATCGGTCAGGTGAATGATCAGGCTCAGCGCACGGTCGTCGCAAGCAATGGCAAGAGCATTGGCGAAACGTGCATAGAACTCGTTGACGATGTTGGGCAGAAGCAGGCCAACAATGCCCGTCGCGTCACCGCGCATAGCAGTGGCGGCCGCGCTTTTGACGTAGCCAAGATCGCTCGCCCGTTTCAGGACCTGCTGTCTCGTCTTCGCATTGACATTCGGGTGGTTGGCAAGCGCACGTGAAACGGTCATGTGCGAAACGCCCAGATCTTCAGCGATGGTTTTGATGGTGACCCGCTGCGCCACAGGCTGTCTCCTCTTGAAGTCAGCAATCCGTATCTTTGCTGTTTTTCAACTTGACTCTGTACACGTCAGACCATAGTTGTTCACGTGAACACAAGCGTTTTCTGCGAAATACGATGGATCTTGAAATTGCCCAGCGATGCCGGCCATTGCTGGAAGAGCTTGGTCTGAAGACAGTTGACGAGACGATGCGTGTGACGCCGCTTTCGGGTGGCGTTTCATCGGATATCGCCCGTGTCGATGTCGGTGGCCGATCCTTCTGCGTCAAATTCGCCCTCGAGAAACTCAAAGTGGATGAGGAATGGCGAGCGCCGATAGGCCGCAACAGGGCGGAATACGCATGGCTTGAATTTGCCAGGCGCATAGCACCGCGTTCAATTCCGGAATTGTTCGGACGCTCTGAAGCCGCAGGCGGTTTTATCATGGAGATGATTGCCGGCGCGGATGTCTATCTTTGGAAGGAAGCCCTGCTGGATGGTCGACTGCAGCCTTATGAACCGGTCGGCGTTGCAGATCTCGTCGGGCAAATTCACGCGGCTTCGACGGCGGCCGGCTTCGACTGTAGCCCGTTTCAAAACCGCGATGATTTTCATGCCCTTCGTATCGAACCCTATCTGCTTTTCACGGCGAAGCGGCACCCCGCGCTGGCGTCCCGGCTTTCGTCCATTTCAGAAGTGCTTTATGCGGCCGACACGGTTCTTGTTCACGGCGACGTCAGCCCCAAAAACATCCTGTTCCGTAAGCAGGCCCCGATCCTGCTCGATGCCGAATGTGCAACCATGGGCGATGCCTGTTTTGACGTCGCCTTCTGTCTCAACCATTTATTGCTGAAGGCGGTCCATAGATCAGTCGATTGCAGTCGTTTTCTCGACGCGGCCGGCATCTTTTGGAGAATTTACGCGCAGCATATCAACTGGGAAGACCCGGTTGGGCTGGAAAACCGTATGAGCGCACTCCTGCCCGCACTGATGTTGGCGCGGGTCGACGGCAAGTCGCCGGTCGAATACCTTTCGCAAGAGGGACATGAAACAGTGCGCTCAATAGCAATACCGCTGATCAAGAAGCCGCAGGAAAGGCTCGCCGCCGTTTTTGAGGCCGTGGGGAGGGGAGTTGCCGGATGAATAGTGGCCTGATCAGCCGGATTGTACCGCGGCGGGTTTGGGATTCGCGGGGCAATCCGACCGTCGAAGTGGATGTCTGGCTTGAGGGCGGAGCCATGGGACGTGCCATTGCGCCAGCCGGCGCCTCGCGCGGTTCCCGCGAAGCGATAGAACTGCGCGATGGCGGTGACAAACTGCGCGGCCTCGACGTAGGAGCCGCCTTGGCGGGTCTGCGCGAACGCGTCGCGCCGGCACTGATCGGCCGCGACATCACCGATCAGTCCGGTATCGACGCCGCGCTGATTGAACTCGACGGCACTGCCGACAAGTCGAGCCTCGGTGGCAATGCCATGGTGGCGGCGTCAATGGCAGCGCTCCATGCTGCCGCCGCCTTGCGGCAAAAGCCGCTTTGGCTGCATGTCGCCGAACTTTACGGGTACGAGCCGACGATTCCGCTTCCCGAAATACAGATCTTTGGCGGCGGCGCCCATGCGGGCAGGCGAGTCGACGTACAGGATTTCATGGTCATGGTGCCGGGTGCCGAGAGCTTCGATGAGGTCCTTTCGATCACCGCGGAAATCCATGCCTGCGCGGGCAGGATCATGTCCAGCCGGGGACAATTGGCGGGCGTTGCCGATGAAGGCGGCTGGTGGCCGGTTTTCGACAGCAACGAGGAAGCGTTGGAAACCCTTGTTTCGGCGATAGAGGCGGCGGGTGAAAAACCCGGCGACCGCGTTGTCATTTCGCTCGACATTGCTGCGTCCGAATTCGGCAGCAAAGGCAGCTACAAGCTGGCGTTGGAGAACAGGTCTCTTTCTTCGGATGCGATGATCGACCTGCTGGGAAGCTGGATCGAGACCTATCCGATTGCATCTGTCGAGGATCCACTTGCCGAAGACGATCGGGATGGAATGAAAACCTTAACGGAACGATTTGCAGATACGGTACAGATCATCGGCGACGATTACCTTGTGACAGACGTGGCGCTCGTCGAAGAAGCGGCGCGCGACGGCAGTTGCAATGCGGTGCTGATCAAGGTGAACCAGGCGGGGACCGTGACGGAGGCGGTGGAGACACTTAAAGCGGGCAAGGCGGCCGGGTTCGGCACAATCGTGTCCGCCCGGTCGGGGGAGAGCGAAGACGTGACCATCAGCCACCTCGCCGTCGGCCTGAACGCCGGTCAGCTCAAGGTGGGGTCCTTTACCCGTTCGGAGCGCATGGCAAAATGGAACGAGTGCCTTCGCATTCAGGAGCATCCGGGTGCAGGCCTATTTGTTGGCGCAGAGCCATTGGCAGGTACCCGCTGGGGCAAGACAAGAATTGGAGACGGCAAATGAAACTGATGCGGTATGGTGAGCGGCATGGAGACAAGGTCCCCAGCGTGCTCGACGGAGATGGCATTGCCCGGGATGTTTCGCACATCGTCTCCGATTTCGGTCCCTTGACGCTGGGCGCCGAACTGATTGAAAGGCTGCGAGAGACGGATTTGTCTGCCTGCAGCTCTCTGGAGGGTAACGGCCTGCGCGTCGCTGCGCCGATCGCGGCACCTAAAAACATCTGGTGCATTGGTTTGAACTACTCGGACCATGCGGCAGAAGCGGGCATGGCCATCCCGGATGAGCCGATCCTGTTCAACAAGTCTTCCGCGACCTTTTGCGGACCGTTTGATCCGATTCCGTTTTCGTCGCACATGACCAAGCTTGACTGGGAAGTGGAACTGGGGATCGTCATCGGCAAGCAGGCCCTGGGCATATCGAAGCAGCAGGCGGCTGATCATGTCTTCGGCTATGTGCTTGTCAACGACGTTTCGGAACGGGCATGGCAGCTCGAGCGTGGCGGGCAGTGGGTCAAGGGCAAGAGTTTTCCAAACTTCTGCCCGACCGGGCCGGTGCTTGTTACGGCAGATGAGATCGAAGATCCGCAGATGCTGGAGATGTGGCTCGACGTCAATGGCGAACGGATGCAAAGTGGCAACACCTCGAAAATGATATTCGATGTTGCGACAATCGTGTCCTACATGAGTGAATTCTGCAGGCTGGAGCCGGGCGATCTGATTTGCACCGGTACACCGCCCGGGGTCGGTGCCGGAAAGAAACCGCCGGTGTTCCTCAAAACCGGAGACCGGGTTGCGCTTGGTATCGAAGGCCTTGGCGAGCAGGCTCAGATGGTTGTGGAAATGGATGAGGCGCTGCTATGAACAGCTATGATTTCGGGGACCGTGTCGCGGTCATTACGGGTGGCTGCAACGGCATCGGGGCAGAAGTTGCTGCGCAATTGGCAGCGGCAGGCGCCAAGGTCGCGATATGGGACATGGACCTGTCGGCGCCTGAAGAAAAGGTCAGATCGCTTTCTGATGATCTTTGCCGTCTGATCGAGGTCGACGTCGCCGATCTTGCAACTGTCGAGGCAGCGATGGAAGAAACGCTGAGCGCATTCGAAAAGGTCGACGTTCTCGTCAACAGCGCTGGCATTGCCGGTCCGACATTCACTGTCGCGGATTATCCGGCCGACATGTGGCGCAGGGTCCACGAGGTAAATCTGGACGGCACGTTTCACTGCTGCAAGGTTGTAATTCCCGGTATGATGCAACGAAATTACGGCCGCATCGTCAATGTTGCCTCGATCGCCGGAAAGGAAGGCAACCCCAATGCGTCGGCGTACTCGGCATCCAAGGCGGCGGTGATCGCGCTGACCAAATCACTCGGCAAGGAACTCGCCGGCCACGACATCGGCGTCAATTGCGTGACGCCGGCGACCGCCAAAACGGGCCTTCTTGATCAAGTCACCGACGAATTCATCGACTTCATGTTGTCAAAAATCCCGCGTGGACGCTTCGTTACTGTTGGAGAGATCGCCAACATGATCCTGTGGATCGCATCTGCCGAGAACTCCTTTTCCACAGGGGCCGTTTTCGACCTGTCCGGGGGCAGGGCGACCTACTGAGCAGTCATTTCGCGTGTCGGGGCAAGAGTGTGGCCGGTCTAAACGTCAGCTACCGCCGGCCGATGCCCGTTTTCGGTCCTTGAGCGCAATGGCCTGGCGCATTTCAATCACATGCTGCTTGTTGTTTTCCAACAGCGTTTGCATGATCGAGCGCGCTCGTTGCGGATCCTTGTCGTTGACTGCTTCCGCGACCAGCCGGTGCTCTTCGAGGAAGCCGACCATCGCATAATCCGCCTTGATCGCCAGAAGAAAATTGGCCCGCAAGACTGCGACGACGGTCTGCAACAGCGCGGTGAGAAACTTGTTATGTGCCGCCGCGAACAGCCGCCGGTGGAACAGGATATCCGCCTCGACGGATTTTTCGGGGCTGTCGCAGTGTTTTTCCATTTCCTCATAGGCCTCAAACAACCGAAGGACTTCCGTTGTCGAAGCACGTTCGGCTGCCAGCGCTGCCACCTCAGGTTCAACGATAAATCTCAGCGTGGCCAATTCGTCGATCAATCCATCGCGCAAATTGGGGGATTCCATCGCCCAGTTGATCACCTGTTGATCCAGATAGTTCCAGCGTTCTTCAGGCTGCACTTTTGTGCCCGAACCCTGGGTTATGCGCAGTAGTCCCTTTGACGTCAGGATCTTGGTTGCTTCGCGCACCACGTTGCGACCGACGCCAAGGGATGCAGCGATCTCGCTTTCAGTCGGCAGAAGCGTATTCGGCGGGTAGCTGAATTCGACAATCTGCCGCCCGATGCTGTCGGTCGCAATATCGACAAGCGAACGCGTGCGCGGCGAATTCGGCTGGTGTCTGCTGGTTTTCTTCTTGCTTTCCAAAGGCGTGTACTTACAGGTTTGCCGGTCTGTTCGACCCTTTTTTGATGATCGCAACGGCACGGTCCGCCAGTGCCATAGCTGGTGCGTTGGTGTTGCCGGAGGGAATCAGAGGCATTGCAGAGCAATCTATAACCCGCAAGCCTTCGACACCGCGTACTTTGAGCTCCTTGTCCACAACCGACATCGGATCATCATCCTTACCCATTCGTGCTGTTCCCACCGGATGATAGTTGGTCTTGACCATGCGCTTGCTGTAGGCGGCAAGGCCTTCGTCATCTTCAATTTCGCGACCGGGTAGCATCTCGCCCTTTATCAAAGAGGCTGCCGGCTCGGTTGACAGCACCTTGCGGGCAAAACGGACCGCGTCGAGCGTGATGCGCAGATCTTCCGGATGCCCGAAAAACCGGCAGTCCACCAGCGGTTTGTCGCGCGGGTCTGCGGAACGCAGCTTGACCGATCCGCGTGCCTTCGGTCTGAGCAGACAGGACGTCAGCGTAACGCCATGGGTTGGTTTCAGGTCCGTAAAATCCCTGTCCATATAGACGATCGGCGCGCAATAAAGCTGGATTGTTGGTCGTGCGCCGCCGTCCGGATCATGAAACGCGCAGGCCTCGACGCCGATGGTGGTAACCGGGCCGGAACGGAAGCCGAGATACTGAAGACCGTTGCGGATCATGCGCCAGCCGCGATCCTGCTTGAAATACCCTGCCGCCTTGTTCATGGCACAGATGAGGGGCACCTCGTGATGGTCCTGCAGGTTCTCGCCAACACCGGGCAGATCCGTCTTGCATTTTATACCGTGCTCTTTCAAGTGGTCGGCGGGACCGATGCCGGACAGCATGAGAAGCTTGGCAGTGTTGTAGGTGCCGGCGGCGACGAGCACTTCGCCCTCTGTCCGCACGGTCTTGCTTTCACCGGACTTCGTGTATTCGATGCCAACGGCGCGGCCGTTTTCGGTAATGATCCGGGTAACCAGCGCATCGGTGATCACGTCAAGGTTCGGATCATTGCGGACTTGAGACAGGAATGCACGAACCGCGTCACATCTTTCCTGGTGGCCGATCGTGTTCTGCATCAGGCCGACACCGGACTGTTTGCTGCCGTTAAAATCGGGGTTGTATGGTATTCCGCAGCCCTGTACGGCGAGCACGAATGCGTCCGTCATTTCAGCCGTATGTCCCGGGTCTGAGACCCACAGGCCACCCTCGATACCATGGAATTCGTCATTGAACTTGGTATTGCGCTCAAGGCTCTTGAAGTGCGGCAGAACATCGTCGTAGGACCAGCCGGAGTCGCCGCCGAGGAATTCATCCCAACCGTCATAGTCGGCTCTTTGGCCGCGCATATAGACCATGGCGTTGACTGCGCTACCGCCGCCGAGCGCCTTTGCCTGCGGAATGATCGGTGCACGTCCGTCGAGTTGCTCCTGAGGCACCGTGTGATGCATTTCGAGGAAATCTTCGCGCGCAAGGTATTTCATGTAACCGGCCGGCATTTGCATGAGCCAGTTGGTCCGGGCAGGTCCCCGCTCGACAATGAGAACCCGGGCCCCGTGGTCACGAACGAGCCGGGTCGCGGCCACACAGGCCGCTGTGCCTCCTCCGGCGATGATGTAATCGTAATCCAACCTATACTCCGGGCGCTTGCCTTAATGGTGCTCGGCTTTCGACGTTTGGTTCCAGATGAAGTCTCCTGCCGGTGTCGGCATCGAAGAAAAAGACGCCCGTCCGATCGATTTTCAGGCCAACATTGTCATTCATTCTGGGCCTTTGGGCCGGGTCGCCGAACAGTGTCACCATCTGATCGCCAACCTCGACCACCACCAATAGTCCCGAGCCGGTAAACTCGACGGCAAAAACAGTTCCGCGAAGATCTGCGTCGGAGCCTTCGGTCAGCGATACATTGTCCGGTCTGACGCCCAGAATAACCGAGCCCGCCGCCTGAAAGGCGAAGCCTTCGATCAGTCCGTTGTCGCAGGAAAACGTGCCGTCGGTCAGGCGGCCGGGAAGGCAGTTCATCGGCGGCGAGCCGATAAAGGTGGCGACGAATAGATTGTCCGGGTTGCCGTAAATTTCTTCGGGCGTACCAATCTGCGAAACTTCGCCATCCTTCATCACCACCACGCGGGTGGCCATTGTCATCGCTTCGATCTGATCGTGGGTGACATAGACCGTCGTGGTCTTCAGCTCCTCGTGCAGGTGTTTGAGTTCGGCGCGCATCGAGACCCTCAGGATGGCGTCCAG
>JBCCOK010000029.1:0-68033 GCA_039025395.1 Pseudomonadota bacterium
AAAACCGACATCCAAATACCCATCAGGACCAAAGACCCAAAATAGGAAAATCAACAAGAGCAAACGATACCGCCGCCAGCAGTAAACCGCCCTCGCAAGCGCGACTTATACGAAACACAATCCAAACAAGTCAACATGGATCTCTTCAAAAAATCAGATTTTTTTGCAGCGCTGTCTTTGCCCACAAAAAAACCGCCTGATTGCGGTTGAAACTGCCTTCCAGCGGTTTGTTTTCCTAACATGATATAGATAGTGATTTGCGCTTTTTCAAAGGCACAGACTTCGATTTTTGATCACATTGGCCAATTTTTCGATGAGCCCCGGTACCGGCTCCGGCTTTGGTGCGCACGCTTGAGCCGTTCTTCGTATTTGCCCACAGAAATGCCGGGCACCACGCGTTTCATCTCCGACAGCCAGGTGACTCGGACCCCGATTTCGGGCCGCTGGGCGGAAATCAAACCGTTACCTGATCAGCTCGCATAGTTTGCATCTTCCGCGTCGAGGATTGCTTTCAGTTCGGAAAAATGCCGATGCGCCTGTTCGGGATAATGTTCAATTTCGTCAGCTGTCTTGGATGCGATCGCGTCGGAAAGTACACGCAAGGGCCTGCCGGTCTGCAAGGCGCGGATGTAGGTCTCGGCGGCACGCTCGAAATAGTACATGCGGTTGAACGTGTCGGCCACACCGTCTCCGATGACAAGAACACCATGATTGCCCATCACCATCACCTTCTGCTTTGGATTTCCAAGCAGGCGTGCGCAGCGTTCGCCCTCTTCCTCGAAAGCAAGTCCGCCGAACTGATCGTCAGTGACGACCCGATTGTAAAACGTCGCCGTGTTCTGATCGATCGGCGGCAGCGTACTGTCCGCCAGACTGGCGAGCACTGTTGCGAAAATGGAGTGCACGTGCATAACGCAGCGCGCGTGCGGACAATGTCGATGCACTGCCGCATGCAAACCCCAAGCGGTCGGATCGGGCGCGTCGGGCTGCGACAACACCGCGGGATCGTTGGCGTCGAGCTCGAGAAGTTCCGACGCCCTGATCCGGGAAAAATGCACCTGGTTTCGATTCATTAGGAAACGGGTGCCGTCATCATTGACCGCCAGCGAAAAATGATTGGAGACCGCCTCGTGCATATTGAGCCGCTCTGTCCAGCGGAAGGCCGCCGCCAGGTCGCAGCGCTGGTCCCAATGCTCCATATTTGGGCGCGAGGCCGTTTGGGCATACGTCGTCATGTCTGCCTCCTGACGGCATGATAGAATGAGTCTTTGCCCGCGTCAGCGGCTTTTAAACACCCGCCCTGTTGAACGCTGAACCGCACCCGTCCTGACAAACCATCATCTTTTCATGTGGCTGCTAGCCGGCTGCCACATCCGTTTCGAAATCGGCAGGCAGCGTGATTTCCAGAAGCTCGCAGTCTTCGGTGCAGTCGCGATAGGCCACCTTCAGGTGCGGCGGAAGCACGAAAGCATCGCCTGCTATGATTTCGTACGGTTCCTCTCCGTCCGCGCACAACGTCAATGCACCTTCCATCACGAAGGTAAAATGGATGTCCGTGTTGTGGCTCGTCCGCGGTGGTGTATGACCGTTGAGCGGTCGGGCGACCTGCACACCGGCGACGCCGGCGGTCGCTGCTCCGATGCCGGTGTC
The DNA here is from genome assembly GCA_039025395.1 of Pseudomonadota bacterium. Classification (GTDB taxonomy): domain Bacteria; phylum Pseudomonadota; class Alphaproteobacteria; order Rhizobiales; family Rhizobiaceae; genus Hoeflea_A. The sequence continues at coordinate 1,651 of JBCCOK010000029.1, forward strand.
TCGCGCCTCGAAACCCGGAATGCGCCATGGTTTCCAGACCGCCTCGGCGACCTTGTCGAATACGAAGCGTGTCCCCTTGAAAACGCGATCCGGATTAATCGTTTCATTGGGCAATGTCATTTCATGATCGATCGTTGTCACATGTTCGGCCGGAACACCGATCTCGACCACTTCGACATTGTCCGAGGCGACAAGCACACGGTGTCTGATTTCGGGCGGTTGGATAACGCAATCGCCAGCTGTCATGCGTATTGGCTGGCCCTGGTCTTCATAAACAACTTCGACCCAGCCGCGATAACAAAAGATCAGCTGGAAGCCGACTGTGTGGTAGTGCACCATATCGGGCACCGGTCCGCCATCCGGTATCCGGATATGCGACGCGATGATCGATCCGCCGAGCCGGTCGGGAATGAGATCACGATAGCGCATGCCGGCGCGCCCGATGATCCAGCTGTCGCTGTCCTTGAGCCGCCGCACCATAAAGGAATGCTGTGTTTCAGGCTGCACAAGAGGCGGATTGGCATCGACGATTTCGACTTTCGTGCCGCCCGGACTGACGAGCTCCGTCCTGCCGCCTGCGAATTCGTTCGGTGCATCGCACAACAGGCGCACCACGCCGGCCGTCGGCCTTGCCTCTCGCTCGAGGCGGATACGCACGCCATGGCCTGAGATCACCGCAACGGCCGGATCGTCGGCCGGAAATATCGTGTCCAGACGAAAGCCAAGTGTTTTCAGGAAGAAAGGCAGGTCTTCGCTGAAATTGCCGGACTCCAACCGGATCTCCGCACCGCTGATCGTATCGATTTGCGTTGTCAGCTCAGCACTCATATTCCCCTCTCAGGATCTACCGACGCCAAAATAGCGCCCCTGCGCACCAATCGCCAGTGGCATTCACCTGTCCGGCAAAGCGCAGCAGGCCAGAAATGGCAGCATCGACACGACCGGCTCAATCGCCAGCGCCAGTTGCCAGCCGTGCGTGCCCGGAATAACACTGGTGCAACGCGCCTGCTTGAAAATTGGATCTTCATGGTTGACGATTTTAAACATCGCCCGTTCTGGTGGGACGATGCGGCACTCGAAACGCGCAACCTGTCGGAAAGCGTCGAGAACCTGCCCGCTAAGGCTGACATTCTGGTTATCGGCGCAGGTTACACGGGCCTTTCGGCAGCGCTGACCCTTGCACGCGCCAGCCGCGAAGTCATCGTTGTCGATGCGGAAATGCCAGGTTATGGCTGTTCGGCCAGAAATGGCGGACTCATCGGACCGTCCTTTCACAAGCTTGGGCTCGCCGGTCTGACCGCAGCCTACGGCGAGGACCGTGCCCATGCGATCCTGCGCGAATCGATGGACTCGCTGGCGTTTCTGAAACACCGGATTGAAATGGAGGGCATTGATTGCGGGTTGATCAACAAAGGCCGCTTCTGCGGCGCCGTGCGTCCCAAAGCCTATGACGCCTTGTGCCGCGATGCAGAACGCCTTTTTCGCGCCGTGGGCCGGCGCTTCGAGCCTGTGTCGAAGGCCGATCAACATCAGCAGATCGGCAGTGACTATTACCATGGCGGCATCGTCTTGCCGGATGACGGCCATCTTCAGCCCGCTGCCCTTCTTGCCGGATTGTTCGATCGCGCCCGGCAGGCAGGCGCCAGAGTTTTTGCGCCTGCCCGCGTCACGAAACTCGAAACCAAACCGCCGGGGTTCACCGCTCACATTGCAGACAGGCAGATTGATTGCCGGAATGTGGTTATGGCCACGAACGGCTACACCGAACAACAGTTCAGCCATTTCCATAGGCGGGTCATTCCGATCCGTTCCGGAATTATCGCAACAGAAGAATTGGACCCGGCACTTATCGCGGAATTGTCACCGCAAGGCCGCGGCTTTGTCGATTCCTCGCGGCTAGTGGTCTACTTCCGTCCCTCCCCGGACGGCAAACGCATAATTTTCGGCGGCCGCGTTTTCGAACGCGCCGACAGGCCGCAAAACTATGCAGCAGATCTCAGGCGGACCATGGTCCGCATATTTCCGCAGCTCACGGAGGTGCGCATCTCGCATGCCTGGTCGGGCACCGTTGCCTATACGTTCGACCACACCCCGCACCTGGGCGAACATGATGGCATTCACTATGCGATGGGTTATTGCGGCTCGGGCGTCGGACGCGCCAATTACTTCGGCCACAAGATCGCGCTGAAGTTGTTGGGGTCGCACAAGGGCCACACTGAGCTTGACAATTTAGAGTTTAGGTCGCATCCGCTCTACACCGGATCGACTTGGTTCCTTCCGGCATATTTGCGCTGGCACGCGCTCGCCGATCGAGTGGGTTTTTGATGCAGGCATGACGGTCGTTATCGGAAGCCGCCAACCGGAAAGGTCAGCGCTTTTCTTTTTGCCGCGTTTGGTACAGATTGCGCCCTATAGGTAACGGATGGTTCGTATGAAATTCATGGCCCTTTTGTACGGTTTGCTGGGATTGACCGCCTTTGTTGGTGGCGCTGTGGCGCAGGAGACAGGCAGTACGCGGCCAACGGTCACCGTCGCCACCGTCGAAACCCAGCAGACCGGCGATCGGGGACGATATGTGGGCCGTATCCAGGCTGTCACCACGGTTAATCTGGAAGCGCGAATAGAAGGCGTCCTTGAACAGAAAAACTTCACGGAAGGCGGCTTCGTCAAAAAAGGCGATCTTCTTTATGTCATCGAAAGAGGCCTGTACGAGGCGGATGTCGCCAAAGCCGAGGCGCAACTCCAGGGTGCCCAGGCAACCCTTAAGAATTCGCAACTCGATCTGGAGCGTCAGAGGGTTCTTCTATCCGAAGGCGACGTGCCGCAGTCGACATTCGATGAGGCGCAAGCCACCGTCGGTGTTAATGAAGCCAATGTCGGCGAAGCCCAATCGAGCCTCGACACTGCAAAGATCAATCTCGGCTACACCGAGATTTATGCGCCCGTCAGCGGCAGCATCAGCAAATCGATCATCGATGTCGGAAATCTGGTCAATACCAACTCCGGAACACTCGCAACAATCACCAGTGTCGACCCGATCGAAGTTCATTTCTTCATGGGAGAAAAGGACCTGATTGAAGACCGGGAGAAAGGCCTCATTGGCAACGACAGCGCCTCTTTAGCGGTAAGCCTTGTGATGGCCGATGGCAGACCCTATTCGCAAACGGGTTCGATCACCTATGTCGGAACCATCGTTGAGGAAGCGAGCGACACGATCGAACTGCACGCGACCTTTCCCAATCCCGACAATATCCTTATCCCGGGCCAGTTCGTGAACGTGATCATCCGGGATGCCGACCCGAAATCCTCGATTGTCGTGCCGCAATCGGCCGTGCAACTCGACAGCCAAGGCCATTTTGTCTACGTGGTTGGTTCCGACGACAAGGTCGAACGCCGTGACGTCAAGCTCGGCCGCCAAGCCGGCGCCGTCTGGGAAGTAACATCGGGCCTTGAACAGGGTGCCAAGGTCGTCACCCAGGGCCTGCAGCGTATCGCGCCCGGAACGACGGTCGACGCTGTAGAAGCCAAGGCGACAGCGAGCTGATATATGCTGACTCGGTTCTTTATTGATCGGCCGAAATTTGCGCTGGTCATCTCGATTATCGCCTCGCTGGTCGGCGTCATCGCCATCGTCCTCATTCCCATCGCGGAATATCCGGACGTTACGCCGCCGCAGGTTGTGGTCACCGCCAACTACCCAGGCGCGGATGCCGGTCTGATCGAAAAGACGGTTGCGACGCCGATCGAAGAACAGGTCAATGGCGTTGACAACATGCTCTTCATGTCGTCGACAAGTTCCAACAGCGGATCCTACCAACTGACCATTACCTTCGCCGTTGGCACCGACCCGGATATTGCGGCCGTCAACGTGCAAAACCGCGTTTCCCTTGCTCAACCGCTGCTGCCGGCTTCGGTAACCCAACAAGGTGTCTCAACACGGAAACAGTCTGCAAACATGCTTCTGGTGATCAATCTGATCTCGCCGGACAGCTCCCGCGACGCGGTTTATCTCAGCAACTACGCATCCATCTGGATGCAGGACGCCCTTGGCAGGCTTCCCGGCGTCGGCAGCGTTTCCCAATTCGGACCGCTGGATTACAGCATGCGCATCTGGATGCGTCCGGACGTGATGACCGCGCTCGGCCTCACTGCATCGGATATTGCCGGGGCCGTACAGGCACAGAACGTGCAAGCCACCGCGGGCCAGGTGGGTGGACCGCCCTTTGCAGGCGAAACCAACTTTCAGTTTTCTCTGCGAGCCGAAGGCCTTTTGAACACGGTCAAGGAATTCGGCGATATTATCGTTTCCGGCGATCCGTCTGGACAGCTTGTCCGTTTGAGCGATGTCGCCCGGGTCGAACTGGGTTCGCGCTCCTATTCCGCCTACTCAGCTTTGAATAACAAACCCGCCGCCGCCATTGCGATCTACCAGGCGCCCGGAGCCAACGCGATTGATGTTGCGCAAAGCGTCTACGCCGAACTCGAACGGATGAAAGCCAGTTTCCCGGAAGGCGTGGAATATCAACTTCTCTACGATGTCACAAAAGCAGTGACCGCAGCGATCGACGAAATCATTGTTACGCTGAGCATCACGGCTTTGCTAGTCATCGGCGTGGTGTTCTTCTTTCTCCTGAGTTGGCGCGCGGTTCTGATCCCGGCGATCGCAATTCCGGTTTCCCTGCTGGGAACCATGGCCATTCTTTTCCTCATCGGCTTCAGCGCCAACCTGATTACCCTCTTCGGCATCATTCTGGCGATTACCCTGGTGGTCGACGATTCGATCATCATTATCGAGAACACCGAGCGGATCATGGAAGAAGAGGGCCTTGCACCTCGGGAAGCCACGCTCAAAGCCATGGATCAGGTCACAGGACCGATCATTGCCACGACCTTCGTGCTCTTTGCGGTATTTGTCCCCGTTTGCTTCTTCCCGGGCATAACGGGGCGCATTTATCTGCAGTTCGCCCTGACGATCACGATCGCCTTCAGCCTCTCCGCCGTTAATGCGCTAACCCTCGCCCCGGTGCTATGCGCCACGATGCTCAAGCCGAAGACCGGCAAGCCGACAGGGGCCTTGCGTGTTATTCCCCGGGCCGTCGACAAGGTCCGCGACGGCTACGTCTGGCTGGTACGCATCATGGTGCGCAATGTTACGGTGTCGCTGCTTGTCTTCGTCGCCGTTTTGGCGGCAACCGTCTTCATGTTGCGCGAAACGCCGACCGGCTTCATTCCGCTGGAGGATGAAGGGGTGTTGTTTGTCAATGCGCAGCTTCCCGACGGCGCTTCGCTACAACGTTCCGGCGCCGTGGCCGAATCCATGACCACATTGATGCTGGACGTCGAGGGTGTCAGCGATGTCATCTCTGTCGCAGGCTTCAGCTTGATATCGGGCGAAGGCTCGAACTATGTCACATTGATTGCCGTTCTCGCACCCTGGGACGAACGAAGAACCAGCCAGACGCAATGGTACAACATCCTCGCGACGCTTGAGGAGAGGCTCAATACCGTTCAGGAAGCGACTGCTTTCGTCTTTCCCCTGCCGCCGATCAGCGGCCTTGGAATCTCCGGTGGCATCGCGGCGCAGATCCAGGACAACCGCAACGCCAGCGTTGAAGAACTCGGCTCGGTAACGAACGCTGTCCTTTCGGCAGCCAACGCCGATCCGGTCTTCCGCCAGGTCTTCAGCGCGCTTTCCGTCGGAACGCCGCAATACATGGTATCGCTCGACCGCGACAAGGCACAGGCTCTGGGTGTGAACGTCAATGACATTTTCACTGCCCTGCAAGCGAATCTCGGTTCTATGTTTGTCAACAACTTCCTGCTCGAAGGAAAGATCTATTGGGTCATCCTGGCTGCCGAAGCTGACTACAGGCAGTCGCTGGATGATATCGGCAACATTTATGTCAAGGGTTCGTCCGGCGATATGATCCCGCTCAGCACATTGGTTGGCACGTCCCCAATTCTTGGACCGGAAGCAATCAGCCGTTACAATCTGGTGCGTTCCGCCGCCGTACAGGGCTTGACCAATGCCGGTTACAGCACCGGCCAGGGTATCGAGGCATTCGAAGAGGTTGCTGCCAAGACACTGCCCGATGGCTATAGCGTCGAATGGACTGGCGTTTCATTGCAGGAAATCGAGGCCGGCTCTTTCGTCATCTACATCTTCCTCCTCGCCTTCACCTTTGCCTATCTGTGCCTCGTTGCCCAGTACGAGAGCTGGTCGCTGCCGATCTCTGTGATGTGCTCGACCATATTCGCCGTCTTTGGCGCCCTGCTGCCGCTCTACTTCATCGATGTCTTGAACAACAACATCTACGCGCAGATCGGCATTGTTCTGCTCATCGGCCTTGCAGCAAAAAAGGCGATCATGCTGGTGGAGTTTTCGCGCAACCGGCGCGACGCGGGCGACGGCATCGTCGACGCGGCGATCAACGCCGCCCACACGAGGTTCCGGCCCGTCACGATGACCGGCCTGTGTTTCATCATCGGGGTCTTGCCGCTTGTCTTTGCCACCGGCGCCGGTTCCTCTAGCCGCATCTCCATCGGGCTGCCGGTTTTTGCTGGCATGGTCATTGACAGCACGATCGGGCTGTTGATGATCCCCGTCTTTTATGTCGCGGTGCAGAAGCTGCGCGAACGCCGCCGCGGGGCCCCGCCGGCGAAAGCCGGTGGCGAATCCGCAGCGTGATATTGACACCACGCCGCGCCAGCGCAATGAACGATATTGAGCATCAGATTGACAGGACAGATGATGGCCAGAACCGGTATCATGATTTGCGGGCACGGAAGCCGTTCGAAATCGGCTGAGCAGGAATTTGCGCTGCTGGCAAAAGGACTTCGTGAAAGATATCCGGATACACCTGTGGAGTACGGATTTCTCGAATATTCCGCACCGAATATTCATATGGGCCTCGATGCACTGCGCGCCGCGGGAGTGACAGAGATTGTGGCGGTACCGGGCATGTTGTTTGCTGCAACCCATGCCAAGAACGACATACCGTCCGTCCTGACCACCTATCGTGAGCGGCACCCTGATCTCACCATCCACTATGGCCGTGAACTCGGTCTCCATCCGCAAATGATTGCGGCATTCGAAGCCCGCATTCTTCAGGCTCTCGGTGCCGATCACGTCCACGACGGGGACCTTTACGATACCATGCTGGTGGTTGTCGGACGCGGTACATCCGATACGCTTGCCAATGCCGAAGCTGCCCGCCTGACCCGGATTGTCTCGGAAAATCTGGGCTTTGGATGGTCGGAAACCGTCTACTCAGGGGTTACCTTCCCATCCGTCGGACGCGGCCTCGAAATGGCATTGAAGCTCGGTTACCGGAAGATTGTTGTCGCACCCTATTTTCTGTTTTCGGGCCGCCTCATCGATCGTATCTACGGCTATGTCGACCGGGTGGCTGAAAGGGCGCCGCATGTGACGTTCCTTAAGGCACATTATCTTGCCGATCAGGATCACGTCATTGATACGTTTGTTGAGCGTATCGCGGAGGCACAATCGGGAACAATCGTCGAGACGCAGGATCTGATGGCGTCATTCCGCGACCGTCTCGCCAAAGGCGAAATCGAAGTGCATCATCATCACGCCGAGTTTCGCGACCCGCTGGATGACGAGACGGCGCACGGCGAACATCATGATCACCACCACAGCCACGATCACGGGCATAGTCATGATCACGGTCACAGCCATGATCATCACCACGGCCACAGTCACGGTGTCTACCGCCACATAGCGCATCCCAACGGTCCGCGCACGATGATCGACGAGGGTGTCTGCTGCTGTTTTATGAGCCAGTTTCCGGCAACGGTGATTGACGAAGAGCGGGCACTCAGGGCCGACCGGAGTACGGAAGACGCACCCACTGATCGGTAAGAAAGGGTCAGTCTCAAGCCCGCTTGCTGGTAATGAACAGAACCGCGATGACCACGCCGACGCTCGCCAACGCCCCGTTGACCATAAAGGCGATCCGAATGCCCTCCGTCAGGCTCGGTGCCGATGCGACGATTGCCGTGTTGAGGCCAAGTCCGACCGCGCCGCCAGCGACATTTGCCATGTAGATGATGGCGCTCGCGAGGCTTGCCTGGGAGGCATCCAATGCCGTCACGGCGGCGGTCGTAACGGAGGAATAGAACAATCCGATGCCAATCCCGAGCACGAACATGCCGGGAACGATCTGGGCATAGGTGTCTCCGGTTTCAATTCTTGAAAGAAGGAACATGCCAGCGGCGAGAAGCGCCGTTCCGGCCGAGACCATGAGCTTTGCCCCCAGGATTTCATAAACCCGCCCGGCAACAAAAGAGACCACCGCAAATGTCAGCATCATGGGCAGCAAACCAGCACCTGACCCCATGGCTGAAAATCCGAGGTCCTTGTTCATGAACTGCGGCAGATAGACGAGCGCTCCGAAAAACACCGCGGCGATCATCAGTGTGGTAAGGGTCGCCATTGCGAACACCAAATTGCGCATCACCGAATCGGGAACAAGCGCGTTATCGCCCATCCGGTTTTCATAAAATCCGAATGCGGTGACGGCGACCGCACCGAAAACAAACAGGCCAATTATGACCGGATCGGTCCAGCCACGGTCAACACCCCAATCAAGTGCCAGAAGCCAGGCGAAGAGACCGACCGTCAGCGTTGCGGTGCCGCCGTAATCCACGCGCTCGTCAGGATCCGCCGGTTCATCCCTGGCGACCACAAGGAGAACTGTGAGAATGCCGATCAGCGCCACTGGCACGTTGATGAAGAAAATCCAGCGCCAGCTTATCGCATCGGTCAGAACACCGCCAAGCAGCGGGCCCATGGCGTTTCCGATACCGGCAACACCGACGATCATTCCGCCCGCAAGGCCAGCCCGTTCTTCCGGTACGATCTTGAACGTCATGCCGACGACAGCCGGCCACATCAGTGCCCCACCAATGCCCATGATTCCGCGGCACACGAGCAGCAGCCAAACATCCGTGGCCAATCCACCGATCAGTGAAAACAGCCCGAATATGCCCGCGCCCACCACGTATACGAACCGCCGGCCATACATATCTGCCAGCCGTCCGCCGGTCACGATGACCACACCGAAGATGATCGCGTAACTGTTGATCACCCACTGTGCGGTCGTGACATCGGTGTTGAAGGATTGTTCGATCGCCGGAATTGCAACAGACAACGCCGTGAAATCATTGGCGACGACGAGGATGCCGACCGCCATTGCAAACATGCCGATAATGGTATTTCTGTCCAGCCGCTCGACAGTCATTGACCCGCCCCCCAAAGGTTTCATCTGCAAGAATGCCAAGTTCCATTAGACTCTACTTGCGGATCTGAAGATTGTACATTCGCTTATCGTTTCGAGACTTGACCGAAGAACAATGAGTGCATTTTGTTGTCACCCAAAATGACACGACATCACGCTTGAACTTTGGCCACCGGAACGACAAATACCTTCACCGTGAATCCCTCGGAAATCAGCAGCGATGAGTACAGCGGCGGACGCACCCCCTGAACCGGCCCTTAGACGCGACCGTCTGATCGTCATGGCAGGCCTTGCCGTAATCATACTGGTCTCCTGGGCTTATGCGGTGACCGGCGCCGGGATGCAAATGTCTGCGCTCGAAATGACCCGCATGGAAATGATGCAGATGCATCGTGTCCTGTCTGGACAACCGGTCATGGCCGAGGGCGGCACGGCACTGAACATGACCGCATGGTCAGCCGGCTATGCGATAACCATGTTCTTGATGTGGTGGATCATGATGATTGCCATGATGCTGCCGACCGCAGTGCCAATGACGCTGCATTATACAACATTCGCCCACAAACGTGACCGTGACGATACTATCCTGCTTTCCACGGCCGCCTATGTGCTTGGCTATGTGCTCATTTGGGGCGGCTTCAGTATCGCCGGAGTGATCTTGCAGTGGGGTCTGCAGCGGATCACCTTGCTGACGCCCATGCTTGTAAGCGACGACCTTGCGCTCGACGGGTTCCTTATTCTCGCTGCCGGCATCTATCAGTTTCTGCCGATGCAACGAAATGCGCTGCGCTACTGCCGCTCGTGCAAACAGGCAATGCCATCCCGATGGCGCGAGGGTACTGGCGGCGCTTTGATCATGGGCGTTGAAGAAGGTATCAGCTGTCTCGGCGTCTGTTGGCTGCTGATGGGCCTGATGTTCGTCGCCGGCGCCATGAACATCTACTGGATTGTTGCGCTTTCCCTTCTGGTGCTGCTGCAGAAACATTTGCCTAGCGGTGATTTGCTTGGCTATTTTATCGGCGTTGTTCTGACGATTTGGGGCGCTCGGGTGTTGGTCGTATCGCTGTTCTGATCCGCTTGCCGAATTGACGAAACCGCCATTGGAGGTCCGATGATATTGCGCGGAGCGGCGCTTGAAGCACCGATCGATATTCACGACTTGCTCCACAGCGGGCTGGAGGGGCATCCGGACGAAACCGCGATGATTTGCGCCAAGACCCGCCGTACCTGGCGTGCTTTGGACCAGGCCATCGACAATCTGGCAGGCCATTACCTGGCGATGGGCCTTGAACCAGGGGATCGGGTCGCCTCGCTCATGCCGAACCGGGTAGAACTGGTCATTCATTATCTCGCCTGCATCAAGGCCGGTCTCGTTGCAGTGCCGCTGAACTACCGCTATCTCGCGCCTGGCATCGATCATGCGCTCGACGTTTCAGGGGCGTCGCTTCTCGTCATGCATGCTGAACGCGGCCATGACCTTGCCGCAAGCCAACATGCCAAAAACCTGCGGCTGGGAACTGTCTGCTATGGCAGGGGTGGCCGGGAACCGGGTGACTTGGAGAGATTGATTGCCGAACCGCCCCGTACGCGCTCTGAACCCGTCGCCGCGCCGGAAGATCCCGCGGTCATCTTTTTTACATCGGGAAGCACCGGAAAACCGAAGGGTGTGACCCACAGTTTCGACACGCTCGGTTGGATCCTTGCATCCTGCGCCGAAGCGCTTGAGATAACCGGTGACGACGTCATTTTGCCGGGATCATCAATATCCCATCTCGGGTCCTTCATGTGGACGCTGGCGGGCTTGGCAAAGGGCGCACGCATTATCGTTGCCCGCACCTTTGACGGCGACGAGCTGCTGCCTCTGTTGCGCGCGCACCGGCCAACGGTGCTGTGCATGCTGCCAGCCGCGCTGATGTGCCTCGTTCGCGAGCACGGCGCAACACGTGAGGTGTTTTCATCCCTGCGTGTTTGCCGGGGCGGTGGCGACAAGGTACCGGCGGAACTGGAGGCCGAATTCACCGCACTCACCGGCTTTCCCATTGATGAGGGTTACGGGATGACCGAAATCGGCCTCGCGACCCTCAATCCGCCTTCAGGCCTGATAAAACCCGGCTCGGTCGGACAGCCCGTGGCCGGTTTCGAAATGGTTATTCGCGACGGCGAAGGGCGCAACGTCAACATAGGTGAAGATGGAATGCTTTGGGTCAGAACGCGAACTGCGACGATCGGCTATTGGCGCGATCCAAAAGCAACGGCTGAGCTGGTCGAGAACGGCTGGCTCGATACTGGGGATCTGATGCGCGCAGACGAAGACGGCTATTTTTGGTTTCGCGGACGCAAGAAGCAGATCATCGTGCATGATGGATCGAATATTGCGCCCCAGGAGGTCGAAGACGCGTTGCTTGAGCATGGAGATATCGAGGCTGCCGGTGTGATCGGGGTCCATGACCTGATTCACGGTGAAAATGTCCGTGCCTATGTGACGCTGCGCCCACAGAGTTCGAGACCATCGGTGCAGGCGTTAATACGCTTCGCGCGCGAGCGCATAGGATACAAGGCGCCTGAGGAAATTGTGTTCCTGGATGAAATGCCGCTCAATCCAACCGGCAAGATCGATCGTGTGCGGCTGAAGGAAATGGCAGCGCAGAGTCATATCGTCGGATAGTGCAAATCAGGTTTCGCTTGAACCCCTCGTCCGAAACGCATCAATCGACAAACTCAAGCAAGCCCTCTTTGAGAAGGCGGCGCACAAGTACCACCTTTCCTGCGTCATCCAACGGACCCGCCAGATCCCCGACACGGAAGCGTTGAGTTTGCAGCGCATGACGCACGGCACTTTCGGTGTGCAACGGCAATTTCATTTCGCCGCGATGAAACCGAACGATCAGCCGCCCATCCTCTTCGTCAATAAGCCACGCCATGTGCGAACGGCATCCTATAATCGTGTCGATTTCGACTTCACTCAGCCGCCTCAGCGCCGTCAAGCGGTTGCTTGGCGCTGGTGAGCGCTCATCGATAAAACGTTCGGCAAACCGCCGGCGAATGATATCGGATTCGATCCCCTTCGAGAGTCCTTCAACGAGCGCCTTGAACGCTACATCAAACCCTTCACGATCCCAGTTCTCATTGACAAAATCGCGTGGCAACGAAGCCCGTGCCTTTGAATCTGTCGCCGCCAGGTGATCCACCGCTTCGGTCAGGAGATCGATCCACGTCCAGGTTAATACGCCAACGGTGATATGAAGCGAATCTTCATCCGTCGACACCGCATCGTGCACTATTCCGCGCGGCACATAGAGCGTATCGCCGGCATGCATTTCGAATGTTTCCCTGACGTCTCCCGGATTGTCCTGCTGCGTTTGACCGCTGTGCGCCTTGATCGGCAGTTCTATCAGCGTGTCATACAACCGCCATTTCTTGGAGCCTTCGACCTGAAGAACAAACACATCATGTGTGTCGAAATGCGGCCTGAACCCTTGCGCATTGCCGGGCGTAAGATAAATGTTGGATTGGAACCGCCCGCCGAATTCTGGCTCCAGGGACGCACATAGCTCCGCAAGCGGCGGATGGCTCTTGTGCAGGTGGTTAAGAACAATCGTACCGCCTTCGTCGTGGAGACGAAGCAACTGGTTGGGGTCCACCGTGCCGTGTTCGTCTACGTAGGATGACGCCTCAATGGTCCTTGACGCGTCTGCAATCCGGGCTTGCTGCCTGTTCAAATCGTTTCGGGTCAGAATCCGGTCGATATCGGCGACCGAGATGAGATCACCGAAATAGCCGGGCACGTCACGCTTGACGAGCAGCCTCTGCTGCTCGAAGTAATCGCCGAAAAAGTCGGATGGTTTTACCGGATCAATCAGCGTTTCCAGACACCAAAAGCTCATGCTTGCATCATGGCCTCTGGTTTCGGCACGCCGAACACGGTCAGACCTGTGTTACGAATCGGAGTCGCCGTCTGTATCGGGGTCGTCCTCGGTCGCTTCCTCACGGTCCGAGCACGCGGCGAGAGCCACGCTGCCAAGTCCAGCTCCGGCCACTGTCAGAAGCGACCTCCGTGAAAGACGCGAGGACGTGACGATGTCCTCATCATTGAGGGTTAGAGATTTGTCTTGATCTTTGGCCATGATCATAACTCCAGGTCGCAATATTGATAACGCCGATAGACCGATGACAAGGACCGATCAGTGGCGATCATATTAATAACACGCTCGCCTCAGCCATCTTTGTTAGTAGGCGTTAGCCGACAATTCACCTTGAAAGCCAGACAAGCGCAGAAAAACTGCCCGAACACAAAGGCTTAAATGTGTTCTAAACCCTTGCAACCAGGATTTACTTCAAATTCGGTGTTGCACCAGTTTGAGATGCAGGTCTTCGGGCGATGTTCGGACTGAAAACCCAAGCGACTCCATCAATGACAGCATTGGCTGGTTGTCGGCCAAAACCTCACCTTCGATCATCCGCAGGCCATGACCGCGCGCCGCCTCCATGAGATCCTTCATCAGCATCGAACCCAGACCGCGGTTTTGCCAATCATCGCTGATAACGATGGCAAACTCACAAGACTCGCCATCTGGATTAATGACATAGCGCGCCACGCCGATCTGCCGTTCGGCTCCGTCGATTTCAACACTGGCGACCAGCGCCATTTCGCGGCTGTAGTCGATTTGGGTGAATCGCGACAACATTTGCGGTGTGAGTTCCTTAAGGCTCAGCATAAAGCGGTAGTGCTTGGCGGTTGGCGAAAGGCCGCGAACAAATTCCTGCTCGCGTTGTGCATCCTCCGGTCGGATCGGTCGGACAGTCAAGAGCGTTCCGTCTGCCAAGTAGCGGGTCTTTACAAGATGTTTCGGGTAGGGATGGATCGCCATGTGGCTGTAGGGGCGCGGACCGCTTTGCGGCCGGCGCAAGGTGATGCGCGCATCGGCTGCTATGACATCGTGCTGATCGGCAAACAGCGGGTTGATATCCAGTTCATCCACATGCGGCAATTCGCACACCAGATCCGAGACGCTCAGCAATACGTCTTCCACGCGCGTCTTGTTTGCTTCCGGCAGATCGCGAAACGGATCAAGCAGCCGGGCGACGCTCGTCCGGTTGATAAGACGTTTTGCCAATATGCGGTTGAGCGGCGGGAGGGCAACGGCATTGTCACGCAGTATCTCCGCCATTGTCCCGCCTGCGCCAAATGACAATGCCGGTCCGAAGACAGGGTCGCGTTTCGACCCGACGATAAGCTCGCGACTGCCCGACCCCGACACCATCGGCTCGATCGTCACACCGCGAATCTCGGCATCCGGCTTGCGCGCGAGAACATTCGCCTTGATTGTCTCGAATGCACTGCGAACCTGCACGGCATTAGCCAGTCCGACCTTCACGCCGCCAAAATCCGATTTGTGAAGAATCTGCGGTGAGCTGATCTTCATTGTGACCGGAAATCCGAGTGTCTCTGCAGCAACCAGTGCCTCGGCTGCTGTTTCAACCTCAATCGTTTGGGTGCAAGCAATACCGAACGCACTCAAAATCGCTTTCGACTCGATATCCGAAAGGATGCTTCTGCCCTGCGCAAGAACGGAGTCGATGATCATCCTCGCGCCTTCCGCATCCGGTTCCTTTTCATCATGGGATATCGGGCCCGGGGTCTGCAATAGCAGCTCCTGATTGCGTTTGTACCTGACCAGATAGGAGAATGCCTCAACGGCTCGCTCTGGCGAGGTAAAGTCCGAAATACGGTTTCGCGACAAAGTGCGTCTTGCCTCCAACACGCGCTCTTCACCCATAAAACAGGCCAGGACCGGCTTGGGACTGCTCTGCTTCTGCGCTATGTCGACGATGGCAGACGCGACGGCGTTTGGGTCGCTCACAGCGTACGGCGTAAACAGAACAAGCACACCATCCGTGTTTTCATCGGCCAGACAGGCTCCGACCGCAAGCTTGAAACGTTCCGGACCTGCATCGCCGAGGAGATCGACGGGATTTGCGCGTGACCAGTTGGGCGGCAGGGCCTTATCCAAAATCGCCATCGTATCCTGCGTCAATGCAGACACCGAAACACCCAGTTCTTCCGCCCTGTCCGTGGCCAGGACGCCCGCCCCGCCGCCATTGGTGATAATTGCAAGCCTATCGCCACCCACCCTCTTGCTTGAGGACAGTATCTCCGCCGCTGCGAAAAGCTGGCTGAACGTCCGGGCGCGCACGACGCCGGCGCGTTCGAGCGCGGCATCGAAGACGTCATCCGATCCGACCAGCACGCCGGTATGTGTACTGGCCGCTTTCCGCCCGGTGCTGCGCCGACCTGATTTCAGCACGATGACGGGTTTGGCGCGTGCGGCCAGCCTCAACCCGCTCATGAAGCCGCGCGCATCATTCACGCTCTCCACGTAAAGCAAGATCGCATCGGATTTGGGATCGCTTGCCAGATAGTCGAGCACATCGCCGAACCCCACATCGGCAGCGTTGCCCAATGCGACGATTGATGAAAAACCGAGGTCGTGCGGCTTCGACCAATCCACGATGGCGGCACACAGGGCGCCCGACTGAGATATGAGTGCCAGCCTGCCCTCAGGTGCCGCCGTTTGCAGGAAGGTCGCGTTGATTTGTGAAACAGGCCTTTGCACGCCGAGGCAGTTGGGACCGATAATCTGCACGCCATGACGAAGCGCCGCATCTTTCAGCATCGTCTCGAGCTGCCTGCCGTCCTTGCTGGCTTCAGAAAAACCGGACGACAGAACGATGGCATTTCCGATCCCGCATTTGCCACAATCGGCGATGACACCGATCACGGCACGTGCCGGCACTGCAATGACGGCGAGATCGACTTTGGCTTCGATATCGGCGAGCGATGCATAGCACTGCGCTTCGTCGATTTTTCTGTGTTTCGGGTTTACCGGAAAAACCTTTCCGGTAAAGCCGCCGCGGGTCAGGTTATCATAGATGCAGCCACCGGCCGTAGACGCATCGCGATTTGCGCCGACAACCGCAATGGTGCGGGGATTGAACATTTTCTCCAATCGGTGCAGTTTCATGTCAGCCCCGTACTAGCGTCGGACACGTTGGATCGTAGCGGCAAATTGTGACGATGATATCGACCGCCGAAAGACCGGAAAAATCACGTTTTGGCAGCGACACGCCTTTGAAAGAACCTCAACCGGTAACGCCCAGGACGACGAAAGCGGGAGGGCGCTTTTCAAAACAACCGCAGACAATTTTCATGTCGCCACTAGGATGACGCTGGACTCTCGGTCGCTTGCCCCGCTGGCGGTTCATCGGGATTTGGCTCGTGCAAGGTCAGCGAGTAGGCAGCCGAGGCAAAGTTGAGAGCCATCACCAGCACGACCGGCCATATGACCCCCTGAAGCTGGCCGATATAGCCGAAAAAGGCGGCAAGTATCAGTGCAACGACTGCGCTGACCGTATTGCTGACAGCGACATAATAGGTCAGGTCTTCCTTCGGCGCTGCATCAATCAGGTAGAGCATTCGGGATCCGTTGACGCCCTGAATTCCGGCAGCGGCGGCCGCGAAAACAAAGGAGTGCGCCACAACGGTTTTCAGCGCATCGACATTTTCGATCGTCAAGGCCCACACGCCTGCAAGTCCAACCAGCGTGCATCCGAGTGCCATGGAGAAACGTTGGGATCGTTTGCCGAGCCATCTCCACATGGGCCCGCAAACGATGACGGCAATACTGGTTGCTATGACGAAGGCGCTGAGTCCAGCGGCATGTTTATGGACATGGTGCGTGGCGCCATGCACCGCATAGAATGGCATTGCAAGAATGACCGTTGCCGTAATGCACTTCATCCAGAGATAACGGCGGAACCATTCATACCGCAGGACTTGCGGCAGCTTTTCCATCCGCTGCAGCAGGGTGGGTTTTGAATGCTGTATGGAGGCGCCGGAAGCGGACGTGCGGGTATAAACCTTTGGCGTGTGCTCTTTCTCGCGAAAAAACAGGATGATAATGCCCGCCAACGCGGTTACCCCGGCTGCTCCCAGAGCCAGGCTGAAGTAGTGATCCACGGTATCGCGACCCGTCGACAGATGATACATGAGCCATGTGACACTGATGGTCACCACACCGCCCGCCGCGGACATCGCAAAGATCCCGGAATTCCTGCGCCATCTGCTGACATTGAGCGATATGAGGTCGTTAAAGGCCAGTGCGTTGACACCCTTTGCGATGCCCATTGCCAAAGCGGCGCAAACGAAGATCACCATGACGATCCAGTGGATCGGCAGGAGGACGGCAAGCCCCGCAGCCGCAAGGCCGATTGCTGTCGCAATCCAGCCAGCGAAGAGAAACCACTTTCGCGTGCGTGAAGCGCTAACGAAAGGCGCAAAGACGATCTGTCCAATCAATCGCGAGGCCGAGATGATCGGCATAAGCATTCCGGCAAGAAAGACGGGCGACCCCGATGCAACATAAAGATAGGGCATTAGCAAGTGCGCACTACCGACCCGCTTGGAGGAACTGACCACGATACCCTGAAGCACGAACACCACGTAATTCCATCTTTGCATTGACGTTTCTGCGTCGCGCTGCGGGGCTATCTCGGAAGCTGCATCTTCTGAGCGCGCAGGCTGATCGGTCATTGCAGGCCCTTTGATTTTGAGGTTGCGAACGCTTGCTTGTGCTTGCTTTCTTGCGTCTTCGATCGGGTGGGTAAGCTACACTAGATGCAAAAAGGTGCAAGAAATAGTCATATTTATCGCAAACCGCGTAGAGCTTGACAGCACGATTAACATATTAGGCCGGCCTCGTTTCGGGCACCGCTGCCGGGTCTCACAGAGAAAGCGAGATATGACCAGCTTTAAGCAACGCCGGTGCATACGACCACCAGAGGACATTGTTATGATTTTTCGTATTTCGCCCGGTATGCGGAAAAACGCTGTTCGAAATCGGTTGCCAAATCCGCTACTGTGATCGAAGCGAAACGTGCACGCAGAAGCGTTTCGGCCTCATGTAACGACTGCCCAAGTCTCGCATCCACGGCCTGTTCAACGAGACATTCCGGATTGTCCGTATGCGGTCCGATATTGAACAGCCGCGGCTCGCCAATTGCCATGTAAATGTCCAGGAGGCTGACATCCGCGAGGTCTCGTGTCAGCCGCCATCCGCCACCATGGCCCTTTTCCGAAGCGACAATCCCCATTTCGCGAAGGCCGGACATCATCCTGCGCACCACGACCGCATTGGTTCCCAACATGTTGGCAATTTGTTCGGACGTCGCCTGCTCGATGTGCCGGTCCAGATGGATAAGCACGTGAAGCATTCGGGACATGCGGCTATCGAGAGGCATGGTGTCATCCATGGATAAGCGACGCCCGAACTTACCACGCCGAATTTTTTGTAACAATCAGAGTTTCATGTGTTGACGGTTCGCGTTGTTTTACGTAACTTTTAAAAGTACATAAAAGACGGAGGTCCGGTTGACCTACGATTTCATCATTGTCGGCGGCAGCTTTGCCGGTCACGCCGCAGCACTGCAGCTCGCGAGGGCGCGAAAACGGATTCTGCTCATCGATGCCGGGCGCCCGCGCAACCGGTTTGCGCACGCGTCGCACGGCTTTCTTGGACAGGACGGCCAAAAGCCATCGAAAATCATCTCCGGTGCCGCAAGCCAACTCGCCGCCTACCCAACGGTAGAGCAACGTGAAGGCGAAGTGACAGACGCGGAAATTTCAGGAAGCGGATTCCGCCTGTCACTGGCCAACGGCCGCGCGGAGTCAACCCGCCGCCTGATCCTCGCAACAGGCGTCCGTGATGTCCTGCCGTCCCTTCCGGGCCTAAAGGAACGATGGGGCAGCAGCGTTCTGCACTGTCCGTATTGCCATGGCTACGAACTCGACAACAAACCGGTTGGCGTTCTGGGTGAAAGCGCAATTGCCTTGCATCAGGCAACGCTCGTTCCCGACTGGGGACCAACGACCCTGTTCACGCAAGGCACCCTGCAACTCGACACGGAGCAGATGGCGATGCTTCAGCGCCGCAACGTGAATGTCGAGCGGGAGCCGATCGTCGAATTGCTCGGCAACGGCACCGACCTTGAGGCGGTCCGACTGGCCGATGGCCGTGTCGTTGCGCTGGCAGGCCTTTACATTGCCCCGAAGACCGAACAGGCAAGCGACCTTGCCGCAGATCTCGGATGCGCCTTTGAAGATGGCATGACCGGCCCGGTCATCAGAGTGGACGACCGGCAGCAGACATCGGTGCCGGGTATCTTTGCAGCGGGTGATGCGGCGCATCCGATGGCCAATGCGACGCTTGCTGCGGCCGCCGGGGTAATGGCCGCCACCGGTGCGCACCAGTCGCTTATCCACGGCACCTGATACCTGTTCTCCGCCGCTTCCACGCCTTCTGACAGGTCAGAGGGCTTAAGTGTCCTTGCCCACGGGCGGCGCCGATTGAACCCGGCGGGCGGTTCGCCGTCGATAGCTGCGCTTTGTCTACTTGTAGGATGACTATACATGCGCTAGCCTCAAATAATCTGGGGCAACGCAAGGGTAGCGGCATTGAAGAGCATCTCCGACAAGATCGGCGCCGTCGAGCATTTACCGACAAAGGTCGCAGCCTACATCACCCGGCAAATTGCCGTTGGCACTTACCAGCCCGGGGAACAACTCCCAACCGAACACAAGTTCGCCGACACGTTGGGTGTGAGCCGAAATGTGGTACGCGAAGCGATATCCCAATTGCGCGCGGACGGCATCATTTTGGCAAGGCAAGGTGTCGGCGCCTTCGTCCAGGAACCGGAACGACGCTCAGCCATTCGCCTCGACAGCGAGGCGCTTAAAGCAGAAGGCTCGATGCAGCGCCTTTTCGAGCTGCGCAGCATCCTCGAAACCGAAGCCGCCGGACTGGCTGCCGAGCGGCTCAGCACCGAAGGCTTGAAGCGCATTGGGCTGGCCCTCAAGCGGATGAGTGGCGAGGAGCGCTGGGAAGATGGAAGCATTGAGGCTGACCTCGAGTTCCATCGCGAGATCGCCCGGGCAACCAACAACGACTACATCTATACCTTCGTCTGTTTCATCTGCGAGCAGATCCGCCGTTCCATCTACATCGCACGCGACACCAACCCACTGCACGAGCTGGTTGAAATTAATGTCAGCGAGCACGAGCGCATATTCCACGCACTCAACGCCCGCGACGCGACGGCTGCGCGCGAGGCCATGCGCAGCCACATATTTGGCGCCGGAGAGCGAATCGGCGCCATAGCGGCAGACGGCGCATCGGAGTGGTAAAAGGGGAGCACACATCATGTCTTTGGAAAAGATCAAGAAGATCACCGATATCTGCATTCTATCTGAGGATATTGAGCGGACGGTTGCGTTCTACACCGACAAGCTCGGCTTCAAGCTTCGCCGGCGTGCGGAAGGGTTCGCGGACTTTCATGCCTATGGTGTTACGCTAGCAGCCTGGGAACTTGATCACATCAACGAACATGTGGGCGTATCGAACGCCCGCGCCCCAGGCAATGCGCACAAGGCGATCGTCGCCATCGAACTCGACGATCCGGCGGATGTGGATGCTATTCACGCCGAACTGAGCGCCCGGGACGTACCGTTCTATGGCGCGCCGAAAAACTATGTATGGAATGCGCGATGTGCGTATTTCACCGACCCGGACAATACCGTCTGGGAGCTTTACGCGTGGCTCGAAGGGGGCCCCGGAGACTACCACGACATCTCTTCATAGAAGCTGTGAAATCAGCCGCAACGCACATTCGCAAATTCAACCCGGGCCAGCCAAGGAGAAGCAATCATGTCAAAGAAAACTCGTTCACGTGGAATAGATCGCCGTACCTTTCTGACAAGGTCGGCCGCCGGACTGGCGGCGTTCTCGGCAGGGACGCAGCTGATGATTCCCAACGACGCGCACGCCAATGCCAAAGTGGTCATCAAGTTTGATTGGCTGATGTCAAACGGCCAGATCGGCGACATTGTCGCAGCGGAAAACGGCTACTTCTCCGAAGCTGGCCTGGACGTTGAGTTCAGCCCGGGCGGACCAAACTCTGCCACCGTTCCACCGGTCGTCTCGGGCGCCGCTGCCCTTGGGCAGTTTTCGGAGACGCCACAGCTGTTCAACGCACGGGCGAGCGGGGTCCCCGTCAAGATACTTGCATGCGGCTATCGCACCGGACCGTACGCCTTCACATCGAAACCCGATAAGCCGCTGCAATCCGTCGAAGACCTTCGCGGCGTTAAGATCGGCATTCAGCCGACTGCACGATTCCTGATCGACGCGATCGCCGCCAAGAACGGTATTCCGGTGGACGAGCTGGATGTTGTCAATGTCGGCTTCGACAAGGCGCCGCTGGTCCGCGGCGAAGTCGACGCTATTGGCGGCTGGATTACCAATACGCAGGCTCTGAGCGTCGTCGGTGACGACCGTATCGATCTGCTTGTCAGCGATCTTGGCCTCCCTTCCTATGCGGACGTCTATTTCGCCACGGACGATGCGATTGAAAACAATGCCGAAACACTGGCCAAATATGTGGGGGCGGCGGCCAAGGGATGGGGCTGGACGCATGCCAATCCGCAAGAGGCCGTCAAAAAGGCGGTGGCCGCATACCCGAACATGGATCTCGACTGGGAATTGAAGACCATCGATCTTGTACTCAAGATGAGCTTTGACAACGACACGGCCAGGGACGGCTGGGGCACATTTGATCCTGCGTCGCTCGAAGAGCAGATTGCGCTTTATGACCAGATCAATCAGTATCCGGACGGGAGGCCGAAACTGGAAGACGTCTATACGTTGGAAATACTGGAGATGACGGCGTCCGAGCGACCCAAACTGAATGCACCTGGCACCTGAGGCAGGTATGGAGAATGCGGTAGCCACAAAAGGCCTTGATGTTGGCTACCGCAATAAAGATGCCACGGTTACGGTGCTGTCCGGCCTTGACCTGACGATCGGGGTTGGCGAATTGCTCACCATTCTGGGTCCGTCCGGATGCGGGAAATCAACACTGCTCCGCGTAGTTGCGGACCTTCTGGATCCGATTGCAGGCGATATTCGTGTCCTCGGCTCGACCCCGCGCGTTGCGCGCCGGAAGCGGCAGATCGGTTTCGTGTTTCAGGATTCAACGCTTCTGCCGTGGCGCACCGTGCGCGACAACATTGAACTTCCCGGTGCGGTTGGCGGCGCCAACAGGCACCGTATTCCACCTGACCGCACCGAAGAATTGATGTCGATGCTGGGTCTGGAAGGCCTCGGCCAGCGCTTGCCGCATCAGCTATCCGGTGGCCAACGCCAGCGTGTCGCCATCGCCAGGGCTTTGATTGAAGAACCGCGGCTGCTCCTGATGGACGAGCCGTTTGGCGCGCTTGATGAAATTACCCGGGATAGGCTCAACAATGAGCTGCTTGCGATCTGGCGTCGTACAGGCACGACCATCTTATTCGTTACCCATTCGGTTCAGGAAGCGGTCTATCTCGGCCAGCGCGTCATGGTGATGGCGGCCAATCCCGGGCGTGTCGTCAAGTTAGAGGATCTGACACACGCCAAATCGTCAGACAATGCATGCTCACGCGAAGACCCTGAAATCGTGGCCGCCATGGCCGACATGCGCACCGCTTTGGAGACGGCATCGTGACGGAGCGCTCCCTTTCCCGAAATGCGGCCGTGGGACTTCCGGTTCTGGGTGCCGCATCGATCATCCTCGCCTGGCAGTTTCTCGTACCCTGGGCGGGTATCCCGGCCTACATCGTTCCGACCCCGACAACCATCGCGGGCGTGTTTCAAAACCAGTGGCCGCTGCTGCTGGACAATCTGTGGCCCACTGCAGTCGAAGCAATCGCCGGATTTCTGATCGGCAATGGCGTAGCCGTCGCGATGGCGATCATCTTCGTGTACAGCAGATTCATTCAGGCCGCCTATTTTCCTGTCGTCCTGTTCTTCAACACCATTCCGATTCTTGCCCTCGCACCGATCATTATTCTGATCTTCGGTCTTGGCATGACCCCCAAAATCATTATCGCCGCCGTGATCTGCTTCTTTCCAACGCTGGTCAACATGATCAGGGGCCTGGATTCGGCAACCCGCAATGAGCGTGAATTGCTGCGAATTCTCTCGGCCACGCCATGGGAAGCATTCTGGCGGCTCCGCCTGCCGCGGTCCTTGCCAATGCTCTTTTCATCGCTGCGCATTGCCTCGACCACGTCGGTGATCGGCGCGATCGTCGGTGAATGGATTGGCTCTGACAAGGGCCTCGGCGCATTGATAATACAAGCCACGTTCAACTATCGCGCCGGACAGCTCTACGCCGCCATCGTGCTTTCGTCATCAATGGCGATCTGCCTCTTTCTGATCGTCGTATTGGTTGAGCGAAGAGTGCTCAAGTATCACTGACATCCCTGGCGAAACGGCTCGCGCCCGCCATTGCCGCGTCACCATGTCAGCCAGCGCAACACAAACGGATTACGACGCCGTACAAAGACACGGCGCAGCTCATCGCCGAGAAGGATGGCGATCGCGAAGGGCACTGACAACATCAGGTGCCATGCCTCAAGCGGCGCCGTACCGAAGAATGTGTTGAACGCGGGAAAGTAGCTGATGCAGGCCAGAAGCAACAGTTCGAATGCGATACCGACCAGAACCAGCCGGTTGGTAAGAATGCCCACCGTGAAAAGGCTCTGGGTGCGCGTCCGGCAGATAATCACATCCGCCACTTGGCAGATAATGATCGATGCGAAGAAACCGGTAATGGCCGTCCGGTAAAGCGGGTCGTCATGTGCGAGATCCTGCCCCCATTCCCAGCCGCCGGAATAAAGGATGACAAAATAGGTGAAAAAACCGGCCGCGGCCTGCAGCATGCCGACGACACCGTAGCTCATCAGGAGAAGGTTGCGGCTGAGCAAACGCTCTCCGCGCGCCCGCGGCTTGCGTTTCATCACATCTGTTTCGGGCCTTTCAGCCCCCAGCCCGAGCGCCGGCACAATATCGGTGCCGAGGTCGATCGCCAGGATCAGGATCACCGTCAGCGGCAACGGAATATCGAGCAGCACGAAGGCGACGAAAGGCAGAATCTCCGGAATGTTCGAAGTCAGGATGTAGGCAATGAACTTCTTGATATTGTCGAAGATCGTCCGCCCTTCTTCCACCGCCGCGACGATCGTCGCGAAATTGTCGTCCATCAGCACCATGTTGCTGGCCTCCTTGGCCACGTCGGTGCCCATGATGCCCATCGCCACGCCCATGTCGGCATTCTTCAAAGCCGGCGCATCGTTCACCCCGTCACCGGTGACCGTTACGATGTGCCCGATGGCTTGCAGTGCCTGTACGACCTGCATTTTTTGTGCCGGCGCAATGCGCGCAAAGATGATTTCCGGCTCGTCGCGCAAGAGAGCTTGCAGTTGCGTATCGTCCATCGTTGCAAGCTCGTTGCCCTGAACGACACGGCCCTTCTCACTCATCAGCCCGATCTGCATGGCGATCGTCTTCGCCGTGAGACCGAAGTCGCCGGTCAGCATGATGACACGGATCCCTGCAGAGTGGCAGCGCGCAAGCGCATCCGGCACCTCGGGACGGGGAGGATCGATCATTCCGGTGAGGCCCAGAAAGACATAACCCTCTTCCGGAACCTCATCGAAGCGGCAGGGCCGCGCTGCAAAGGCGAGGCCGCGTTCTCCGCGGCCGGCCAGCTGGCGGTATGTATGTATGACCTCGGCGCGGCGCTCGTCAGTCAGGGTCACGTCCTCGCCATCCAGCGCAATCCGGCTGCACATAGCCAGCACCACTTCCGGCGCGCCTTTCAGATAGGCCTGGGGACCCTCGCCCGCATCGGTCACGGTTATCATCCGCTTTGTCACCGAGTTGAAAGGCTGTTCGGCGATTTCCTCCACTTTGCGCAGCGCGTCCACATCGGCGTGTTCGCGGGCAAAGAGCAGCAGCGCACCCTCGGTTGCATCGCCGGTAAATCCGTCGTCAGTAAGATAGGCGTTGTTGCAAACACACATCACGCTGAGGAGCCGGTTGAATGCCGGCGCCTCGCCAATCAAATGGTCGGCGGCAGGGAACGCCTTGCCGGCAATGGCGACGGTGTTCACGCCCAGCCGGTTCTGCGTCAGCGTGCCGGTCTTGTCGGTACAGATGACGGTCGTCGATCCCAGCGTTTCGACGCTTTCGAGGTTCTTGATCAACGCATTCTTTTGCGCCATGCGGCGGCTCGCCATGGTCAGGCTGAGCGTCACGGTGGGCAGCAGCCCCTCCGGAACATTGGCGACAATAATGCCGATCGCAAAGATCAGGCTGCTGATCGGACTGTTGCCGATAGCCACGGAGACTGCAAAGAAACTGACGCCGAGAAAAATGGCAATGAAACTGATGACCTTGATGAAATATCGCAATTCCCGGTGAATCGGCGATTCTGTGGCTTCCGTTGCCTTGGTCAGTTCCACGATGTTGCCGATCTGGGTGTTCATGCCGGTCTCGACCAGCAACACCTTGCCCTCGCCGTTCTGGACAAGGCTGCCCGAAAAAACCATGTTCGGGCTTTCAAGAACCGCCTCCGCCGATTTGCTCTCATCGCGCGTCTGAGGCTCGCTCTCGCCAGTAAGGCTGGAATTGTCGACCTTCAGTTCCTTGGCCTCTATCAGACGGCCGTCGGCGGGCACCCGATCGCCCTCGTTGAGCACGATGACGTCGCCGGGCACCAGATCGGCAGCGGCGACCTCTTGCGGGCGTCCGTCGCGTATGGCGGTGATCATCGAGGGCAGCATGCTTTTGAAGCTGTCCATGATGCGTTCGCTCTGGTGCTCCTGGAAATAGGTGAAGGCCGCATTGAGGAACACGACCGCAATCAGTGCGATGGCGATGTGCAGATTGCCCTGCCCGGGATCCATTTGCTCGGCGGTCATTGCCAGTGCGCCACCGGCAATCAGCAGGATGGCAAAGAAATTCTTGAACTGCATCAGGAACTTGACGAGTTCCGGCGTGTCTTTCGTGACTTTCAGTTCATTGCTGCCGTGGCGCTCAAGCCGCAGCCTTGCCTCATGATGCGTCAACCCGCCATGCGAGCTCTTCAACGCGTCGAGCGCACTTGTCAGCGACATGCTGTGCCAGTTTGCCATCCGTCCCCCGCGCCAAACACTGCACAATGGCAGCATACCACAATAACGCGACCGGCGAATCATAGATAATCGGAAAGATGGCAGTAAACGTCTTTTCGGACACTGACCGTGGCGTTGGACGCGGATTGGCCGACTGCGACCGATGTCTCAACAGCAAATGTTGGCGATCCTGTCGCACCTTTGAAGCGACGGCGCATCGGACGGGCTGCGTCAAAGCGGAATGCGTATGCCGTCGGTTCCGATATGAACCTCGCCGCTATAATGCGCGCTCACCGCTTCAAGCCAGTGGTCACGCGTGAAATCCGGGTCGTCTGACGGAATGAGGTGGTGGAGCGCAAGCGCCTTGGCATTTGCGGATGCCGCGACCCGGGCCGCTTCATGGGCAAATGTATGCGAGCGCAGCCAGTGCTTCATCAGCCGGCCGTCGCCATTGCCGATCCGTTGCAACAGTGGGCCGAGTGCCGGTTCGAGCATCGCCTCGTGGATCAGCAGGTCCGCATCCTTCGCAAACGCGGCAAGCTCCGGCAGGTAGGCGGTATCGCCGGAAAACACCACGTGCCGGCCGGCGGTTCGCAACCGCAGCGCAAAGGTATCGACAAGCGGCGGATGCTCGTTGCGCAAAGCAGAAATGGAGAGATCGCCCTTATCCAGAAATCGGCCCTCCTCAATGACGTTGATCGACACCAGAGCCGCTAAATCCGGCCGTCCCTCGTCTTCGATGCGGATGGAGATATCCGCCTCCATCGATTGCAGGAACGAAGTCCAGTAATCCGCAAGGCCCGGCGGGCCCCAGACCTCGACACCGGACTTCAGCCCCGCCGTCCAAGCGGTGTGCAGCAGCGGTCCCAGTTCGAGGTAGTGGTCGGAGTGCAGATGGGTGATACAAATCAGCGAAAGATCTTTCAGCCGGATCCCCTGATCGACCAGCCCCCGCGTTACTCCCAGACCGCAATCCACCACAATCGCGTGGCCATCCATGCAGACGAGAGAGGAGGTCGGCATTGTCGAGCCCGTACGGATGGCCGGTCCGCCCTTGGTTCCGAGCAGAGCAACGTAATCCTCTCCCATTGTATTCAAGAAGCGCTTTCCAGAGCGCAAAAGCCTGCGTCGAGGGCGTCGAGGATTGTTTCAACATCCGCTTCCGTCAGGATGAGCGGTGGCGACATGATCACATTGGCACCCGACACACGCACCATGACGCCGTTCTCGTAAGCGAGTTGCTGGAGCTTGACAGGTACGGCCTTGTCGACCGGCGTCTTGGCCGTTCGGTCGCTGACCAGTTCCATCGCCGTCATCAGGCCGTGCCCGCCTCGGACGTCGCCGATCAGCGCATGTTTTTCCTTGAGCTCAAGACAACCCTCGTAAAGCTGCGCGCCACGCTTGGCCGCATTGTCCTTGACATTCAGCCGCTTCATTTCAGCAAGGCACGCAACAGCCGCAGCCGCACCGACCGGATGACCGGAATAGGTGTAGCCGTGGCCGATCGAACCGGCGCCGCTTGTATCGGTTTCGAACGCATCGACGACCTTCTCGCTGATCATCACCGCACCGAACGGAAAGTAGCCGTTGGTAACCGCCTTTGCAGTGCAGGCTATGTCCGGCTTGACGCCCCAGTGTCTTGAACCGGTCCATGACCCGACCCGCCCGAAGGCCGTGATCACCTCGTCGGCAATCAGCAAAATACCGTGTCGGTCGCAGATATCGCGCACCATCGGCATGAAGCTTTCGTGCGGTGGTATCACGCCACCGGCACCCAGGATCGGCTCCATGATAAAAGCCGCAATCGTCGTAGGGCCCTGGAACGCGATTTCGTCCTCAAGGGCCGCAGCGCAAAGCCCGGCAAGCTTGGCTGGATCAGTTTCGTTGAACGGATTGCGATAGGTATAGGGCGCCGGAATATGAAAACAGCCGGGCAGGAGCGGCTCATATTGCGTCCGGAAATTGGCGTTGCCATTGACGCTCGCGCCGCCGAAATGGGTTCCGTGATAGCCCTTTTTCAGGCTGAGAAACTTGCTCCGGCCCGCTTCACCGCGCACCTTGTGGTACTGCCTGGCAAGGCGCAGGCTGGTCTCGACGCTGTCGCTGCCGCCGGACGTGTAGAACGCGCGAACCAGACCGTCAGGGGCAAAGAAGTCCGCCAACTCGTAGGACAGCTCGATAGCGGCATCGTTCGACGTTCCGCGGAACGTCGAGTAATAAGGCAGCACGTCAAGCTGCCTCGCAATCGCCTGTTTGACGGGCTCGCAGGAAAAACCCAGATTGACGTTCCACAGACCGCCAACAGCATCGACAACGCGGTGCCCGTCGACATCCGTAATGTGGACCCCCTCACCCTTTGTGACGATGGTCGGCGGATTTGCCAGACTGTCGGCGGGATGACCCATCGGATGCCACATGTGCCGGGCGTTGTTTTCCTTGAGAAAGTTGCTGTCCTTGGTGACAATGTTCATCCTAGCTGACCCTCGCCATGTGTTGCCTGAACTCCTGGGGCACCGCCCCGCCGAGCTGGTCCGAAACCGCGTCGCTAATTTGCCAAAGATGCCTTGCGACCTCGTTGATCTTCGTCTCGTCAATACGCGTCGCCGGAATGGCGACGGAAATCGCGCCGCTTGCCTTCGCACTGTTCTCGAAGAAAGGCGCCGACACCGAGCAGACTTCCCGCTCATAGGTCTGATTGGAGACCGCGTATCCCTTGCGCCTCGCTTCTTCCACCTTCGCAAGAAGAGCTTGCGGATCGGTCGGCGTGTATTCGGTGTAACTTTCAAGCTTCCGGGCCAACACCTTTTTGAGGATATCCGGTGGACCGAATGCAAGGGCCGACAGGCCAGAAGCCGTCGCATGCATGGGAAGCATGTCGGCTTCGCTGAAATAAACGCGCGTTCCGCCGACCCTGCCGTCGTGAAAACACAGTGACGACATCCTCGAGCCCTGTATCAGCGACGCGTGAACCAGCTCTTCCACCTGGCATGCCAATTCCTTGACCCAGTGGGCGACGATCCGCCTTGCTGGGAAGGTACGCTCGCGCACTGCCGACAACCGCAGAATAGCGGCACCGAGCCGATACTTTCGCGTTTCCGGATTCTGTTCGAGAAAGCCGTTTGCGGTCAGTTCCGTCAGATGCCTGTGGACAGTTGCCTTGTCCTGTCCGGACAGCTTTTTGAACTCCATCAATCCCAGTTCAGGCGCCGTCTCGGAAAAATAATTCAGCAAATTGAGCGCTTTGGTGATCGTACCCATTCTTCTGATCTCTCGCATCCCGTGCGGTTTCGAGCCGTCGTACCTCCATGTTGACAGAGTTTGCCTTTTGCATCAAGATAAAATGCGACCAATGGTTCAAATAATAAACCAAATCCGTGGAGGACTTTATGAAATCGTTCGTCAAACTGGCCCTCGCCGCAGCCGTCTCCGTGGCCGGATTGGCCGTATCGCCGGCCATCGCAGAATACCCGGAAAAACCCGTCGAATTTGTCGTTCCATGGGCGCCCGGTGACCTTGAAGATCTGTTGACCCGCATGATTGCCGAGGACTTCCAGGAAAAATACGGCTCGCCCGCTGCGGTCGTGAACAAACCGGGGGGCGGCGGCGGTCCGTTCCCCGGCGCTGTCTATGTCGCTGATGCGCCTGCCGACGGCTACACCGTAGGATCCTTTGTTGTCGGCGTGCCGGTGGTCGGCCCGAATATCGGCATTCCGCAACTGGCGCCCAACCCCTTCGAGCCTCTTGGCATATTCCTGACCTACCCATTCGTCATCGTTGCCGGCGAGAACGCGCCCTATGACGATATCGACGGGCTTGCCGAATACGCCAAGTCCAATGACGTGGCCCTTGGTCACTTTGGCGCCCCGCTGCCACCTACCAAGGTGACCTTCGCGCTCGCCAAGGAAAAGGGCTTCAGCTTCGGCTCAGAAGCGGCCTTCGACGCCCTTGACTGCAACAGTCTCGCATCGGGCGACGTCGATGTCATGAACACGACCCTGCAACTGGTCCTGCCTTGCCTCGACAACGTCAAAGTGCTGGCATCCATCGGCGGTGAGCGCATTCCGCTGACCCCGGACGCACCGACGGTTGCTGAAATTGCGCCCGATCTGAACCTAGCGCTTTGGAACGGGCTCTTTGTGCACAAGGACACGCCGCAGGATGTGCGCGACAAAATCATCGCAGTTGCCAAGGAGACCATCGCCTCCGACCGCGCCCAGCAGCTCGCCGCTGAGACCGGTGCACTGGTTTACTGGCAGGACGCAGATGCATCCAAGGCGCAGATCCAGCAGGATATCGATACCTTCGCCCGCATCAACGCAATGATTGAGTAGCCCTTCCATGGCACCCGGGGCAGCGCCGATTGGTGCTGCCCCGATCGCTATCGCAACGTTGTGAGGAAAAGCGCATGCTGGCAGGGGTCAAAACACTCAAGCAGTTGTTTCAGCGGTACCGGCGCCCGGGCAACTATTTCTTTGCATCCATCTTTCTTCTCTTTTCCTTGGCTTTGCTGAGCCAGCTCACAAGCGAGGCGCAGTGGATCGCATCAACCAATTGGTCGTCGCAACCGGCCCTCTGGCCGGCCATTGCCTTGGTCGGGATGACAGTTTTCGCAGCCCTCAACTGGATCAGCGCAGTCGTTTCGCCGCGCATCGAGGGACGATGGGTCGAGGTTTCCTTCTGGCTCAAGGCTTTCGAATTCGTCTTGTGGTTCATGGTCTATGTCGTTGCCGTTCCACTCGCTGGCTACCTGCCATCGACGGTGATCTTCGCAATCTTCCTGTCCTTGAGGATGGGGTACACAACACCGAAAATGCTCACGGCGGCGGGCGTGACCGGCGTGGCGGTCGTGCTGATCTTCAAGACCTTCCTGCAGGTCAAGGTGCCTGGCGGGCAATTCTACGAGCTTTTTCCGGACACCATGCGCGCTTTTATGCTGACGAATTTTTAGGTTGGGGCAATGGCAGATCTGATCGCGGCCGCCGGCCTTCTTGCAAGACTCGATGTACTGATCGCTCTTTTGATCGGCTCAATCGGCGGCGTCATCATTGGCGCCATTCCGGGAGTCGGCGCCGCCGTCGCAATTGCCATCCTTTTGCCGGCGACCTTCTCGCTGGAACCGCTCGTCGGGTTGACCATGCTGCTCGGCATTTACGGCTCGTCCATGTATGGCGGCTCGATCCCGGCAATTCTCATCAATACGCCCGGGACCGCCGTCAACGCCCTGACGACCTATGATGGCTATCCGATGACCAAGGCGGGCCAGGCGCGCCGGGCGATTTCAATCGCCTATTCCGCCTCCTTCTACGGCGGCGTCTTCGGAATCATATGCCTCATCCTGCTTTCTCCCGTGCTTGCCTGGATCGCACCGCAATTCGGCAGCCGCGAGATCTTCCTGGCCGCGCTTCTTGGCATCATCCTGGTGGTTCTGGCGCATCGCGGACAGATATTTGCCGCAGGCATGTTGGCCTTTTTCGGCATTTTCCTGAGCACGGTAGGGCTTGAACCGATCCGCTACACCCAACGCTTCACGTTCGGACAGACCTGGCTTTCGGGCGGCTTCGACCTGATCGTTGTCGTGCTTGGTCTTTTTGCCATATCGCAGGCGTTCTTCCTGCTTGTCGACAAGGACAACAGCCCCAAGGCACAGCCTTTGACCGGTTCGCTGTTTTCAGGACTGAAGGAACTCTTCGGCTACAAGCGTGTCGCCTCCGCCGCCTCCGGCTTCGGCGTTGTGATGGGCATGATTCCGGGCGTCGGCGAGTTCACCGCACAATTCATGTCGTACACTTACGCCCAGAAAACCTCGAAAACCCCGGAACTGTTCGGCAAGGGCTCGCCCGAGGGCCTGATCGCGTCGGAAGCTGCAAACAATGCGGTACCGCCTGCCGCAATGATCCCGCTATTGGCTTTGGGCATACCCGGTGAAGCGCTGACCGCAATGATGCTGGCGGTGTTTTACATCCACAATGTCATTCCCGGCCCGCAGCTCTTCCAGTCTGACATCTCCTTTGTCTACGCGCTCTATTTCGCAATGCTTTTGCTCAACGTGATTGTCCTGATTTTCCTTCTGTCGTCGACCAACCTGTTGACGAAGATCATTCAGATCCCGACGCGCTTTCTCGGCATCGTCATTCTCATTCTGAGTTTTGTTGGTGTCTATTCGCTGCGCAACTCAACCGTTGACTGCGCAATCGCATCGGCCTTTGGCATCCTGGGCTTGATCCTCAAGCGCCTCAACCTGCCGATTGTCCCGATTGTGCTCGGCATGGTGCTCGGCGGCATCATGGAAACCAAGCTTCGCAGCGCCATGGCAAGGGTGAAAACGCCGCTCGATTTCATCGACAGGCCCATCGCCGCAATCCTGTTCGGGCTGATTATCCTGGTGATCGCCCTGCATATTCGCACGCTTGTCAACGAACACCGAAACCGTGAACCGGACGCCGATCACGAGCTGCACGATAGCCAGCAGCGCTGAGGATCGAGTGTAAAGAAGCGGAGGCAGACGATGATTGAGCAAGCTGAAATCGACCGGTTGAGGGAAGAAA
Organism: Pseudomonadota bacterium; assembly: GCA_039025395.1. Classification (GTDB taxonomy): domain Bacteria; phylum Pseudomonadota; class Alphaproteobacteria; order Rhizobiales; family Rhizobiaceae; genus Hoeflea_A. Next base: position 34,506 of record JBCCOK010000029.1, read on the forward strand.
GCCTCCCGCCGCGGGGACATCTGATCGGCGGCGCGCAGGTACGGGCCCGTTCCGGCCAAACAATGGATGCGGTCTCGCCGATCGACGGATCGGTGCTGACAACAGTCGCCCGCGGCAGCCCTGAAGACATGGATGCAGCCATAGCTTCGGCGCGATCGGCCTTCGAAGACGGCCACTGGAAAACCATGCCGCCGGCACAGCGCAAGCGGATCATGCACCGATGGGCTGATCTGATCGAGACCCATGCGCCCGAACTCGCTGTGCTGGGTGTCCGTGACAACGGAACCGAGATTGCCATGGCCTTCAATGCCGAACCGATGTCGGCATCGGCCACCATCCGCTACTACGCGGAGGCGATCGACAAGATCTATGGGGAGATCGCACCAACCAAACCCGATATCCTCGGACTTATCCATCGTGAGCCGGTTGGTGTCGTCGGTGCAATCATTCCGTGGAACTTCCCGCTGATGATTGGCGCGTGGAAAATCGGGCCGGCGCTGGCGGTCGGCAACAGTGTCGTGGTCAAACCGCCGGAAACCGCATCACTGTCGCTGATCCGTCTCGTGGAACTCGCCCATGAGGCCGGTTTGCCGGAAGGTGTCCTGAATGTCGTCACGGGCGAAGGGGCTACGGTCGGCAAAGCGCTGGCGCTTTCCATGGACGTTGACGTTCTGGCTTTTACCGGTTCCGGCGCCACGGGCCGCAAACTCCTGGAGTATTCCGCCCGATCCAATCTCAAGCGCGTCTATCTGGAGCTTGGCGGCAAGTCGCCACACATCGTATTCGCCGACACGGCTGACCTCGACAAGGCGGCGCAGGCGGTCGCGTCAGGGGTTTTCCGCAATGCCGGTCAAGTCTGCGTTGCCGGGTCGCGCCTGCTCATAGACGAAACCATCCGCGACGACTTTGTCGGCGCCGTTGCCGCCAGGGCCGCCGGTTTACAGCCGGGCGATCCGCTGAAACTCGACACGAAGATCGGTGCGATCAATTCGGAAGCCCAACTCACCCAGGACCTTCAAGCGGTTGAAACGGCTCGAGAAGAAGGTGGTGAGGTGGTTCTCGGCGGGGTTCGCAGTCTCGAAGAGACAGGCGGCTTTTACATGGGACCGACCATTGTTGATCGCGTCCAGCCGGAGCATAGCCTGTTTCAGAAAGAAGTCTTCGGTCCTGTCCTTTCCGTAACGCCGTTTGCCGGCGAGGACGAAGCCGTTCGCCTCGCCAACGCCACGGACTACGGGCTTGCAGCCGGTGTCTGGACATCGGACGTTGCACGCGCCCACCGCATGATCCGCGCGATCGATGCCGGTGTCGTCCACGTCAACACTTATGGCGGGCCAGATGTGACCGTACCGCTTGGCGGTGTGGGCCAGTCAGGCAACGGTTCGGATAAATCGCTTCATGCAATCGACAAATACATCAACCTGAAAACGGCTTGGGTGCAGATTTGACCGGCGGAGCAGACCTTCCCGAAAAAGCATCCGTTGTCATTATCGGCGGCGGCATTATCGGCATTTCAACGCTCTACCATCTCGCAAAGCGGGGCATCGAAGACGCGGTTCTTTTGGAACGCAAGGTGCTCGCTTGCGGGACGACATGGCATGCCGCGGGTCTCGTCGGACAATTGCGCGAGAGTTCTGCCCAGACGGAACTGTCGAAATATACCGCCAAGCTTTTCAAGCAGTTGGAGGTCGAGACCGGGCAGGCAACCGGCTACAAACAGAATGGGACCTTGCACCTCGCCCTCTCCGACGTGCGCTGGGAACAACTGCGCCGAAACCACGATCACGCCGCGCGTATGGAGATAGAAAGCCGGCTGCTCGATAGCGTTGCAATCCGGGAGATTTTTCCGCATCTCGAGCTGTCGGATGTCCTGGGCGGCTTTCTGGTTCCATCCAATGGGCAGGTGAACCCGCTCGACGTGACCCACGCAATGGCAAAGGGCGCGCGGGCGCGCGGCTGCCGGATTTTCGAGAATACGCGCGCCACCCGGATCCTCACCCGCAACGGCAAGGTGACGGGGGTCGAGACCGAACGGGGCGTGATCGCGGCAGACAAGGTGCTGTTGGCTGGCGGCATGTGGGCCGCGGATTTCGCTCGACAGCACGGTGTGACGATACCGCTGCACGCCGCCGAGCATTTCTATATCCTGACCGAAGCCATACCGGGCCTGCCCGGCACGCTTCCGGGCCTTGTTTCACTCGAAGAACGCATCTACTCAAAGGAAGACGCCGGCAAACTTCTGATCGGCGGGTTTGAAGCGCACGGCAAAGCCTGGGGACAGGACGGCATTCCGGCACGTTTCGAGTTCGATGAGCTTCCCTTCGACATGGACCACGTCGAACCGGTGTTCGAAAAGATATTCACCCGCTTTCCGATTCTCGAACAGACGGGCATCCACACATTCTTCAACGGTCCGGAGAGCTTTACCGCCGATGGTGCGCCCTATATCGGGCCTTCATCCGAATTGCCGGGGCTGTTCATCGCTGCCGGCATGAATTCCAATGGCATCCTGAATTCAGGCGGCGTCGGCCTGACCATGGCTGCGTGGATGAGCGAGGGCATGCCGCCGCGCCCAGTATCGTCCATGCTTGCGGCCCGCGCCCACCCGTTCCAGTCCAACCGGGCCTACAATGCCGAGCGGGTCACGGAGTCGATCGGCTTTCACTACGGACTTCACTGGCCGGGAAGACAGATCGACACCGCGCGTGGCATTCGCCGGGTACCCCTGCATGACCGGCTGCTCGAGGCAGGTGCCACTATGTTCGAGCGTATCGGCTGGGAAGTGCCCGCCTTTTTCGATCCGGACCGCAAAGGCTGGCCCGATCGCGCTTCCATCGGCTGGCAGGATTGGTCCGAGCATGTCGGCCGTGAATGCTACGCGGCCCGCGACGGCGTTCTGCTGATCGACCAGTCCATGTATGGAAAGATCCTTGTTCAGGGGCCGGACGCCGCAAGGGCGCTCAATCATGTGTGCGGCGCTCAAATGGATGTGGAAACCGGCACCTCGGTCTACACGCAAATGCTCAACGTCCGGGGCGGCATTGAAGCCGACATAACGGTCACGCGCCTTGGTCCCAAGACATTCATGATCGTCACGGGTCACCCGAGCCAGATCCGCGACCACGCCCATATACGCTCCCATTGCAACGAAAGCTGGAACGTCCATATCTTTGATGCCACCTCCTCCTACGCCCTGTTGACCCTGCACGGCCCGAATAGCCGAGCGCTGATACAGGCTCTGTCCGGAGACGATCTGTCGAACGAAGCCTTTGCCTTTGGTGCCGCGCGCGAGATCGATCTTGCCCATGCCCGGGTCTGGGCCATTCGCCGCTCCTTCGTCGGCGAGCTCGGCTACGAGTTGATGATTCCGGCGGAGTTTACCGCTCATGTTTACGAAGCGCTGCTTGCCGATGCGGCACGCTACGGACTCGCCCATGGCGGCATGTTCGCGCTCAACGCGTGCCGGCTTGAAAAGGGTTTCAGGCATTTCGGCCACGATATCGGCGAAGAGGACACGCCTTACGAAACCGGACTCGGTTTTGCCGTAGACCTCGACAAACCGGATTTTGTGGGCCGCGAAGTCCTGATCGAACAGAAGCGCAACGAAGCGCCCGCGACGCGCGACCGCACCGTCGCCATTAAGGCGCCCGGCCTGACGGCAAAGGAAGGGCCCTACCTGATCCACAACGAGACGATCTGGCGGGACGGTGAACTGGTTGGGCACGTAACCTCCGGCGGTTGGGGCTGGCGTCTTGACGCAATGGTTGGCCTCGCCTCCCTCCACCGCGAAGCTGGCGTCACAAAGGACTGGATCGCCGAAGGCGGCTTTGAGGTCCGTATCGCCGGGTACGACTTTGCCATCGAGGCGCAACTCGCACCATTTTATGATCCGCGCGGCGAAATTATGCGCGGGTGAATATTTCAGACGCCAACCCCAGGGGGCTGATTGTGAGCGGAAAGAAGACAATCCTGGTTATTGGAACCTACGACACGAAGGACGATGAGCTGCACTACATGTGCGATCGCATACGCGCGCAGGGCGGCGACGTTGTGTCCATGGACGTGAGCGTCCTTGGCGACCCGACGCAGCCGACGGATATCTCCAAACACGATGTCGCCGCGGCCGCCGGCAAGACCATCCAGGACGCAATTGACAGCGGCGATGAAAATCACGCGATGCAGATCATGGCATCAGGTGCGGCGCAGCTGACCGCCAAATTGCACGCCGATGGAAAGATCGACGGCATGGTCGGATTGGGGGGCACGATGGGCACCGACCTCGTGCTCGATTGTTGCCAGGCCTTGCCGCTGGGCGTTCCGAAATACGTGGTCTCCACCGTTTCGTTCTCGCCCCTGATACCCGCCGACCGGCTGTCGCCCGATATCCAGATGATCCTGTGGGCGGGTGGGCTTTACGGTTTGAACTCGGTCTGCAAATCCTCGCTCAGCCAGGCGGCCGGTGCCGTCCTCGGTGCTGCGCAGGCGGTTGAAGCGCCGGTTCGAGACCGCCCGGTGATCGGCATGATGAGCCTCGGCTCGTCCTGTCTCAAATATATGAAGCTGCTCAAGCAACCGCTTGAGGAACGCGGGTTTGAAATTGCGGTGTTTCACGCGACCGGCATGGGCGGGATGGCATTCGAAGCGCTGGCGCGCCAAGGCTATTTCGCCGCGGCGCTCGATCTGGCATTGCCTGAACTGGGCAACCTGATGGTCGGTTCCGTCATCAATGGCGGCGCCGACCGGCTGACCAATGCCGGTGCCGCAGCCATTCCGCAGATTGTATCGCCCGGCTGCGCTGATCTCATCGATTTTGCCGGGTGGCAGGCAATTCCCGAGGCCTATGACGACCGCCCTTTCCATGCCCACAACCGCCTGATCAAATCGTCGGGGCTGTCGCCGGACGAGCGCCGCGCCCTGATCCGCGACGTAGCGGCGCGCCTTGGTACGGCGAAAGGCCCGGTTCACTTCGTCATGCCGCTCCAGGGCGTTGAGGAATGGGACCGCGAAGGCGGGCCTGCCCACGATCCGGACGGGCTTGCAGCGATGATCGACGAGGTACGCAAGGCAATCAAGGACCCCGTCACCTTGAGCGAAGTCGATTGCCACATCAACGACCAGGCATTTTCGGATAAGGTGGTCGAAATCCTCGATGGCTGGATCGCCGACGGCACCTTGAAGACACCACCGTCATGACCGACCGTTATTCGATCCTGTTCGAGCCGGTGGAGCTCGGCCCCGTCACGGCACCCAACCGCTTTGCCGTCATGCCTTACGCCAATGGGCATTCCCATCTGATGCCGAACGGCGCTGCCGGTACGCGCGAGACACGGGCCGAAGGCGGATGGGGCATTGTCGGGATGCAATTGACCGAGATCGATCCGACATCGGACCTGTCGGGTTTGCCCTATGAACGTCTTTGGGACGACGGCGACGTGAAATCCCATGCCCATTCCGTTGAGCGGATCAAGAGACACGGCGCATTGGCTTCGATCGAACTTGCCCATACCGGCATCCGTTCGCGCGGCATCGCCAACGGCTATCCGGCGATGGGACCGTCGAGCCTGCCGACGCTTAAACCGGAAATGCCCTACATGGCGAAAGCCATGGACAAGGCGGATATCAAACGCCTCCGCGACAACCACCGAGCAGCGGTCAGGCGTGCAAGACAGGCCGGCTACGACATGGCATATGTTTATGCGGCCCATGACGCGTCTCTCCTGTGGCACTTCCTGAGCCCGGCCTATAACCGCCGTACGGACGAGTATGGCGGATCTTTCGAAAACCGCTTGCGTCTGCTTCGCGAAGTCCTTGAAGATTCGATGGACGAGGCACGCGGCGAGATGGCGATTGCGCTTCGCTTCGCGGTCCATGAAGCAAGTGGACCCAAGCGCATCACGGCGAAAGGCGAAGGCCGAGACACGGTCGAGGCGCTGGCTGAGATCCCCGATGTTTGGGACGTGAATATCTCCGGATGGAGCCGGGACAGCGGTACGTCCCGCTACGACCAGGAGGGTTTTCAGGAGGAGTTTATCGGCTTCGTCAAGACGGTGACAAACAAACCGGTGATCGGCGTAGGCCGGTTCACCTCGCCTGACACCATGGTGAGCCAGATCAAGCGCGGAATCATCGACATCATCGGCAGTGCACGCGCCGCGATCGCCGATCCGTTTTTACCCAACAAGGTGCGCGAAGACCGGCTTGATGACATTCGCGAATGCATCGGCTGCAATATCTGCGTGTCGGTCGAGAACGCCGGCGTTCCGGTTCGTTGTACGCAAAACCCGACAGTCTCGGAGGAATGGCGCCGGGGCTGGCACCCTGAAACCGTGCCGCCATCGAAAGACCCCGACAACGTGCTCATCGTTGGAGGCGGACCTGCCGGCCTCGAAGCAGCGCTGGTTCTTGCCCGCGCAGGCCATGACGTGACCGTTGCTGAAGCGTCAGGCGAAATGGGCGGGCGGGTGGTGCGCGAAGCGCGGATCAAGAATCTTTCGGCCTGGAGCCGGGTGGCCGATTATCGCCTTTATCAGCTCGACCAGATGGGCAATGCCAACCTTTATACCCACAGCAATCTCGATGTTGACGGGATTGCCGAATTCGAGGCTGACCATATTCTGCTCGCCACCGGCTCGGCATGGACCCGCGACGGGTCGGGCAGATCGCGGCTGGACGCCGTACCCGGCTTTATCGACGCGGCAATGACCCCGGATGATATTCTTGACGGCAAGATACCGGGCGACCGTATCGTCATCTACGACGACGACCACTACTACATGGCCAATGCGCTGGCGGTTGGCCTCGCCGCTCAGGGCCACGAAGTACACATCGTTACGCCTCTGCCAGCGCTCGCGGGCTGGATGGGCAACACGCTTGAACAACCGCGTATGCTGGCGGAATTGCGGGCCGCCGGCGTCAAGATGCATCCCAATTCCATGGCAGCTCGCTGGCATGACGGGGCGCTGGACGTAATGCGGTCCGACACCGGCGAAAATATCGGGGCGATTGAAGGCGATACCCTGCTCGCGGTGACCATCCGGCATCCTGAAATCGCCCTGTCACAGGATCTCGCCGCAAGACAGATTCCGTACCGCCTTATCGGCGATGCGGAGTGCCCCGGCCCGATCCAGACGGCAGTCTTTTCCGGCCATCTCCATGCCCGCGAGATTCTGGGCAACGAACCCGAAGACCGGATCTTCAGGAGAGAACGGCCCTACCTGTTCAACTGAGCTCTTTGTGCTTGCCGGTGAAGATAGCATGAGCCTTTCCGGCTCAGGCGGCACTGCCATCGGCTTCATAGGAGAGCATCGGACCCCGATCTTCGAGGCGGCACCGCCGAAGCGACCGCCAATGCAGAGGAACAGGGGAATAAATCACCGGCAATCGCGTTTACCTGGTGTCGGCGATAACAACAGCTGACGCGACGACAACCAGGAGTAACCCGATGAAACTGATCATTTCAGCTACTGCAGCGGCGGTCACGTTGGTCCTGACGGCAGCAGTTGCCCATGCTGGCGGTCCCGAAAGAAGGCTAGAGGTCGTTCCGCATGTCTACACCATCCATCATACAAAGCGCGTGCTTGTGTGCTGGGATGACGACGATGACGACTGCTATTATGTCCGCATCCGCCGTGGCGGTCACTACTACGCCTATGACGATGATGACAGACCCAGGCGGTACTATTACCGCTACCGCGATTTTGACGACGACGACGACGATGACGACGACTGATGGTCATTGCAAACAACGCTGCGCGGTGGCCCGGTCATGCCGGGCCGCATGCCGCAGGGCCGCGGACGCGCCGGCCCGAGAGCCGAGAGCCGAGCGCCGAGAGTATAGGGACCTTCAATAAAAACCGATCTCTTGTATTTCCACTTCCGCTTCGTGGTCGCGTCCGTAGGCAACGATGCCGATCGACTTCAGTGTGCCGGCGCGCAGCTGCGATCGCAGCATCCCGCCGGAAGCCTTGAATTGCGAGAATGGAATACGCACTTCCGTCCAGCCCGGTGTCGTATCGAAACCTGCCTGGTAGAATTGCCACGGTAGCGCCGTTCCGGTCGTTCGCAGATGCACGAAGTAGCGCTCGCCATTGCCGCGCGCAATCAGCCGCACGCCCTCGGTGCCGTCGGCCGGCCGCTCATCAAGCGCGCGCCGAAACTGGATGAAACCGCCGCGGTTTGCCGTACTCACCTCGCCCGTGAGCCGTGCCAGCGCTTTCCCGTCTTCTTCCTCGAAGCTGAGTTCTCCGGTCGAAACGCCGCCCATTACCGTGTCCGCAACGTAACCCCAGCGTGCTTCCGGGCTGTTTTCGAAATTGTCCAGCATGATATTTTGCGCCACTGCGCCGATGGACAGGCTGGCGACGGAAAGACCGAAGCAGACTGCAATTGCCAAAACTCTCTTCACTGTTTGCCAAACTCCATAACACTCTTTTGGAGAAATTGGCTTTGTCGGCGATTTTGCAAGGGCGTCTGCGGCAGCCCGTCACAATCTTCCAGGTCGAAAGACGGCCTGCATGACTGAGCGGCACATCGGTGAATGTGCCACCAATATCGACACTGGCACGAATTGAATTTTGGAAAGCGAAAATCAGATGCTCTTGAATATCTGGTTTGCCGTAAACACGGTTTCGTAGAACTGCGCTTTCAAGCCCCTCGCTTGCACCGGTTTCAGATCGGTCACCGGCACCGGCAAGGTCTTCTCATCGGCACCGCTCAGAAGATTGGCCAGAGCCCGGCCGAACATCGTCCCGGTGGTGATGCCGCGGCCATTGTAACCGATAGGCGCGTACAGGCCATCGGCCAGCCGGTGAATGTGGAACAGGTGATCGGGCGTCATGGCGATTTTGCCATGCCATGATTCCTCGATGGCAACCGCCCCGAGCGCCGGAAACAGCCGCCGGATCATGCGTTGTGCCCAGCGTTGCGACAGCCCGGTGCGGCCGCCGATCACGGACCCCATCGAACCGAGAATGAGACGGTCGAAATTGTCCCGGCGCAGCGAGAACATGATTTTGCCGGTGTCCCAAAGCCCCTGTTTGCCGGGCAGGATCGTGTCCGCTTCCGGCCCAAGCGGCTCCGTCGCAAGCTGAAAGTAGTTGATCACGGTGAAGGTCTGCTTGAGGCCTGGCCAGAGATCGTCCGAATAGGCATTTGTTCCGATGACGACGCATTTTGCGGTAATCGTACCGCAATCCGTCTCAACCTTCCAAAGGTCGCCGTCCTGACGAAGTTTGAGTACGGTTACGCCGGTGGAGACCTTTGCGCCCGCACCGATTGCGGCCCGCGCCAGGCCGCGTACGTAGCCCATCGGGTTTATCGTGCCCGCTCTGTGGTCCAGCAATCCGCCATGGAAACTGCTCGTACCGATCAACTCCGATGCCGCATCCTTTGACAACAGTTCGACCGGCGCGCCAAGCGCCTTCCATTGCTCGGCCCTGCTTTTCAGGTCTGCAAATCCAGCTGGCGAATGGGCGGCATGGATCGTACCGTTTCGATGCGGTTCACACCGGATCTGGTGCTTTTGAATGAGGGAGAAGACATATTCGGGCATCTCGCTCAACTGATCGATCAGCGACGCACCTTCGGCCTTTCCAAGGCGCGTTTGAACCTCCTTTGGCGGCAGCCAAAGTCCGGCATTGACAAAACCCACATTCCTGCCCGAGCCGCCATAGCCGATCTGTTGCGCCTCGAGCACATGACAGTCCAGACCTCTTTCGGCTGCGTGCAGCGCCGTTGAAAGGCCGGTGAATCCGCCGCCGACAATGGCCAGTTCGCAGGCTGAATCGCCGTCGAGGCCGGCTTGATAGGGACTCTCGGTGGCGGATCGGTCCCAAAGGGAAATTGCCACGGCCTCCGACACATTTTTCTCCTTAACCCGAGGAAAAGCGCCACCATTGCTTTGCAAGCCCCAGTACCAAATTTGGTTCACATCCTCTAAGGGCCGGCTTACAGTATATATGTTTCATTTATCAGAACCATGGTGCACCCATGCCAGAACTCAAAACGTCGGTCTCGCAAATGGTCGATGCAGCACGCAAACGCATTGAAGAGATCGAAACATCTGATGCCATTGCAATGGCGGGTGACCCGAATGTGGTTATCGTCGACCTGCGCGATATTCGCGAACGCCAGCGCTCCGGATTCATACCCGGCAGTTTTCACTGTCCGCGCGGCATGCTGGAATTCTGGGTAGACCCGCAAAGTCCCTATTTCAAAGATGTCTTCGGTCAGGACAAGAAATTCGTTTTCCATTGCGCCAGCGGGTGGCGTTCGGCCCTTTCCGTCGCCACCCTGAAGGATATGGGGTTTGAAGCCGCGCATCTGCGCGATGGCTTCTCCGCCTGGGAGAAAAACGGCGGTCCAGTGGAGTTCCCGGAACCGAAAACGGACTGAAGCCCTTTCTTAAGGCAGCTTTGCTGTGTTTCACCTCGAACATGCGCCAGACGGCCGTTGTCATCAGTTGACGTTCTCGACAACCGATATGCCCAGCGGTTTGGCTGCCATTTCAAGCGTTTGAAGACACAGCAGGCCTTTCGACAGCGCGCCGTCAACGCGGTGCTGTTGCCGGACGTGCGGCGTTACTCGCCTGCCAGTCGACAGCCCTGATCGGATGCGAATTCCACGCGCAGGTGGGCATCGTCCTGACCTTTTTCCGGCACCGCGCCGAAGGCGTCGACCTTGCCCTTGACGACGGCGCCAGGGGCGAGAAGTTCGATATCGGCGCCATTCACGCTGACGGAAACGAGCCTGTGTTGAGGGTGAGAGATAAGATCGTCGAGGTCGCTAAGACGACCAAAGGCAATACCTGTCTTTTCCAGCATCGACACGGCGGTACTCCTGTCAATGCGAGCGAAAAACGCGCCGACACACCGATCAACCTCATCACGGTTCGCAACGCGCTCGCTGTTGTTCTTCCATCCGTCCATGGAAATCAGTTCCGGGCGCTGTAGTACGTCTCGGCAGAACCGTCCCCATTCCCGCTCATTCTGAACCGAGATGAGGATATCCTTCCCGTCAGCACAGGCAAATGCGCCGTAGGGCGCTATCGTTGGGTGTTTGAGGCCCAATCGCTGCGGCACCTTCTTACCATAGCGGTATTGGAGGTAAGGCACATTCATCCAATCTGCCATGGCATGAAACAGCGAAACCTCGATCGTTCGGCCCTGGCCTGTCTGCGCGCGCCCGATCAGGCCCAGCAATATGGCCTGGTAAGCTGTCATGCCGGCCGCAATATCACACACCGATACGCCGACGCGCGCCGGTCCGTGCTCCGTTCCGTTGATCGCTGACAAGCCGGTTTCAGCCTGAATCAACAGATCGTAGGCTTTCTGGTCACGCGACGGGCCGTCACTTCCGTAGCCGGAAATGGAGCAAACAATGAGACCCGGATTGGCCTTTCGCAGCGTTTCCGCCGGAAAGCCGAGACGATCAACCACGCCCGGCGCCAGGTTCTGGATGAACACATCGGCACGTTCAAGCATGGCAGAAAAGACAGCCCTGTCCTCATCAACTTTGAGGTCAAGGCAAATCGACTCCTTTCCGCGGTTGATCCAGACAAAATAGGCGCTCGCGCCATTGACCAATTGGTCGTAATTGCGCGCGAAGTCGCCCTCCGGGCGCTCCACTTTGATAACCCTGGCGCCCGCATCCGCCAATTTGCAGGACGCATAGGGCGCAGCGACCGCGTGCTCCAGCGACACAACCAGTGTTCCAGCGAGATCCGACATCTCCACTCCAAGTTTGGCCCCGAACGGCCGCAGTCTCGCGTTGTTGTCGATTGCTATCAACTATGAGTATACTTGAGGAGCTATAGGTCTGGACTATGCCCGCCTATCAGCAGGGAGGAGCAGCTGTGGAAATCAGGCAGCTGGAGTATTTCGTTGCGATCGCTGAAAACGGATCGTTGGCTTCTGCCGCGGATGTCATTGGGATCGCGCAGCCATCATTGTCCGTTCAGCTGAAAAACCTCGAAAGCCGTGTCGGCGCCGAGCTTTTCGTACGCTCGCCGCGTGGCGTGACGCTGACGGATGCCGGCGCTGTGCTTCTGGACCGTGCGCGCGATATTCTCGAATCGGTCGCACGCGCGAAACATGATGTGCGGCAGGCCGGTGAAACACCATCCGGCAAGGTGGTCTTTGGATTTCCGTCTTCGGTTTCGATGGTCCTTTCGGTTCCGCTGGCGGAAACGATTCGTCTCGAATACCCGGACATCCGCCTACGGGCCGTCGATGCCATGAGCGGATTTATAAAGGAATGGCTGGAAGAGAAAACGGTGGACCTTGCGATACTTTATGAAACCAGCGGGTTGAAGAGTGTCGAGGTGACCACGCTGATGGAGGAGGATCTGCATTTTTATGCCCCACCCGACCTCTGGCCCTTGGATACGCCACCCGGAGATGATGTGAGGCTTGAGGCATTGCTCGGGGTTGAACTGGTTCTTCCCTCCAAGTCGCACGGATTGCGGATGCTGATTGACCGGGCGACCAAAAGCAACTTCATCGATCTGAATATCGTGGTCGAGATGGATTCGCTCACGCAGATCAAGTCGCTTGTGTCGCGGGGCAGCGCTTTCACCATACTCGCTCCGGCCGCCGCAAGCGATTTCGAATCCCGGGGAGAACTGGCCAGTTCCAAGATTGTGGATCCGGTGATCAGTCGCCCTGTACACCTCGTCCGCAATCCCGAAAAACCACGGACAAGAGCATCGCTGGAAGTGGAACGCTGCACCATAGAAGTATTCAAGGAGCTCGTTCGACGCGGCCTTTGGCGCGGCCGCATTCTGAGCCGCGAAAGCGCGAACGGGATATAGCTATAATCTATATGGGGCATCCGACCCCTCGAATTGTTGACATCGCTGGCCGCCCTTAAGCTTCTCTCGTTCTCGATCCGGAAGGAGGTGTGCGGTTCATGAACGAGCACTCGGCGATAGTCCCCCATTTCCCCTGCATCATTGGCGCAGACAAACATGATTTCCGAAAAACCGGCCTCATTGAGTTAAAAGACCCATCGACAGGATCCGTCATCGCAGAGGTGGCAGCGTGTGGCGAACGCGAGATCGGGTTGGCAGTCGCCGCGGCTCGTGCGGCCGTCGACGGTGGCAGCTGGTCGAAATGCACCGCCATCGAAAGGGGCCGCCTGTTGATGCGGCTCGGCGAAGCGATATCGGCAGCGGCAAGTGATCTTGCCGAATGGGAATCGCGCGATACCGGCAAGCCTCATGCTCAAGCCAAGGCCGACATTGTCGCTTCGGCCCGCTACTTCGAATATTACGGCGCCGCCGCCGACAAGGTACACGGCGAGAGCATACCTTTCCTGTCCGGCTATCAGGTGCAGACGATCCGGGAACCGTTTGGTGTCACCGGACATATCATACCCTGGAACTATCCCGCACAGATGATCGGCCGTTCCTGCGCTCCAGCTCTTGCCATGGGCAACGCGGTTGTGCTCAAGCCGGCCGAGGAAGCCTGCGTAACACCATTGAAGATCGCCGAACTTGCGCTTGACGTGGGCTTTCCTGATGGCGCATTCAATGTCGTCACCGGGCTGGGTCATCAGGCGGGCGCCGCGCTCACATCCCACCCGGATGTGGACTTCCTCTCATTCACCGGATCGCCAGAAATCGGCGTCCTCGTACAGACTGCTGCGGCCAACAATCATATTGGCTGCACGCTTGAACTGGGCGGGAAATCTCCGCAGATCGTTTTTGCCGATGCCGATCTCGACTCCGCATTGCCTGTGCTCATAAACGCCATTGTTCAAAACGGCGGCCAGACCTGTTCGGCAGGATCGAGGGCTCTGGTCCAGGCTGAGATCTTTGACGCGGTGTTGGAAAAGTTGAAAGCGGCTTTCGAAGAGCTTGTCGCTGCGCCGTGGAAGGAGAACGGCAATCTCGGACCGTTGATTTCACAGGATCAGAAGAAACGTGTCGAAACATTCGTCGCGCAGGGAGGATCGTCTGACGCGCCGTTGGTCGCGCGTGGCCAGCTTGCGTCGTCAGCGCTACCGGCAGGCAACTACGTGGCGCCGGCACTGTTCGGCCCGGTCGCCGAAGATCATGTGCTCGCCCGTGAAGAGGTGTTCGGTCCGGTCCTCGCCTGCATTCCGTTTAAGGATGAGGACGACGCCGTGCGCATTTCGAACGCAACGGATTACGGTCTCGTCGCCGCCGTCTGGAGCGCCGACGGCGGCCGCCAGATGCGCATGGCGAAGCGATTGAAAGCGGGTCAGGTCTTCCTCAACTGTTACGGCGCGGGCGGCGGAATTGAATTGCCCTTCGGCGGCGTCCGCAAATCCGGTCACGGACGCGAAAAGGGTTTCGCCGCGCTGCACGAATTCAGCCAGATCAAAACCATCGTTCAAAACCACGGCTAGTTGGCAATCATGCGTCTTGAAGGAAAAACCACACTTGTAACGGGAGCCGCTTCGGGCTTCGGGCGCGAAATTGCGCGGCGCTATGCCCATGAAGGCGCGCGCGTTGCGATCGTCGATCTTAATGGTGAAGGCGCGGCGTCCGTTGCCGAAGAGATCGGTTCTTCAGCCATTGCCATCACCTGCGACATATCGGATGCCGCCCAGGTCGGCGCCTGTGTTGCAACCACGCTCGAAACGTTTGGAAGCCTCGACATTGTCGTCAACAATGCCGGTTGGAGCCATCGCAATCAGCCGCTGATGGACGTCGATTACGATACGTTCAGGCGCGTTTTCGCAGTCAATGTCGACTCCGTTTTTCACATGACCAAAGCCGTCGTACCCCATTGGCGGACATCAGGCGGCGGTGTCATGATCAATGTCGGTTCCACCGCCGGCATCAGACCGCGCCCGGGCCTCAGCTGGTACAACAGCTCCAAAGGCGCGGTAAACATGATGACCAAGACGCTGGCGGTTGAGCTGGCGGCCGACAAGATACGCGTATGCGGGCTTGCGCCGGTAATGGGCGCGACCGGATTGCTTGAAACCTTTATGGGCATGCCTGACACGCCGGAAAATCGGGCGAGATTCCTTGCCACGATCCCGCTTGGCCGTCTTTGCGAGCCCAAAGACATGGCCAATGCGGCCCTCTACCTGGCTTCAGATGAAGCCGAATTCATAACCGGCGTCGTCCTCGAGGTCGACGGCGGGCGGACGATCTGACGCAAAGTCGCGCATCGAGCCGGGAACGGTCGGACAGTTTCTCTTCAGGGCCCGACCGCTCCCATTCAACCGGGGAAACCCGAGCAAGAACCCCGGCAATGACTGGGACCAAGGGAGGACTAAATGGGTTACTTCAGATCTTCAAAAGACGGTGCACTGGAACGTGCTGTCGTCGAATACACTGCCGGCAAGATGAGCCGCCGAGGATTCATCAAACGCGCTCTCGCCCTCGGCGTAACCGCCGGAATGGCTGGCGCCCTGGCAACAGCTTGGTCCGGTAAGGCGATTGCCCAGTCGACCACGGCCACGCCGCAACCCGACGGCGAGTTTGATTTCATCATCATCGGAACCGGTTCTGGCGGAGCGGCTTGCGCCCATCAGCTTGCAAAAAGCGGCGGCAGGATTCTTGTTCTGGAAGCAGGGCGTAACGATGACCTTGAAGAGGTGCACGACTCCCGTCTTTGGGCCGCCGCCTTGGGAACCGACGCCACGAAATGGTTCGAAACACTGCCGTCGACCCACACCGACAAACGCAATCACATGTGGCCGCGCGGCAATGTGCTCGGCGGCACCTCTGCCCTTAACGCCATGGTCTTTGCCCGTGGTCACAAGACGGACTACGACAACTGGGCCGAGATGGGCGCAACCGGCTGGAGCTTTGATGAGGTTCTGCCGTATTTCATGTCGATGGAAAGCTACGAGCCGGGCGGGAAGAACCGCGGCACCGACGGTCCGCTTTTCATCAGCCAGCCGAAAGACCCGAACAAACATGAAGGCGCCATCGCTTTCATGAATTCGGCGGCCGACCTCGGCTACAAGGAAACACCCTCTTTCAATTCCGACCGCATGTCCGGACAGGCGTGGATCGATTTCAATATCAAGGACCAACGCCGTCAGTCGTCCGCCACTGCTTTTCTCCGGCCGATCATGGAGAGCGGCAACGTAACCGTATTGACGGATGCACCGGTTCAGAAACTGAATTTCGATGGCAACAGATGCACCGGCGTTACCTACCTGCACAACGGTGAACCAGTTTCGATCCAGGCCGGCTCCGAAGTCATCCTTGCCGCGGGCGCAGTCGACAGTCCGAAGCTGCTGATGCTTTCAGGCATCGGTATTGCATCGGATCTGCAACAGCTCGGCATTGATACCGTGGCGGATCTGCCTGTCGGCGTCGGGCTTCAGGACCACATTCTGGGTGCCGGCGTCAACTACGAGGCAAGCGGTCCGGTTCCGGTGTCCCACTACAACCACTCCGAGGTTTACATGTGGGAGCGTTCCGACAGCTCCTTCCGTTCTCCCGACATGATCGCTCTTTATGTATCGGTGCCGTTTGCCTCCACCGGGCACAAGCTCGACTATGAGCACGGCTATTGCATGCTTTCCGGTGTGGCAACGCCGCAGTCGCGCGGGTATGTGAAGTTGGCGTCGGCCAATCCCGCCGACGCACCGATCATCGAGACAAACTACCTGGCTGAAGAGCAGGATTGGAAATCCTATAGGGCCGCGACTGAACTGTGCCGGGAACTCGGCGCCAGCGACCACTACAAGGCATTTCGCAAGCGCGAGTCTCTGCCGCAGAAGGACGGCGACCTCACCGACGCGGAGTGGCGGGAGTTCCTGGCGGCTTCGGTCAACACCTATTTCCATCCGACATCCACTTGCCAGATCGGCAAGGTCGTCGATCCGGATCTCAGGGTGAAGGGAATCGATGGCCTGCGCATTGCCGATGCCTCGGTCATGCCGCGCATCACGACATCGAACACCAACGCTCCAACGATGATGATCGGCTGGCGTGCAGGAGAGATGATCACCGGCACCTGATAGCCTGTTGCACCTGATTTGGAACTGCCCGGTCCGCTCTATGCAGGCCGGGCATTCCTTTGCGTGTTTACGTTGCCCGGATCGTGGTCCCTGTTGGTTGAGACATTGCAACGTGATGCCAAGCAGGCTTTTCAGATCCAGTCCAGAATCACGCCATCGCGATGTTCGACGAAGATACGCGGCGGTCCCCGCTCGGTTTCCGGAGCGCTTTTATCTGCAAGCGACGCCGACTTGGCCGCCAACTCTTCCATGCTGACGACGCGTAGTCCGGACGCCGTCAATGCGGACTTTAAGTCTTCGCGACGGTCGTTTATCGCGACGCCGTGGTCCGTCACAACCAGATCGACATTTTCGCCGAGCGTCGTAAGCGTTCGGACTTTCGGTACGATTTTTGCAAATCCGCCACCTGTCAAAGTCGTCGTAACGATACTGAGCTTCGCACCCTGGGCGGCATCCGGATGTCCGCCCGGCCCACCTAGCAAGCGTCCATCCGCCCCGGTAACAACATTGACGTTGAAGTTCACGTCCACTTCCACAGCGCCCAACAGCATGACCGACAAGGAATCGACACGCGCGTTGGCATTGAGCGGGCTTGCATAGTCGGTCGCCGACATCATGTGATGTGCAGGATTGGAAATCGATGACCGAACAGCAGCCAGATCAAAGCATTGCACGTCGAACACATCCTGAAAGAGACCGGCTTCAAGGAGTTCGCAATGCGCACCGGTTATTCCGCCCGACAAAAAAGAGCCGACGACAGAATTTTCAGCCATGAGCTTGCCTACATAAGGCATGCAGCCAAGCGAATATCCCCCTGCTCCGCTCTGGATTGAGAACGCGCTGTCGAGCAAACCCGCGGCCTTTATTGCCGTTGCCACACGCGCGCCGATGGTCTGGGCAGCCGGCGTTGCTGATGGGACCGTCGAACCGGACCGGATTCCGGCAATGTCTCCGGGTTCCCGCAGGGCGACGACATGATCGACAAATGCGGCCGGTATGTCCTCGCGGGGCAGTCTTGTATCAACGACCTCATGCGCGGCCACGACGGTTTTGCGTGCGTAGCGGGCATCGACCGCCGGATACCCAAGCGGTCCGCAGGCGAATTCGCCGCCCCGGCCGGTCGCCGCACCTTCAACATGTGCCAGTGCAGCACCGATGAAGGCGACGTCGATGTCGATCTGACCCGACGAAATGGCGCGCGCACGTCCTCCGTGTGTTTGAAGCAAGGCGAAGCCATGAAGCCCGCCTCCGGCGATCGCGTCGGCCAGCGGGCCGCGCATATAGTCGGTCAGAACATGGGCGATCGTGCCGTCCCGCAGCGCCGATACCAGTGGAGCATGAACGGGAAACACTGAGCTCGGGCAGATCGTCAGCCCCTTGATACACCGGGCTTGTGCTATGGCAATCACAGCATTCAGCAGACGGTCGCCGTTACGGTAGTGGTGATGGAAGGAAAGAACCTGCCCGTCTTCGATCTCCAGAAAATCGAAAACCTCTTCGAGCGAATTCGCGCACTTGTCGCCGGAAACAGCCGCAACGCGGTCTTCGCGCAAGGCAAATTCGGGGATGCGCTGTCCGAAATACCCCAAGGGACCGACCGGCGTCTTGACAGGAAACAAAGGCGTCACTGTGCCAATCCTGCGCCGCGCTTTGCCGACATCGGCATCGTAGCCAGCTGAATGGGTCGAACTAAATCCAGAATCATTCTAAAAAACTCCAAAAATACAATTACTTAATCAAATGTGCGGCGATATCCTTAGTTAGGAATGAAACGTCGGAGGCAGATAAAACAAGGGGTTTAGATGGAATGCTCCCGGGCGCGGGCTTTCCAAAGCGTCGGCCCGATCTGATGCAGCGACTTCCCGTCGCCGCCGACAGCGACCGTGACCGGCATGTCTTTAACCACTAGTTCGCGGATCGCCTCCATGCCCAGATCCTCGAAAGCGACAATCCTGGCTTCGCGGATTGCCTTTCCAACAAGGACCGCCGCGCCGCCGACCGCAATCAGATAAGTCGCACCAAAGTCGGCGATATCCGCGACCGTTTCGGCACTGCGCTCGGCTTTTCCAATCATCGAAAGTAACCCCTGATCAAGCATCCGCTTTGTAAATCGGTCCATTCTCGACGAGGTCGTCGGACCGGCTGGGCCGACCACCTCATCGCCAACCGGGTCGACCGGACCGACATAGTAGATGATCCGGCCATCGAGAGAGACGGGCAGTTTCTCGCCCTTCTCGATCATGTCGACCATGCGCTTGTGTGCCGCATCACGGGCGGTCAGGATATGCCCTGACAGGAGGATCGTCTCGCCGGTTTCCCAGTCCCGCATCGCTTCCCTTGTCAGCGAGTCCGTATCGACGCGACGAACCTCGTTTTCGCTTATGCTGTCGGCCACCTTGGGCCAAGCACCCAGATCAGGCGGATCAAGATAAGCAGGCCCGGACCCGTCCATTACGACCCTCGCATGGCGATTAGCTGCGCACTGCGGCACCAGCGCAACCGGCTTTGACGCGGCGTGCGTGGGATAGGTGGCCAGCTTCACATCGACGACGGTCGTCAGTCCGCCCAGGCCCTGCGCGCCGATTCCAAGTCCGTTAATCCGCTCATAAAGCCGCAGGCGCATCTCTTCTTCGCGCGTCTGCGGTCCTCTTTCGATGATGGAAGACATGTCGATCTCATCCATCACACAACGTTTGGCGATCAGCATCGCCTTCTCGGCACTGCCGCCAACGCCAACGCCGATGACGCCCGGCGGGCACCATCCAGCACCCAGTTTCTCTATCGTATCGACGACCCAGTCCTCGACAGAAGCCGTCGGATTGAGCATGGCGAACCGTGTCTTGTTTTCGGATCCACCACCCTTTGCGGCGATCAGAAGTTCAAGCTCGGCACCGGTACTAACCTCCACATGGGTGACCGCGGGACTGTTATCGCGTGTATTGCGGCGGTCGAATATCGGGTCGCTGACCATCGATGCCCGCAGAGGATTGGCATCGTCGCGATAGGCAAGCCGGACGCCTTCGTTCACCAGTTCCGGCAAGGTCTGATCGCCCTCGATGAGGACCGATTGCCCCAACCTGGCGAACACGGTCACCATACCGGTGTCCTGGCACATCGGTCGCTTGCCGAGCGCGGCCAGCCGTGAGCTTTCGAGGATCTGACCGATCGCAGCCCTTGCTGCCGAGCTTTCCTCGCGATCGTATGCGGCGGCGAGATGCCGCAGATAGTCGGGGGTGTGATAGACCGCAATATACTGCAGGGTGGCACGGACCGTCTCGACGATATCGTCCGGAGCTATGGTCGTTGCCTTCGTCATTGATCAGGACAATCCTGCATCACAGTTTGAAGATTGGTTGACGGCCGGCACAGCTGCCGGCCGCCGTCTTGTAAGTTATCCGGCCTACTTCTTGAACATATAGGTCTTGGTATTGGTGAATTCTTCCAGACCTTCGCGACCGTTTTCAACGCCCATGCCCGATTGCTTGTGGCCGCCGAAAGGAATGTCGATCCCATGAATGTGGATTTCATTCACCCATACGGTGCCGGCCTCGAGCCTGTTGGCTACGTCAATTGCCTCGTCGCGATCCGGACCCCAGACTGAAGCCGCAAGGCCAAAATCCGTGTCGTTTGCATCGTCAACGACTTCATCCACATCGCTCCAGCGGATTACCGGCAGTATAGGACCGAACGGCTCTTCGCGCACGATGCGGCTGTCCTTGGGCGGATTGTCGACGACGGTAATCGGCACGAAGTTGCCGGGCGCACTTTCGTCAATTTCACCGCCAAGCGGCACGTCGTATCCGTTCTTCTTCACATCGGCGAACATATCCAAAAGCTTTCCATACTGCATCTTGTTCTGGATCGGCCCGAGATCGGTATTCGGGTCCATGCCGTTGCCCACCGTCTTGTCGGATGCGTAGGACAGGAAGGCTTTCATGAAGTCATCATAGATACTGTCATGGACATAAAGACGTTTGACCGCAATGCACCATTGGCCGGAGTTGCCGTAGGCCGCGTCGAACAGTGTCGGAATGAGCGGCTCGTAGTCGGTATTGGGCAATAGGATAGCCGGATCGTTGCCTCCCAGTTCCAGTGTGATCCGCTTCAGCGTGCCCGAGGACGACGACATCACCTTCTTTCCGGTGGCGATCGATCCGGTAAACGAGATCTTGTTGACGTCCGGATGCTCGGTCAGCCACTGGCCCTGCTCATTGCCGCCTGAGACGATATTGAGCACACCCTTGGGGAAGATTTTCTGGCCGATTTCACCGAAACGCAGCGTTCCCAGAGGCGTATGAGGCGATGGTTTCATCACCATGGTGTTGCCGGTCACCAGGCACGGCGCAATCTTCCACAAGCCAAGAAGGATCGGGAAGTTCCACGGCGTGATCGCGCCCACCACGCCGAGCGGCGTGTGGGCGATCTTGACCACATGGTCTGGTGTGTCCTCGATGACTTCGTCTTCGAGCCGGCGCTTGGCGACCTCTCTCACCCAGAAGATCGCATACTCGACCTCTGTCGTGGCCATGGAATGGCGCGGCTTGCCCTGCTCCGTTGTCAGAAGCGTGATCAATTCTTCCTTGTGCGCATCCAGCGCATCGGCGTAGGCCGAAATATAGGCGGCCCGTTCATCCCAGCTGAGCGCCGCCCAGCCAGGCTGCGCTTCCTTGGCAGCGGAGATAGCCGATTCAACCTGGTCGCGTGAAGCATTCGGCGCCTTGGCGACAGCCTCATCGGTCGCCGGGTTGATCACGTCGAAACTTTCGGCGCTGTCGACAAGTTCGCCGTTGATCGAGTGCTTGTAAGGTCCCTTGAAGTCGATACGCACATTGTGCGCGACTGAACTCTGAATATTCATCTGCATACCTCCCTTTTCAACAGGTCATTAGATTTGATAGCGAATATGCGGTGATCGCGCATAAAGCGCGACCATCGGCAGAATGAGAAGGCCGAACACCGTTTGCTGTGCGGCGTAGTTCAGACCCATCCCAACCAGAAATGACGTGAGCACCTGCAGGACCAGCACGCCGATGATCGTCGCGCCATAGCCACCGGTGCCGCCAAGCAGCGACGTGCCGCCCACAACCACTGCGGCGACAGTGGTAAACAAATAGGGATCGCCCACACCGACAAAACCGCCGCCGGAAAACCCCAGCAGCAGACAGCCGGTAATCGCTGCTGTCAGCCCCGAGATCGTGTAGGTTGCCACCCAGACCCGGAACTCGGAAATCTGCAGCCTTGATGCGGCTACGCGATTGCCGCCGATGGCATAGATGGCACGGCCCGATTTCGTTCGGTTGATCCACATGATCAGAAGGAGCGCAATCGCCGCCCATATCAGAATTACGGGCGGCAGTTTCAAACCGAAGGTTGTTCCGCTGATCGACGCGATATTCGAAAACCACGCCGGAACCTGGCTGAACACCGTGCCGGAATATTGCGACCCCAAGGTGGTAAAGATCTGCGCGCAGCCGACAACGGCAAAACCGACACCCAGTGTCAGGATCAATGCCTGGCCTTGAATGCGGTAGCTGAGAATGCCGTTTAGCAGACCGATTCCGGCGCCCATCGCCGCGATAATCAGGATCGCCAACGGCGCCGGTATGGACGTTCCGAAAAGATAGGCGAGGAGAATGTTCGAAGATCCGATGACGAACGGGATCGACAGATCCAGCCCGCCAACGGTGGCAACCATCGTTTGGCCGAGCGATGCCAGGCCAAGAAATGCGGCCAGCAGCAGAATGGACCTGATATTGTTCGCTGACGCGAAACCTTCCACCAGCAGCGACGCAACGACGAAAAGCACCACCAGCAATGCGCCGCCGAGCACAAGGCTGCCGCTTTCCGATTTCAATCGTCCGGAAAGGCGTGCCTGACTGCCAGCTATGACATTGGTCGGCGATGTCACTTGTTTTCCCTCCCCCCAATCACGCCGGCTGCAACCGGTTTTTGTTGGCGAGCAATGCAAGCATCAGCGAAATGACGAGCATGAGCCCATAGAACAGCTGTGTCATGAAGCCCGAAATCGCACCGAAATTGAACGATGAGAGAACGACAAACACCAGATACATGGCGATGGCCCCGAGAACGGAACCGGTAATCCCGCCCTTGCCGCCTGCGAGCGAAGTCCCGCCCAGCACCAGCGCCGTAATGGCTTGCAGGGTCAGCGTATTGCCCTGCGTCGGATCGCCAGAACCGATGAGCCCGGTCAGGCACAGGGCAGCCAGGCCCGCAAAAACACCCGCTATCAGGTGGGCAGCGAACCGTGCCTTGACGATGTCCACGCCCGCCGTATAGGCGGTGCGTTCATCGGCACCCATCAGTCGGATATGTTGAAAAACAGCAGTGCGCTGGAACAAAAACCAGATCACGAAAGCCGCAATCAGAATATAGAGAACTGGACTTAGGAGTTCAGTTCCCCATCCCCAGTCGCTAAGCCATTCCGGTGCAAACCCGCCGGGCCTGGAAAGAATCACGAGATTGACACCTTGCAGGATCATGAAGCCGGCAAGCGTGGCAATGATCGGAGAGATCCGCACATATATGATGAAACAGGCAAGCAGCACCTGCCATACGCAGGCCGCGGCAATTGCATAGGCAAACACGAATACCGGATTGGTAATGCCGTTTTCTGCCAACCAGACGACAATGGTCACGTTGACGAATCCGATCAGCGGTCCGATCGACAGGTCGACACCGCCCCGCCCGGCGATAGCAATCGGCGTAATGGCCACCGCCGCAAGGATCAGTGGCGCGGCAACGAGCAAGGCGCCGGCGAGGCCGACATAGGTGAAGGTCTGCGGCGCACGGACTGCCGCCATGATTCCGAGAACCAGAACCAGGCAAACCGGTACAAGGAGATGGCCGAGATTGGGAGCAAACCGGCCCATCACGCTGCGCCCTCGCTCACCGTATCCTCATCGAAAACAACCGGTTGGGCCTTGCCGAACATTGCAGAAAGCAGGTTCTCTTCGCTGATTTCACTCTGTTCAAGGCTGGCAAACAATCCACCTTCGAAGAAAACTTCCGCGCGGTCGGCAAAATTGAAGAACTCCTCGATCTCGCTCGACAGATAGATGACGGCCCCGCCGTTCGACGCAAACCGTCTGAGGTGGGCGTAAAGATCCTGTTTGGTGCCTATATCGACGCCGCGTGCAGGGTCATTCAGAATGATGACCTTCGGCGAGGCAGCAAATGCTCGCGCAATCAGGACTTTTTGCTGGTTGCCGCCTGAAAGTGTTGTGATCCGGTCAGACTTGCTGGCGTATTTGATCGACAGGCGCTCTTCCTCCGAGCGGAACAATTCGTTCAGGCCTTTTCGGTCGATCCAGCCGCGCCGCGAATAGCGGCCGTAGAGAGCAATGGCAAAATTCTCGATGATCGAAAGGTTTGGGAAAATGCCCTCTTTCTTTCGGTCGCCGGATACATAGGTGATTCCGGCCCCGTCCGCCGCCGCCAGGCTGTCGATTGTATGGCTGTCCGTCGAGCCCTGCCAGACCTGAACACTGCCTTCTTTCGGTCTGCGTATACCCGCAAGGATGCTGACGAAGCGGTCGTGACCGGCGCCGTCCAATCCGGCTACTCCAACGATTTCACCCGGGTAAAGCTTGAAATCGATGGGGTCAGAGTGGTCGCTCAGGCGCACACCGCAAGCTTCAAGCGCCGGTTTTTGCTCGATTGATATGACATTCTTTTCCCGTTTTGCGGTGGCAAGATGCCGCGAGTCAGCCGACATCAGGCGCAACAGGTTCTCTTCCGTGATGTCGGCCTTTTCAAGCCGTCCGACCGTCTCGCCGTCGCGCAAAACCGTGGCGCTGTCTGTTATCTTGACCAGTTCGGCGATCCGATGGGTCACGAGCATGACGCAGGAGCCGGCCTCCTTCAGGCTAAGCATCTCCTTGTGCAGCCGATTGGTCGCATCGAGATCAAGGGCGGCAGAGCTTTCATCAAAGATCAGCAGCCGCGGCTTTTGAAGGATCGCCCGGGCAATCACAATCCACTGCTTGATGTTGAGCGGAAGCGCGGCAACCGGTGTGTCGGGCTCGATATCGGTCAGCGCAAGCCGTTTCAGCGTTTCTCTGGCAAGCGATTTCTTCTCCGCCGTTGTCATGCTCCGGCGCCAAAAGCTGTCGCTGCCCGCGAACACGTTCTCCCAGACCGAAAGGTCTTCTGCGACCATGATCTCCTGATAGATGGTTGAAATGCCGGCGGCGATGGCTTCCGCCGGTTCCGTCGGACAATGGCCCATGATGTCGATGGAGCCCGAGTCGGGGAGAACGACGCCGGAAATGACCTTCGCCAGCGTACTCTTGCCGCTTCCGTTTTCGCCGACGATCGCGTGTATCTCTCCCATCTCGGCATGCAAGGAGGCACCGGCGAGCGCATGTGTCTCTCCGAATGCCTTCTTGATGTTCTCAAGAGAAATCGCGGGCATCTGTGTGCTCCAACGTCCTATGCGGGATGGATCAACGCCCCCGTCCCATAGAACGGAGGCGCTGCCGGGAGATCAGTTGCTGGCCGATTCCCACTCAAGTGGGTCGCTTGGCCGCAGGAAGTATCCAGCCGCTTTGTCGTTGGGGAACCAAACGTCGATCCCGGGCTGAATGTAGGCCGTTGAGTCGATCGAGCAATCAGCCGGCAGGCTGGCAGTGTACTCGTCAGCCTCGACCCGATAGACGCCGCGCAATATCGACTGAACCTTCGGGCCCTGGTTCTGAAGCGTTCTTACGACCGAGTTGAAGCCCAGTTCCATTTCGTCGCCGGGAGGCCAGATCTGGAATGCATGGCTGATCCAGTCCGGGTTCTGTTTCAGATAGCAGGCCGCACCGGCAGAACCAGCCAGTGAGATCGGCATGACGTCACGACCGGATTGCAGGACGGCTTTCAAAACGCCGGTCTCCTGTGATCCCTGAGCAATGATGCCGTCGATTTGAGTCGGGTTGGTAGCGAGGAACTTCTGGACCTCCGTCTGCGCCACCTGATCAGTCCAGTTGCCCCAGACCTGACCGACGAGATTGGCATTCGGAAACTCTTCCAGGGCCCGCTTAGCGCCCGTGTCAAAGCTCTCCGATGAAGCAGCTCCGGCAATGCCTGAGACGAGCAGGAAATTCCCCTCGCCGCCGACTTCCTCAATCATCGCCTTGGCAATTTCATACCCGCCGAGCGTGTAGTTGGACGATGCGTTGAGAGCCTTGTCCGACGTCAGATATCCAGAGTAGGAGAAAACCACGACCCCGTTGTTGTAGGCGTATTCCACCGCCTTGTTCAAAGCCACCGGGTTGGAACAGCACACGATGATCGCGTCAACGCCCTGGTCAACCAACTGGCGCATTTGCTGGATCTGTCGGGAATCGTTGAGGTCCGATTGCGTAACGATAATATCGTCTACGAGGCCAGCTTCTTTATAGACGGGAAGCAGTTCCTCGGTCAGGCGTTTCAAACCTTCCGCGCGCCAGGTGTTGCCAGCATAAGAACTCGCATAGCCGATCGTCCATGGCGGTCCGGAACGCGGGGTCCAGTCCCGATAAGCAGATGCATCAGTCGGCTGACCGTCATCAACACCCTCATAGGCGGCAGCGAGTTCAGGCGGCAATTCGCTCATCCCTTCCGCATAGACGGCGCTCGTAAGCGCCAGTGCGGACGCCAGACTTAGCGAAGTAATCAATCCTCTCCGCATACTTTCCTCCCAGTTTTATGAAAAAGCGGATTCGCCATTTTGGCTGTTTCCTGATGATCAAAAGTCTATGTGAAGGCACCGAATACGGAATACGGCTGAGCTGTATGGGAGATATAGAGAATGGCTATAGCGTATGAATTCGACTGCCAATCCGGGATGGACCGCAACACTTAAGTGGTACCCGAAGGGCAGCACCCGGCCGGTGCAAGGGCCTGAATCGCGAAGCGATGCAGAACTCAGCCGATCACGTCAGGCGGTTCGTTGGCCGCAGCGTTAGCGATCTCTGCGAGGGTTCTGATTGACATGGCATTGGACAACTCAAGCCATTCACCTGAGGAACTCGGTCCCGCCTTGTAAGGGATCAATGGACAACGCAGTCGGTCGAACGGCTTGCCATCTGTCAGCAAACACGATCTGGATGATCCTCAGGAATGGTCAGGAAGTGTCCGGACAGATCCTGATCACATCGGCGCTCATCTCTTTGCGGTTCTCCAGTGGGGACGGCTCTGCATAAGGCATACACCGTCCTACAGGTTACGAAATGAGTCGCGAAGAGTGCGCGGAAAGCTTGTGACGCCACGGATGAAAGGCTTGAAGTTATCACACGCCTTTTGCGAGGCGGGAAAGTCTCAACGTATTGGCCGTAATGCACATTATGGCCGGATGAGACGGTGGCGACGCGTCAACAGCAACCCCGCAGTCGCGGTCGTTCGATCTGTTGCATGAGGGCATCGGCACTCAACTTATCCCGCAATATATACAATTATAGGTTGACATTTTCTTGATCCTCGCCCACTCGATGGTAGGCATCGTCAGCCGGACATCTGGAGATGTTGGGGAAAAAAATCGCATGGTGTACGGCAGGTGGCAACCCGCAAAATGAGGGGCATGTTCGGCATGGGAAGCAGATCAGCGCCAAAGCAGAATCAATCCCGAATGAACGCAATGTTGCCGCCAATATTCGTCTGCATGTTGGCAATTTCGCTGTTGAACGGGTGCAGCACCGTTGCTTCAAACGGGCCGCTAGCCCGCGCGATTATCCAAGCCTCCGACAATAAAGGGCGTGCGGCTACGGTTGAGTACGATTACGTGTTCGACGTCATCGAGGTTGACGCAATCATCGCAGAGCAGGTCTCCCAGTATCGCCCCATGACCTTAAAGCGCGCCTTTGGAGTGGGCAACGGAACGATCAGTCCTAGAATTGGTGTCGGCGACAGACTCGAGATCACTATATTTGAAGCCGGTCCGGACGGATTGTTCTCTACACAGGAGGCAAAATCGACAACCATAAGCGTTGTCGTCCAACCGAATGGCAATGCGTCGATTCCCTATATCGGATCCTTTCAGTTCGCAGGAAACACGCTTGAGGCTGCACGGCGCGCCATCGCGGAAAAGCTGAGTGACCGTGCTGTCGAGCCGGATGTTGTTATCAATCTTTCTGGAAACGAGTCTCGCACTGTGACTGTAAATGGCTCGGTTGGAAACCCGTCCATCGTCGAACTAGGTGTTTCACCCAAAAGGATACTAGACGTGGTCGCAATGGCCGGCGGTCCGACCAGTGAACCCTTTGAAACCTTCGTAACGCTGACCCGTGGCGGCAGGACCGGAACAACGCTTCTGCAGAATCTTGTAGCGGTGCCGAAGGAAAACATACATGCTCATCCGGGCGATACGCTCTTCCTTTCCAGGGATCCGCAGACATTCTCGGTTTTGGGCTCAACGGGAGCCTCAGCCAAAATTCCTTTCGAAGCAGAGAGTGTCAATCTGGTTGAAGCAATCGCTCTTGCCAGCGGTGCGGATGTCGCTGCGGCTGATCCGAAGGGACTTTTCGTTTTTCGCTTCGAAGATCTTTCGGTACTGCGATCCGTGCTAGGAACAGGCCGGGTGGATGAATTGCTTGCAAAGGGCATTCAGCCAAACCGCAACGATCTTTATCCCGTCGTCTACCGCGTTGATATCAACGAGCCGGCCAATTACCTCGTTGGACAAACTTTCAAACTGAGAAACAAGGACCTTGTCTACCTTGCCCGTCATCCGTCGACTGATTTCGAAAGGTTCTTGAGACTGATCGCCCAACCGGTTGGTATTGCGCGCGGCCTTCAAGACCTCTGACAAGCGAACAATGATGCGTCGAAACGCAGAGGGGCACCGTGGCGCGTAACGGGAAGCGTTCGGAGCCGGAACTCCGAAGAGTTGCAACCACATCGTTTGGGCTTGCAGGCCAGCGACGCGATATCCAAGCGCTGTTGGATTGTGGAACAGTTTTTCGACCCTTCGGCGGCAGGAATGTTGATGCCTATGTCGGCTGGGGATTGCGGCCGTCAGGAAGGCGCGCCCGGCGCCTGGCGCAAAGACAGCGTTGCGCTGCAATCGCTTTTGAGGACGGATTTTTAAAGGGATACTTGCCGGGACTTCGCGAACCTTGCCACTCCTATGTCGTCGACCGGTCAGGTATCTATTTCGATACAGCGCATCCAAATGACCTCGAAACGATATTATCAGACGCGAATTATGCAATAGACGAGTTGGACGATGGCCGCCGCCTTATGGATTGGCTTCGCTCCGAACGGCTAACCAAGTACAGCGGTTTGGAATGCTTAGGCCTGGTGAAAGCCGGTGTTCCGGCCGGCAAGCCGTTTGTGGTGGTCGTTGATCAGATTGCGCATGACGCGTCCATCGGTGGGTCGGGAGCCGAACGGTCTGCATTCAGGGAGATGCTGAAAGCAGCGGCCGACAATCATCCCGGGGCCAACATCATCGTGCGCAGTCATCCGTTGGCTCGAAACAAAAGTCCGGCCATCGCTGCGGCAACAGCATTGCAACTGGACATCATCGTTCCTCGTCCCATGAACCCGTGGCCTTTGATTGAGGAGGCTGACGCCGTTTACACGATTTCCAGCTTGCTCGGTTTTGAAGCGCTGATAGCCCGCAAGCCGGTTCATGCATTTGGACACAGCTTCTATGCGTGTCGTGGTTTAACAAACGATCACTTTCGCCATGCATGTCAAAAAGAGTATCGATCGCTTGCACATGTGTTCCTCGCAGCCTATCGGGACTACGCACGCTATCTCGATTTACACACGCGGCGGCCATGCACGTTTGAGCAGGCGATCGAACAGATGATCTGCGTTCGCAACCAGCGCCAGCGTCATCGCAGAAAGATTCAGACGCTGCGCTTCTCACCATGGAAAAGGCGCGCAACCGAGGCCCTGCTGATTGGCGCAAAAGGGCGCCCGAAGCACTCTCTCACAGTCGCATCAGTCCTGCCATCAAAGAAGCGAGAGGAAAACACACTGGCCGTTTGGGGCATGCCCGACGGAAAGCTTGGCGATGCAGCCGACTTAATGATTGAGGACGGGTTTGTGCGATCCAGTGGACTGGGTGCCGAGCTCAGTTACCCCTGTTCACTGACGATCGACACCCTAAGACCCTACTATGATGGGCGTGGCCCCAGCGATCTGGAAAAATTGCTTGCCGAAACGGACTTTGATCGCCGCATGCTCGACCGATCGGCGAGGCTTCGCAAAAAGCTCGTCACGCTTGGTGTGACCAAATACAATGTCGGGACTGCGTTCTCGCCACCAAATGTTCCAGAAGATGCGCTTCGCATTCTTGTACCCGGCCAAGTGGAAGCGGATGCTTCGATCCGCTTCGGTGCGCGCGAAATCCACACGAACGGATCTCTTGTCGAAGAGGTACGCCGCCTTTTTCCGCGAGCGTTCATTGTCTACAAATTGCATCCAGACGCAGCAACCGGACTCCGATCGGCAGGAAGCGAGCCAACAGGCCAGAATTACACCGCAAAAGACGGGCGTATTGAAGACTGGATCGGTTGGTGCAATCGTCTTGAAACGATGACATCACTGGCGGGATTCGAAGCGCTGTTAAGGGGTAAGCCAGTCGGTAGTCATGGCGCGCCATTCTATGCCGGCTGGGGTCTAACAGACGATCGGGTTGCCATAGATCGCCGAAGCCGCAAGTTGACCATCGACGAATTGGTCGCTGGTGCTCTCATCATGTATCCTTTGTATGTGCATCCAATCAGCCGGTTGCCATGTGAGATCGAGACGTTGGTTGACGCGCTTGCCGAGCAACGGCTCCTCGGGCGACGCAGGTCGCCGGACCTGATTTGGGAGTTGTCGATGTTGGCCAATCGCGTGGCAATCAGAATTCGTGACACATTGCGGGCGCGTCGACGGTGACCGCTAAAGCGTTTCCGACGTTGCAAGATTGCGACTGACCTGAAAGAAGTTTGGAAAACGTGTTAACCGCTCACACGGTCTGAATCAAGTTTGAGAGGCTGGACGTTTAGCTGGTATTGCGTGGGTTTGGCATGGAGTCGGCATGGGGTTGCAGATCGATCCGCTTTTGGGCAGCGGTTTGAAGCCAGCCGCAGAGGACAATAGCTGCGCGTCGAAAGCGCTCCCTCCAAAACAAGATAGACAGCGTTCAGTGATCTCGCCTTCACAAATTCCAGCTTTGCCAGACATAACACTCCTATACACGTCTTAATAGATTGTTTGCAAAAGCACTCCCTTTTTGATAGCAAACCGTAGAAACTACTATAAGTTGATTTCATAGTTTGCTCTCGTATTAAGTGTTGGGGATGTTGGGGAATTTGGTGAAGCATGACTTTAACGTCGTTGGCCTTCGCGGCGACCAATTTGGCAAAAAGTTAAAATCACAGAATGAGAAATTTAATGTCTTGCTTTTGCAGGGACCCGTCGGTCCGTTTTTCCGCAAACTTCAGTCGCATCTGAATTTACACGGACATGATGCATGGCGGGTGACGTTCAATGCCGGTGACCGCGTCTTTGCCGGACGCGACAAGCGCGTCCATTATTCAGGCAGACCCAATGATCTGGAAGCATGGTACAACGCACTGTTGGCGCGACACAGATTTGACTGCGTTGTCCTGTTTGGTTGCGAAAGGCCCGTCCATCGTGTGGCCGTTCGCCTGGGTGAAAGGCTGGGAATACCGGTTGTTTCCCTCGAGGAGGGTTATGTCAGACCGGGCTACGTGACCGCCGAGACCGGCGGCAACAACTGGCGTTCTCCGCTTGCGGGCCGATTGCCGGAGACAGACTTGTTCGATCATCAGAAGCCGCGCGGTTCTGAAGCGCCATCGTCATTTGCAAAGATGGCGTGCTACGCCGCAGCCTACTTCGCCGCCTATACCTTGGCCTCGCACCCGCGGGAACGCAGCCTCTTTCACAAACGCCGCCGTTCGGGGTTGACCGAAAGCTTTTACTGGTTTCGCAACTATTTCCGCAAGCAGCGGCGCCTTAGCCACAACTTTCGTGTCATCCAGCAATTACTCGAAACGTTTGACGGACGATTTTTTATCGTCCCTTTCCAGGTCAATGACGATAGCCAGTTGAACAGCGATGCCGCCCGGGGCTGGAACAACGAAACCATGGCTTTAAGTGTGATTGAATCATTCGCACGTGCCGCACCTCCCGATGCGCGGCTGGTTTTCAAGATACATCCCTTGGAGCGCGGTCATGCGGACCACTGGTCGTTGGTAAACAAAGCCGCCATTTTGCATAAGGTTATCGATCGCATCGACATTGTCGATTCCGGCTCCCTCGGCCTTTTGGTGCGACACTCCTCCGGAATGATCACCATCAACTCCTCATCCGGTCTTTCAGCAATTCACCACGGCAAGCCACTCGCTGTCCTGGGGAAAGCGCTGTATTCACATTCAACACTCGCGACACTTATTGAGAGCCCTTGCGAACTGGACTTGTTTTGGAGAGACGGAAAGGTCGCGCCCCCCGGCACGCGTCAAACCTACCTGGAGTGGATCCGCGCTGAATGCCTCCTGCCCGGTGACTTCTACCTCCCGGGCGAAATAGAGAGCAGCCTTGATGGCATAACCAGCAAGATCGTGGCGGTTG
Organism: Pseudomonadota bacterium; assembly: GCA_039025395.1. Lineage (GTDB taxonomy): Bacteria > Pseudomonadota > Alphaproteobacteria > Rhizobiales > Rhizobiaceae > Hoeflea_A. Next base: position 67,035 of record JBCCOK010000029.1, read on the forward strand.
TCAAAGCTGCCCATTCCAACAGCGACAATTGGAAAAGATTGCCGATGAGGATTTCAGTCTAGGCTGCAACGAGCTCGCAACACGCTATGCGTAGCTTTTTTTGGGCTCAAAACCCTTTTGGTAGAAGCTCTGTCAGAAAGAAGCTTGGTATTTCGGCAATACACACGGTTCTTGTGGCGCCACCGATCGCTGGCGGACAAATGGCGTTTGCCTTCTCTTCAGGATTGCTTTCTTAGAGAAATTGGCCTGCTTTTACCTGTGAAGTAGACGAAAATTTCACTGTCTGGGAACCGGTTTTTGTCGAGCCCGCGAAGACGATCAAACGCGGACACGCACGCTCTAAATCCGATTACTTCTGAACCAATTCGTGCATTGAGCTGAAATTCTGGTTTGTACTGACCTTTTGATCCTCCAACCAAATGCGGATCATATTCGTTATCATCTGCGGGTTCCTGGCAAAGGCAAGCGGAACAATGAGATTGTTGCCGCCCAATGTTCTGATTCTTTCGCTGATCGCCCCTATATCAAACGCAACGATCGGCAGCCCGGTCTCCAGCGCAATGGAAAGCGTATAGGAATAGGTCTCCGGCCAAGTTGATGCGAAGAAAATCGCATCAAGCTTTGCCTTGTGGATGTGCTCTTGAGCTCTGTCGTTTGAATAAGGCCCTGTCACGTTCAGGCCGGCCCTTGTGGACTTTATGTCATCTGACGTATAGCCGACCACCACAAATTCCATCGGCAGATTCTTGCGCGCTGCGTGGCGCGCACAGGCCTGCAACACACTCAAACCTTTGAGCCTGCTGATCGCTCCAACAGCGCCGATGCGCAGCTTGTCTCCAGATTCACGCGTGCGGTGCACAGCCGATCCGGTCCCGGACCCGGTTCGCCGTGCTCTTTGCTTCAGCCGGCACAAAGAGCGGCCCAACCGGCTCGAAGCGGAATGCAGACGTGCACACTAATGGATGCAGGTCACGCATTGCCATCGGCAACGAACCGCCG
>JBCCOK010000030.1:0-64981 GCA_039025395.1 Pseudomonadota bacterium
AGGTTCCGGGATAGCCCATATGACCGTCCGGGTCCGCAATCTCGAAGCGCACCCGGTCCGACGCGAGATCGGCGATCGTCCATATGCGATGGGCAGTCCCTTGCGAGCCACCGTGCAGATGGTGCAACCCTGCTTCATTGCGCTCGAGTTGGTAATCGTTGCCGTCCAGCCGGAACCGGCCCCATGCAATCCGATTGGCGCAGCGCCCCGCGGTAGCGCCGAAATAGGGTGAGTGGTCCTCATAGCTTCCAAAATCGGGAAAGCCCAGGACAAGCGAATGCGAATGCCCCTCAAGGCGCAGATCCTGGAGCGTTGCTCCCCAGTCCAGCAGCCTTGCCGTCAATCCGCCGCCACGCAGTTCGACGCGGGTGACAGCGCTTCCGCCTGTGGTTTTGCCAAACAGCTCTCTTGTCATGATTCGACGCTGCCTGTCCGACCTATCGTGACAGTTCTCGGGTTGCGGCTTCGAGCCCAGCAAGTGTCAGCGGATACATGCGATCTGAGAAAATCTCCCGGATGAGGCCGATCGAGTGGGTATAGCCCCAGTGTTTCTCCACTGTCGGATTGATCCACACGACCTTCGTAAAGTGGTCGAGAACGCGGCGCAGCCAAACCTCGCCAGCTTCATCGTTCCAGTGCTCGACGGCACCGCCCGCATAGACGATTTCATAGGGGCTCATCGCCGCGTCGCCGACAAAAATAACCCGGTAGTCGGATCCGTATGTGCGCAGGACCTCATAGGTGGGCAACACCTCGCTGTAGCGCCGCCGATTGTCCTTCCACACACCCTCGTAAAGGCAGTTGTGAAAGTAGTAGTACTCCATGTGTTTGAACTCGGACCGCACCGCCGAAAAGAGTTCTTCAACGACTTTGACATGGCCGTCCATGGAACCGCCAACATCGAAAAACATCAATAGTTTGATGGCGTTATGCCGTTCCGGCCGGGTGCGTACATCCAGATAGCCATGTTCTGCGGTTGAACGGATGGTTCCGTCGAGATCGAACTCCTCGTCGGCCCCGGCGCGGATCCAGCGCCGCAGTCTTTTCAGCGCGATCTTGATATTGCGTGTGCCTAGCTCAACCGAATCGTCGAAATTCTTGAATTCGCGTTTGTCCCATACCTTGACAGCCCGCTTGTGCCGGCTTTCATTCTGGCCGATGCGCACACCCTCCGGATTGTAACCGTAAGCGCCGAAAGGTGAGGTGCCTGCCGTTCCGATCCACTTGCTACCACCCTGGTGCCGGTCCTTCTGCTCCTCAAGCCGCTTCTTGAGCGTTTCCATGAGCTTTTCGAAGCCGCCAAGGCTTTCAATAAGCTCCTTTTCCTCGTCGCTCAGATGCTTTTCAGCCAGCTTGCGCAACCATTCATCGGGCAACGCCACAGCCTCAGCACCCTGTTCGCCCGAGACCGCCTCGACACCACGAAAGACCTCCGAGAATATCCGGTCGAATCGATCGATGAATCGCTCGTCCTTGATCAGTGCAGCGCGCGCCAGGTAGTAAAAGCCCTCGATGTCGTACATCACGAGCCGCGAATCCATACTTTCCAGAAGCGTCAGATACTCGCGCAGGGAAACCGGGATTTTGGCCGCTTTCAATTCCAGGAAAAAGGGAATGAACATGCCGGCTTTCTCTCGTTTCCCTATTGCGCCAGACCGACAGCGGCGTGCTCTTCACCAATCCTGTCGAGGTCGTAAGGCGTTGACTGATAGAGGGCGTTGATCCAGTTGCCGAACAGCAGATGCGCATGGCTGCGCCAACGGTTCAGTGGCTCGGCATCCGGATTGTCATCCGGAAAGTAATTGTGCGGAATCTCGATCGGTTGGCCCTGCCTCACGTCGCGATGGTACTCCTCTGCCAGCGAGAAGGAATCATATTCAATATGGTTGAAGACGTATAGACGGTTGCATTTGGCTTCGTGCACCAGGCAGAGGCCCGTTTCCTCGGATTTCATCAGCACCTCGAGGCCGGAGGCCGGATCGATATCGCTGTCACGCACTTCGGTCCAGCGCGAAACCGGGATCTGGAAATCGTCCGAAAAGCCGTTGAGATAGGGCGAAGACGGATTGAGGTTCTGGTGCCGGTAAACGCCAAATGCCTTTTTCGGCAGCGTGTATTTCGGCACACCGTGATAATGATGGATTGCCGCCATTGCTGCCCAGCAGACCGACATGCTCGAATGAACATGGGTCGTGGTCCAGTCAAGAATGCTGGTCATCTCGTCCCAATAGGCGACTTCCTCGAATTCCAGAAGCTCGATCGGCGCACCGGTCATGACGAAGCCGTCAAACTTCCGGTGCTTGATTTCATCCCACGTGTTGTAGAAAGCCAAAAGATGGTCTTCTGGTGTGTTCTTGGCCTTGTGCTTGCCGATGCGCACCAGGGTCAGGTCGACCTGCAGCGGCGTTGCACCAAGCAGCCGCGCCATCTGGATCTCGGTGCGGATCTTGTTCGGCATCAGGTTGAGCAGCCCGATCTGCAGCGGCCGAATATCCTGCCGGATGGCATGCGACTCGGTCATGACCGTCACGCCCTCTTCTTCGAGCGTTTGTCGCGCCGGCAGTTGGTCTGGAATCTTGATAGGCATGGAACCGTCAGTCTGATGTCATGGTTTAGGAGAGGGTAAAGCTCTAGCCGCCGTCGCGCCGCGCCATGAATGCCAACCGCTCAAACAAATGCACATCCTGCTCGTTCTTCAACAAGGCCCCGTGCAGCCTTGGCAGAGCATTCTTGGCACTGCCGCGCAGATCAGCAGGATCGACATCGTCCGAAACCAGAAGCCTGATCCAGTCAAGCGCTTCCGATGTCGACGGCTTTTTCTTCAGTCCAGGTATATCCCGCAATTCGTAAAACTGGCTGAGCGCGGCACTGACGAGATCCTTCTTGATGCCGGGATAATGAACATCGACAATCTTTTGGAGCGTGTCCGCATCCGGAAACTTGATGTAGTGAAAGAAACAGCGGCGCAGAAATGCATCCGGCAGTTCCTTTTCATTGTTTGAAGTGATGATCACAACAGGGCGCTGCACGGCCTTGATGGTCTCGCCGGTCTCGTAGACAAAGAACTCCATCTTGTCGAGTTCCTGCAGGAGATCGTTGGGAAACTCGATGTCGGCCTTGTCGATCTCATCGATCAGAAGGACGACTTTCTTTTCGGACTGAAAGGCCTCCCACAGTTTTCCCCGCTTGATGTAGTTGCGGACATCGTTGACGCGATCATCGCCCAGTTGGCTGTCACGCAGACGCGACACTGCGTCATATTCGTAGAGACCCTGCTGCGCCTTCGTGGTCGATTTGATATGCCACTCGTAAAGCTCCAGGCCCAATGCGGCTGCCACTTGCTTGGCCAGTTCGGTCTTTCCCGTTCCTGGCTCCCCTTTGACCAGCAGGGGCCGTTCCAGCGTGATCGCGGCATTGACCGCAACCTTCAGGTCTTTTTCGGCAATATAGGCGCTCGTGCCTTCAAACCGCATGGCTGATTTCTCTCTCCGTTGAACGCCGGCGACATTAGGGATGTTTTGATCAAATGAAAACACCTGTCGGCAAGCCGCATCCTCGCCAATGCCGCTTGCCATCAGGATCCGTCGTCTTCAAGCCTTTCCCGAAGCATTTCCAGATCAAGCCATTGGTCCTCCATCTCGGCGAGCTTCTGTTGTTGCAGCGCAAGATCATCAGCCAGACGATTGAAGATTTCGGGATCACGCGCGAACAGATCCGGATCGGCCATCCGCTCCTCGATAGCGGCAATTTCATTTTCAGCAGTAACGATCAGATCCGGCAGTGTCTCAAGCGCATATTTTTCCTTGTATGAGAGCTTGTTCTTCTTGTCCGCCGGTCTCCGTGTCTTTTGTTCCGACGTTTCTTTCTTGCTTGAAGCCTGTGCTTTGGCCTCAGTTCCGGCCGCGCCCCTTTGCGCCACCATATCGCGGTAGCCGCCGGCATAGATCAACCATTGCCCATCGGGCGTGTCGGGGACAGCAGGCGCGATGATTGACGTGACGGTTCGATCGAGAAAATCGCGATCGTGACTGACAAGAATAACCGTTCCGGAAAAACCGGAGACGATTTCCTGCAACAGATCGAGCGTTTCGAGATCAAGATCATTCGTCGGCTCATCGAGAATCATCAGATTGGCGGGCGTTGCCAGATTACGCGCCATGATCAGCCGCGCCTTTTCGCCGCCAGACAACTCCCGTATTGGCGTGCGCGCTTGCTCCGGCTGAAACAGAAAATCCTTCATATAGCCGGTAACATGGCGCTCGGCGCCGTTTACAAGCAGCGTGCTGCCGCGCCCGTCGGTGAGAAAATGCTCCAGCGTCTCGTTGGGATCCAGCGCTTCCCGCTTCTGATCGAGAACCGTAAGCGCAAGATTTGCGCCGAGACGCAAAGAACCGCTTTCGGCTTCAAGCTGGCCGGTCAGAAGGTTGAGCAGCGTTGTTTTGCCGGCGCCGTTCGGACCCACAAGACCGATCCGGTCACCGCGCTGGACGCGACAGGAAAATCCTTCGACAATTTTCCTGCCACCATAGGATTTCGAGATTGACTCGGCTTCGATCACCAGCTTGCCGGATTCCTTGGCCGACGAGACAGTTGCCTCTACCGTGCCTGTCGGGCCACGATGGTCGCGATGGCGCGCTCGCATCTCGCGCAATTCCGTAAGCCGGCGCATATTCCGCTTCCGCCGTGCGGTAACGCCGTAGCGTAGCCAGTGCTCCTCGCGAACAATGGCGCGGCCAAGCTTGTGTTGCTCCTGTTCCTCTTCATCCAGCACCTTGTCGCGCCAGGCTTCGAAGGCATCAAATCCCTTGTCCATTCGCCGGGTCTGACCTCTGTCGAGCCATATGGTCGATCGTCCGACTTGCTCCAGAAACCGGCGGTCATGCGAGATGACAACCATCGCGCTGCGGCTCTTGCGCAGTTCCGTTTCCAACCATTCGATCGTTGGCAGATCCAGATGGTTGGTCGGCTCGTCCAGAAGCAGAATGTCCGGCGCCGGTGCCAGCACCCGCACCAGCGCGGCGCGGCGCGCTTCGCCGCCCGAAAGACGGTCCGGCTGCTCGTCGCCGGTCAGACCAAGATGTTCGAGCAGATGGCCAACCCTGTGTACATCATCGCCCGGCCCAAGGCCCGCTTCTGCGTATTCTCGAATGGTGGCAAAATCAGCAAAGTCCGGCGCCTGTTCGAGATAGCGCAAGGTGCAGGATGGTTGCCGGAACACGCTGCCGGATTGCGCCTCCGCCAGACCGGCGGCGATCTTCAGGAGGGTCGATTTGCCGGATCCGTTTCGCCCGACAAGGCAGATCCTGTCACCGGGTCCGACCTGCAGCCCGGCGCCGGCGAACAAGGGCGTTCCGCCGAAAGTCAGGTGTATGTCGTCCAGCTTGAGAAGCGGCGGCGCCATGGTTCAACGGCCCGAAAGATCGAAGGGCCGGGCAACAAGGATCGCGGTGCCCTGTTCAAGGGTCACGGTGACGGCACCTTCGGCAACATTCGAGATCGTGCGCGACGAACCGAACGGCAGGTCAAAGCGCGAAAGCGGATAACGCGCACCTTCGATAGAGAGCCCCGAGAGGTCGTCAAAGTTCAGAATGGAAAACATCGATGCGGGCGGCAAATCCAGTGTCCGGCTTTTCGCTCCGACCGGCCACCCTTCCTCAAGGCCAGACGTCAGCATCATATCGATGCCTTTTTCGTAAAGGGCGCAGGCAAGCGTCATATGAAGGAAAGCATGGTCACTGCGCTCACCGCCGAGCGCACCCGCAAGAATGATTTTCTCAGCCCCCAATTCCAGAGCTTCGTTAACGGCAATCTCGCCATCCGTCAGGTTCTTGGCTGACGCGTAGGGTCGCCGCCGCGTGTGCGACCACTGGTTTTGGAGGTGCTCCGGTGAGGAATCGAAATCGCCGACCCACAGTTCGGGCGTGAGCGAGAGGCCTTGCGCATGAAGCATTCCGCCGTCGGCTGCGACGACGCGCGCACCTTCGATTTGCGTCTGCAACCGTTCCGTTGTCTCAAGAGCCCCGCCCAGCAGAACGAGGAAGGTCGTCGTCTCTGTCATGTCACGAAGCACATAGCAGCTTTTGCCGCACTTGCCAGCGCTGACCCGCCGCTTTACAAGAGAGGCTGCTCTAACGGGGTGCCGACCGCAACGCGCTCGGCTGAGAGGCTCAGCCAACCCGAGGAACCTGATCCGGTTTGTACCGGCGGAGGGATTAGACGCATCAAAGCGCCTTTTTCCCGAATTTGACATGAAGGAGGCGCAGATGCGCAACAGACGTGGTTTTTTGACAATTTGCCTCTCGCTGGCGGGCTTGGTTGCCGCCGCGCCGCTGGTTGCGGCAGACAACGAACTCACTGTCTACACGTATGACAGCTTCGTCACCGATTGGGGCCCCGGGCCGGTGATCAAGGAAGCCTTCGAAGCGGAATGCGACTGCACCCTGAACTGGGTCGGCGTCGCCGACGGGGTTGCCCTCCTCAACCGGCTTCGGCTCGAGGGCGAAAACACCCGCGCTGACATCGTGCTTGGCCTCGACACGAACCTTGTCACGGAAGCGAAAGCAACCGGCCTTTTCGAACCGAGCGGTATCGACCAATCCAATGTCGATGTGCCCGGCAACTGGTCCGATGATGTTTTCGTGCCCTATGATTACGGCTACTTCGCCGTGGTCTATGATACCGAAGCGCTGGATTCGCCGCCTTCCAGCATGAAAGACCTTATCGAAGGCAACCCGGACGAAAAAATCATCATCCAGGACCCGCGTACCTCCACACCGGGGCTTGGTCTGCTCTTGTGGGTGAAGAAGGTCTATGGCGACGAGGCGCCGCAGGCTTGGGAAAAGCTCAAACAACGCATCCTGACGGTTACGCCTGGATGGTCGGAGGCCTACGCCTCATTCACCAACGGTGAGGTTCCGATGGTGCTGTCCTATACGACCTCGCCTGCCTACCATATGGTCGTTGAAGAAACGGACCGCTACCAGGCCGCAAGCTTTGACGAGGGCCACTACATGCAGATCGAGGTGGCCGGCCTGATCAAATCTTCGGACAACAAGGATCTGGCGCGGCAGTTCCTCGTCTTCATGACGGGTCCGCAGTTTCAAGACGCCATCCCCACCACCAACTGGATGTTTCCGGCGGGCAAGGTTTCCGAGCCTCTTCCGGATGCCTTTGGCAAGCTTGTCACGCCCTCGACAACACTGCTTTTTTCACCCGACGAAGTGGCAGCAAACCGCAAGGCATGGGTCGATGAATGGTTGGCGGTCATGAGTGACTAAACCGTTTCATGGTCAATTGCTGGGCAGGCGGCAGGTCCGCGCGGGGATAATCTCCGGCGCCGCCGTTATGGCCGGCATGGCCGTTTCAATCGGTGCCGCCGTGTATGCGCTTTTGGCGGCGGCTGCCGAGTTTTCGTCCGGCACAGATCCCGTTTTTACGGCCTATATCTGGAGCGTCACACGCTTTACGTTGCTGCAAGCCTGTCTGTCGACGATCATTTCGATTGGTCTCGCCATTCCCTTGGCCCGCGCCATCGCCCGCAGACAGGCCTTTGCCGGCCGCAAATGGCTGTTGCGACTGCTTGCCGTTCCCATCGGACTGCCGCCCATCGTGGCAGCGCTAGGCCTGATCGAAATCTGGGGCCGGCAAGGCATTGTCAACCACGCGCTGATCGCTTTGGGAATGGATAGTCCGGTCTCCATCTATGGCCTTGCCGGTATCCTTATTGCCCATGTCTTCTTCAACATGCCGCTGGCCGCGCGCCTGCTGGTTTCCCAGCTTGAACGGGTTCCCGCAGAGCATTGGCGCAATGCCAGCCAGCTCGGACTTGGGCAATGGGCTGTCTTTCGTTTGATCGAATGGCCCTTCATGCGCAGCCATCTGCCCGCCGTCAGCGGCCTTGTCTTTATGTTATGCATCACCAGCTTTACGCTCGTATTGCTGCTCGGAGGCGGACCGGCCGCAACGACAATCGAGGTCGCAATCTATCAGGCGCTGCGGTTTGATTTCGATCCCCAGCGGGCGGTTATTCTCGCCCTCATTCAGCTACTGCTGACTGCATTTCTGCTGTTGATACTGACGATGATCGGCGGTTCGCCGGACGAGCAGGCAACGCTGGGACAGGCCGCCAAACGCTATCCCGGCCGGGGCGTCGCCGCGCGTTTCTTCGACTATGGCCTGATTGGACTGTGCGCGTTGTTCCTGCTCGCGCCACTCGTCTCCATCGCAATTTCAGGCCTATCGGCGGATTTTGTAAGACTGCTCAATGAGCCGGTCGTATGGCGCGCCATCTTCACCAGCCTTGCCATTGCAGCGATTGCCGCCCTGATCTCGGTATCCATCGCCGCGACACTTGTGCGCGCACGTTACGCGGCGATGCCGCTTGCCTACGATTACCCATGGGCGCGCGCGTTTCGACTTTCGGCATCCGGGGCGTCAAGCCTCGTTCTGCTGGTCCCGCCCATCGTCCTCGGCGCCGGCTGGTTCGTCCTTTTGCGCAATCGAGCCGATATTTTTGCCGTGGCGCCGTTCATCGTAATCACCATTAACGCAATGATGGCTTTGCCGTTTACGGTACGGGTTCTGGAACCGGCTCATACCACCCATATGGCCCGGACAGCCCGGCTTAGCTCAGCACTTGGCATCGGCGGTTTGGATCGCTTGCGGCTGATCGACTGGCCCGGCATGCGACGTTCCTTTCTGCTGGCAATGGCTTTCGCGATGGCCCTGTCGCTGGGTGATCTGGGCGCCATCGCACTTTTCGGCAGCCAGGAACTGATCACCCTGCCTTACCTGCTTTTGCAGCGCATGGGCAGCTACCGCACCAATGATGCCGCGGGGCTGGCACTTATTCTGGGAATCGTATGTCTTGTGCTGATGATTTTTGCCGACCAGGGCCGCAAGTCGGGCGAAGCGGGGGCGCAGCTGTGATCGGTCAACCGCTTGTGCTCGATGCCGTCCGCCTTGTGCGTGGCAGCCACGCTATGACCTTCGACGTAGCACTTGACGCCGGCGCTAGCGCAGCCGTGATTGGGCCGTCCGGGGCAGGCAAATCGACGTTCCTGAATGTTGTCGCAGGCTTCGAACAGCCCGATAGCGGACGGGTGTGGATAGGCGGCACCGACGTCACCGGCGCCGATCCGGCTGACCGACCCGTGTCCATGGTCTTTCAGGAAAACAACCTGTTTTCCCATCTGACCGTCGCCATCAATGTCGCGCTCGGCATCCGCCCGAGACTTTCGGCTGGCCCCGCAGATCGCGAAACCGTTGCCAATGCACTGGCGCGGGTCGGCCTGCAAGGCTTCGAGGACCGCATGCCCGGCACCTTGTCCGGCGGGGAACGCCAGCGCGTCGCCATTGCGCGGGCAATCGTCAGGCGCAAAGCTGTCCTGCTGCTGGACGAACCATTTGCCGCTCTCGGGCCTCGATTACGCCGCGATATGTTACTACTTATCAAAAAATTGCAGGCTGAAACGAGGATGACGATGGTGTTTGTCACACATCAGCCTGAAGATGCTGCAAGGATTGCCGACACGATTGTCTTTCTGGACGACGGACGTACGGTGGCCAGCGGAAAAGCGGAAGGCTTTCTGGACCGGCGTGATGTCGCTGGATTGGCCGACTATCTCGGCGAAACCGAGTATTGATGCCGTGCCATGATGACCGCGCAGTCTTAAGCCGCAAAACTGGTGGTTTCCTTTATCTGCAACTCGCTCTAGAAGACACAAGAGCACATTTTGAATCGACAAGGCGCAAAACCAATCAAGCACTTGTTTTTCAGTAACCGATCTCCGGCATCGCGGCATGGCCGCACCGGAAAGAGTCTCGGCGCAGCTTGGAAAGCGCTGGCCGTAGGCTTCCTGTGTATTGCCGTCGCGGGTTGCCAGTCTCTGCTCAACCAGACCTATTCGTCGGAAATTGGCCCTTCCAATAACCCTCAAACAGTCGCGCGCGCCGAAAAAGGCGACCCCAGGGCGCGTATCGGCGCTCGTGAGCACCCGCGTATTGTTGCCAGCTATGGCGGTGAATTCAGCGATCCGAAGGTGGAACGCATGCTCGCGCGCATCGTCGGCGAACTGACGCTGGTATCTGAAAATCCAAAACAGACCTGGCGAATAACCATATTGAACTCGCCCGCTGTCAACGCCTTTGCCCTGCCCGGCGGATATCTCTATGTCACCCGTGGTCTTCTGGCCCTGGCTAACGATTCCTCCGAGGTCGCGGCGGTCATAGCCCATGAAATGGCGCACGTGACCGCCAATCACGGACTGCAAAGACAACGCGCCGAGGAAGCAGAAGTCATCGCCAGCCGCGTTGCCGCTGAAATTCTGTCCAGCGAGATCGCCGGTCAACAGATCAGGGCCCGCAGCAAGTTGCGTTTGGCCGCATTTTCCCGGCAGCAGGAACTTCAGGCCGATCTCATTGGCGTTCGCATGCTCGGCCAGGCGGGATTTGACCCCTACGCCGCTGCGCGTTTTCTACAGTCCATGGAAGCATACAGTCGGTTTCGCGTCGGAGACGGAGAGATTGACCAGAGCCTCGACTTCCTTTCCACACATCCGGACACGCCAAAGCGTCTTGAACTTGCCAAGCGCCATGCGCGGGCATTCGGACCACCGGGAAATGGCGTCAGGGATCGCGACCGATATCTGGAGGGCATCAACGGGCTATTGTATGGCGACAGCCCGAACGAGGGCTATGTCCGCGGCCTGACATTCCTGCATCCGAACCTCGGAATACAGTTCAACGTTCCATCGGGTTTCCAGATCGACAATACCGCGCAGGCTGTCTTGGCCACCGGGCCCGGCGATATCGCATTCCGTTTCGACGGGGTATCCGAAAGCCCCAGGAGATCGCTCACAAACTACATTTCGAGTGGTTGGGTCAGCGGCCTTGACCCGGATACGGTTCAGTCTGTGCAGGTTAACGGCCTCGACGCCGCCACCGCCAGGGCGACCGCCGATGAGTGGGACTTTGACGTTGCGGTGGTGCGTGTCGACAATCGGATTTACAGATTGCTGACCGCAGCCCCGCGGGGCAGCCGCAACCTGCAGCGTACGTCAAACGCGATACTCGGTTCATTTCGTAAAATGACGCCGGCAGAGATTGCAGCGGCCCAGCCGCTTCGCGTCCGCGTCGAGACCATCAGGCCCGGTGAAAGCGTGTCCTCGGTTGCGCGCCGCATGCGCGGCACTGACAGGAGGGTCGAACTGTTCCGCCTGCTCAACGCGCTACCGCCCGGTTCAGGCCTTTCCGTGGGTCAGGAAGTCAAGGTAATTTCGGACAGCTGATCGGCCGCCCCGATTGATCGAGCTGACCTTTGGACGCGGCGCTGTCGTGTGAAGATGGAGGCGTTCTTGCCAGCGCTACATGCTGGTGATGGCCGGCGAATCCTTTTCCAAGGCAATCTTCAGTTTTTCGAGCGCACGATTTTCAATTTGCCGTACACGTTCCTTGGAGATACCCAGACTCGAACCGAGCGCCTCCAGCGTCGCACCGTTTTCACTTAAACGACGCTCGCGAATGATTTTCATTTCACGCGGATTGAGCTTGTCGAGCGCAGACTTGATCCACTCCGACCGCCGTTCTTGGTCAATAATGACAGAAACTTGCTCATCCGGCAGGGGATCATCGCTCTTGAGGAACTCTATGCGATCCGAACCGGGTGTTTCGGAGTCTGATACCGGCGCATTGAGTGACGTATCGGACCCGGACAACCGCGCATCCATCACAGCGACATCCTTTACGTTGACCCCGACCGCCAGCGCGATCTCCTGGTGAATGGCGCTATCGCCCATATTCTCATTGCTGCGCCATAGCTTGGCACGAAGGCGGCGCAGGTTGAAGAACAAGGCTTTCTGAGCAGAACTTGTTCCACCGCGGACGATTGACCAGTTGCGCAAGATGTAATCCTGTATCGACGCCCGGATCCACCATGTGGCATAGGTCGAAAAACGCACATCCCGATCGGGTTCGAAGCGCGCGGCGGCTTCTAGCAAACCCACATGCCCTTCCTGGATAAGATCATTCATTGGCAGGCCGAAATTTCTGAATTTGGCGGCCATGGAAATGACCAGTCGCATATGCGCCGTGGCTATTTTATGCAGTGCTTCCTGATCCCTCTCTTCTTTCCACAAAACCGCGAGTTCGTGTTCTTCTTCACGGCCAAGGTAAGGGGCTGACATAGCCGCCTTTATGAGATCATTACCGGCTCGAGCTCCGCTCATTTGATACTCCCGATTGCAGGCTGTGTGCATGAAACCAAATGCATCTGCGTATGCTGGGGTTGTTTTTCCCCGAAGCCCGATGGTTCGGGCTTGTTTGTTTATACGGGACAATCGTGTGTATGGATCATCGCAAATACAAGGAAACGCATCGTTCAAAATTCGGTACCGGTTTCCTTGAGGCCGAACAAATCGGTGTCCGCAGACCAAAAAACCCGGCGCAAGGCCGGGTTTTGCTGGATCAGCTACTATTTACAACTGCCGTTCAAATTCCGGTGAACGGCGCGTGACTACCGGCGTCAGGCAGCCGCTTCCTGTTTTTCGCCGTCATTAGCAGTGTCATCTTCCGCTGCTTTTCCACGCTTCGGACCCTTATTAAGATTGGTCTCGATCAGCCGAACCGCTTCCGTTTCGGAAAGCTTGTTCACGGCTGCAATTTCTCGCGCCATGCGATCGAGCGCCGCTTCATAAAGCTGCCGCTCGGAATAGGACTGCTCAGGCTGATTTTCCGCGCGATAGAGGTCACGCACGACCTCTGCGATCGAAATCAGATCACCGGAGTTGATCTTGGCGTCATACTCCTGCGCCCGGCGCGACCACATGGTGCGCTTGATGCGTGCACGGCCTTGGACGACCTTCAGTGAACGGTCAACAAAATCCGTCTCGGCAAGTTTGCGCATGCCGATTGAAGATGCCTTTGCAACGGGCACTTTCAGGCGCATCTTGTCCTTTTCGAAATCGATGACGAACAGCTCGAGCTTATGCCCCGCAACTTCCTGCTCTTCGATCGCCACAATCTGGCCGACACCGTGAGCGGGATACACGATATGTTCGTTGGTCTTAAATCCCTGACGCTGAGAAGGCTTTTTCTGCTGGGTTGTCATTCGTTTTTCATTCTCCCTTTTGCAGCCCGGGGAACGGCCGGGTCGAGTACTCGATAACGTTTATCTGGCCACAACCGGATTCGACGATCCGACCGACACATGTTGAAAAGAATTACTGCACACGCAGGCAATCTATATTCGGGCGAAGCCGACAGCTCAGCCATAGCACGCTGTCCAAAGTTCTTGGGTTCGTGGGAATATTAGTCTTCCATCATCGTGGCAGTCACGGCATGCGCATTACGCCTGCCTGTGGTCAGTATCCTTTAAATAGCACAAAAAACCGCACAAATCAATTATTTGCCGCAACCGCACAGTGTAAATCGCGATCACCTTTAAATTAGGTTAACCGCCGTTTCGGTGCGCTGATGTGGTTTCCGGCGGGTTAAACTGCAAGACAGGCACAAAGTCAGCCCGCAGTTCAGTCACCTTCACCCGGTTCGGGCGAAAAATACTTCTCGAACTTGCCTTCGACACCGTCAAACGTATCCGCCTCGGGCAGCTCATCCTTCTTCATCGTGATGTTCGGCCATTTCTCGGAGTATTCGGCATTCACTCTTAGCCATTTTTCCAGACCCGGCTCAGTGTCTGGTTTGATCGCTTCGGCTGGGCATTCCGGTTCGCACACACCGCAATCAATGCACTCGTCAGGGTGGATAACCAGCATGTTTTCACCTTCGTAAAAACAGTCAACCGGACACACCTCGACACAATCGGTATATTTGCATTTGATGCAGTTGTCATTGACGACATAGGTCATCGAGGGCTCCGGCCGGATCGGGTACTCCACTAATCTAGAATTGAGGTAATGGCTTTGATTTGCCTTGGCAAGCGAAACCGGCAAGGGTGCGCATACGCTGCTTTACCCAAACGTCGCCGCAGGGAATTGAGGTTCCGTCTGGAGGCATTATTGAGCACATTCGTATCGCGGCCCGGCGATGTCATGGTGAATTCTCTGCCTGATACAAATTGTCGCACGCTTAAGACAGTTCATTCGCGGCTCGATTTCCACCGATCGAGATGGCGCCGCTCCCGTTTCGTCGGCCGCCCGCTTCCTGCCTCACGGTATGGAACGGCCCCGAGCGGAGGCTTGAGCGTGGAAGCGGCAGGTGGGCTCATATCGTCGTACAAACGCCGCGCCTCCTCATAGGGGCCGCGCCGCGTCCCCGGTTCGACGACTTTCAGCACAAGGATCCTGCGATCCAGCGAAATCGTCAGAACGTCGCCGCAGACAACCTGCCGGCTCGGCTGATCGATCTTGTTGCCGTTCACCCGAACGCGTCCTGACTGGGCAAGCTTGGCAGCAAGCGAGCGCGATTTCACCACCCGGGCAAAAAACATCCACTTGTCTATCCGCTGCCGGCTCTCGCCCATACGCTGGTCTGCTATTTGTTGAGCTGCTCCTTGAGCGCCGCAAGCTTTGCAAACGGCGAATCGGGATCGATCGGCTTGTCCTTGCGCGGCGGCTTTGTACCCATACCTCCCCTGCCGGGCTTGCCGGGCCTGCCCTTGAAGGTACCCTTGCCCTTTGGTCGGTTCTCAACTTGCCGGTTCCGGCCGCCCCCTTTGCGGGGCTGTCTTTGTTGATTTCTGTTGCGGCTGCGATTGTTGTCGGAACGCCCGGCCGGATGCCAAAGCAGGACGGGCTTCGGCGCTTCCGCCTCGTCGCCGTTTGCTTCGGGTTCTTCCACTGCCGTTTCCGTATCTGTCGCTGGGGCCGGCGCCTCATCCTCAACTGTGGTGATCGGCTTTGGAGCCTCGGCAATGGCCGACGCCGCCTCGACTGTGCTGACCCCCTCCTGCGGCGCAGGTTGCACAGCCGTGGTTTCATTGCCTGTTCCGCCGTTTTCTGCGGTTTTTTGCGGCCGGCTGATGGTAACCGTCTCAACGGTAGCGGTTGCGGTGCCTTCCGCAGTCCCAGTCTTTGCCGCAATTTGGGCGTCGATGGATGACAGGTGCCGCTCTGCCTCTTCAGGTTCAACCGCTTCAGCGCGGTAGCCCAGCCCTTTCAGGATCTCTTCTATATCGTCCGGTGTTGCGCCGAGAATGGAAAGCATCGCGGGCGTCGTAGAGAAACGGCGCCCGTCATAGGCACCCTCCGGTCGAGGCCCTGACTCGGGCTTCCAGTGCAGCAGTGGCCGGATGATATCAGCCAGCCGCTCAAGAATATCGATACGCACTGCGCGTTTTCCCAAAAAGCGGAAGCCCGCCAGTCTATAGAACTCCCGTTCAAAGGTCGGATCGGTCACGATTGATGTGCGTCCGGCCGCAAGCGCCCCGGTAATCTCGCCGTAGCCCGGCTTGTCGAACCCGTCATTGCGCAACGACCAGAGCATCGTGATCAGTTCCGCCGGTGCCGGTTTCAGCAACGCCGGCATGAAAACGTGATAGGCACCGAAACGAACGCCATAACGACGCAGGGAACCACGTGCATCCTGGTCAAGCGCTTTGACATCGGCCGCCACGTCGCGGCGAAAGAGCACGCCCAACGCCTCCACAAGCCGAAAAGCCATTCCTTTTGCGAGACCGTCGATGTCCTCGGCCGATGTTAGGTCTTCGAGCGGCTTCAACACGGTCGAGATGTGGTGGCCGACATGGCGCTCGATACGAGACATGACCACTTCACGCGCCTGATCCGACAATTGCTCATCGGCCAACAAAACAGCGCGCGGCTTCAACAGATTCTCGCTATCGGACAATTTCGCGACCGGATCGCCCAACCACCGTATCAGCCCGTCGGATCCTAAAGCGAAATCGCTGTTTCCCGAGGCATGCAGCCGCGCCGCACGCGCCTCGAACTCCAGGGCAAGTGATTTTTGCGCCGCTGCAAGAACCGCCTTCGCGTCGGGACCCTCCGCGCCTGCGTCCGGCGTAAAGCGGAAGCCGTTCAACTGCCCTACGTGGTGACCTTCGACAAAAACGTCTCCGTCGACACCAATTTCTGCTTCAAGCATCGCGTTCTCTCTCAACCGCTTCATGAGCACAGATGTCCTGCGATCAACAAAGCGTTTCGTCAACCTCTCATGCAGCGCATCCGACAGTCGATCTTCGATTTCGCGCGTCTTTTCCTGCCAGTGTGACGGATTCGCAAGCCATCCCGGTCGGTTTGAGGCATAGGTCCATGTTCTTATCTGCGATACGCGTGCCGACAATGTGTCGATTTCACCGTCCGTGCGGTCGGCCCGGCGCACCTGTTCGGCCACATAATCCTCCCTCACACTGCCGAAACGCATGATGTCCTGAAACAATGTCGCGATCAGTTCGGCATGTTGTGCGGGGGCAATCCGGCGGTAATCGGGCAGCGCGCAAACCTCCCACAGCAATTTAACAGCCTGCGGAGATGAAACCATATCGATGACATCGGCATCGCGCGTCAGGGTGTCGAGCGCCTGCCGGTCGACGGCCGGAAGCGCGCGGCTGAGTCCGATGGTGGAGGGTGCCGCGTCGAGGCTTTCGCATAGTGCTTGCACGGAACTGAAATCGAGCTGTTTGCTGCGCCACTGCAGAACCTTCACGGGTTCGAATTCATGACTTTCGATGCGTTCGACGATTTCGTCACTGAATGGATTGACCCTGCCGGTGACACCGAACGTTCCGTCCCGCATGTGGCGACCGGCACGACCGGCCACCTGGCCGAGTTCACCCGGATTGAGATTGCGGAACTGGTAGCCATCGAACTTCCGGTCCTGGGCGAAAGCCACGTGATCGACATCGAGGTTGAGGCCCATGCCGATGGCGTCGGTGGCGACAAGATAGTCGACATCGCCTTGCTGGTAGAGGGCGACCTGTGCGTTGCGCGTCCGGGGGCTGAGCGCACCAAGAACAACAGCTGCGCCACCGCGCTGTCTGCGCACGAGCTCGGCGATCGCGTAGACTTCATCGGCTGAAAACGCGGCGATGACGGATCGCTTCGGAAGCCGCGTGATTTTCTTCGATCCGGCATAGGCGAGATGCGACAACCGCGGGCGAGACAAAACCTTCAGCCCGGGCAGGAGCGTTTCGAGAATACCGCGCATGGTCGCCGCACCCAGAAGCAACGTCTCTTCCCGGCCGCGCAAATTGAGGAGCCGGTCGGTAAAGACATGTCCGCGCTCGAGGTCCCCGGCAAGCTGCACCTCATCGATGGCCACAAATTCCGCATCGGTCTCATTCGGCATTGCCTCGACAGTGCATACCGAATAGCGCGCGCCGCCGGGACTGATCTTCTCCTCACCCGTAATCAGCGCGACATTGCTGCTGCCCGCCTTTAAGCAGATCCGCTCATAGACCTCCCGCGCCAGCAATCGCAGCGGCAGCCCGATCACGCCGCTTTTGTGCGCGACCATACGCTCGATGGCATAATGGGTCTTGCCTGTGTTGGTCGGCCCCAGAACCGCAGTCACGCCACGGCCACTGGTCCTGTTTCCTGATTGGTTCTGGAAGGTTGAATTCTGGGACATCAAGCAGCAGACATATTCGCAATGGATGGTAGGTCTAGCATGCAGACATGGTGCGTCACACAGTAAATGTCATGGCTTGCGTTAACCGTTGGAACAGGGATGGAACGAAACGGCGACGAATCGCTGACTCCGCTTGATTCAGGGTTTGTTCACGACGAAATATGGCGTTTCGCGCCGGCGCAACCACTAGATCCGGATGCGGATTCTTGAACGTTGCCTCTCTGTGAAAACAAAATGGCCCCCCCGGTTAACTTTTTGTCGCGCGTCGCTGATGCCTCACCGAAAAAGATGGTTAACAGATTGTAAATTTGAACTTTTTCTAAACAGCCGGTTAACAAAACCGATGCGGCAATCGGTCCTTCTGTTAACAATTCGACCAAAAGCGGAACGAATCGGCGACGAATCGCTGACTGCTTCATGTTTTTGGTTTGTTCCTACAAGATATAGCCGTTCTCCGTCTAGCCGGCACCAAAATCGGCGGCAAATCCGCCGCCGAAACGCCATGAACCCCGCAAAAAGGTTAACAAAATCAGGCGCCGGCGCCGTTTCAGCAGTCTGAACAAAGACACTTAAGCGAAATACTGCCCGCCATTGGCCGATAGCGTAGAGCCGGTGATAAAGCCGGCGTCATCCGAGGCCAGAAACACCACACAGCGTGCGATTTCCTCTGGCTCGCCCAGGCGCCCCACCGGAATGAGCGGCAGGATCCGTTCATTCAGCACTTTCTCCGGCACCGCCCGCACCATTTCCGTCCCGATATATCCCGGACATATGGCGTTGACCGTAATCCCCTTTGCCGCGCCTTCAGCCGCCAACGTCTTGGTCATGCCGATATCGCCGGCCTTGGCGGCAGCGTAGTTGGCCTGCCCCATCTGACCCTTTTGCCCATTGATCGAGGAGATATTGACGATGCGGCCGAAACCACGCTCCCGCATACCCGGCCAGACCGGATGGGTCATGTTAAAGAGACCCGTCAGGTTGGTGTTGATGACTTCGCCCCACTGTTCCGGCGTCATCTTGTGAAACATGGCGTCCCGCGTAATGCCCGCATTGTTCACAAGAACTTCCACCGGGCCAAGATCGGCTTCAACTTTGGCAATGCCATCGGCACAGGCCTGATAATTGGATACATCCCATTTGTAGACGCCGATCCCGGTTTCCGCGTGAAAGGCATTCGCCTTCTCGTCATTGCCGGCATAGTTGGCTGCAACCTTGTAGCCCGCATTCTTGAGCCCGACGGAAATGGCCGCGCCAATGCCCCGGGTTCCGCCCGTTACGATTGCTACTCTACTCATGACACCTCCCAGATACGCTCATAAAAACCGGCGGCCGGATGATGGCCGCCGCGTAACGCTGCCCGTGACTACGGACGCTCGACACACATCGCGACACCCATGCCGCCGCCAATGCACAGCGTGGCAAGACCCTTTTTCACGTCGCGCCTCTGCATCTCGAAAAGCAGTGTGTTCAGGATTCGCGCGCCGGAAGCGCCAATCGGATGGCCGATTGCAATGGCGCCGCCATTGACGTTGACGATGTCGGTGCTCCAACCGAGATCCTTGTTGACAGCACAGGCCTGCGCCGCAAAGGCCTCATTGGCTTCCACCAGTTCCAGATCGTTAATCGACCAGCCGGCCTTTTCCAGAGCTTTCTTCGATGCCGGAATGGGACCGGTGCCCATAATCTGAGGATCAACGCCAGCCGTGGCCCAGGATACGATCTTCGCCATCGGAGCGATACCGCGCCTTTCCGCTTCCTGTTCGCTCATCAGAACAACCGCAGCCGCTCCGTCATTAATGCCGGACGCATTGGCGGCAGTCACCGTGCCTTCTTTGTTGAAGGCTGGCCGCAATTTGGCCATCTGCTCAATCGAGGCGCCGTGACGGATATATTCATCCTCTTCAACGACGATGTCGCCCTTACGTGTCTTCACGGTGAACGGCACGATCTCGTCCTTGAAGCGGCCTGCCTTTTGCGCCGCCTCTGCCTTGTTTTGCGATCCGACCGCAAACTCGTCCTGAACCTCGCGGGTCAGCTGCCAGCGCTCCGCGATGTTTTCAGCCGTGTTGCCCATATGGTAGCCGTAAAAGGCGTCCGTCAGGCCGTCCTTGATCATCGAATCGATCATCTTCAAGTCGCCCATCTTTTGCCCCTGACGAAGATGGGCAACATGCGGCGCCATGGACATCGACTCCTGGCCGCCTGCGACGACAATTTCAGCGTCGCCGGTGGCGATTTGCTGCATGCCCACCGCAACCGCGCGAAGGCCCGAGCCGCAAAGTTGGTTCAGGCCCCAGGATGTTGCTTCCTGCGGCACGCCAGCCTTCATGGCGGCCTGTCTGGCCGGGTTTTGCCCTTCGCCGGCCTGTAGAATCTGTCCCATGATGACTTCATTGACATCTGCCGGTTCGACGCCGGCCCGCTCCAGCGCGCCGGAAATAGCGGTTGCGCCGAGTTCGTGTGCAGGCACGGTGGCAAAGGCACCGTTGAAGGAACCGACAGCCGTGCGCGCCGCACTGGCTATTACAATGGATGGATTGGTCATTAGCCTACTCTGAATGTTGAATTTCTGTCCGCGATCGTGACTGGGTTGAAAGTGAAGCAGGTTGCCACGGAAGTCAAACCTGTCTGCGGCATTGCAGCAATTCACGCCGCGCATATGTCGGCGCTCGCGCCGGCCACTGCCGTGCGGGTCGTTGCACAAATCATTATAAATAATGCTATACTTTTCTTCTTACCCATGTTCATGTTGATGCCGGCGCCAGATTTTGCGTGGTCATTCC
Organism: Pseudomonadota bacterium; assembly: GCA_039025395.1. Classification (GTDB taxonomy): domain Bacteria; phylum Pseudomonadota; class Alphaproteobacteria; order Rhizobiales; family Rhizobiaceae; genus Hoeflea_A. The sequence goes on from JBCCOK010000030.1 coordinate 20,325, forward strand.
GTCGCCGGTTGTGAAAAGACCGGGGCGTGGGTCACCGCCGCGGGACCGCGACCCAAGGCAACTAAAACGACGCCAGACAGAAAGCCGCCGACAGGGAGGTAGCATGTATGGCCAAAGCTGATGGGCAGATTGTCATAAAGAAATATGCCAATCGCCGGCTCTACAATACCGGTACCAGCACCTATGTGACCCTCGACGATCTGGCAGTCATGGTAAAGGATGGCGAGGATTTCGTTGTTCTCGACGCCAAGTCGGGCGACGATATAACCCATTCGGTTCTCACACAGATCATTTTCGAGCAGGAATCGAAAACCGGCAACACGCTGTTGCCCGTCTCCTTTCTGCGGCAACTGATCTCGTTTTATGGCGATCAGATGCAGATGCTGCTGCCGAGCTATCTTGAGCAGTCCATGAGCGCTTTCACGGCCCAGCAGGATCAGATGCGCGAGCAGATCTCCAAGGCGTTCGGCGAGACGCCAATGGCGCGCAACATGCAAATGCCGATGGCCATGATGGAAGAGCAGGTGCGGCGCAACAGCGAGATCTTCCAGCAGGCCATGAAGATGTTCTCGCCGTTTACCGGCGCCGGCGGATCTTCGCAGGAGGAAAAGAAGAAGCCAAAAGCCGACAGCAAGGATCTGAAGGAGCTGAAGGATCAGCTCCGTGCGCTGCAGACAAAACTCGATTCGATGGATGATTGACCGGTCCGGACGGTCTTCAATCGCTTCCTGAACGTTGCCAAGCGTCAGCATTGCGGCTGGTGCGCGGAGCGCCCTGGGGCGCCAATACAGGAACGAATACCCGCCGCGAAGCCCGTTCGGCAACCGGCAGTCCCTGATAAAGCCGCTTTTGCGCTTCCACCAGCACCAGACCGCTGAACAACGGCCAGTACCGGCGTCCAAGCCGTTCCATCGTACGCGCGACGCTCTGTATTGCCTTTTGCCGTGAAGGCGGAAAAAACAGCGCCTCGGCGAATGCGCCAGGCGTAAAACTGGCGTCGCGCAAAAGACCGGTGATCTGGTTGCGCGAATAGGGCCGCCCGGAACCGAAAGGTGTATGCTCAAGCCTTGCCCAGACGCCGCGCCGGTTCGGCACGGCAATCACCAGCCTTCCGCCCGGCGCCAGCACGCGCCAGACCTCGCGCAACGTCTCGCGGGGGTTTTCCGCGTATTCGAGCGCGTGGATCATCAGGATCCGGTCGACCGAAGCGTCGGACAATGGCAATTCCTCATCGAAGACAAGCGCCGTTGCCGAGGCCTCCAGTGTCGGCCAGTTCACGGCACCCTGGCCCGCCGGCATAAAGGCAAATGTGCGTTCGGCATCGGCGCGAAACCGATCGAGATAGGGCACCGCGAATCCCAGCCCGACCAGCCGCTCGCCCGGCAGGCTCGGCCAAAGCGACGCCAGCGCCATGGTAATCGCCTCCTGTGCCAACTGGCCGAGACGCGAATGGTAAAACTGCCTCAAATCTACAATGTCAGCATGCATGAGGCAAAATCTAGATCATGTGACGTCCGGTTTGAACCGTTGTGACGCAGGGATTGAATTCGACGTTAATCGAGCTCCGCTCACGTTCGGCACCATTGCCAGTTAAGCAACGCCACGCCGCCGTGACGATTTCCTCCAACATAGGATTCAATCCCGCAGCAAACTGTTCTATGCTTCGCGGAGCGAACCGGAGGTGCCAGACCGGAGGTGAATGTGGCAAATCTGAAAATCGAGCTTTTTCCATGCCGGCAGGACAATTTCGGCGTTTTGATTCATGATCCGCAAACCGGGATAACAGCGTCGATCGATGCCCCCGAAGAGGCGCCGATTATTGACGCGCTTGAAAGGACCGGCTGGGAACTTAATCACATTCTGATCACCCATCATCATTTCGACCATGTCGAGGCGAATGCGGTGCTCAAGGCAAAGTATCGCGCAGATATCACCGGTCCGGAATCGGAAGCCGGCAAGATACCTGGGATCGACAAAGCGGTACGTGACGGCGATCGTTTCCATATCGGCGACTTTGCGGTCGAGGTGATCGAGACGCCCGGTCATACGCTCGGCCATGTCTGCTACTTCATTCCGGAGGCTTCCGTTCTTTTTGCAGCGGACACGCTGTTTGCCCTTGGCTGCGGACGGCTGCTTGAGGGAACGGCGGACCAAATGCACCATTCGCTTCAACGGCTTGCTGCCTTGCCTGATGACACGGAAGTCTATTTCGGCCACGAATACACCCAAGCCAATGCGCAATTTGCGGTTACAGTCGATCCATCCAATGAGGCACTTGCGCAGCGGGCCGGCGAGATCGAAAAAATGCGCGCTGCCGGGCTTGCCACGGCGCCGAGCACAATCGGTCTGGAGAAGGCAACAAACCCTTTCATGCGACCGTCCGATCCGGCGATCCGGCAAACGCTCAACATGCAGGGCGCCGGCGACGTCGAGGTCTTTGCCGAAATCCGCAAACGCAAGGACAATTTCTAGATCGAGAGCGCCTAGGCAAGACCCAGAACCGAGAGCGCGATCAGCACCTGGCCGAGGTAGTAGCTGACCCAGACGAAATAGCTGCGCCGCCCGTCGGTTTGCGGTGACAGAAATTTCTCGATCGCCCGCACGGCGTCCGACGCCATCAGGCAAAGCGCGCCGATGACAACGCCGAGACCTGGCATAAGCAGGCCACTCAGGCCCATCGCAACGATTGCCACGATATAGACGCCAATGAACGGTCCCAGTGGCCCGGCAGCCGGAACGAACCGCAGCGTCGCGAACATCGCCGCGATCACCATCACCGCTCCGGCGGCAAGCCTTGCAGGCTCTGCGACAACGATCTCAACGGAGCCGAGTCTATTAAAAAGCGCGATGTAGAGAAGATGGCCAGCGAGAAAGGCGAAAAGCCCGGCGACAAAGGTGCGGTCATCTTCCTGCGCCAGCAAGGCATCGCCCGCTGCGCAGGCAAGCAACGCCGCGCTGAGCAACAGCGGCCCGCCGACGATCGTTGACAATGCCGCGAGCAGGCCGATGGAAAGTGCCCTGACAGCCGCGCGCCTTGCCGTTGGCGGCCTGTTGACCATCAGCAGATAGATGAAGGCGGCGGCTGCCGAGAAAAGAAGGCTGCCAAGTTGCGGCGAGTCGATCCCGTATTCGAGTATTTGCATGCTCGCTATCTCCGCGCCGACGGTTTGCGCAGCATATCCTTGGCCGCAAGCGCGGCACCGCCGGTAATCAGCACACAGGCTGCAGCGATGCGCCAATCCAGGCGGCCGACGCCCGATACGATGAGAATCAGTGTCGAAAGCAGCGGCGCCGCATAGCTGGCGGCACCCAGCACCTGAATGTTCCCGCGTTTGACGCCGAAGTCCCACGCGTAGAAGGCCGCGCCGACCGGTAGCAATCCGAGGCCGACCACCGCGAGCCATTCGCTTGCGCCCTGCGGCCATACCGTGGTTTCGAGTGCCAGATGGCAGATCAGCGAAAGGACCGCGGTTGCAAAGCAGAAACCTGTGACAACATCCGTCGGCACGGAACCGAAACGGCGCGACAAAAGCGAGTAACCGGACCATGTAAAAGCGCATAGCAGCGCTGCCACGTAGCCTAGGCCGTAGCTTTCGCTGAAGGAAAGCCCTTCACGCGAAACGATCAGCACAGTGCCTGCCAGCCCTGCAAGTGCGCCTGCAAGATGTTGCCAGGCGAGGCGCTCGCCGGGCAAGAGCGCCGATCCGACAACGATCAGCAGCGGCCAGAGATAGGCAATCAACCCGGCTTCCACCGCCGGCGCGTTGCGCAGAGCGGTAAAGTACAGGAAATGGTAGCCGAAGAGCCCAGCGACACCCAGGCACCACACCCGAAAGGGCTGGCGCAGATTGGCGAAACCCGACGGCCGCACAGAAAGCGCAGCCGCGCCGATCGCCGTGCCAATGGCAAAACACATCGCGGCCAATTGAAAGGGCGGAACCTGGCCCGACAAGGCTGTCAGCAAGGCAAGCATGGACCACATGATGATAGCGCTAAATCCGATCAGCGTTGCCTGCATGATGACTGGTTTCAGGTTCCTGGCTTGCGCTGTTGAGATGGATTGCCTCTGGGCCAATCGCCATGCGGCCCAAGGCGCCGGTTTACGTAGCCCAAACGGCGCCAGGGCGCCAGCTTTGACTTGACGCCGCTACAGCCTGAGACTATAGAACCGCAACTTTCCAGGATAGGCCAGCAAGCTGCAGCCGGCGTACGGCACAGGGCAGCTATTGCCGAAGTCCAACAGATTTAAGGTGAGACCCATGTCCCGCAGTTGCGAATTGACCGGCAAGGCTGTCCAGTCGGGCAACAATGTCAGCCACGCGAACAACAAGACGCGCCGCAAGTTTTTGCCCAACCTGTGCAATGTCACGCTTATTTCCGACGCCCTTGGGCAACGCTACCGTTTGCGCATTTCAGCCGCTGCACTTCGCTCCGTCGAACATCGCGGCGGCCTCGACGCATTTCTGCTGAAGGCCAAGGAAAAGGACCTTTCCATGCGTGCCCGGCTGTTGAAGCGGCAGATTTCCAAGAAGGTGACCGAAGCGGCTGCCTGAGCGGCCACATCGGTGACAATGACAAACTGCGGGCACAAATCCCGCCCGCTAACCTATGGCCGCTTTAAGATGAAGCGGTCCAGCTGGTGGCATCACCCAGGATAAAAAAATGCTGACACAGGCCGCTCAGACACTCTACCGGGTCTATCCCTACATGCTGGCAATGGCCGCAGTCGTCATTGCCTCGAACTATCTCGTACAGTTCCCGGTAATGTACACCCTTGGTCCGTTTATTCTCGAGGACCTTTTGACCTGGGGCGCCTTTACCTACCCGATCGCCTTTCTCGTAACCGATCTGTCCAATCGCCACTTCGGCCCGGCCAAGGCCCGTGTAATTGTGACCACCGGGTTCGTCCTTGCTGTCGCGATCTCGATTTATGTGGCCTCGCCACGCATCGCCATTGCCTCTGGCACGGCCTTCCTTGTCGCCCAGCTTCTCGATGTTTCGGTGTTTGACCGGTTGCGCCATTCGCATTGGTGGCGTGCGCCGCTGATCTCTTCTGTGCTGGGATCGATCATCGATACGGTACTCTTTTTCTCGCTCGCCTTTGCAGCCGTATTCGTCGTGCTCGGCGCAAACGACGACTTCGCGATTGAAGCGGCGCCGCTTGTCGGCTTCTTTTCCCTTGAGGTCCCGCGCTGGATGTCCTGGGCGCTCGGCGATCTGACCGTCAAGCTGTTGGTGTCGCTGGCGATGCTCGCACCGTACCGGGTGCTGCTCTCGGCACTGCGCCTGCACCGGCCGGCCGGACAGGATGCCGACGTATTCAGTTAAGCACAGCTTCCGCTTATCTCTGATTTTCAACGCGACGGATCGGTTGCGATTGGCAATTTTCATTCGCCAAACGTACCGCCGGCCCGATTGTCCGACGAACGCATCTTCATAAGCGTTTTGGTGTTAGCGGGATTTTACGAACGTTGCCTCTTCTTTCAACGAGCAACCAAAGGCGGCTTCACTGTTCGACGAGCCGGAACTCGAGGATGACGTTTCTTTGAAGGAAAGAGAAATTGTCGTCGGAAGCCAGAACGATGCGTGTGTCACCGTCTTCGGTCGTGAAAATATCCAGGCTCTCCATATTATCGATGGCATATCCGAAATCCGCTTCAAGCAGAACCTCGCCGTCAACCGTCCGGCCCGGGGCGATATCGGCGCCGGCTATGCGCCTGATCCGCATACCAATGCCGCCGGCAAGCGAAAATCGGCGCTCCAGAAGCAACAGGTCTCCATCAGGCAGAAAGTCGCCGTCCGTGACGTCATAGGGAGGATCACGCTTGACAAAAAACACGCCGGTTTCCGGCCCGCTAACGATGGCCGCAAACAGATCGCCCTTCTGGTCAAGGCTGCGTTCGCTGACCACAACCAAGGCACCCGCGAGCGGCGCATCCGGCGGCGCAACCGCGAGCATTTCCATGCCCCGGTTTCTTCGGAATTCCCAATCGGGAATGAGATGCCGGATTCGTTCGACCGGTGCGCCGCCCGGTACATCGCTCAGGCGGTAGCGCTCGATCCTGTGCTGCCGCTCAAAGCTGACATAGGCGTATTCTCCGTTGAGTGCCAGGCCTTCCGCGTCGGTTTTCCAGCCCTCCCGGATGGCTCTGCCATCGGCATCGAGCACCGGCGCCGTCACAAAGTCCGACAGGCCGGAAAGACGGCCATCCGCGTCCCGCATGAAGCGGCCGGAAAAAAGCAGGCCGCTATCCATCGCCCCAATGAACTGCGGCCCGTCCCCTGTCATACGCAAAGCCGAGATGCCACCGAGAACGCCGGAAGGGGATGAAATCTCAAGGCCGCCGAGAAACTCGAACCCGCCGAAACGTGTTTCTTCTGAGAAATCCTTGAACTGGCTTATCTGGCGCGCCTCGACCGCAATTTCACGGACGTCGCCGTCGCTCGCAACCGCCTCCGCAGCCACCACCGCTGCAGTCATGAGCAACGCAAAAAACGACCGGATCATTGTGCAAATCTCTTTCGACCGTTTCTTGGTCAGTATATTGGGACGAGTGTATCGATGTCAGTATATCTGGGTTAAAATGTCTGGCTATCCTGCACGCCGCAAGGGTGCGCCGCCGCCAAGCTCTTCTTCAAAAAGTGATGCCAACTGCTCCGTCATCGCGCCTGCCAGTTCTTCGGCATCGACAATCGTTACCGCGCGGCGGTAATAACGGGTCACGTCATGGCCAATCCCGATGGCGAGGAGCTCAACAGGCGAACGCGTTTCAATCTCTTCGATAACGGCGCGCAGATGCCGTTCAAGATAGTTGCCCGGATTGACCGACAGCGTCGAATCGTCGACCGGGGCACCATCGGAAATCATCATCAGGATGCGGCGCTGCTCTGAGCGTCCGAGCAGACGGTTGTGCGCCCAGATGAGCGCTTCTCCGTCGATGTTTTCCTTTAACAGCCCCTCGCGCATCATCAGCCCGAGATTCCGGCGCGAACGCCGCCATGGCGCATCGGCGGATTTGTAAATGATATGTCTCAAGTCATTGAGACGGCCGGGCGTTGCCGGTTTTCCGGCACCGAGCCATTTCTCCCGTGCCTGACCACCCTTCCAGGCCTTGGTGGTAAAGCCGAGGATTTCCACCTTGACGCCGCAGCGCTCGAGCGTGCGGGCAAGGATGTCGGCGCATGTCGCAGCAACGGTAATCGGCCGGCCCCGCATCGAGCCGGAATTGTCGATCAAAAGGGTTACGACAGTGTCGCGGAAATTCGTATCGCGCTCCATCTTGAAGGAGAGCGGCTGCATCGGATCGATGACAAGGCGCACCAGCCGCGCCGCATCCAGATAGCCCTCCTCAAGGTCGAACTCCCAGGCCCTGTTCTGCTGTGCCATCAGCCGCCGCTGCAGACGGTTGGCGAGCCGGCCGACCACGCCCTGTAGATTGGCCAGTTGCTTGTCGAGAAAAGCGCGCAACCTTTCGAGTTCGGCCTCTTCGCAGAGATCTTCCGCGGCAACAGTCTCATCGAATTCCATCGTGTAGACGCCGTAGTCGACCTTTTTTTCCAGATCGTCGAAGGGCATATTCGGGCGCCGCGTTTCTCCGGGCGTATCGGCGTCATTGTCGTCGTCGTCGGAGATATCCTCATCCGACAGTTCTGCGCCGTCCATCTCGCCGTCTTCCATCTGGTCGTCGGCGGCGTCATTTTCCTCCGCAGGCGCCGAGTCGGAACCGCCTTCTTCGTCCGAACTCTGGTCGTTCTCCTCCTCAGAACGCGGCTGATCGTCGTCGTTGGTGCTGTCCTGTTGATCCTGCTGATCCGGATCCTCGCCAAACTCTTCCGCCACATCCATATGGGCCAGCATGTCGCGCACCAGCCGGGCGAATTTCTTCTGGTCCTCGACCACCTCGCCGATATGTTCGAGATCGGACCCGGCTTTCTCCTCGATCCACTCCCGCCACAGCTCCAGGAGCGGTCCGGCGTTTTCTGGCGCATTCTTTCCGGTCAGCCTTTCGCGCACCATCAGCGACAATGCCTCATGCAGCGGCGCTTGCGATCGGTCGGTTATGTTGCGGAAACCGCGTTTGGCGTAGCGGTCTGAAAGCACCGCCGTCAGATTGTCGGCGACGCCGGCCATACGGTTTGCGCCGATAGCCTCGATGCGCGCCTGTTCGACCGCGTCGAAGATTTCGCGTGCATCATCGCCCTGCGGAGACATTGCCGCATGTATCGCCGGCTCATGACACGCTTTGCGCAGCGCAAGCGAATCGCCAATCCCCCGCGTAACCTCGACATCCGAACGGCTTGGCCGCTTGGGAAGATCCGGAATACGGGCGCGTTCGCCGGAAAGGCCCGGCCGGTCATTGGCGTAGACCACTTCCAGTTCGCGATCGTTGGCAATTGAGCGTACGCAACCGGCAAGCGCACGCCGGAAGGGTTCGCAGTCTACCGCAGAACGGGATGCTGCTCTTGAATTGTCGCCGCGGCCCGCCATGTCCGGTCAGCTGTCCAATACGATGTTTGCGGCACTTTCCTTCAGCTCTTCGCCAAAGGCGCGCTGATATTGCTCCGCCACCAGCGCCCGCTCCAGCTCGTCGCATTTGTTGAGAAATGTCAGTCGAAAAGCAAAAGCGAGATCGCCGAAAATCTCGGCGTTCTCCGCCCACGTAATCACCGTGCGCGGGCTCATCACGGTCGAAAGATCGCCGTTGACAAAAGCAGCACGGGTCATGTCGGCCACGCGAACCATTTTGGACACGGCATCGCGGCCGGCCTCGTCATCGAAGCTTTTGACCTTGGCAAGCACGATGTTCACCTCGTTATCGTGCGGCAGATAGTTCAGTGTCGTCACAATAGACCAGCGGTCCATCTGTGCCTGGTTGATCTGCTGCGTCCCGTGATAAAGGCCGGTTGTATCGCCAAGGCCGACCGTGTTGGCCGTGGCAAAAAGCCGGAACGCAGGATGCGGCCGTATGACCCGGCTTTGGTCGAGCAGCGTCAGGCGGCCCGATGATTCCAGAACCCGCTGAATGACAAACATGACGTCCGGGCGGCCGGCATCGTATTCGTCGAACACGAGGGCCACATTGTGCTGATAGGCCCATGGGAGAATACCGTCCTTGAACTCAGTCACCTGCTGGCCGTCCTGCAGCACGATCGCGTCCTTGCCGACAAGGTCGATACGGCTGACATGGCTGTCGAGATTGATGCGAACGCAGGGCCAGTTGAGACGCGCAGCAACCTGCTCGATATGGGTTGATTTGCCTGTTCCATGATAGCCCGCGACCATGACCCGGCGATTATGCGCGAACCCGGCCAGGATCGCCCGGGTCGTTTCCTGGTCAAACAGGTAGTCAGGATCAAGGTCCGGGACATAGGCATCGGCCTGGGAATAGGCCGGAACCTGCATATCACTGTCGATATCAAACGCGTCACGAACCGCAACGGTCGTGTCCGGCAAGTTGGAAATATCAAGATCAATCTTGTTCATCATGTCTCCAACGCGACCATCCTTCTGCGGCCGTCTTACGCTTCACTGTAAGCTGATTGTTCGTGATTGTGCATTGTCAGGGATGATCTAGCAGAAACCGGCCTGTTTTAACAATTGGTAGGCTTGAATCACTTCGCGAAACCTTTCTTCCGAACCGCGATCGCCGCCATTGGCATCCGGATGGTGCTGTTTGACGAGCTCTTTGTAGCGGGTCTTTATATCGTCCGACGATGCATTCGCGGCAAGGCCCATCGTATCGAGTGCCTTTGCCTCCAGTGTCTTGAGCTTCCGCTTGCGCGGTTGCGCGCGCCGGCCGTTGCGCTCCTCGAACAAACGGAAGGGATCGCGCATATTGGCGTAGGATGCGGCACTGCCCGAACGCGCCTGTGACTGCTGCGGATTGGCCTTCGCCGTTCCGGATTTGTTGACGCCGACTGTCCAGGTCGGCCGGTGTCCGGTGAGCGCCTCTTTCTGGTACCGAGCGATTTCTGCATCGGACAGACCGGAAAAATAATTATAGCCTTTGTTGTATTCACGCACATGCTCGGCGCAGAAGAGGAAATATTTGCCCTCCGCGTCGCGGCCCACCGGGGCACGAAACTCGCCCTTCTTATTGCAGCCATCCCATTGGCAGACCGGCGCGTCCTGCTTTTGCTTCGCGCCGCCTTTGCCTTTTCGTTTTGACGAACGAATGCTGTCAAAATATTTCGAATCAAGTTTCATATGCTCAATGACGACAGATGCAGAGACTACAAACAGGTGCAAACAAGATTTGACTTGCTGCAATTGACGCTATTATCGGACATAGCCCGAACAGATATTGGCCCTTTCGCCCCGTGACGAACAAGGCGCATTAACATAGCAGGAATGAGCCCTCATGACAGAAGAAATCGGTCCAATTGCGAAGCGCATCACAAAAAAACTTGATGATGCATTCTCACCCGACCGCCTTGACGTCATCGACGAGAGCGGTCTCCACGCCGGTCACCAGGAACAGTTCGACGGTAGCGGCGAAACGCATTTCAGAATCCGTATCATGTCCGCCCGCTTTGATGGCATGTCGCGCATTGCCCGGCACCGCGCCGTCAACGATCTGCTGAGCGAAGAACTCGCTTCTGGAGTCCATGCCCTTGCCATTGAACCGGCGGCACCCGGCGAAGCGGTGCGCTGGTAGGCAACACGACCAGAGGCGAGATTCGATTAGCCTCCCTGAGCCGCTACCGGCCGGACCCTCAATTGGGTGATACGGTTCTTTACCCTTTTTAAGACAACGAAACGCATGCCGTGATAGGTAAAGGCTTGCCGCTCCTCCGGTATGATCTGCGATTCGTGTATGACGAGGCCCGCAACCGTCGTTGCCTCCTCATCGGGCAGATCCCAGTCCATCACCCGGTTAAGGTCGCGAATCGGGACGCTGCCCTCGACAACGACGGAACCGTCCGCTTCCTGATGTACGCCCTGAATGTCGATATCGTGTTCATCGGCAATATCGCCGACGATCTCTTCGAGAATATCCTCAAGGGTTACCAGCCCTTCCACTTCACCGTATTCGTCCACGACAATGGCAATATGTGCCTTGCGGCGCAGAAACGCATTCAGCTGATCTTTCAGGTTGGTGGTATCCGGTACAAACCAGGGCTTTTGCGCGGTTTTGACAATATCGATCTTCTGTCCGTCGCCGCCGCCCGCCAAGGCGCGGAGCACATCCTTGGCGTGAATGACGCCGATAATGTTGTCCGTTTCGCCCCGCCAAACGGGCATCCTGGTAAACGGGCTCTCGAGGATCTGGCGGACCGCGTTCTCCGACGATTCGTCGGCATTGATCATCCGCATGCTGGTGCGGTGCACCATGATGTCGGAGACTTCCAGTTCGCCAAGGTCAAGCACACCGCCCAAACGGTCGCGATCGGCCTTGATCACCGAGCCCTCGCGATGCAGCAGCGCAACGGCGCCGCGCAGTTCCTCATGGCCTGAAAGCATCGAGCTCTCCATCGAAAGCGTCACGCCAAGAAAACCGAGCAGCCGGCGTACAATCGCATTGACGCCCGTAGAGAGAGGTCCGACAACAAGGACAAAGATACGCACGACGGGCGCAACGGTCATGGCAAAGCGGTCGGTTGAAGAAATGGCCCAGCTCTTGGGCAGCACCTCCGCAAAGATTACCAGCAACACTGTCATGGCCAGCGTCGCATAGGCCACGCCCGCCTCGCCGAACAGGCCGAGAAAGACGCTGGTCGCCAAAGACGATGCCAATATGTTGACGAGGTTGTTGCCGATCAGAAGCGCTCCGATCAGCCGGTCCCGGCGTTCGATCAGGCGCGCCACGATTCCGGCACTGCTTTGGCCCTGCGATTCAAGCTGGTGCATGCGGGCCCGTGAAGCGGCTGTCAGTGCGGTTTCCGAGCCGGAGAAGAATCCGGAAACGGCAATGAGACAGAGCACAATGAGGATTACCAGCCAGTAGTCGGCGATCATTGGTCGTATTTTTCCTTCAGAAAACCAAGCACTTCGGAAGGCGGTACGTCATTGGCTATGAAAGCCTGGCCGATACCGCGCGTCAGGATGAATGTCAGGTTGCCCCGCTTTACTTTCTTGTCCTGAGAAATGTGCTGCATCAGTATATCGGGTGTGGGGCGCTCACCGTCAATATCGCCCAGACGCGTCGGCAATCCGACAGCTCGCAGATGCGCGGCGACGCGGTCTGCGTCGTCCGGGCTGGCAAGGTTCATCCGCGCCGAAAACTCATGCGCCATGACCATACCGATCGCGACCCCTTCGCCGTGTATGAGTCGTGTGCCGTCATAACCGGTTGCCGCTTCAAGCGCATGGCCGAACGTATGGCCAAGATTGAGAAGGGCGCGGGCCCCGCCTTCAAACTCATCCGCTGCAACTACATCTGCCTTGGCTTGGCAACTTGTCGCGATGGCTTCGATGCGCGCATCGCCACCCGCAAACACCTCCTGCCACGTCTTTTCAAGCCAGCCGAAGAAGTCCGGTCGATCAATAAGGCCGTATTTGGCGACCTCCGCATAACCGGCGCGGAATTCGCGCGCCGGCAGCGTGTCGAGCACGTCTGTATCGGCAAGCACCAACGCTGGCTGATGAAAGACGCCGATCAGGTTTTTGCCGTGCCCCGAATTGATCCCGGTCTTGCCGCCGACCGAGGAATCGACCTGCGCCAACAGGGATGTCGGAATCTGAACGAACCGCATGCCACGGCGTACAATGCCGGAGACGAAGCCGGCAAGATCGCCGATAACGCCGCCGCCGAGCGCAACCACAGCATCGCCCCTCTCCAGCCGCGCCGCGAGCACAGCCTCCGATGTCGCAACGAGATGTTCATAGCTCTTGGTCCTCTCGCCAGCCGGGAGAACGATTTCGGTGTGTTCGACCCCCACTGCCTTCAGGCTTTCGACCAGAGCCGGCAGGTGCAAGGCAGCAACTGTTTCATCGCTGACGATGGCAGTGCGCGCACCCGGTAGCCGCAAAGCGATCTCACGACCTGCCGCATAGATCAACCCGGGCCCGATCAGAATATCATAGGACCGCTCACCCAGTTCCACGCGGACAAGACGTGGATCGGTCTTCGCGCCGTCAGCAGCCATCGGTCCTATCCCGGTTGTCTTTTTGCGCCTCGTGCCCGACCGATATGATCGCTTCAATGACCTCCGCCACGATCGTCTCCTTGGGCACATTGCGCGACTGAATGACCATATCGGCTTGCGCATAGACCGGATAACGGCTCTCGAGCAGCGCCGAGAGCGTGCCGCGCGGATCCCTTGTTTTCAGAAGCGGGCGGTGTCCGCGTCGCTTGACGCGATCCCACAGAACGTCGAGATCGGCCTTCAACCAGAGAGACAGGCCATGGCGTTTGATATTGTCGCGCACCGTTTCCTGCATGAATGCCCCGCCACCTGTTGAAAGCACCATGGGCCCGCCGCGCAGCAGGCGACCGATAACACGTGCCTCCAGCGATCTGAACTCCGCTTCACCGTAACTTTCAAAGAGATCCGCGATCGACATGCGCGACACTTTCTCGATCTCCTGATCGGAGTCGACAAATGGAATTTCCATGGTAGCCGCGGTCATTTTGCCGATAACGGATTTCCCGGCACCCATAAGCCCGACAAACACGATCGCCCGTTTGCCAAGGCAACTGCGCGCATCGTGAGCCCTCGGCAACGCCGAATTGCTTGCGTGCTTGTCCATTTTGCCGGTTCCATACCCTACACTGCGGGTATCAACAAATGTCTGCGTGCCGTCAAGCAGTACGCACGCGCATCGATCCGGCTCCTTCAAGCCAACGAACACCCAAATCCGATCTTGCAACGATTCTTTGCCTCGCCCATAAAGGGCCCGACAATTCAAAGCGGTGGAATCAGGCATGCCGTCCCTGATACGGTTTCTGGTGTTTTGCGCAGTAATAGTGGGCCTTGTTTACGGTGCGATGTTCGCGCTCGCAGTCTATGTCGAGCCCACACCGCGCGAGATTACCGTTCAGGTACCGACTGAGCGGGTTAATCCGCGTTGAACGGTGCGGCCGCCAACACGCGGATTGGTACACCATGGTTGATATGAGCCTCGCACATCTCGAGGCCTTCCTTGAAATGATGAGCGCAGAGCGCGGTGCCGCGGCAAACACCCTCGCCTCCTACCGCAGCGACCTCGAAGATGCCCACGCCTTTCTCCGGCGCGCCGGTTCAGGTCTTTCGGATGCAAACAGCGAGGTCTTGCGCAGCTATCTGTCGGACGTTGCGGACAGGGGCTTTGCAACGACCTCCCAGGCAAGGCGGCTTTCGGCCTTGCGCCAGTTCTACCTGTTTCTCTATGCCGAAGGCTTGCGTTCGGACGATCCGACCGGTGTTCTCGATTCACCAAAAAAACGGCTGGCACTTCCAAAGACGCTGACGATGGAAGCCGTGACGGCCTTGCTTGACCGCGCCAGATCGGAAGCCGACGAAGCCGGAATGCGCGACAGCGAACAACTGCAGCGCCTGCGGCTTCTGACCCTGATCGAATTGCTATATGCAACGGGCATGCGCGTATCCGAGCTCGTCGGTCTGCCGGACTCGGTCGCCACGCAGGATGATCTGAGTTTCCTGATCATTCGCGGCAAGGGCAACAAGGAACGGCTGGTACCGCTTTCAGCACCGGCGCGAGAGGCCTTGAAGCGCTACCTGTCGCTGCGAAAGAAAATGAGCGAAGACGAAGATTTCCGGTTTCTTTTTCCGTCCCGCTCTGCCGCCGGGCACCTTCCACGGCAGGTTCTTGCGCGCGAATTGAAGGGCCTTGCGGCGCGGTCCGGCCTGCCAGCGCGTTCGCTTTCGCCACACGTTCTGCGCCATGCATTTGCCAGCCATCTTCTCGAGAACGGGGCGGATTTGCGCGTTGTGCAGGAGCTCCTTGGCCACAGCGACATCTCAACCACCCAGATTTATACCCATATCCTTGAAGAGCGCCTGCATCGCCTGGTCAGCGACCATCACCCCCTTGCAATTGCACACAAAAAGGGCACATAGATCGCACCGATTTCGGTTTTTGCTTGCCAAGCCGCGTCAAGGCACTTAGCCAGAATAGGAAGTCGGCCTGACGTTGAGCCCGAGATTGCCATAACATGCTGAATTATCTCGATTTTGAAAAACCTTTGTCCGATATCGAGGGCAAGATACACGAGTTGAAGAAGCTTGCCGGCGACGGTGAGATCATCGACGCCAGTGCTGAAATCGAGAAACTTGAAGCCCGGGCAAAGGATGTTCTGCTTGATCTGTATTCAAAGCTGACGCCCTGGCAGAAAACGCAGGTGGCGCGCCACCCGGCGCGACCGCATTTTTGCGATTATGCAGACGCGCTTTTTGAAGAATTCACACCACTGGCTGGCGACCGAAAGTTCTCCAACGATGAGGCCATCCAGGCGGGCCTCGGCCGGTTCCGCGGCCACGGCGTCGCCATCATCGGGCAGGAAAAGGGCAACGATACGAAATCGCGCATTCGTCATAACTTCGGGAGTGCGCGGCCCGAAGGCTACCGCAAGGCGGTGCGCATCCTCGAAATGGCTGACCGGTTCAAACTGCCTGTTATTACCTTGATCGACACCTCCGGGGCTTATCCGGGCGTCGGCGCCGAGGAACGCGGCCAGGCCGAGGCGATCGCGCGATCAACGGAAATGTGCCTCAACATAAAGGTACCGATCGTTTCGGTAATCATTGGCGAGGGCGGCTCCGGCGGCGCGATCGCCATCGCAACGGGCAACCGGATCTATATGCTCGAACACGCAATCTATAGTGTTATCTCACCGGAAGGCGCTGCATCGATCCTGTGGCGCGACGCAGCGCGCGCCAAGGACGCCGCCGCCAACATGAAGATCACCGCCCAGGATTTGAAGAATCTCGGTGTTATCGATGAAATCATTAACGAGCCGCTCGGCGGCGCTCACCGCAATCCGCAGGAGACGATCAGTGCGACCGGCGACGCAATTGCCGCCGGCCTCGCAGAACTACAGGAACAGGACGGTGACGCCCTGCGCGCCAACCGGCGCAAGAAATTCCTCGATATGGGCCGGAACCTCTGAACGGCTTTTGCATCGGCACGATCGCTCACGGAATTGAAGTTACGAATTTGTGAAGTCATGCAAATTCCTGTTGTGGTAAAGAATTCGGAAACATCTGCGTCATACTTTCGGCGAGTTAGATTGTTTCTTGTCGCGGCTGGAATTGCCGCATTGGAAACTGGTCCGGATTAACAATTCCAATACCGCCTTTGGCTGGCGGAATTGTAAAGCGTAGATTGGAAAGGGGCATCGTGCGTCGAGATAGCTGGAAAACAGCCGTGATCGTTACGGGTATGGCCGTTGTGCTCGCCGGTTGCCAGGACGTGCTTGAGTCCGTCGACAACAAGGCTGAGTACAAGCTTCCCAACCGGTTGGTGAACAAGATGAAGGCCGACGATCAGCACGTGCGCGCGCCGATCATGATGCGGATCTTCAAACAGGAAGGCATTCTGGAAGTCTGGAAAGAGCGCGGTAATGGCCGTTTCGGGCTCGTCAAAGAATACGAAATCTGCAAATGGTCCGGCCAACTCGGTCCGAAATTCAAGGAGGGCGACAAGCAGGCGCCCGAGGGTTTCTATCACGTCAAGCCCTACCATATGAATCCGAATTCCAGCTACTACCTGTCATTCAACATAGGGTTTCCCAACGCCTACGATCGCGCCCACGACCGGACGGGCAGCAATCTGATGGTTCATGGCGCCTGTTCATCCGCCGGCTGCTATTCGATGACGGACGAGCATGTGATCGAGATCTACGCCTTTGCGCGCGAGGCCTTCCGGGGCGGCCAGCAATCGTTTCAGGTTCAGGCCTACCCCTTTCGCATGACCGCCGAGAACATGGCCGCTCATCGCGACAGCCAGCACTATGAATACTGGCAGATGCTCAAAATCGGCTACGACCATTTTGAGCTGACGAACATGCCGCCGAAAGTGGATGTTTGCGAAAGCCGGTATGTGTTTAACCGGGTTGCGGAAGAAGGCGGCGAATTCGAGCCGAGAGGCATCTGCCCGCCGTCCGAAGTACCGGAATCCCTGGCGCTCGCCTATGCCGCGCACCAGAAGCAGTATGAGATAGACTTCACCGAAGCTGTGGCAGAGATTGAAAGGCCGATCAGAACGCCGGCCATTGCATCAATCCTTGGGTCTAGGAGTAGGGCGCAACAGGACGACGCTCAACAGAGCAACATCAACGAAAGGGCCGTCTCCGTTCGTGAACTGCGCAACGCCGAGCCCGCTGCTGTTGCGCCCGAAACACAGCCATCGTCAACCGACGCAACAACATTGGTGGCTGTTCCCACGCCTTCGCCCGCTCAACCACAGGGCGCTGCGGCAAAACAGCCACGCAAGAAAAAGGCCTGGTGGCGCGTCTGGTAGCCGGCATGTCCGAGGATAATGCGGTAGTCAGATATGATTTGCGCGGCCTGAAATGTCCGCTGCCGGTTCTCAAGACCAGAAGACGCATGGTGGACCTTGCGGCCGGTAACCGGCTATGGGTCGAAACAACCGACCCGCTCGCCGTTCTCGATATTCCACACTTTTGCACTGAAGACGGGCATCGCCTGATCGAAACCCGAACCTTCGATGGCGGCCATAGTTTCCTGATCGAAAAAGGCTGATCTTTTTTGAAAGGGTCAGACTTTGACGCCCGGAATCGACAGCGGACTATGTTCGATGGCCTGCCGGTCCGGCGTGTCCACCTGCGGCTGGCCGGTAAAGGCCAGAAAGAGCCGCCTGACATAGTCTTCGTCAAGATCGCGCGTGATCACCACAAGTCGGCAGCGCCGGTCTTCGCCCGGCCATGCGTCGAGCCGCCGGGGCGGATCAAAAGTCGACTGAACGCCGTGAATGACCGCCGGACGATCGGGATCGTCTGACAGTTTGACAATGCCCTTCATGCGCAGAAGCTTTTCGCCCTGGCTTGAGCGCAAAAGATCGATAAACATTTCAAGCGCTCCCGGATCAATTGCCCTTTCTTCCGTCAGCGTAAAAGCACGAATGCGCGCGTCGTGCCGGTTAACGTCATGGTGATGGCTGTGACGTTCGCCTGCGTTCTCAACGCTCAGCCAGCGTCCAACATCAACTGATTTCGTCGACGGATCGAAAGATCCGCATTTAAGCAGACCGTCTGGAAGCGCGCCACTCGGATCAGCGACGATTTGCGGCGCACCCGGGTTCAAACGCGCAAGCCGCTTTGACAATCGTTCGAAAGAGGCTGACGCAAGCTCAACCAAATCACTCTTTGTCAGGACCATCCTGTCGGCGACGGCGACCTGCTTGACGGCCTCCTCATGCCCGTCGAGTGTCTTTTCACCATTGATCAGATCAACCACGACAACGACACCGTCCAGCCGCAAGGATTGCGCCAGAACCGGATGAGCGATGATCGTCTGAATCACCGGAATTGGATCGGCAAGCCCCGTTGTTTCGATCACCACGCGGTCCAATGCCGAAATCCCGCCGTTTTCCAGCCGCTCGACAAGACCGGCAAGGGTATCTGCCAGTTGCCCACGGACCGTGCAGCAAAGACAGCCGTCGGACAGTTCGATGATGCCTTCGCCGGATTTTTCGACAAGAAGATGATCGATGCCGACATCGCCAAACTCGTTGACGATCACAGCGGTGTTCCGCAGTTCGGGTGTCTTGAGAAGTCGGTTTAGAAGGGATGTCTTGCCCGCGCCGAGAAAACCGGTCAGCACGGAAACAGGAATCGGACCCTGTGGATTCATCCGGAAGCGCTCGTCTTCGCTAAAGGCTGGGGCGGGCTCGCGGTATCGGCACATCATAGGCCGGTTGACTGGTGTTTGCTGCGATCGGGCGCGACGCCACTGCCGGTGCGGCCGGGCGTGGTGTCGGCAACGGAACCCTGACACCGATCAACGCAGCAGGCACCTGTCCAGTCAGCCCGACGCGGATCGCCCGCGGTTGCCTGCCCATCGGCTTGATGTAGTTGGACTGAAGGTTCATACGGCCATCCACGTCCCTGCCCCCGTAACGGGCTTTTCGGGCTTCTTGCGTGCACACAACCGGGCGCAGGTCTACGATTTGCAGCCGATCGTTTCCGTAAGGGCGCATGGAATAGAGGCCGGGCTTGGTCAACCCGCGCGTGGTCAGTCCCTTTTGCAGCAGACGGGCCGACTCCTCGGCCCGCTCCTTCTGGTCTTTGGCACCAAGCACCACCGAAACCACGGTTTTCCCGCGCCGTGTCGCCGAAGACACCTGGTTGAAGCCCGACGAACATATAAAGCCCGTTTTCATCCCCTTTGCGCCGGAAAAACGCCCGATCAGGACATTGTAGTTGGCGTGTGTCTTGTTGCCGATATTGATGGCCTCGATCGAGAAGTAATTGCTGAACTGGGGAAACTCCCGGTTCAGGGCCACGCCGAGAACCGCCATATCACGCGCGGTCGTGCGCTGACCCTTGCCGGGCAGTCCGTGCGCGTTGATGAACCTTGTATCTGTCATACCGAGGCGCTTGGCTTCTGCATTCATCAGTGCCACAAACTGGTCGTGACTGCCCGCGATTGCCTCGGCGATCGCCACCGACACATCATTGGCCGACTTCACCATGATGATCTTGACTGCGTGGTCCAGGGTCAACTGAGAACCGGGCTTGAAATACATCTTGCTTGGCGGCGCCTTGGCTGCCGTTGTACTCATCGTAACCGTTGCATTCATCGACGTACGGCCGAGCTGCACCTGCCGAAACACGACATAGGCGGTCATCAGTTTTGTCAGCGACGCCGGATACCACCGCTGGAACGCGTCCTTGTGTTCGAGTACCTTGCCGGTATTGACGTCGACAACAATGGTCGGGCCGGCGGCGAAGGCCGTGGTGGAAAACAGGATCGCGCAAAAAAATGCGGCGGGAACGAAAGATGAGAGACTAGAAAATCGGCGCATGAGCAGGATTCAACTCCGGCAGACTACGGGTGTGAAATTGTATGTACCGGAAACCCGCCTTATATGCCATACAGTTAGATGTTCCAAATGCCATCACGGGGTATAATTAATGCCAGTACTTAATCGCGTTGCAGAATTGCAGTCAGAAATCACCGAATGGCGGCGCCATCTTCATGAACACCCTGAACTGTTGTTCGATGTCCACGAAACTGCCGGATTTGTCGAACGCAAGCTCAAGGAATTTGGCTGCGACGAGGTCGTAACCGGCATCGGACGCACTGGTGTTGTTGGCCTCATCAAGGGTCGCAATGACGGATCGGGCCGCGCCATTGGCTTGCGTGCGGATATGGACGCGCTCCCGATCGAAGAGATTACGGGCAAGCCGTGGGCTTCCAAAACAAAAGGCAAAATGCACGCCTGCGGCCATGATGGACACACCGCCATGCTCTTGGGTGCGGCAAAATACCTCTCCGAAACGCGCAATTTCGACGGATCCATCGCGGTGATATTCCAGCCTGCCGAAGAAGGCGGCGGAGGTGGTGACGAGATGGTCAAGGACGGCATGATGGAGCGTTTCGGCATCGATGAGGTCTATGGCATGCACAACATGCCCGGTCTTGCCGTCGGAGAATTTGCCACGCGCAGTGGCGCGATCATGGCGGCAACAGACGAGTTCACTATCAAGATACGCGGTCGCGGAGGGCATGCGGCGATGCCCTATCAGACCATAGATCCGATCACCATCGGCGCGCAGGTCGTTTCCGGATTGCAACTGATTGCCTCGCGCAATGCCGACCCGCTGCAATCGATCGTCATATCGGTTACGAAATTCAATGCCGGAACGGCCTATAACGTTATTCCCGAGGAAGCCGAACTCGCAGGCACCGTGCGCACCCTCGATCCGGATGTCCGTGCCATGGCCGAAACGCGCATATCCCAGATTGTCCATAATGTTTCAGATGCACACAATGCGGAAGCCACGGTGAACTACCGGCGCGGTTATCCGATGACATTCAACCATGCGGACGAGACAGATTTCACGGTATCCGTTGCCAGCGAAATCGTCGGGGCGGACAAGGTGGAGCCGGAAGTCTCGCCGACGATGGGTGGAGAAGATTTCTCCTACATGCTAGAGGCGCGGCCGGGTTCGTTCATTTTCATCGGCAATGGCGACACAGCAACGCTGCATCACCCGAACTATGACTTCAACGACGAGATCATACCCTTCGGCGTGACCTATTGGGTGAAACTGGCCGAGACAGCGCTGGCAAAGGCGTAAATCAGGTCTTCCAACGTTTTCTTCATTGCGTCCCGGTGCGTCAGAGCCCGATCGATACGTCACGCCCGGCGGACCGTATCGATACGGAAAAAGCCGGCGATCAGATCGACGAAAGCAATAACGGTCAGGATAAAAAAGACATCCGTCGCCGCTTCGGGCACAATCAGAAATTCCACGAGAAACGCAATGAAGACAACGGATGACAGCAGATGGTCGATCACCGACCAGCTGCCGGTTCGTGTTGCCTTTAAGACTTCGAAAAACAACAGCAAAAGGGCTGTGACAACAACCACGTCCCCCAGATGCATGGTCCACTGCGCACCCGACAGCATCGCCATACTGAACATCTCGATCGAGAGCGTTTCGACGCCGGATCCGTCGAACGGCCCAAATATCAGAACATTGTAAAAGACAAGCGGAATGATCATCAAAGGAATGGCCGCCAGCATCGCGTCGTATTGCCCCCAAGAAAGAGAGCGAGTCGTAGTCACAACCCGCTCCTGCTTCGCACACCAGCCGGCCAATGGACGGACAGCGGAGGCTGATGGCGCCGCCGCAGCTGCCGGACAGGTTCCGTTAACAGTAAAAGCGGGCGGCGGAATGGCAATAGCCCGTGACAAACAAAAACGGCCGGCGCTGGCAGCCGGCCGTTTTGGAAAATGAGACGATTGGCTTACTCGCCGTCTTTTGCGTTCAGCACCTGGCGACCGCGATACATGCCGGTCTTCAGGTCGATATGGTGGGGGCGGCGCAATTCGCCCGAGTTCTTGTCCTCTACATAGGCAGGCGCCTTGAGCGCATCGGTTGCGCGACGCATGCCACGTTTCGAGCGCGTAACTTTTCTTTTCGGTACAGCCATCGGTCAACTCCACTCAGCGGCAATGCATGTCCAGCGGCCGGTCTCAAGCCCAAATGACACGCGTCAATCTTGGAAATTGCGCGGGCTTATACATGGCAATCGCCGGTTTGACCAGCGTCAACAGCACTTTTTTTGCCGCCTGTTCGGCAAATTAATGCCGCGTCCAGCCGGCAACGTCGGGGTGTTCAAACCTCATCCTCGTGCACGACCCACGGCTCGTCCCGTCCGGCTGCCTCCCACTCTTTCCATGCGGGTTGCTCTTTCATATGGTCCATATAGGAAAGGACCACCGGATCTTCGGTGAGACAATAGATTTCCAACCGATTGACGACAGGCGCAAACATGGCGTCAGCCGCCGAAATATGACCGAACAGAAATGGTCCGCCATAGCGTTCGAGACATTCCCGCCATACCTGCTCGATGCGGGCAACGTCGCGCTTTGCGGCATCGGATATTCCCAGCGGCGCAGGCTCTCTGCGCATGTTCATGGGGCATTCGCTGCGCAGCGCCGAAAAACCGCTCAACATCTCGCAACAGATTGAGCGTGCGTGCGCCCGGCGGTTGTGCTCATGCGGCCACAGCCTGATCTCGTAGAACAGATCATTGACATATTCGATGATTGCCAGCGATTCCCAGATCGTATGTTCGCCATGCTGAAGCACCGGCACCTTCTTGGTCGGCGAAAATTCTGCGAAGGCGGGATTCCCGGCCTCCATTTCGAACGGAACGACCTCCTCGCGAAATTTGATACCCAATGCGCGCATCGCAAACCACGGCCTGAATGACCAAGACGAGTAGTTCTTGTTGCCGATGTAGAGCACGAGTTCGCTCATCGCCTGCACGCGCCTTTCGTTGCTGTTGCCTGCTGCCAGTCTAGAACAAGTCCGGTTTAGCGCAAGTAGAGGAGCGGTTCGAAATGGTTCATATCATTGAAGCTACAAAGGGCAGGCCTGTCGAGTTCAAGGACCGGACAGGTTCGCTTCAGTTGGCCCAGCAGGTTTTCAAGTTCTGCCTCGTAAAGAGCCACAGCTTCAGATGGCAGCCATTTCTTGAGATAAGCCACTGTGATGTGGAACACATACGCTTCGTGGTCGGGATGGCGGTAACCGAATGGCCCGCAAAGATGATCGCGCCAGCGCCGCAGCGTTTCCTCGTCTTCGACCGTCGCGCCGCTGACCGTCACGCCATAGGGCGTAACTTCGTCAACGCGAACCTGGTAAGGACCTTGATCTTCAAGCCCGGCGAAGCGGTCGAGGTAAAGTCGCGTAATCTCCTCGACCGGAGTTTCGAGGTCGATACCCTCCGGCCAATAGCCCGGCAACCGCCGCGTTTCCAAAACGCCTTGGGCGACGGTCATATGCAGGCTTGAAGCCGCCGTGAACGCAAAGTGGTCCGCATAGGGCAGCGTCATCATTTGACGACGGATGTCCAGCAGCGCCTCCTCAGAGCCCGATCCCTTCACCAGATGGCTTACCACCGTATTGCCACGTTCGCGCAAGAACACGCCTTCCTCACTGAAACGGCTGCCGACAAAGGGCGGCGGTCCCAATTTTCCGTCGTCAACGAGATCCAAAATCCGTGTCTTTACAGGTCGCATCGCCATCGTCTGCAGCACCTTGCGTTTGTTGTTAAAACCGACAATGCGAGCAAAGCTATAAGCCAAACCTATCAGGCGGATTACAGAGGATAGGGATATCGATAGGCTGTAAATGCTCCGACCGGTCAGCAAGCGGGCAAGAACAGCCTAGCCATAGAGGCATTTGATGTAGGCGCCGGACTGGTAGGCCCTGCGTTCGACAATCGAGGCAAGCCGGCTTAGACCCCGGGACGGTTTCAGCGGATTGCGCAAATAGGGATTGGGCAACGTCACGGCCAGATAGGCCGCCTCGCGGCGTGTAAGATTGGCAGCGGATTTGCCGTAATAATGCTGTGAAGCAGCTTCGATGCCATAGACGTTCGGCGCCCACTCTGCGACGTTCAGATAGATCTCCATCAGCCGTTTTTTCGACCAGATCGCGTCGGCAGAAAGCGCCAGAGGCACTTCCAGCGCCTTCCTGACATAGGATCTGCTCGACCAGAGAAACAGGTTCTTCACCGTCTGCATCGGAATGGTGCTGGCGCCGCGCGGTGTTTCACCGTCGAGCGCCTCGTCGATCACCAGATTGAGTGCGTTCCAGTCAACGCCATGATGCGCGCAAAACTGCCCGTCCTCGGACATCAGTACCGATTGGACAAGAACCGGTGCTATCTGGTCGAAATCAACCCATCGGCGCTGGTAACCGTCCAAAAGCAACACATTGCGCACCATCAGTGTGGAGACCGGATGCATGATCGGCGCCTTGTAGACAATCATCAGCACAAACGGCAGCGCCACGATGATCGCCAGCGCCGTCAGGACCATGCGACGCAGTCGGTTGCCACGCGACCTCCGATTTCGCTTGTTCTTACGTTGCGCCAAAACATCCCCGGATTTCAGATCGCATCACCCTGCATAAAGCAGCCCGGCCATGAATTGAACCGCATAGGGCGAGATGAGATCGGATCGCACGCCGATCGCACCATTGCCGTTGACGCTGCATCATGCGATGAGGGCGCATGACCGGCGATGCAGAGATATTTCGTATCCATCTCGAAGCGCGCGCAGCGCAAATCGAAGCGGTGCTCGCCGATCTTCTCGGTGCGCGCGTTCGCGACAGCGAGATCGACCGCCCGGGCCATCTGCTTGCCGCCATGCGCCACGGCACTTTGAACGGCGGAAAACGGCTGCGACCGTTCCTCGTTATGGAAACGGCTGCGATGCTTGGCGCCGAAAACGATGCCGCGGTGCGTGCGGCAGCCGCGGTCGAGTGTATCCATTGTTATTCCCTGATCCATGACGACCTGCCAGCCATGGACAATGACGATTTGCGGCGCGGTCTGCCGACGGTTCATGTGGCCTTTGACGAAGCCACCGCCATCCTGGCAGGCGACACACTGCTGACGATAGCCTTCGAGACCATAACCGCGCCGGAAAACGAACTTGAAAGCGGGCGCAAATGCGACCTTGTCCTTGAGTTGGCCCGCGCCGCCGGGCTGGGCGGCATGGCCGGTGGTCAGGCGCTGGACTTCGAAGCGGAGAAAAATCCTCCGGATGAGGCCGGCATCATCAAGCTCCAGGCGATGAAGACCGGCGCGCTGATCCGCTTCTCCTGCGAGGCGGGCGCCATTGTCGCAGGCGCTGCGGAAGCGGATCGCACTGCGCTCAGGCGTTTTGGCGAAGCCATCGGTTTGGCGTTCCAGCTTGCCGACGACCTGCTCGACGTAACGGCCGAAAGCGAAACAATGGGAAAGGCGACCGGCAAGGACGCTGCGCACAACAAGGCGACGCTCGTTGCGTTGCACGGCACCGACTGGGCACGCAGCCAACTGGACGGACTGGTTTCGGAAGCCTCGACGCTGCTAGACCGGTTCGGCGATAAAGGCACAATTCTGAAATCGGCGGCGCGTTTCGTGGCCCGCCGCGACCACTGAACCGGATCAGGCGGCGTCTGAACCCTTCTCGCTGCCATCGCCGAAGCGGTTCTCGATGTAGTCGATGACCATCGCCTCGAAATCCCCTGCAATATCGGGGCCTCGCAAGGTTTTTACCTTCTTTCCGTCGACAAAGACTGGCGCGGCGGGATTTTCGCCGGTGCCGGGCAGGGAGATCCCGATGTCGGCGTGTTTAGATTCACCCGGACCATTCACGATGCAGCCCATGACGGCAACGTTGAGCATTTCAACGCCGGGGTATTTTTCTTTCCAGACCGGCATGTTGCGCTTGAGATCGCCCTCGATCTTCTGCGCCAGTTCCTGAAACACGGTTGATGTGGTGCGCCCGCAGCCGGGACAGGCCGCGACCACCGGCACAAACTGCCTGAACCCCATCACCTGAAGCAGTTCCTGTGCCACTTGAACCTCACGCGTCCGGTCGCCGCCGGGCTCAGGCGTCAATGAGATGCGGATCGTATCCCCGATACCCTGTTGCAGGATGATACCGAGCGCGGCCGACGATGCGACGATGCCCTTGCTGCCCATGCCCGCCTCGGTCAGCCCCAGATGCAATGCATGGTTGGAACGCTTCGCAAGCTCCGTATAGACGGCGATCAGATCCTGGACGTTGCTGACCTTGGCCGACAGAATGATCTTGTCCCGCGATAGGCCGAGTTCCTCGGCAAACTCCGCCGAATGCAGCGCCGACTGGACAATGGCTTCCTGCGTCACCTCGCGGGCGCTCAACTCCCCGCCATTCTCCTGATTTTCGTCCATGAGGCGGGTCAGCAGCTCCTGGTCGAGAGAGCCCCAGTTGACGCCGATCCGCACCGGTTTGTCGAACTCGATGGCGCGCTCGATAATCTGCGCGAACTGTTTGTCCTTCTTGTCCTTGAAGCCGACATTGCCCGGATTGATGCGGTACTTCGCCAACGCCTCGGCACAGGCCGGATACTCGGCCAGCAATTTGTGGCCGATATAGTGAAAGTCTCCGACAAGGGGAACGTAGAGCCCGAGCCGTTCGAGACGCTCGCGGACTTTCGGCACCGCGGCTGCGCTCTCATCCCGGTCAACCGTGATGCGGACGATTTCCGATCCTGCATTGTGTAGCGCCGCCACCTGCGCAACGGTAGCGTCGACATCGGCAGTATCGGTGTTGGTCATGGATTGGACGACGATGGGTTGCCCACCACCGATGGTCACACCGCCGACATCGACCCCGACAGCCGCGCGCCGCTCAAACACCTCTGAATAGTAGCTGCCCATCGGACTCCCTGCACCGGACACGAAGCGTCGACCGGTGAGTTGGTATAACTGCTTCAGAATGTCAACACGATGACAAAACGTCAACGAAAAGAGTTCCTTTTATCATCCTACCCATGCAATGAGCGATCGCGATATCAGGCCGTCACAGCCGTCCTCATGCGTTGAGAGAGAGCCGGGCCGATGTGAAGCTCGGCGAGCGCTGCGGCAGGTTCGAATCACCGCCAGCGGGGCGGTCTCCACCTTTCTGGTGACAGGCATCATTAACGCTGTGGCGGCATTCGGGATCCATGCGCAGGGATCGGCTTCATCGCGCATGCCATAGCAAGAAACGATCCTGCGCTGCGACGCATATTGCCGGACATAGGGATTGCGGCAATGCCGATCTGGCTTGCCTCACACCAGGAATTGCGCACCAGCCAGCGTATCCGGCGTGTCCTCGATTTCCTTTACGAACATATCAGCGCGATGCCACTTAACGGTCAGTGATTCCTCAGGAATTGATAGGCAATGCTGTTGCAATATTCCTGGCGCCGGGCAACTATGGCGCCGCCAGAACAGTCGAAGGCAGCGACGGAGATGAGATACAGGGAGGCGGCTCCATGCACTTGATTGACTGGTCATTGACCGGCTGGGACTATCTGACGTTCCTGTTTCTGCTGGTGTTGATCATCGCCTTTTTCTACGTCCTGATCCAGCTCGGCGGCCTCCCCGGCAAAATTGCCGAAAGACGCAACCATCCGCACGCCGAAGCCGTCAAGATCACCGGGTGGATCGGCCTGTTTACGATCTTCCCCTGGATCCATGCCATCATCTGGGCGATGCACGAAGCAACCCTTGTCGATGTCCGCGCCATGCCCGATACCGACATCGATCTCGCGGGTCAGAAGGCGTCGGTTTACGGCATTGCTATGCCCGCGGGCCCGGAAAAAAACGTTGTTGGGCGACCCGCTCACAGGGATAGTGAAGGAAATGAGGCGACCGGCGGCGACCAGCCCGATACGCCCGCACAATCTGAACCAGACAAATCAGAAAAGCCGGCGTAGCGGGGTCAGCGAATGTTCATCGCGGTCGGAATTGTCGTAGCCTACATCGTTTTCGTCTGGCTCGTCTTTTTCCGGTTTCGCCTTCTCAAGTTCAATATTGTGTGGGGTATCGTCGGCTTCTGGGTCGGCGTCCACCTGATGTTGATCTTCCTCATCGCGCTGCGGTTTTATCAACCCTTCTCCCTGGACAGCCATGTCGTTCGCCCGACGATACAGCTGGTGCCCCGGCTGGAGCAGCCGACATTGCTGAAGGAGGTTCTGGTAACCTCGAACCAGCCCGTCAAGGCGGGCGACCCGCTCTACCAGTTCGACCGAACGGTGTACGAAGCCAATGTCGCCGAGGATCAGGCAAGCCTTGTGGAAGCCGAGCAGAATGCAAAGATGCTCGACTCCGACGTACAGATTGCACAGGATGCGCTGCTTCAGGCACAGGCCAACCAGACCTTCGCGCAGGAACAGGTAACCCGCTATACCGATCTCGTGCCGAAAGGCGGCGCGCGGCAGGAGACGCTGGATGAATGGACGCAGAAGCTGGCCGCTGCCAATGCACAGGTTGCCGAAGGCGAGGCCAATGTTCAAAAGGCCGAGTTTGCCCGCGATGCAAAGATCGATGGCGTCAACGCGCAGGTCGTTGCTGCCCAGGCAAAGCTGACAAAATCGCAGTATTTCCTCGATCAGACGACGTTGCGCGCACCTGAAGACGGCGTGATCATCACCCAGCAGGCCCGCCCCGGTCTGGTTGTCGGCAACCGCCGTATCGCCGCACTTGCCGTACTGGTGGCCGATGCAGACCCCTATATTCTGGGCACCTTCTACCAGGAACATCTCAAATTCGTCGAGCCGGGTCAGGAGGTCGAGATAGCGCTCGACATTTTCCCGGGTCAGATTTTCAAGGGCAGCGTCGCGGCGGTCTGGTGGGGAACCGGACAGGGCCAGATCAAGCCGAGCGGCAACGTGCCGACATTTCGCGTGCCGAAACTGCAGGGCCGAATCGCGGTTCAAGTCACGGTCGATGATCCCGAGTTGAAACGCCTACCAGCCGGTGTCCATGGCGCCGTCGCGATCTATACGGGCCTCGGTAAAGGATTTGAGCCGCTTCGTCGCATCAATATCAGGCTCTACAGCTGGGCCAATTTCCTGTTCCCGCTGAACTTCTGATCATGGAGCGTCTTTTTGAAACAATCGGTGCCGGCGTGAAACGCCTCAATCCTGTTGCAGCGGTTGCTGCAGTCGGCCTGTTGCTGACCGGCTGCCTCGTAGGCCCGGATTTCGAGCGCCCCGAAGCGCCCTATCTCGGCACTTGGAGCAAGGGTGCCGGCCTTCCCATCGACAGCAGCACCGGCTTCACCACCCGCAGCGAAGCAGTCAATGACTGGTGGACCCTGTTCAAGGATCCGACGCTGACGGCACTTGTCGATGAAGCCTACCGGCAAAACCTGCTCTTGGAAGCCGCCGGGGTCAGGGTTTACCAGGCCCGTGCCCAACTCGGTATCGCCGAGGGCGAGCTGTTTCCACAGCAACAGCAGGTCACGGGCGGCATTGAAAGCGTGCGCCTGTCCGAAAACGAACCGCTCTTTCAGGACATCGATCAGTTCGCACCGATCGACCCGCGCTTCACGCGCTACAGCACCGGCTTCGACGCCGGTTGGGAAATCGATCTTTGGGGCAAGATCCGCCGCAATCTCCAGTCGGCACGCGCCAACCTGCTTTACCAGATCGCCAGTTACGACGATGCGCTGGTCACGCTGACCGGCGATATCGCCGTCACATACGTAACCATCCGCGAGCTTCAGGGCATCATCTCGATCACCCGTCAGAACCTGGCGCTTCAGAAAGAAAGCCTCGACATTGCAAAGGTCAAGCTCGAAGGCGGCACCACGACAAAGCTCGATGTCGACGAGGCGACCGCCGCCTATAACAGCACCCTTGCGACATTGCCCGGTTTCGAAGCCCAGATGGCCCAGGCGATGAACGCCATGAGTCTGCTTCTGGGCGAGCCACCTGGCAAGATCGCGCCACGGCTGCAAAAGCACCAGCGGCTGCCGCGCATACCGGCAACCGTTGCGGTTGGCGTACCGGCCGACATGCTGCGCCGCCGACCCGACATAAGGGCGGCGGAGTTCCAGGCGGCCGCCGCGTCCGGCCAGATCGGCGTCGCCAAGGCTGATCTCTATCCCGCCTTCACGATTTCAGGCGCCATCGGCGTCAAGGCCAGCGATTTCAGCGGCCTGTTCAATTCCAACAGCTTTGAAGGCCTGATCAATCCGGCCTTTTCCTGGAACTTCCTCAATTACGGGCGCATCCAGAACAATGTCCGCGCCCAGGACGCGCAGTTTCAGGAAGCCGTGCTCAATTACAAAAACACCGTTCTCAACGCCTATTCCGAGGTGGAAACGGCGCTTGTCGCCTTCATCAAGTCAAAACAGCAGACGGTGTTTCTCGCCCGCAGTGTGGCTGCTTCGCGGTCGGCCCAGGCGGAAGTGCTCGATCAGTATCGTGACGGAACGGCGAGTTACGACCGGGTTCTGGACGCCCAGCGCGCCTTGCTCGAGTCGCAGGCCCGCCTACTTGCCGCCCGCGCCGACGTGCTCACCAATCTGATCTCCGTCTACAAGGGCCTGGCGGGCGGCTGGATCCCGCCCAACGTCAAGGGCTTCATTAACGACGAGACGCGCAGCCAAATGGAAGAGCGCACCAACTGGGGCCGGCTGCTTGAAAAGCCGGTAACCGCAAAACCGAGCATCACGGATTAGAGCAAGTCAGGCTTAGACTGAAGCATTTGACCGAGGCGATTTTGGTCGCTGACAAGGCGGGTTGCGCGCCGTGGTGCCAACCCACCACAAGCGTGAGTCAACGCAGTCAGGGAGCAAAATCGCCCGGCCCGTTTACCGATGTTTTTCAACAGCTTCTTCCTCTCAAGGGTGGCGGAGTATCTGCCCATCGGCGGCGTTGCGCAGCTTGCCCGATGTTAGAGCAATTCAGATCGGATCGCGGATCCAGCCATCGGCAAAGACGATCCGGTCGCAGCCGGCAAACCGCCTGATCCGCTCAAGCTCGGCCTCAATCCGCAGCAATCGGCCGCGGCCAAGTTTCACCCTGGGTTCCGGCCAAAACGCTTTGATATCGAGTATGCCTGTGTCGCCACGCCGTTTCATGTCGATCCGGCCGATCAGCCTGTCGCCCTCAAGCAGCGGAAACACGTAGTAGCCATATTTGCGTTTGGGCTCGGGAACGAACACTTCGATCCGATAGTTGAAGCCGAAAAGCCGCTCGGTACGCTTGCGGTCGCGGATTGCCGGATCGAACGGGCTCAGAACGCGCACACGCTGCGCGGGCTCTGACACACCCTGCGCCTGTTCGACAATATCCGGCCTCGCGAAGGCACGATGGGCTTTACCGTCCGCTGTCTCGAACTCCACTTCGACGAGTGCATCACCGAGCTTCTCGGCGCACCAGTTTTTGGCCTCCGCCGCGCTGATACTGTCCCAGAACGCGGCGATTTCGCCCGACGTTGCAAAGCCCAGCCGCTCAAGCGCACCGAAACACGCCCAGTCGATTGTTTCCGCATCGTCCGGCCTGTCGCGGCGATGGTCTTCAGATATGACACGCTCGGTCAAATCATAGACCTTCTGGAATCCCTGTCTGCCGCATACGGAAAGCGCTCCGGTACGCCAGAGATATTCAAGCGCCGTTTTCGACGGATGCCAGTCCCACCAGCCGCCGCTGTTCTTTGTTTCACCCTCGCCGACCTCGCGCGACATGGCAGGTCCATTCGCTTCGATGTGGGCGAGAATGTCGTCGAACTTCTCCTCAAACCCGTCGCGCCGCCATTCGCGCCAACGCTGTTTGAGCGTTTCCCGGCTGCGTTCGAAACGCATTTGCCAGTATGGGAAATAGTGAACCGGTATGATGGATGCATCATGAGTCCAGTGTTCGAACAGTGAGCGGTCTTTTTCCAGAAGCGATTTCAACTGTTTCGGCCTGTAGCCCTGGCGGCGCGAGAAAAGGATCATGTCGTGCGCGCGCGCGACCGTATTGATGCTGTCCACCTGAACGAAACCGAGCCGTTCGATGAGCGCCTGCAATTCCGCTTTCGTTACCCGCTTGTAGGGATCGTCGGCGAGGCCGTGTCGATCCAGAAACAGGTGCCTCGCCTGCCGGTTGGACAGACGAAGCGGAGCGCTGGAGTTCAAGAATGGCATCGCGGCACGAACCAGGAATTTATGAAACAAACCATGAACGATCTATAGATCGAGTCGCTTCATAGCGAAAGGGCCTTGTCTGTTTTCAGTTGCTTATCGCCGTCGATGACATAGGCTCGCCCGAATAGCCTGACGGCCCGTGTGATCACGCAACCAAGGTTTCCCTATTGCCAACGCTGTTGCTGCGCCAAAACAGAAACTACCGGCTGCTGTTTTCCGGCAGCGCGTTTTCAAACCTCGGCGACGGCGTCGCGGCCCTGGCATTCCCATGGCTCGCGACACTGATCAGCCGCGACCCGTTTCACATTGCCATGGTGGCGTTTGCAACACGGCTGCCATGGTTTCTCTTTGCTCTGCCTGTCGGTGTCATCACCGATCGAGCCGACCGTCAACGCCTGATGATCAGGGCCGACGTGACTCGGCTGTTTCTGAGCCTTTGCGTGATAGGCCTGATTCTGGGCGCGCCCGCTCTTCCGCTCACCGATGATGCGAATGCACGATTGCCGCTGATCCTCGGCCTGTCGGCGATTGCTTTCATCCTGGGGATCGCTGAAGTCATCCGCGACAACGCCGCACAAACCGTGTTGCCGTCGCTCGTCAAGGCAAAGCACCTGGAACAGGCAAACGGTCAGATCTGGAGCATCGAGCAGGTGATGGGTTCGTTTGTCGGGCCACCGCTCGCCGGCGTTCTGATTGCCTTGGCTATTCCGGTTCCCTTTGGTTTCGACGCGCTCATGTTCGCGCTTTCCGCCTGGTGCCTTTGGATGATCGCGTTTCCGCAGAACACCGGATTGAAGGTGCCGACCGGTTTCTGGAGGGAACTCGGCGCTGGCATCAAATGGATCCTTTCGCATAGGCTGATCCTGCAGCTTGCCGTCATGCTGGGGTTCATGAACGCGCTGCACACCATGACCCTGACGGTGCTCGTACTCTATTCGCAGGAAGTGCTGCAACTTTCGGCATTTGGCTATGGCGTGCTGCTGACCGCCGGTGCCGCCGGCGGTGTTGCTGGCGGCCTTTTGTGTCCGGCAATTGCGGCGCGGATCGGAAACCTCAAGAGCCTTTTGGTTGCCCTCGCCATCTTCCCGCTGCCCTACGTGGCAATCTTTCTG
This sequence comes from Pseudomonadota bacterium, assembly GCA_039025395.1. Classification (GTDB taxonomy): domain Bacteria; phylum Pseudomonadota; class Alphaproteobacteria; order Rhizobiales; family Rhizobiaceae; genus Hoeflea_A. The sequence goes on from JBCCOK010000030.1 coordinate 53,526, forward strand.
ACGGCATCGCCCGTCATCGTCGCAGTCGCTCTATTCGTAGAAATGTTCGCTGCACTGCTCTGGAACGTGGTTACTGTGTCCTATCGTCAGCGGATCATTCCGAATGATCTGCTCGGCCGCGTCAACAGCATCTACCGGTTTCTCGGTTGGGGCATGATGCCGCTCGGCGCACTTGCCGCGGGGCTGGTCGTGTCATGGGTAGAGCCGGATCTTGGCCGAGAGACGGCGTTGCGGATTCCCTTTGCGTTTGCCGCGGCCGGCTGCGGTGTTCTTCTTGTCTATGCGCTGGCCTATCTGCGCTTTCCGCAATTGCCGTCCGCCACATCGAAACAAACCTGAAGAAAAGTACGCCGTTCGCTCACAAACGTCAGCGCTCAAGAGCGGCAGATGCATAATCCTGCCTATTGGCCGATTGCCTCGATGTCTTCCAGCAATTGCCGATCGACCTCTATGCCCGCCGCTCCAAGATCCCGGCCGATTTGCTGCCGCCGCCGGCCCGGCAACCTTGCGCCGTCCGCCGCTTCAATCATGCGTGCCATGAGCGTAAACCGTTCGCGCCCGTCGACACCGAAAAGATCCGGATCGATTGCAATCAGCGTCTGGCCGGCGCCCGGTGGTCCGCCTTCGGCATTGAGAAACGAACTCTGATCGAAACTGTAGTTGGCGCCCGTCAACCCCGCGGCCAAAAGTTCAACCATCAGCGCCATCATCGTGCCCTTGGCATCGCCAAGGGGGGCCATCGTGCCGGCGAGCGCCGCTTTCGCATCGGTTGTGGGCGAGCCTTCGGCATCAAACGCCCAACCCTCAGGGATATCTTCCCCGCGCTGTGCGGCGGCCATGATCTTGCCGCGCGCCGTCCGCGACAGGGACAGGTCGATTGTTACTGGCTCACCCTTAGCCAGCGGAACGGAAAAAGCAATCGGATTGGTCCCGTAGAGTGGCTTTCGCGCGCCCCACGGTGCCATTGCCACGGGCGTGTTGGCGAACATCAGCGACACGAGACCCTTTTCCGCCAGCCCCTCAACTGTCACGCCGGCAACACCGCTATGGTGCGAGCGTGTTATGCCGGCAATCGCAATACCCTGTTCGGCCGTTACATCTAAAAGCCACGCGCAAGCAAGATCGATCGCCGGAAAGGCGAATCCATCCGCCGCGTCGACCAGAGCCGCACCAGGGCGTTGCGTTTGAAGATGCGGCTTGGCGTGGCCGTCCACCTTGCCGCAGGCAGCTTGAGCAGCATAGGACCCGACGCGCCGCAACCCATGGCCGCCCTGGCCGGCAAGCTCGGCTGCGATCACTGCGCGCGCGACACTGGCTGCATTGTCTTGCGACGTATTGCTGCGTATGAGCGCATCGGCGACAAGCCTGCGCAGCGCCTCCGGGCTTTGTCTTGTCTCAACGCTCATGCTGATGCCGCCCTTTCATCGAGCGCATCCAGATGCGCAAGCACGGCACGAGCCGTAACAGCGCTTACGCGCACATTCGATTCATGCGTCACACCGGCAATGTGCGGCGTCAGGATCAGGTTGTCTGATGCGGCGAATTTCTCGGCCGCCTTGGCGGTCAGCGGTTCCGTCTCAAACACATCGAGCGCAGCGCCGCCGAGACGCCTGTCCGCCAGAGCCGCTGCCAGGGCATCTTCGTCAATAATACCACCGCGCGATGTGTTGATGATGATGGCGTCGCTTCGCATCTTGGCGAGCGCCGCTTCATTGATCAGATGTTTGGTGGTCTCCGTCAATGGCACATGAAGGCTGACGACATCCGCCGTTTCCAGGACCCCGTCGAGCGATACGTTGCGGGCGAGTTGCCAGCCGGGATCGCCTCCATCGCAATAGGGATCGTAGGCAACGACCTGCATGCCGAGCATATTTGCGCGCACCGCCACTTCGCGGGCAATGGCGCCAAATCCCACGAGGCCCATCACGCGGCCGGCGAATTCGCGGCCGATCAGCGCCTGTCGCGGCCAATCGCCCCGAAGCATCGCCTCACGCGACTGATAGGCGCCGCGCAGCAAGGTCATGGCATTGGCGATGACATATTCGGCAACACTCAGATTGTTGGCGCCTGTCGCCGGATAGACGGTCACATCCCTGGCGCGGCAGGCCTGAAGGTCGATGTTGTCGAGGCCGACACCGAGACGCCCTATACATTTGAGCGCAGGCGCCGCCTCAAGCAGATCCGCGGTCACATGGGTTCGGTTTCGCACAATGAGAGCCGATGCATACGCAAGCAGCGCCGGAATCTCGCTCTGGCGGTCGGCGAGACCCTGATCGTAATGCGTCTCGAAACGTTGAGCCAGCGCGGCGACGGCAGCTTCGTCCATGAACTCCGTGATAACGATCGTCGCCAAGGCGGGCTCCCGTCCGCTTGCTCTGCCTCAAAAAATCAGGCGCTGCGGTAAAGCTTGGTCATGACGAATTCGCGATGACCCAGCGCCTCCGCCGCCGTGTTGCGGCCATTGGCTGTGCGCATGATCATATCGATCAGCGCGTCACCGGCCTGGTCGATCGTCATATCACGACGAAGAACACCGGAAACGTCAACATCGATATGCTCGCCCATCGTGCGAACCGTCCGCGGATTGCCTGATATTTTGATCACCGGCACAATCGGATTTCCGACGACGTTGCCCTGACCGGTCGGAAAGGTGTGGATCACATAGCCACCGGCCGCCATCAACGTAACGCATTCCGCCGCTGCAGAAGAGGTGTCCATGAAGTAGAGCCCGGCGCCCTTCTCCGAAGCTTCTGCAGGCCCGAGCGCATCGATATAGGTCGAGGAGCGGCCGATCTTTTCCAGATTACCCAGCGCCTTTTCCTCAATTGTCGTCAGCCCGCCGAGAATATTGCCCTTCGTCGGCTGGCTGTCAGACAAATCCGAGGTCTTGTGGGCTTCGATCACGTCGTCCTGATAGTCCTGCCAGATGGACTTGAACTTGGCCGCGGCTTCCGGATTGGCGGCACGCGCCTCGCAAAGATGTTCCGCACCGGTGATTTCCGAAGTCTCCCCAAAGCAACCGTAAATGCCTTGAGGCAACAGCTTGTCGTACATATTGCCGACCGTCGGACAGGAGGAAAGACCCGTCGTCGTGTCGCTCTCGCCGCACTTGGTCGACACCCAAAGCTCGGAAATGTCGCATTCCTCGCGCTGCAGTTCGGTTGCCCAGTGAACATAATCTTTGGCAACGCGCGATGCGGACGCCACTGTGGCGATATCGCCCTGCTGCTCGATCGAAAGTCCCGTCACCGGTTTGCCGGTTTCGGCGATGCCGTCGACCACGACCTTCGTCCATTCCGGCTCGATGCCGATCACGACCACTGCAGCGACATTGGGATTGGCGCCGGTACCGATCATGGTGCGGAAATGCAGTTCGAGATCCTCGCCGAACTGCAGGCGCCCATAGGCATGGGGCAGCGCCATGGTGCCCTTGATGTTGTTTGCCACCGCTTCGCAGGCAGCGTTGGAAATATCGTCTAGCGGCAGGATAATGACATGGTTTCGAACGCCGACACGGCCATTTTCCCGCCGGTACGCCATGATTTTCTGGGACATTATTGGCTCCCTACCAGCGTTTTGTTTTCAGATTGTGTACATGCACGTGAGCGCCCTTCTTGATGGGCGCAACGACCTTGCCAATATCCTCGCCATATTTAATGACGGTATCCCCGACAGCGAGATCCTTCAGGGCAACCTTGTGCCCGATCGGAACATCATCGTTGGATATCAGCTCAAAATCGGAATCGTCATGGGTGACAACGCAGGTCATTTCGGTGCCGGCGGAAAGATCTTCCACAACGACGACACCGACATTGTCCTCGTGATCGTGAACCAGCAAATGCGGGATACTCAAGGGTGCCTCCAGACAGGTCAAAAAAATGGCGGGTGTGATAAACTCAAGTCTTATATATTATATAAGATACGAAATGCTGGCATTGTCAACCGGATCAGGCTACACAGAAACACGCAAAAAACTGGATTCGGCCTTGCAGGAAGCAGACACGAATATCGGCTTCAAGCCGCTTTACGCTCAGGTGAAAGACCAGCTGATCCGCCGCCTTGTCGACGGCACCTGGCAGCCCGGTACGAACATCCCAAGCGAACAGGAACTGGCAAGGCAACTCAGCGTCAGTCAGGGCACCGTGCGCAAGGCGCTCGATGCGATGACGGCAGACAATCTGCTCGTACGGCGCCAGGGGCGCGGAACATTTGTCGCCGAACCCGAAGACGCGCGCATCCTGTTCAAGTTCTTCCGCGTCAAGGCGGATGACGGACCCGATGAGCACGCCTTTCCGCGCTCCAGACTTCTAAGCTGGTCTGAAGAAGCCGCCTCCGCGACGGAGGCAGAGGCTCTCGCAATCGATCCGGGCGCGCATGTCTGGAGGATCGAACGTGTTCGGCAGATGGGTGGCGATTCGGTCATTGCCGAAACCGTCAGCATTCCCTGCGACACCTTTCCGGGTTTCGACGATCTCACCGAAATCCCCAACAACATTTACCAGCTCTATTCCAGCCGATGGGGCATCACCATCGCCAAGGCAGAGGAGAAGCTCAAGGCGATCGTCTGCGACGCGCGCGACGCCGCTGCGCTTGGATGCCGGATCGGCGAACCGCTTTTGATGATCACGCGTATCGCCCGCGACCTTGAAGGCAATCCGGTCGAACTGCGCTCATCGCGCTGCCTGACCGCCGGTGCCCACTATGCCGTCACCTTGCCCTGAACCCATCCGGGTCTGCCATGTTGTCCGAAAAACTGTCAGCATCGCCGAACAGAATTGACCTGTGGGTCGCCCGTCCCGGCGACATCGCAGACGAGACCTTGCTGACGCAATATCGGAGCCTGCTGGCACCCGACGAAGAAATCAGGATGCAGCGCCTTGTTCGCGAGCAGGATCGCCACCGTTTCCTTGTCACGCGCGCGCTTACACGTGTCATGCTCTCAAGATATCTTTCGGTTGATCCTCAGAAGCTGGAGTTCGGCAAGAATCGTTATGGGCGGCCGTTCCTTGCCAAGATCGACACGCATTTCCAACCCTTGTCGTTCAACATCACCCATACCCATGATTGCGTTGCAATCGGCATTACGCGGCAGCGCACCATCGGTATCGATATTGAGAGCACCGGCCGAACGGCCGCGGCGATCGGCGTCGCAAACCGGTTTTTTTCACCGCTTGAACACCGTGCTTTGAACGATCTGCCGCCGGAGCATCAGCATACCCGCTTTTTTGCCTATTGGACGCTCAAGGAAGCCTATATCAAGGCGCGCGGCATGGGCCTTGCAATCCCGCTGAGCAAGTTCAGTTTCGACTTTACCGGCCCCGATACATTTGCGCTGTACGTTGATGAAGCATTGGAAGATGACGCATCGGCGTGGCAGTTCTGGCAGATCGGCGTTGAAGAGGAGTTCCTCGTTTCCGTCTGCGCCAGCGCCCTTGAAGGTCCGCTACCGCAACTGAAGCTAAAAGAAATTACTCCTTTTGCCGGCGAAGCTTCCCTTCCCTACCGGCCCGTGGCCTCATCACATGGGTGGTCGGTCAGTTAGAGCGCGATCGGCTGGCCGGTTCTTGCCGATTCCTCGGCTGCCGCGCCGATTTCCACGGCCTTGGCGCCATCATCCATTGAGACTTCGGGTTGTCCGCCATCTCGGATCATGCGGACAAATCTCTCATGTTGAAAATAGGTGGACCCGAAATGGTCGCCCGCAGCCAGGATGGCTTCATCCACTTCGATCTCCTCAATGACCGGAACCTTGCTGTCACGCGGTGAGAGGACCAGTTGCGCAGCCCGCTCCTTGCCGTTGGCGGAAAAGCGCGCGGGTCCAGGCACATGCGCATCGATACGTGCTTTGTCGCCGGTGACGCTGATGCTCTCCTGCCAGTAAGCACCTTCAGCAAACATGCAAAGATCCAGCATCGCCCGCCGGCTTCCCTCGAAGTCCACAATGACAAAGGCATTGTCGAGGATGTCCGACTTTCGCCCGTTGAAGAGTTCGTCGCGAAAATTGACGTCCATCCCGGCAGACGCATACACCCGCCTTGCCTCGCCGCCGAACACCAGCCGCATCAGATCGAAGAAGTGACAGCATTTTTCGATCATGGTGCCGCCTGTCTGGTCCTGGAACCTGTTCCAGTGGTCAACCTTGCTGAGAAACGGAAACCGATGTTCGCGGATCGCCATCATGCGCGGTGCACCAGCGGTACCCGACCGCACCTCTGCGAGCAGACGTGCGACCGGCGGCATGTACCTGTATTCCATCCCCACCCAGACGGGCGCGCGGCGCTGTTTTGCCATATCGATCATCCGGCCGCATTCCTGTCCGTCGATCCCCAGTGGTTTCTCGACGAGAAGCGGCAGTTCCGCGGGCAATACATCGCGCAGGATAGGCTCATGAAGATGGTTCGGCGCCGCAACAACGATCGCATCGCAAAGGCCGGCTTCCAAAAGCGTGCTGTGGTGTTCGAATGCCGCGCAATCAGGGCCCGCGAGCGCTGCCGCACTTTCGCGCATCTGCGTATTGGGATCCGCCACGGCGCTGACCTCGGTCCCTCCGATCAGGAGGATATTCCGAATGTGTTCCTGACCCATCATGCCCGAGCCGATGATGCCATAGCGGATATTTGTCATGCCACCTCTCAAAGCCTGATAACGGGAAGGTCGAGCGCCGCCGCCGCATCAAGCAGCGGCCCAATGTGGTCTCCATAGGCAAGGGCCATATGGTGCTCAAGACCTGAATTGATGACATCGGGCAGGACCTCGGCCACCGGCCGGTCGAAACGGACCACGCCGGATGTGCCTGTAAACGCCATCGGCCGCTGCAGCATCTCGCCGCGCGCAACGATCAGTTTCTGGTTTCCGTGCGCTTGGCTGATACGAACAAGCGTGACACGGCCGGGCTTTAGCGCAAACTGGTACAACAAGGGCATTTTGCGGTTTGTGTGGATTGTCGCCTCGGCTGCAACCTCGGGATTCGCCATCGAAAGAGGTGCCTGGCCGCAATGCCAGACAACGCCGGTGTTGTCGTCAACATCCATATCGACGAGATCGGCTAGAAAAACCGGAGACCCGGCAACAGCCTGCAGGAGCAACTGTGTCGCAGCACCATAGACATCCGCCTCGCAGGCGCAGGGCACGAGCGCCTCGCCCAGCATCGAAACAGGCCCGCACACCGCCCCGCCATATTGGGTGAACGTTTCAGGCCAGCAGCGCACCGCGAAGGCGTCGTAGCAGCCTTTTTCGCCAATCGTATCCATTGCGGCCTTCAGGCGCAACGACCGGTCGAGTTGATCCTGATCGACCATTTCGATACCGACGAGATCATGCGCCACTTGTCTGCGTATGGTGTCGATTTTGGTCTGCGCAACCGAGCCAGCCGCGGTAAAAAGATCGTCCAGCGGAAGCTCTTCCACTTCGATCCCGGCAAGACTCTTGAGCTGCGCCTTGTCGTAACGGCATGTATCGAAGCCATCGGGATGGGTTCCAAGACGGCCGATCCGCAACCCTTTGAGACTGTCGGCAAAACGTGCACCTGCGGCTGCTTCAGCGTCAGAAAGCAACGGTTTGACGGTTGCGGTTTGGCGCATTCCGGCCAGTAATTCCGATAACTCCTTAGATATTACCTTGCCCATGGGATCGGCATAGATCCAGGAAAACCGCCGGCCAGACAGCCCCAACGCATGCGATGCCAGATTGAGGCCGCAAAAAGCATTCAGCCGCAACCTCCCGCCTGTGCGGGATTCAGGCACGGCCCAGATGCACAAAGGCTGATCAAAACGATTGGCAATCCGCATGGTCGCTGACGCGTCGGTGAACGTGACCTGGAGAATGAGAACCGCGTCGGGCGCGATCTGCTGTAGCCTGTCCATTGCCGAATCGGTTGCGTCCGCATCCATGAGCAACTGCTTGTGACCAACCAATGTCTTGCCCGTGGCCTCCAGAGCGTTCAACATGGCGTCGAGTTTTTCCTCGGCAAAGCCAACATCGAATGTTGGCCGGCCGAGCGGCAGAATACCGAGGGTCTGTACCTCTTTCATTTGCCGATTAAACTCCTAGTTAGTCCCGGACCGGAGTGCCTGTATGAAACAACCCCTCGCCTTTGTCGCAATTGCGCTGACGATTCTGTCGTTCAGCGCCTCCGATGCAGGCTCGACGGAGGCCGCCTGGGCGCGGCTGGCAACCGGCGGCTACACCATACTGTTGACTCATGCGAACGCGCCGGGGGCGGGCGACCCGCCGTTTTTCGAAATCGACGACTGTACGACCCAGCGCAACCTTTCCGACCGCGGGCGCCAGCAGGCGCGCCGCCGCGGCGTTCGTTTTGCCGCCAGAGCGGTTTCCATCGCCCGCGTCTATTCCAGTCAGTGGTGCCGGACCATAGAGACCGCCACAAACGCCTTCCGGGTCGAGCCCGATCGACTGGAAGCCCTCGATCTTGTGTTCGAGGATCCGGATGCACTTGATGCCAACAAGGCCGAAATCGTCGATATTATCCGCGCGTTTCGCGGCCCTGGAAACCAGGTCATGGTTACCCACCCGGAGATCGTTGAAATGCTGACCGGAGCGGTGCCGCGGGAAGGTGAAGCGATTATCGTCGCCCCGACCAGCAAGCCGCCGGGAGACGACAACCCGTCGCTCGATATCGTGGCCCGTCTGCTTCTCGACTGAGCCATCCGCATTCAAAGTCACGATCGGAAGTCTCCATAGGCGTGGCGAAACGACGCATCCGGCGGCGCAAAAGAAGCGCCGGCACCGCCATAGGCTGCATGCGTGTGCCACGGTAACGCTTGCGCATCCGTCAGCGCGTTCAGATCATTCATATAGTCGACAGAGTCTTCAACAAGGCCTTTGCGCATGCCCTCCCAGTCCGGGAAATGTGAAAACGCGTCAAGCCATATCGCCCGGCCGGCCAGATAGCCGGAGGCACCGGCACGATAGGCATGGGTGAGGATATGGCGAAAGTCTGCCTTTCCGGCTCCAGCCGACAGCATCACCCATGGTCTGCCCGCCAAACGGCCCATCTCGTCAAAGGCGGCCTGCGTCTCTTCCCAATCCGCATTGCCAATGCCCGGAACATCTCCCGCATTGACCGGACTCTCCAGCTTGAAAACATCGACGCCGTAATCCGGCTTGGCGAACTCCTCGACCGAAGCCAGCACATCGTCCGTTTTCTTGCCCCGCAATTCGACGTAGTCGCTTGTCTGATGAGCATCCTTTTCAAGCGGATAGACGAGCAGCTCAAATAGGAACGGAATATCGAAGCGGGCACAGGCCTCGCCAATCCGTTTTGAAAAGTCCTGCTGATGTGTTTTGACGTCGGCCGAGGCGTCGGGCCGATACCAGGCCAGAACCTTGACTGCATCGGCGCCCATGCGCTTGATCTTTTCAACCGACCATTCGTCGATCTCGCGGGATCGCCGCCCGCCTGCTGCTTCTTCGAAATCGGAATCCTCGAGCGTGACGATAAGGCCTTTTGCCGGCGAAAGGAAACCGATACTGCGCGGAATGGCGTAATGCGGATCAAGCAGCATCGCCGATGACTGCGCCTCGAGCGTCTCGACCAAAAGCGCCTTGAAACGCGCGACATCCTCATAAGGCGCCTCGGCAACGCCATAGTGAGCGGCGATCGGATTCTTGATCGGCGGCCTCTGGTCGACGGCAGTCATTTTGAAGCGCCCGCCGCTATCGGCCATGCGCCGCATACCCCATAACTTGCCCGCCGAGAGTTGCATCACGCGTTTTCCTCCAAAAAATCCGCGACTTCACTGCCCTTTGGCGTACCGGTCCTGCCACCGAAACGCCGGCATTTCAGCGCCGCCGCAGCACTCGCAAAGGCAATGGCCTCCGCTTCGCTTTTGCCCTGCCCAAGGCCGAGCGCAAATGCGCCATGCCAGACATCACCGGCGCCGAGGGTGTCCACGACATCGACCTCGAAAGCCGGCATGTGTTTGACCGTGCCATTCTCCAGCCAGAGAACACCCTTTGCGCCCTGCGTCACGCACACCCATGCCCCCGTCTCTTCTGATGCGCGCCGAAGCGCTTCTTCAGGGTCTGTACCGCTGTCATAATCAATCAGTCCGGCCTGTGAGAAAGCGATATGGCTCGCCAAACCCAACGCAGCCGGGGCCTCGCGCACAGGCGCCTCGCCGTCCAGGACGCCGCAAACGCCGCGCTGGCGTGCAGCCTGCATCGCAACCCGGGCGCCGTCCGGCCAGCGCGTGTCGGCAAGGGCAACATCGAACGCCGGGAGCGTCATCTTCTCGAGCCAACTCTCACCATCGTCGATCTGCGGGTCGCGAAAGTTGACGATGCTTCGTTCGCCTCCGGGATCGACGAGAACGGAGGAGTAGGAAGACCGTCTGCCTGTAATTCGTTTGACCAGCGAGCAGTCGACGCCTTCCTTTTCGAGGTCCGCAAGAATGATATCGCCTATAACATCGTCGCCCATACGCGCAGCCAGAACCGCGTGTCCACCCAGCCTTGCAACCGCCACGGCTGCATTGGCAGCACATCCGCCGCCAACGATAGCGGCATCGCGCGCCCGGTGCTTTTCCGAACGTGACGGTACCTCGTTGAGCTGGAAGACAAAGTCAACCACAGCGGCGCCGGCGGCGAGAACGGTTGTCATGACGGTGCGGACGGGGCTCCTTTCGACCGCAATCTAGCAAGTCTTATATATGGTACAAGACAAGCAATCGCTGAATGCGCATCCGCTGCAAACGCCACTTACCGCTTTGAAAACACATAATCGGTTTCCTGGCGCAACCCCTCGCCCGGCTGCAGAACAGCGGACGGAAAATCCTCGTGATTGGCTGCATCCGGCCAAACCTGGCTTTCAAGGCAGAGCCCTGCGTAACGCCCATAAGGCCGCCCATCATGTCCGTTCACGGGGGTATCGAGCATTGATCCGCAGTAAAACTGCAATCCCGGTTCACTGGTAAGCACCTGCATGGAGATACCGGACTCGTCGCTGCGCAATTCCGCCACTTGGCGTTTTTCGACTCTTCGGTAAGAAACGCAAAAATTGTGGTCATAGTCCGCATGACCGTTGCGAATGGCCTGCCCCAGGGAGCGCATCTGCCTGAAATCGAAGGGTGTTTCGGCGACAGGCGCTATTTCGCCCAAGGGAATTCTCTCGGCATCGGTCGGGAGGTACTGATCGGCTGCGATCATCAGTGCGTGATCGAAAATGTCGGGTCCGCCATCAAGGTTGAAATAGCTGTGGTGGGTCAGGTTGCACAGCGTCACACGGTCGGTTTCGGCTTCATGTACCACCGAAAGGCCGCCATCATCGGTAAGCCTGTAGGTGCAGGCGATCCGGCAGGTTCCGGGATAGCCCATATGACCGTCCGGGTCCGCAATCTCGAAGCGCACCCGGTCCGACGCGAGATCGGCGATCGTCCATATGCGATGGGCAGTCCCTTGCGAGCCACCGTGCAGATGGTGCAACCCTGCTTCATTGC
>JBCCOK010000031.1:0-63483 GCA_039025395.1 Pseudomonadota bacterium
GATGTGGGTCATCGGGCAAGCGGCGCAACGGTGAGCCCGTCTTGCAAATTCGTCCAGTGGACGAATTTGAGGGCGAACGATGGGCCGATACTTCGCCACCCTTGAGAGGAAGAAGCTCTTAAAAGGTTTTGGTAAACGGGCCGGGCGATTTTGCCCCCTGACTGTGTTGGCTAACGCTTGTGGTGGGTTGGCACCACGGCGCGCAACCCGCCTTGTCAGCGACCAAAATCGCCTCGGTCAAATGCTTCAATCTAAGCCAGAAGCGCTCTAACGCACCGGCGTGACGGTGTATCCGGCATCGCGCAGCAATGCGACCAAACCCTCCTCACCCGGCAGGTGCAGAGCACCGACGGCGATAAAAGCGTTTCCGCTTTCGAGCATCGGCTGAACCCGTTCGGCCATGGTGTGATTGCGGGTGTCGATCAGATCCCGTTCAAATCGGGCATAAATTCCTGTCTTGTCGTCCGCGACGTCAGGGTTGACGGCTGCCGACATGATCAAGGGCATGTACAGCGCAATGTTCTGGTCGAGATAAAGTTCGGTCATGGTCACATAAACATCGTCCAGAACCGGCCCGAGCGCAGCGGTATCAGCCAGCAGTGTCACCTGAACGTCAAGCGGCAGGTTCGAGAGGATGGAGACCTGCTCCTCGATGGTTTCAAGGCCTTCAAGCCTCTTGCCCCTTTGCAACGCCTCCCCGGCCAGCTTCATGTCGAGAAACTCCAATCCGCTGGCGCGGCGCTGCATCTCACAGTCCGGAATCGATATCATGCTGAATATCAGCCACGGTTTCATGCGGGTGAAAAAGCTCAGCGGCAAGCCACGCTCGTCAAGAACCGCTTCAAGCTCGGCGAGGTTCTCGGCGCTCAAGAGATCCGAGATCGTCTTGCCGTCGGGCAGCATGGTCAGCGACGGATCCGTCATCAGTGCCGCCATGGCGGATTCAAGATCAGCTACCTCCTTGACCTCGACGACGATTGTGTCCGCGCGGTCGTAGGCATCGCGCGCCGCATCGGTCATCTCCACGACGCGCGGGTCCGAAACATGCATGGTTCCGTACAGCCAGGAAGGCTCGGAACTGCCCTTCTCAACGCGCCAAAGCAGGCTTTCACCATTCGGCACGGCTTCGGCTTCGGCCATGATTTGCGCCAACGCATCGGGCTGTTCCTCGGCCAGCGTATCGACGAGGTTGCTGCCCGAGCACACAATGTCCTGCGCCTGCGCGCGTGTTGTTGCCAACGCAAGGACAATGACAAAGGATAACGCCAGCAGTAAATGGGCTACGGCGGCCGTCAACAACGGCCAATCGAAGCGCAATCTCTTGAAGGGTTCCAGGGGTGCGGCGATAAAGATCATAACGTTCCCGATTGGCTCGTGCGATTGACGCACTTTAGCGGCCTGGGCGGTGCAAAAGAGTTAAAAAAGGCCGGCCCGGCTCCTTTGCAGGCGCTTTACGTTAACAGATCCTTAAACGGACTTTAACTCGGCGCGCGGATGGGCATTGCGATAGGTTTCGAGCAGCCTTTTTGTGTCGACAGCAGTATAGACCTGGGTTGTCGACAGGCTGGCGTGGCCGAGCAGTTCTTGTATCGAACGCAGGTCACCGCCGCCGGCAAGAAGATGACTGGCGAAGGAATGGCGTAGGGCGTGCGGTGTCGCGCTGTCAGGCAAGCCCAATGCCGCGCGCAGCCGCCTCATTTCGCGCTGGATGATCGCCGGCTGAAGCGCACCGCCGCGGACGCCGCGAAACAGCGGTTTTTCAGCCCCAAGGTGCCACGGGCACAGACGTTGATAATCGCGTACGGCGTCCAGCGCCGCAGCCAACAGCGGGACCGTACGCATCTTGCCGCCCTTGCCGCTGATCCTCAGCGATGCGGGGTTTCCGACGAATTGTTCCGGCACGAGCCCCAAGGCCTCGGAGATACGCAGCCCGCAGCCGTAAAGCAGTGTGAGAACGGCGGCGTTTCGGGCCGCCACCCATGGTTCTTCTGCAATATGTTCATCGCTATTCGTTAACCGGACGGCCTGCTGGTCGGTCAGCGGACGCGGCAGGGACTTTGGTTGTCTTGGCGCGCGCATGGCGTTTATTCCGGCAGCGTTGGCAAGCCCGCGTTTTTCCAGAAACCGAAGGAACGAACGGATTCCGGCGAGACTTCGGCCAAGGCTGCGTGTGCCGGCACCGTCCTTGCGCCGTTGGGCCAGGAAGGCGCGCATATCGGATGGTCGCAGGTCTTTCATTTCGGAAAGACCCGGTGCGCCGCCCAGATGACCGGTCAAAAACAGCAGAAACTGCCGCAGGTCGCGCATATAGGCGTCCAGCGTATTGGCCGAGAGGCGACGCTCGCGGCAGAGATTGTCATACCAGGCGCGCTGCTGTTCCTGGAGATCGGCCTTCGCGGCGATGATGAAGCTATCTTCTGACATAATCCCAAAAACAGCAGATTCACTGAAATCTCAACGTTTTTCAGTGCCATCGGAGTTGAACGACAAACAGGGCGCTTGCAGTAGCCGGATAAACATATTACCTGCCTTCAGCTGACAGCGGTGTTATTGTTGCCTTGAGCGGTTATATTAGCGTTAATACGCTACGATCGAGGCGGGTCATATCCTGTCATTTTGAGTACACATTTCACTGCAATAGGTGGCTGAAGATGTGCGGGGATTGAAATGACCCAGAAACGCTTTCAAATGTTGAATTTGGATGATCTGGCAGACCGCATCGCCCTCGTTTCACAGGGTCAGCCCGGCCACGTGGTCGATCAGTTGATCGCCGAGCGGGGCCAGAAGATCGTCAAGAACCCGTTTTGGCCTGTCATGCGGCCATTTCTGCATATGTTGCTGCATTACCGCCAGGCGATCGAATTTGCAGATGCAATCGCCAACATGCCCGGCTATGACGCAATGGAATATGCCAGCAGCCTGCTCAAGCTGGATCTGAAGGTGCACAACAAGGACCGGATACCGGCCAAGGGCGGGTTTGTCCTTGTCAGCAACCATCCAACCGGCATTGCAGATGGCGTCGCGGTCTTCGATTTGCTGAAGGACGTCCGGCCGGACATGATGATCTTCGCCAATCGCGATGCCATTCGCGTCAATCCTCGATATGTCGAGATCATTATCCCGGTCGAATGGCGCGAAGAGTACAAGAGCAATCTGAAAGCGCGGGAGACGCTGCGGCTGACAAACCGTGCCGTCGAGGAAGGCAAGGCAACGATCCTTTTCCCGTCCGGCAGGATTGCCTACTGGGCCAACGGGAAGCTGAATGAACGGCCGTGGAAACCTTCAGCCGTCGGTCTTGCGCGCCGCTACAAACTGCCGGTTCTTCCGGTGCATACATCGGCGCGTAATTCAGGTCTGTTTTACTGGTTTGCGAAGTATTCGAAAGAACTTCGCGACATGACGGTGTTTCACGAGGTGCTCAACAAGAAGGGCGATACGTTCGAGTTCAATATCGGGCCGCCGATCCAGCCTGAGGAACTGGAAGGCGACGTCGTCGAAGTGACGAAAGCGCTGGAGCACTACACGCTTGTCGAGTTGGCGAAAAATCCGGACAGCAAGTTTCACATGCAGAACGCCCACCGGGTTCAGACCGAATCTGCTGCCTAAGCGGATTTGACTGCGCTTAAGCCCGATATTTCCTATAGCAATGTATCTTCGCTCCATGTCGGCAGAGAATTACCGATCCCTCCGGGCAATCCGGATGGACCTCGGTTCGGTTAACCTGTTTGTCGGTGCAAACGGTGTCGGCAAGACCAACCTCTACCGGTCCCTGCAACTGATCAAGGCGGCGTCGGAAGGCCAGTTTTCCAGGATGATTGCCGAGGAGGGCGGCATCCTGTCGGCCCTGTGGAGCGGTGATCGAAAAAGACATCAAAAAGCGCGGATCCGGCTGGTGGCGGAGATCGTCGACGAGGATACGGGCGTTGTCTACCGATACAGCATAGAAGCAGGTTTCAAGCCGCCGACTGCTGCAGGCTTTTCCCAGGAAGGCCAGATAAAACAAGAGGAAATCACGATCGATACCGGCCGTCGGCCCCATGTCTTGATGAGGCGCAAAGGCGGTCATATCAGCGTGCGCGGCGAGACCGGGCGTATGGAGGATCATTCCGAACAGGCGATGACGTCGGAGACGGCGCTGTTCATGCTCGGCGACGCCGGGCGTTTTCCCGAAATCAGCACGCTACGGCACATTGTCGGACAGTGGCGTTTTTATCATGGTTTCCGAACCGACGCCGGGTCTTCCTTGCGCCAACCCTGCCTTGCCATTACCGCACCCATGCTTTGTGAAGATGGTTCGAACCTTGCCGCGGTTCTGGCCACGCTTGCCCATATACGTCAGGATACGATCGACCTTGACCGTGCCGTATACGACGCATTTTCAGGCGCGGTCCTGTCCATTGGCGAACCGGAAGAGTATGCGCAATTCGGCCTTGTGCTGCCGGATTTTCCGCAACGCATCTTCCAGCCGCGGGAACTCTCCGACGGGCAGATCCGGTTTCTCGCCCTTGCTGCGGCGCTTCTTTCTTACCGCAGGCCGCCTTTCATCGCTCTGAACGAGCCCGAGGCCAGCCTGCATCCCGACATGCTGCCGGCACTGGCCCGAATGATTGCCGACGCATCCGTCGATAGCCAGGTCTGGGTGGTAACCCACTCGCAGGCGCTGGCATCGGCGATCTCGGAGCGCAACGGCATCGGCGCGAAAACCGTTATCCGCCGCGACGGCGCGACCTGGATCGAAGGAATGCGACTGACCGGTCAAATGGATGGCGAAGATGGGTGAGTGGCGGGCCCTGAACCCTTGCGCCGGTGCTCCCATATTTTCGTGTCTTTGCGCTTGAGCAGCAAAAATGCAATTCGGTTCGGCCTGAGGCAGAGGAGTTCCATTTCATGCGCGCATTTCGGATTGTCATCCTGTTCCAGTTTGCGGTTCTGACGGCCTATACGATCGCCGTGATCGATCGACATGGAACGGATTTCTGGCCGGTGTTTTTCGGCGATCTCTTTGCGGTCAACTGGAGCGGCCAGTTCAACCTGGATTTTTTCTGTTACCTTGTGCTCTCGGCCCTTTGGGTTGCCTGGCGCCACCGGTTTTCCGCTCTGGGTCTGGTTCTTGCGCTGTTCGCCCTCATCGGAGGCCTTCTCTACTTCGCGATCTATCTGAGCATCGTTGCGGCCCGCGCGAAGGGGGATGTATCGACGCTGCTTCTGGGTGAGCAAAAGGGGCGTGCCTGAGACTGCACGCAAGTCACGGTGTTTCTTGTCTTAGCCGATGGTCTGGCCGGTCTTGGCCCAATCGGCAAGGAACGCCTCCAAACCCTTGTCGGTCAGCGGGTGCTTGACCAGGGCGCGAAGCGTCGCAGGCGGCACCGTGGCGACATCGGCACCGATCAATGCGGCTTCCTTGACATGATTGACGGTACGGATCGAGGCCGCAAGGATTTCGGTCTTAAAATCGTAGTTGTCATAGATCTTGCGGATCTCGGCAATCAATTCCATGCCATCGATGGCCGCGTCATCGAGCCTGCCGATAAAGGGAGAGATAAAGGTCGCCCCCGCCTTGGCAGCGAGCAGCGCCTGGTTGGCCGAAAAACACAATGTCACATTGACCTGTTGCCCGCTTGAAGTCAGCGCCTTGCAGGCTTTCAGCCCGGGGAAGGTCAGCGGGACTTTAATGCAGATATTGTCGGCAATCGCCGCAAGCACCTCGGCTTGGCCCATCATCCCGTCAAAATCGGTGGCGGTCACTTCCGCAGAGACCGGTCCATCGACGATTTCGCATATCTCCCGCGTCGCTTCCATGATGTCCCTTCCGGCCTTCATGATGAGCGAAGGGTTGGTTGTCACACCGTCAAGCAGGCCCAGCGCATTGAGTTCGCGGATTTCGTCCACTTCCGCCGTGTCGACAAAAAACTTCATTGTTAACTCTCGTCCATGGTGAGCGGTTTAACCGCGGTCGCGGCTTTTCTTTAGAGCAATCGCGGGGCAAGGTCACCCTCACGATGAAAGATTCGCAGCAACTTTCGCTTGTCGCCGAGCCTTCGGTCACCGTGCCGGTGCTCGTGCCGCTGCCGACGCCCGCGCCCTATTCCTATTCGGTGCCGGAGGGCATGCATCTGCAACCGGGTTCCATTGTACAGGTGCCGCTCGGGCCGCGCCAGGTGGCCGGCGTCGTATGGGACGGTGGCAATGACGCGGTCGATGCCGGCAAGTTGCGCCCCGTCAGCCGAGTTTTCGACTGTCCGCCAATCGGGGACGAGATGCGCCGTTTTCTCGATTGGGTTGCATCCTACACGATGGCGCCGCCCGGCCTCGTGGCGCGGATGGCATTGCGGGCACCAGCGGCGTTCGAGCCGGAAAAGCCGATGGAAGGCTTTCGTCTCGGCACGGTCAGGCCGGAACGGATGACATCCGCAAGGGCCCGTGTGATTGCCCTGGCCGAGGACGGCCTTGCGTGGTCGCGGTCCGGTCTCGCCCGGGCCGCGGGTGTGTCGCTCAGTGTCGTCGACGGCTTGATCAAGCAAGGGGTTTTCGAATCGGTCCCAATTCCGCCAAGGCCTATTGTGCCGTTGCCCGATCCCGATCACCGCGTGCCGGAACTCAGCGCCGATCAGCAAAACGCCGTCGAACGCATCCTGCACGCAGGCGGCGCAGCCTCAGTGTCCCTCATCGATGGCGTCACCGGCTCAGGCAAGACCGAAGTCTATTTTGAGGCGGTTGCCGACCGACTGCGCAAAGGCCGCCAGGTTCTGATCCTGCTTCCCGAGATCGCCCTGACCTCGGTCTTTCTCGACCGTTTCGAAGCCCGGTTCGGCTGCAAGCCGGCCGAATGGCACTCCGACATCGCGCCGCGCAACCGCGAGAAGGTCTGGCGGCAGGCGGCAAACGGTGAAATCCGTGTCGTTTGCGGTGCACGGTCGGCGCTGTTTCTTCCCTTCGCCGACCTTGGTCTGATTGTTGTCGATGAAGAGCATGATCAGGCTTACAAGCAAGAAGACAGAGTATTCTACAACGCGCGCGACATGGCCGTTGTACGCGCTCACATCGGCGGCTTTCCGGCGGTGCTGGCGTCGGCCACTCCGTCCATCGAAAGCCGCGTAAACGCAGATAGCGGGAAGTATATCGACATTCGGCTGCCGCAGCGCTTTGGCGGCGCTTTGCTGCCCAATCTCAGCGCGATCGATATGCGCCGTTCTCCGCCGGCGCGTGGAGGGTTTCTCTCTCCGGTGCTTCTCGAGGCCGTCGGAAACACAATCGAAGCAGGCGAACAGGCGCTCTTGTTTCTCAACCGCCGCGGCTACGCGCCGCTGACGCTGTGCCGCGTTTGCGGACATCGTTTCGCCTGTCCCGACTGCACAAGCTGGCTGGTCGAACACCGTTTCCGCAACCAGCTGCAATGCCACCATTGCGGTTATATTCAGCCGACGCCGCAGGCCTGTCCTGAATGCGGTGCGCTCGACCATCTCGTTGCTTGCGGGCCGGGTGTCGAACGCATCGCAGAGGAGGTTGACCTGCATTTTCCGGATGCCCGCACAATCGTGCTGTCTTCCGACCTGATGGTGGGTATCAAACGGCTGCGGCTTGAGTTGGAGGCCATTTCCAAGGGTGAAGTCGACATCGTCATCGGAACGCAGCTGGTCGCCAAGGGGCATAATTTCCCGCTCATGACACTCGTGGGCGTGGTTGATGCGGATCTGGGTCTTGCCAATGGCGACCCGCGCGCCGCCGAGCGCACGTTTCAGCTTTTGTCCCAGGTGACCGGGCGGGCGGGGCGGTTCGGTCAGAACAGCCATGGCATGCTGCAAACCTACCAGCCCGGCCATCCGGTGATCGAAGCAATCATATCGGGCGACCGGGAACGCTTCTACAGCCGCGAAATTGCCGAGCGTGAACGCGCCGGCCTTCCGCCATTCGGGCGCATGGCTTCGCTGATCGTTTCGGCCGCTCACCGGATCGACGCGGAAGGTCATGCGCGCGGCTTGCGCAAGGCCGCGCCTCATGCAGCCGATATTCGCGTCCTGGGTCCGGCGGAAGCGCCGATGGCGCTGATCCGCGGCCGTTACCGCTATCGCCTGCTCGTGCACGGAAGCAAGCGGTCTGACCTACAGGCTTTTATTGCGCAAATGATTGAACACGGGCCAAAGGTTCGCGGTTCGGTGCGTGTTCAGATCGATATTGATCCGCAGAGTTTTCTTTGACGTATTTATTTGAGAGGAGGGCTTACGATGGTTGAACTCTATCTGCCGGGAAGCACCGGTGAGGCGCTCGCATTTGCCGTCGCGGTCATAACCGTGTTTTTCGGACTGCTGCTTTTTTTCATGCCACGCCTTTCCTTAAGGATCCTTCACCTGCAAACTTTCCCGGACCGGCCGGACGCGGTTGCCGAAGGAAGGGGAACGATGGCAGGCTTTTACCTCGGCTGCGGCCTTGGCTGCCTCGTGTTTGCGCAGCCTCTGCTCTACGTTGTGCTCGGTGCGTCGTGGGCGTTCACGGCGTTAGGACGATTGACTGCTGTCGTCTATGATCGGGCAGCAACGCCGTTTAATCTCGTGTCTGCCGCGATCGAAGTGGTGCTTGCCATCCTGCCGCTGGCCTACGGTCTGGGGTGGATCTAGGACTCCTGTCAGACCATTTTCGGGGTTGGCCGAGCGGGGATTGAAGGGAAAAAACGCGGAATCGGCTGTTTGCAAAGCCATATTGTTCCGACTCTTCGAAAACCGTTGGCCAAAGCGTGTTGCGAGTCCCACGGACGTATGCTAGACGAAGCTCGCATTTCCGGCGAGGGATCAAGAACAAGAATCTGGTGCCGGGGGAAATCGAAACAAGTTCAAGGGTTTACGGCGGTCCCGTTCGCCGGTCCAAAAGCCTTGATCATGCGTCTGAGAATAGTGTGCCCGTGGCAGACACCACTTCGCCTATTTCCAATGTTGCCGAACGCTACGCGCTGTCGCTTTTCGAACTGGCACTTGAAGCCAAATCGGAAGCCAAGGTTGGCGAAGAACTGAACCGTCTTGAAGCGCTTATCGAGAGCAGCGACGATCTCAGCAGGTTGATCGTCAGCCCGGTTTTTTCCGCCGATGATCAGTTCAAGGCCATTTCAGCCCTTGCCGACAAGGCCGGATTTGAGGGGCTTGTTGCCAACTTCCTGCGTGTCGTAGCCAAGAACCGCCGACTCTTCGCCATTCCGGGGATCGTGCGCGCCTACAGGATGCTCGAAGCGAAAAACCGCGGCGAGGTATCTGCGGAGGTGACTTCGGCGCATGCGCTTTCGGACGGCCAAGAGTCCGACCTCAAGGCGGCACTCAAGGCCGTGACCGGCAAGGACGTCGCAGTTCACGTGACTGTCGATCCATCAATCATGGCGGGGCTCATTGTCAAGGTTGGATCGCGTCAAATTGACACATCACTTCGCTCAAAACTCTCTAGTCTCAAGCTTGCACTGAAAGAGGTCGGCTGATGGATATCCGTGCCGCGGAAATCTCCGCAATCCTCAAGGAACAAATCAAAAATTTTGGCCAGGAGGCGGAAGTCTCTGAAGTGGGTCAGGTGCTGTCGGTCGGCGACGGTATTGCGCGCGTATACGGCTTGGACAACGTCCAGGCGGGTGAGATGGTCGAATTCCCGGGCGGAATTCGCGGCATGGCGCTGAACCTGGAAAACGACAATGTCGGCGTTGTGATCTTTGGATCAGACCGGGACATCAAGGAGGGCGATACCGTCAAACGGACCGGCGCCATCGTTGACGTGCCGGTGGGCAGAGAGATGCTCGGCCGTGTGGTTGATGCGCTCGGCAACCCGATCGACGGCAAGGGTCCGATTGGAGCGAAGGAACGCGCCCGGGTCGACGTCAAGGCGCCGGGAATTATCCCGCGCAGGTCGGTGCACGAGCCCATGTCCACGGGTTTGAAGGCGATTGATGCGCTCATTCCGATCGGCCGCGGCCAGCGCGAGCTTGTCATTGGCGACCGCCAAACAGGCAAAACGGCGATCATTCTTGATACCATCCTCAACCAGAAACCAATCCATGATGCGGGTCCGGAAGAGGAAAAGCTCTATTGCGTTTATGTGGCGGTGGGACAAAAGCGCTCGACCGTGGCGCAGTTCGTCAAGGTGCTCGAGGAACGCGGCGCGCTTGAATATTCGATTATCGTGGCGGCGACGGCATCCGATCCGGCGCCGATGCAGTTTCTTGCGCCTTTTGCAGGCTGTGCGATCGGCGAGTATTTCCGCGATAATGGCATGCATGCGCTGATCGGTTACGACGATCTTTCCAAACAGGCGGTTGCCTATCGCCAGATGTCGCTGCTGCTTCGCCGTCCGCCGGGCCGCGAGGCTTATCCGGGAGACGTCTTCTACCTCCATTCGCGCCTGCTCGAACGTGCCGCCAAGCTGAACGACGACAATGGTTCCGGGTCACTGACCGCACTGCCGGTCATCGAAACCCAGGGCAACGACGTTTCGGCCTTTATTCCGACAAATGTGATCTCGATCACGGACGGCCAGATCTTCCTTGAAACCGACCTCTTCTATCAGGGCATCCGCCCGGCGGTGAATGTCGGCCTTTCGGTTTCGCGGGTCGGATCCTCGGCGCAGATCAAGGCGATGAAGCAGGTTGCCGGATCGATCAAGGGCGAGTTGGCGCAGTACCGTGAGATGGCTGCGTTTGCCCAGTTCGGTTCCGATCTCGATGCCGCGACACAACGGCTGCTGAACCGCGGGTCGCGTCTGACGGAACTTTTGAAACAGCCTCAGTTTTCGCCGCTGAAGACCGAAGAGCAGGTTGCGGTCATCTATGCCGGCGTGAACGGCTATCTTGACGGGCTCGACCTTTCAGAGGTCGGCCGTTTCGAAGAGGGTCTGCTTGCGCATATGCGCGCCGACGGCAAGGCGGTGCTCGACACCATCCGGGAAGAAAAGGCTCTGAGCGACGAAACCTCGAGCAAGCTTTCGGCGGCAATAGACTCCTATGCCAAAGCCTTTGCCTGATCGATCGGGACGGACGGATAGCACGTAACGGGTGGATGACGGATGCCTTCACTTAAGGATCTGCGGAACCGCATCGCCACGGTCAAGGCGACACAGAAGATAACCAAGGCGATGCAGATGGTCGCGGCTGCAAAGTTGCGGCGCGCCCAGGAGGCAGTCGAATCGGCACGGCCCTATTCCCAGCGCATGAGCGCGGTGCTCGCCAATATCGCCGGCGCCGTTTCGGATGGCGACGACACGCCCCGCCTGATGACGGGAACCGGATCCGATCAGACGCATCTCCTGCTGGTCTGCACGGCCGAGCGGGGTCTTTGCGGCGGTTTCAACTCGCAGATTGCACGGTTGGCGCGCGAGCGCATCGTCGAATTGCAGGGTCAGGGCAAGGATGTGAAAATTCTGTGCGTCGGCAAGAAGGGCTATGATATCCTTCGCCGGCAATATGAGAATATCATCATCGACCGGATTGATTTGCGCGAGGTCAAACAGGTGGGCTTCGTGAATGCCGACGAAATCGCCAAGAAGATCATTGCGCTCTTCGATGAGGGCGCATTCGATGTCTGCACGCTGTTTTATTCGGAGTTCAAGTCGGTCATCACCCAGATTCCCACGCCGCAGCAGATCATCCCGGCCCATACAGGTGAAGCGGAAGCTGAAGAGGCGGGTAGCGATGCGGTCTATGAATATGAGCCGGATGCGGCTGCCATTCTGGAGGACCTGATACCGCGCAACATTGCCGTTCAGATTTTCCGCGCGCTGCTTGAAAACGCGGCGTCCGAACAGGGCGCCAGAATGTCGGCAATGGATAGCGCGACGCGCAATGCCGGAGAAATGATCGACCGGCTGACGCTCAACTACAACCGCCAGCGTCAGGCGCAGATCACCAAAGAACTGATTGAAATTATTTCAGGCGCCGAGGCGCTCTGACCAGGGAAAAGGTGCGATAGATATGGCCAAGGCAGCTACCGCGAAGAAAACAGCCACGAAAGAAAGCAAGCCGGTTTCGACTGCTTCGAAGGCCGGCGTTACCGGAACGATCACACAGGTTATCGGTGCTGTCGTTGACGTTGCATTTGAAGACCATTTGCCGCCTATTCTCAATGCTCTGGAAACGGACAATATGGGCACCCGCCTGGTTCTGGAGGTGGCTCAGCACCTTGGCGAGAACACGGTGCGGACCATCGCTATGGACAGTTCCGAGGGCCTCGTTCGCGGCCAAAGCGTCACGGATACGGGCGGACCGATTTCCGTACCGGTCGGTGCGGAAACACTTGGCCGCATCATGAACGTCATCGGCGAGCCGATCGATGAAGCAGGTCCGGTGAAAGCGAAGATGATGCGTGCTATCCACCAGGATGCGCCTGAATATGTCGATCAGTCGACCGAGTCGGAAATTCTTGTCACTGGCATCAAGGTCGTCGACTTGCTCGCGCCCTATGCAAGGGGTGGAAAGATCGGCCTCTTCGGCGGTGCCGGTGTGGGCAAGACGGTTCTGATCCAGGAACTGATCAACAATGTTGCCAAGGCGCATGGCGGTTACTCCGTATTTGCAGGCGTTGGCGAGCGCACCCGCGAAGGCAACGACCTTTATTGGGAGATGATCGAATCCAAGGTGAATGTCGACCCACAGGAGAACAATGGTTCGGCGGACGGGTCGAAATGCGCGCTTGTCTTCGGCCAGATGAACGAGCCGCCGGGCGCCCGCGCGCGGGTTGCCCTGACGGGCCTGACAATTGCCGAGCAGTTCCGCGACGAAGGCCAGGACGTGTTGTTCTTCATCGACAACATCTTCCGCTTCACCCAGGCCGGTTCGGAAGTGTCGGCGCTGTTGGGGCGCATTCCATCGGCGGTGGGTTATCAGCCGACGCTGGCGACCGATATGGGAACCATGCAGGAGCGGATCACCACCACCAACAAGGGGTCGATCACATCGGTGCAGGCAGTTTATGTGCCTGCCGACGACCTGACGGACCCGGCGCCGGCAACATCCTTTGCGCACCTGGACGCAACGACTGTGCTCAGCCGCGCGATCTCGGAAAAGGGGATCTACCCGGCGGTGGATCCGCTCGATTCGACGTCGCGCATGCTCGATCCCATGATTGTCGGGCAGGAACACTATGACGTTGCCCGGCAGGTGCAATCCGTTCTGCAGCGCTACAAGGCGCTTCAGGATATTATCGCCATTCTGGGCATGGATGAGCTATCGGAAGAGGACAAGATGACCGTGGCGCGGGCACGCAAGATCGAGCGCTTCCTGTCGCAGCCCTTCTTCGTTGCCGAGGTGTTTACCGGTTCGCCGGGCCAGCTCGTCGATATCGACGATACCATCCGCAGCTTCAAGGGGCTTGTCGAGGGCGAGTACGATCATCTGCCCGAGGCGGCTTTCTACATGGTGGGCGGGATTGAGCAGGCGATCGAGAAGGCGCAGCGGCTTGCTGCGGAAGCCGCTTAGACAATCAATCGCTCGCGGTTTGGACAGGTTCCGGCGCAGGTGTGAAATGATAAGGTTGGACCATGGCTGACAGTTTCAATTTCGAACTGGTATCGCCCGAGCGCCTGCTGCTTTCGGAGGCCGTCAGCGAAGTCATCGTTCCGGCGGTTGATGGCGAGATGACTGTCATGGCTCACCATGCGCCGGTCATGGCGACGATCAAGCCCGGTATTGTTGAGGTCAAGAATACAGAGGGCGTATCAAACCGTTACGTCGTCTTTGGCGGCTTTGCCGATATCCTGCCGCAGGGCTGTACGATTCTCGCTGAATCGGCCGTTCATGTCGACGATATCGATCGCGAGGCGCTGTCCCAGCGCATCCAGGACACCAGGGAAGATCTCGCCGATGCGACGAGCGATGCCGAAAAGACGCGGATTTCCGAGCGTCTGGATCATCTGATGACGTTGCAGAACGCGGTTTGATCTGCATCCACCACCGATTTTCATGTCAATCCCGGTCTCGCTAAGACCGTGGACGCTCCAACGCCATAGCAACGGCTGCTGTTGCATGCAGTTCGGTCGTATCATAGGCAGGCAGCAAGCTGCTCGATGCATCGACGGCCATGGTAATCTCGGTGCAGCCGAGGATAACCGCCTCTGCACCGGCTTCGCGCAGGTCTTCGATCACCGAGCAAAACAGAGCACGCGCGTCTTCCGTGACACGGCCCAGGCACAATTCCTCATAGATGCACTGGTGGATGGCATTTCGCCTAACCTCTTGAGGAACAATCACTTTCAGATGAAACTTGGTTTCCAACCGGTCGGTATAGAACGTCTCTTCCATGGTGAACCGGGTGCCCAACAGACCAACCGTGTGAACATGGTCGCGTGTGAGTGCCGAGCCCGTCGGGTCGGCAATATGGAGAACCGGCAGGCCCGATAATGCTTCAATTTCACCGGCAACTTTGTGCATGGTGTTGGTGGCAATGACGAGAAAATCCGCGCCCGCCGTTTTCAATCCGATTGCGGCGTCGGCCAGGATCTCCGCCGTGCCTTGCCAATCACCGATGTGCTGACGCTGCTCAATATCGTGAAAATCCACCGAGTGGAGGAGAATGCGCGCCGAATGCAGTCCGCCGAGCCGGCGTTTGGCCTCTTCGTTCATTGCACGGTAGTATAGCGCCGTGGATTCCCAACTCATGCCGCCCAGAAGACCGATGAGTTTCACGGATCCACGGCCCCGATATGGCCGAAAGCGGCCGCGACCTTGTCGTAAACGCGGCGTTTGAACGGAACGATCAGCGGCGGCACATCGAAGATCGGCCTCCATTTCCACTCATCGAACTCGGCCTTGTGGCCGTCTCGCGGCGGGTTGACCTGTATCTCGTCTTCGTTTCCTTCAAACCGGAAGGCAAACCAGCGCTGGGTTTGGCCGCGGTACTTGCCCTTGAGGGCAACACCGATCAGCTCGTCTGGCAGGTCGTAATTGATCCATTCTTGCGCTTCTTCGATCAGTATAACGCTGCGCATACTGGTCTCTTCGCGCAATTCCCGCCTTGCGGCTGCCAGTGGCTCCTCGTGCTTGTCGATGCCGCCCTGCGGCATCTGCCAGCGGAAACCGGGGCGACTCTCTCCCCTGGCTTCATCGATCCGCCTGCCCGTCCAGACCAGTCCTTGACGATTGAAGACAGCGATCCCGACACAGCGGCGATAAGGCAGGTTTTGCGCTGTTGTCTTCTGTGTGCTCACCGCTCAGAACTTTTCGGGGTCATCGGCAAGCGCCGAGACGGATACGATTTCGATGCCGCGCTTTTTTGCCTCGTTGGCCCACGATGCGATGGCATTGACGCTGACGTCAAAGGCAGAGGCTACGGCAATTGCCGAACCGTTCCGCCGTGCAATCCTCTCAAGATCGTCGAGCCTCTTAAGGATGTCGCCGTGATTGACGGAGCCGTCGACAACGATATCTGCAGCGGCGTAAGGCACGCCTATTGCCGATGCCAGGGGAGCGGTTACAGTACGGGCTGAAGTGCCGTCGTCGAGAAACAGAACGCCGCGCTTGGCCAGATCACGCATGATCGGCTCCGTTGCATCAGGATCCGACAGGAAGCGGCCTCCCATGAAGTTCATCACCCCGGTATAATTGGTGATCCGGCCCATGGCCCAGTGCAGGTCGTTGAGATTCTGCTGCACATCATCGCCGACGATCAGCGTGTGCGGTCCGGGATCATTCTGCGGATAGTTGAAGGGTTCGAATGGCACCTGCAGAACCACTTCATGCCCGCCGCGCCGCGCCTCCTGAAGCCAGCGCTGAAGGCTGTTGCCACTGGCCGCGAAGCCTAGCGTTATCTCTTCCGGCAGGGTGCTGATGGCGTGTTGGGTGCCGGTCTGGCTGAGACCAAGCCCGCCAACGACAATGGCGATTCGGGTTCCACGAGCGCCGGACCATGGCCTTGCGTAGGCGTCAACGGCGCGGCGGCCGTTTGCGCTCTTTATCGGCAACCGGCCATGGGGCGAATCTTCGAGCAGTTCCGGCAGGGGAATGTGGGCTAATCGCGGGTCCTGCCCAATCTGTTCAGCGCCTGCCACAATTACCGGGCCTTCAGAGTCCCTGTCGCGGGGCCTGACGGTCGTGACAATCTGGCCGTCATTGGTAAGGGTGCGATCCATATTGGCGCCGGATTGTCCGGCTTCGCGTGTATCGGGGTTTTGCCCCGTTGTAAGGCTGTCGGTTAATTCGGTCTGCGGTTGCTGCTCATTTGCCGCAAGCTGACCAGCGGGCGTTTGCGCCGGCCGCTCGAGCGGGGTCTGCTGGAGTGCGAATATTCCCGCACCGGCAAAGACAACGACAAAGAAGATGAGGGTTGCCAGTGAACGCCGTGATACGGGAACACGCGCGGCTGATTTTTTTTGCCGACGGCTCTGTCCAAGTGGTTTGTTAAGTTCCGAACCTGTGTTCACGGCCTGCTGTTCAGCGTTGCAAAGACGCCTGTTGGCGGGAGCCGCTCACACAATGGTGAACGGCTCCTTTCGCTTATTCGGTCTTGCTGCCGGTTTTGTCAACATCCTTTGTTGCTTCCGCCGTCTTGTCTGCATTCGGCGGGTAGGCGGGGTTCGTCACCTCACCCCGGATAAGATCAAGAGCGAAGCCGAGCTGCTCATCATCTTCCGGCTCCGGCGGGACATAAGCAATCGAACCTGATCCTTCATCGGTCTCATCCTGACCCCGAATGTGCCCACGAAGACTGGATTCGCCGGTTTCGCGTACACGGCCCTGCAGTTCCTCGGGCAGCGGCTGTTCGACAACAATGTCGGGACTAATGCCGGTTCCCTGAATGGATTTTCCGGAAGGCGTATAATAAAGCGCCGTCGTCAGCCGCAGGGCACCGTTTTCGCCAAGCGGGATGATGGTCTGCACGGATCCCTTACCAAAGGAGCGCGTGCCGATAACCGTCGCCCGCTTGTGATCCTGCAGAGCGCCCGCGACAATTTCCGACGCGCTTGCGGAACCGCCATTTACCAGAACAACAATCGGCTTGCCGTCGGTAAGATCGCCCGGACGGGAATTGTAGCGACGTGTTTCATCCGAATTGCGACCGCGGGTCGACACGATCTCGCCCCGATCAAGGAACGCGTCCGACACATTGATCGCCTGATCCAGAAGGCCACCCGGATTAAGCCTGAGATCGACAACGTAACCCTTCAGTTCTTCTTCAGGGACATCATCGGTGATGCTGTCGATGGCGTTCGCAAGATCGTTATAGGTCTTTTCGGTGAAGGAGATAACCCGGATATAGCCGATGTCGTCTTCAACCCTGTACCTTACAGCCCTGATCTTGATGATGGCGCGCGTGATCTCGATATCGATTGGTGCATCGGCACCTTCGCGCAACACAGTCAGTTTGATTGAAGAGCCAACCGGGCCACGCATTTTCTCAACGGCCTGCGAGAGCGTCAGACCACGCACCGCTTCGCCGTCGATTTCCGAGATCAGATCACCGGCCAGAACACCGGCCTTGGATGCCGGCGTTTCGTCGATCGGCGTGATCACCTTTACAAGCTCGCTGTCCTGATCAAGCGTTACTTCAATGCCAAGACCGCCGAACTCGCCGCGCGTTTGGGTGCGCATATCCGTGGCGTCCTTGGCATTAAGGAAGCTGGAATGCGGATCGAGCGACGTCAGCATGCCGTTAATGGCGCTCTCAATCAGCTCGCTTTCTTCCGGCGGCGTCACATATTGTGCCCGCACCCTTTCAAAAACATCGCCGAAAATCGACAGTTGCCGGTAAGTCTCGGAATTTGCGGCGACAGCGGACGTGCCGGCCGATTGAAATGCGCTGACTGAAATGGCGCCTATGAAGACGCCCGCAGCGAGAAGTGTGACTTTACGAATCATTGCGTACCCTTCCGGACGGATTGGCGGCC
The DNA here is from genome assembly GCA_039025395.1 of Pseudomonadota bacterium. Lineage (GTDB taxonomy): Bacteria > Pseudomonadota > Alphaproteobacteria > Rhizobiales > Rhizobiaceae > Hoeflea_A. The sequence continues at coordinate 17,836 of JBCCOK010000031.1, forward strand.
CACCACGGGGCCGGATCTACTGGTTTTCCGTTTCGTCTGAATTCAATGTAGAGCGTTGGCTCCGTCGACGCCAGAGCCAATGCCGTTGTAGACGCCACCTTTGTGCTACCCATTCGACCGAGCGGCTCGCCTGACACAACAAATTGGCCGATATCCGTGTTCGTGCTGCCCATGCCCGCAAGGACCAGATGATAACCGTCGCCAGCATTTAGAATGATCAACTGTCCATAAGACCGGAACGGTCCGGAATATACCACCCAACCGTCCGCCGGTGCTGTCACAATTGCGTCAGGCGCGGTCGAGACCATCATGCCTTTGAGCGGACGGCCCGAATCGTCTTCGTCTCCGAAGCCGAATCTGGCAGTGCCTACCACGGGCAGTTCGAGACTGTTTTTGAGGCTTGAGAACTGGAATGCCGGAGCAATCCGGTTCGCATCAGGACTTGCAGACCGGGCAAGTTCACGCGCTTTTTCGCGCTGTTCCTGCTGGGCTGCTGCCCTTTCCTCTTCGGCGCGGCGTGCCTGCGCTTCGGCGCTGCGGACCGATTCGATCTCTTTTTCGAGCGAGGCGATAAGATCTTCAAGGCTTCTTGCGCGGCCGGCAAGCTGCTGCGAAACTCGCGCCTCGTCCTCGAGTTTTTCCACATTGCGGGCAGTGAGCTTGCGCTTTTCGACAAGCAGCAGTTTGAGCTTTTCCTCTTCTTCGGCCTGTTCTTCCAGCGTTGCCAGCAGCCGCTCGCGCTCATTGGCGATCGAGGCGCGGATGTTGGTCAATTCCTGCAGATCAGCGATCAGACGATCGGTCTGCTCCCGGATCTCCGGCACGACAGCCCCCAGCAGGATTGCACTTCTGACGGAGGACAGGGCGTCCTCGGGGCTGACGAGCAGCGCAGGCGGCGGATTGCGGCCCATTCTCTGCAGTGCCGCCAGGACCTCCGCCAGTACGCCGCGCCGCGCATAAAGCGATTGCCGCAGATCATCAAGACGGCCCGCCATCCCAGCCAGGCGCAACTCGCTCGCGTTTATATCGTCACTGAGCTTCTTTTGCGTCTTTGCGGACTGGATAAGCTCGGTTCTGATCGTGGCCTGGTCCTTGTTGAGAGCGGCGATATCCTGTTCAAGTGCGTCGCGCCGTTCCTTCGAAAGCTCGATATCCGCGGTGATCTGCCTCAGTTCGTTGAGTTCTTGCTGCCGCTGCTGATCGAGTGCATCGACCCGCGATTGCTGCGGGCGGGAGGTTTTTTGGGCATGACCGGTATCGGTCGATAGAGACATCGCAACCATCGCCAAGACAATCCAGGCCGCCACGGTCCCGCCAGACTTTGCAAAAAGCAAAGCTGAGCCGATGTGCCGAGGCTTTCGCCAGCGCTTGTCGTTGTTCGGCTTTCGAATCATCAAATCCAGTAAATTGTCCCCGGAATCACCATAGCTTCCCCGCCGTCTGAGGCAATGCCGGATAATGGAAGAACCAGCGATCAATGCGTTTTCAGCCTCAATTTCAGTTGCCGCGGTTTCAAACCGTGATTCGTATCCACCATCTTTCAATTGACTGTGGCAGAAAACTCCAGTGCGGTCTTGCATCCAAGAGTGGCCGTGTTGTGGCGGTTTAACAAGTCAAAGGGCAGCATTGATCAGTGTCTGTGATAGGGGTGGCCGGCGAGAATGGTCGACGCGCGATAGAGCTGCTCGGCGAGAAGTATACGCACAATCTGGTGCGGCCATGTCATCTTGCCGAAGGCAATTGTTTGTTGGGCCGCGTCAAGCAACTGCCGATCATGGCCGTCTGCCCCGCCGATGGCAATGCCGAGATTGCGTTGCCCCGAATCATTGAGGGTGCTCAGTATCCGGGAAAATTGCGTGGATTCAATGTTCTGCCCGTGCTCGTCAAGCGCGATCAGCGCCGTGTCGGAGGGCAGTTTCTTTTTCAGCACCGCATATTCCTCTCGTTTACGAGCATCAGCCTCTGCAGCGCGGCTTTCCGGCATCTCTACAACACCGTTGAAGGACAGGCCTAATGACGAACCGCAAGCTGAAAACCGATCGAGATAACGGGCCGCGAGCTCCTTTTCCGGGCCCGACTTCATACGGCCCACCGCAAAAATGGTCACTTGCATATCACCTCGCACTGCATCGGCATCGAGCAGGCCACCTACAATTTGAACAGCTTTGGAGTGCAGAACGCCCTTGTCCAGCGTATCCGAAACCCAGCGTTTTCCGGAAATATAGGAAAAACAGAGAGTTGAACATGACGCGCTGGAAACGAGGCCGCGCCGTCGATCACGGCCCAATGCGCACGCGCTTCACGTTGGCGATCCTAGTGGACCGTGCCCTCGTCGATTTCCGGTTCCATCCACATCTTCTCGAGGTTGTAGAATTCACGCACCTCAGGCCGGAAAACATGGACGATGACGTCACCGATGTCGATCAGAACCCAATCGCCATCGCTTAAACCTTCAACCTTGGCCGAACCCTTGCCGGCATTCTTTATGTCACGGAGAAGGTGATCGCAAATGGCAGTGACATGACGGTTCGAACGACCGGATGCGACCACCATGTGGTCACCCAGTGCCGATTTTCCGGATATGTCGATGGAAACAACGTCTTCCGCTTTGGATTCCTCGAGGCTGGCGAGGACCAGTTTCAACGCATGGAATTCAGCAGCGCTGCTTTCCAATGCGGGTGAGGAAATGCTCCCGGCATTTCCCTTGCTATGTGCTGTTCTCAGTGTCTTTCCTTTCCGATACAGAACAAGCCTCTGTTTGCCGATCATGCGGAGACGGAAACATCAATCGGCCCCATTGCCGGTGTTTCTCCGCTTCAACATACGCCCGCCAGACGCCCAAAAACGACTCAGACGTTACGCGTTGCAGCAAGCACACCCAAGGATAGGCACGGAAACCTTAAGGTTTCAAGACAAAGGACTTCACTATTTTGCGCAAACTTTCATCGAGGTTTTGCCGATTGATAGCGGTCGAAGCCACCGGAGGGATGGATTCCGTCACGGATCGCGGTCGATGAGAGTGGTGAACGCGGGCCGTGGATGAACGTCCATGCGGGCGGCCGCATGTGCGGAAGAACAGCGGCGTCATTTTCATCCACGCGGGCGTGCCCAAACGTCTTAGCCATCACTGAAGACAGGTATGATAGCGTCGAGCCAGGCCTGTCGATGATTGCAATTGGAACGGTTTCGGCGATTTGCTGCCAATTCTGCCAGCGGTGGAATCCGGCCAGATTATCGGCGCCCATCACCCAAACAAAATTGACGCCCCGGCAGCGATTTTGCACGAACCTTAGTGTTTCGGCAGTGTAGCGCACGCCGATTGCAGCCTCAAAGGCGGTGATCTTGATCCGCGGATCCTTGACCATGCCCTGGCACCACTCAATACGTTCCTGCAGGCTCGGCAATCCGCTGTTTTCTTTCAACGGGTTGCCTGGCGTTACCATCCACCAGAGCTGATTTAACCGAAGCTTGCGTAGCGCCGTGTCGGCGACCAGGAGATGACCGTCATGGGGCGGATTGAACGATCCGCCGAACAGGCCGACCGACATGTCCTTGTGGACATGCGGCATACGCAGAAGTGCCGCGGAAGTCTTTTGGCGTTCGGCCACCGGCTTGCGCTGCGCGTCAGGGCCGGACCTGGCCGCTTCCGCGCACCCGGTATTTGAATGAGGTCAACTGCTCCACGCCTACAGGTCCACGCGCATGCATCTTGCCGGTGGCGATGCCGATTTCCGCGCCCATCCCAAATTCGCCGCCGTCGGCAAATTGGGTAGAGGCGTTGTGCAGCAGGATGGCCGAGTCGATATCGTTCATAAATCGCTCGACGACGGCCGCATCTTCAGCAATCACCGCTTCGGTGTGATTGGATGAATAGCGGCCGATATGCTCGATCGCCCCGGCAACGCCATCAACCAATGCCACCGAGATGATCGTGTCGAGATATTCAGTCGACCAATCGGCTTCATTGGCCAGTTCCGTCTGCGGGTAGAGCTGCTTTACCTCAGCAGAGGCGCGGAGCCTGCATCCGGATTGGACCAGCGCATCGAGCACTGGCACCAGGTGCGTCTTGCTTGCCGCGCGATCGATGAGCAGCGTTTCGGCCGCTCCGCAAATGCCGGTGCGCCGCATCTTCGCGTTCACCGTGATAGCGCTTGCCATATCAATGTCTGAAGAGGCGTCGACATAGACATGGCAGAGGCCTTCCAGATGGGCGAAAACCGGCACGCGCGTCTCTGTCTGAATCCTTTCGACCAGATTTCGGCCTCCGCGCGGCACGATGACATCAACAGTGCCGCCAAGGCCCTTCAGCATCTCGCCGACAGCGGCCCGGTCCGTTACCGGTACACGTTGGATGGATGTTTCGGGCAAGCCTGCAGCTTTCAGTCCGTCGATAAGGCAGGCGTGGATTGCGGCAGATGAGTTATGCGAATCTGAACCGCCACGGAGTATGACCGCGTTGCCCGCCTTCAGGCACAGGGCGCCGGCGTCGGCGGTAACATTGGGCCGGCTTTCGTAGATGACGCCGATGACGCCGAGCGGCGTGCGAACCCGTTCGATTTGAAGTCCGTTCGGGCGTGTCCATGATGCAATGACGTCGCCAACCGGGTCGGCCAGATCGACAATCGCCCTGATCCCGTCAGCCATGGCCTTTATGCGCTCAGCATCGAGGCGCAGACGGTCCTGAAACGCGGCGGCCATGCCGGCTGCTGCGGCCTTTTTCATGTCAGTTTCATTGGCTTCCAAAATCGCGTCAGCCTGCGCTTCGATGGCGTCGGCCATTGCCGTCAGCGCCATGTCCTTCTGCCGCGTGGTTGCTGTCGCGAGGGGCGTGCTTGCGGCCTTCGCGCCGGCGCCGATATCGGCCATCACTTCCGTGATGCTCTTTTGCTTCGCAACTTCGTCAAGCATTGTCCGGTTCCCCTGCGCTACCCGTCTTCATTCGGGGCTAATTGCGCTCCTGTCAACACCATGTCATCCCTGTGGACCATGGCTGAGCGACCCGCATAGCCAAGAATTTCGGCGATTTCGGAGGATTTTCGGCCGGCAATCAGAATTGCCTCGTCAGCACCGTATGCGGCCAGCCCACGGGCAAATTCATAACCGGCCGGATTGCAAATGGCGACGGTGTCGCCGCGCTGGAATGATCCGGTTACCTTTCTGACGCCTGCCGGGAGCAGGCTTTTCCCCGACTTCAACGCTTCCTGTGCGCCGTCATCGACGAAGAATCGCCCCGCAGGTTCAAGTTGCCCTGCTATCCAGGTCTTTCGTGCGGTCACCGGCGAGGCGCTTGGCGCGAAGAGCGTATGGCGGGCACCGCTTTCAACCGCCTTCAGCGGATGGTCGACCTTTCCGGATGCTATGATCATGGCACATCCCGCTTTGGTGGCGATGCGAGCCGCCTCGATCTTGGTTCTCATTCCGCCGCGCGATAAATCCGAGCCGGTGTCGCCCGCCATGGCATCGATTGCCGGGGTTATTGCGTCGACATGATGCAGAAATTCAGCCTTAGGATCGGAATCGGGCGGAGCCGTGTAAAGACCATCAATATCTGACAACAGTACGAGCATATCAGCGCCCGACATGGTTGCCACGCGGGCTGCAAGGCGATCGTTGTCGCCATAACGGATTTCATTGGTTGCCACGGTGTCGTTTTCATTGATGATCGGCACTGCGCCGGTTTTCAGGAGCTGACTGATCGTCGCGCGGGCATTCAGGTAGCGCCGCCGTTCTTCCGTGTCGCCAAGCGTCAGCAGGACCTGACCGGCAATGATGCCTTCGGCTGACAGCGCGTCAGACCACGCTTTTGCCAGAGCAATCTGTCCAACCGCAGCGGCGGCCTGGCTTTCCTCGAGCTTTATCCTGCCGCTGGAGTGGCCGAGACTGGTTCCTTTCATAACAGTCCGTCCGAGCGCTATGGAACCGGAGGAAACGACGATTACATCCGCGCCGGTGCCGCGCAGCGCGACGATATCGGCGCAAAGCGCCTGCAGCCAGCGGCGGCGTACCCCTTCGCTCTGATCCACGAGGAGGGCGGAGCCAACCTTTATCACGATGCGCCGGTAGCCGCGCAAACCGTTCTTACGGGTGCTCATTTCATGAAATCCGAGCCGCGTTTATCGGTATCTTCGGCTAAGCCGTCGTGTTTTCTTGCCATGATGGTCCGGCGCAGGGCGCGCAGTGCCTGCTTCATGCCAAGTCCGGATACGGCCGACAGGATCATCGGCGTCTGGCCGGACGCCGCCTGCAACTCCGCCGCCAGCGCCTCGCGCAATTCATCATCGAGTATATCGGCCTGGCTGAGCGCAACAATCTCAGGCTTTTCGGCAACGCCATGGCCATAGGCCTCGATTTCGCGGCGGACCGTCCGGTAGGCCGCGGCAACGTCGTGTTCCTGAGCAGAGACGAGATGCAAGAGCACGCGCGTTCGCTCGACGTGACCGAGAAAGCGGTCGCCAATGCCGCTGCCCTGATGGGCGCCTTCGATGAGGCCCGGGATATCGGCGATGATAAACTCGTGGTCGTCGACACTGGCGACGCCAAGGTTCGGGTGCAGGGTGGTAAAGGGGTAATCGGCAATCTTGGGTCTGGCGCGGCTGACCGCAGACAGGAAGGTCGACTTGCCCGCATTGGGCAAGCCGATAAGACCCGCATCGGCGATCAGTTTGAGGCGGAGCCAAATGGTTTTCTCGATGCCGGGCAGGCCGGGATTGGCATGCCGGGGGGCCTGATTGGTGGAGGATTTGAAATGGGCATTGCCAAAGCCGCCGTTGCCGCCGACCGCAAGACGGAAGCGCTGATCTTGGTCAACGAGGTCGCAAATGAGCGTTTCATTGTCTTCTTCGAAAATCTGCGTGCCGACAGGCACCTTGAGGACAATATCGGAACCGGCGGCTCCGGTCCGGTTGCGCCCCATGCCGTGAACGCCGGTCTTGGCCTTGAAGTGCTGCTGATAGCGATAGTCGATGAGCGTGTTGAGGCCCTGGACCACCTGCGCCCATACATCGCCACCGCGGCCACCGTCGCCGCCGTCGGGGCCTCCGAACTCGACGTATTTTTCACGGTGAAACGAAACACAGCCGGCACCGCCATCGCCCGAGCGGATAAAGACCCTGGCCTGATCGAGAAACTTCATCTGCCCGTTAACCGCCTGCATATGACGCCGGAATACACGCCCATAGGGATAAAGTGCGGCCGGCGCAACGTCAAAGACAAAGGATGACACGTCATACCTCTGCGTTCGGCCTCATCGTGTCGATCGGAACGGTACAATTGGCGGCAGGTCCAGTGCATTTCTTACGCGTCCGTACTGTGATGGCCCGCGGCCAAGTCTGCCGCGGGCGCTTTGATTATGCTGCCGCCCAGCTGCGAAGGGATATCCATGTCTTGCGGTCCAGCCGGTACCATTCAACCGGCACCGTGCTGCCGAGCGCCATGGAGTTGACCATGCCCGTGCCGCGGAACTGGAAACCGCATTTGTGGATCACCCGCCGCGACGCCAGGTTGGTGACCCGGCAGCGCACATCGATGCAGTCGACGTTGCGGGTCCGGAACGCCATGTCGATAACCGCATGCGCGGTCTCGGTGGCGTAACCCTTGCCCCAGTATGGTTCACCAATCCAATAGCCAAGTTCAAGGATCGCGGGATCATCCTGCGGTTCGATCCCGCAGCAGCCGAGGAAGCGCCCGTCGTCCGTATCGGTCACGGCATACACGCATTTACCGATCGCGCCGGTCTTGGAGCGGCGGATGAACTCCATCGCGTCCTTGCGGGTATAGGGATGCGGCATGCGCGATACCATCGTGGCGACCCGGGCATTGTTGGCGAGACTGGTAATTGCGTCTGTGTCTTCGGGATGCGGGGTCCGTAAAACCAGTCTTTCGGTCACCAGAACCGGGCATCCGCTCCGTTCGTGATGGCTTTCGTCGTCCTGACTTTGCAATTCCATTTTTCAGTCCTCCGTTGCAAATCAAAGGGGAGACGGTGGTCCCATCTCCCCTTTGCAAACGTTGGTCTGAAAATTCGTCAGCCGGGTCGATGAGACGCCGGCTCCTGGTTTCGCCGGCTATTGCGTTAGTTGGGCACGTGGCATCACAGATACGTAGCAGCGGCCATTGGCCCTTGTACGGAAGGCCACGTTGCCTTCGACGAGCGCAAAAATCGTATGATCCTTGCCAAGCCCGACGCCTTCACCAGGGTGCCACTTCGTGCCACGCTGGCGCACGATAATGTTGCCCGGTACGACGGCTTCGCCGCCGAATTTTTTCACGCCGAGGCGCTTTGACTCTGAATCACGTCCGTTGCGCGATGAACCGCCAGCCTTCTTGTGTGCCATCGGTCTTCTCCTTTGATCCCGTTACTCGGTCGGTTCGGCCAGCGCCTTGGCTTGGCCAATCCAGTCGTCGCGCTCGATGCGGCCCTTGAAGTTCAGGGCTTCGTCAAGCTTTGCAATGTCGTCCTTGGTGAATGCCGCGATCTGCGCGTACTGCGTAACGCCAAACGCATGCAACTTTTTCTCAAGGACCGGACCGACACCGGAAATCTTCTTCAGATCATCGGCTTCGCCCTTTGGCGCCGAAAAGAGCGCCGCAGGCTCTTGCTTGGCGGCTTTAGGTTTCGCGTCCGCCTTGGGCTTGTCGTCGGCTTTCGCCTTGGCCTCCGTCTTGGCTGCATCTTTCGGCTTTGCCTCAGCCTTGGCCTTCGCCGCCGGTTTTTCCGTCTTGGCCGCAGCTTTCTTGTCGTCCGGCTTTTTCGCCGCCACCTTTTTCGGCTTGGCACCGCCGGTCAGGATCTCGGAGATCCGGATGGTGGTCTCGTGCTGACGATGACCCCGGGTGCGCTTTGAATTCTTGCGGCGGCGTTTCTTGAATACGATAATCTTGCGGGCACGGCCCTGCTCGACGACTTCAGCGGTTACCATTGCGCCGTCGACAAATGGTTTCCCGACGGCCGCGTCTGCGCCTTCGCCCACCATGAGGACTTCGTTGAATTCGACCATGTCGCCGGCGTCGCCGGAGAGCTTTTCGACCTTCAACAGGTCATCGGCGGCAACGGTGTACTGTTTCCCGCCGGTCTTTATGACTGCGAACATTTGTTTTGCTCCATGTTCAGTCCGGCTTGTTGCGTCAGCGCACACAGCCGTCTTTTTGGTCAGTCGGTTGCGAATAGCCGCCGCGGTCCGCTCGGGGTGGAATTGCAAAACCCGGATGCATCGGTTGGCGAGGTTTCCCGGCCCTGTTCCCGAAAGCCGAAGCTTACAAAAACAGATGGCGCAAGTTGCCTTACGCCATGGTTGAATGCGGCGTACGGCAATTTGGTGTCCAAGTCAAGATAGCGAAGGTGCCTTTCGGCCCGCAAGACAGGCGTTATCCTTCGCAACAAGACGCTTGTATCAGAGGCTGCGAATGGGTAAGACAGCGCCCGCGCCGGGAGGCGCCAATCATGACGCGGAGAGGTGGCTGAGTGGTTGAAAGCACCGCACTCGAAATGCGGCATACGGGCAACCGTATCGGGGGTTCGAATCCCTTCCTCTCCGCCAGTCACCACAATTTTTCTCTGAATATCGGCCGAGCCTGCGACCGCCTGGAACCGAGCAGCTTTCAGGCCTGTTACCCTCTTCGATATCCTAACATTGAGCTGATTCAAGGCCAACACCGAAAAAGCCGCATGAAGCAAATATCGTCAAATCCCCTAACCTGGCGACGGGCCAGTCAATGGGTGAGGGTCAAGCCGCGCAATTTGCCAGGGAGCATTCGATCGCAAACTGGTGACTGCAAAGTCCACCAAGCGGTTGTCGGGAGGACTGAGTATCCCAACCAATAAAATGCGGTATTCAGCGAATTTCTATGAAACCCATTGACCGAAGCTGCCCCAACAATTCACTTGCATGTTTGGCTGCCACGTCCGACGCGACATCAAAGCTGCCGCTTATTGAGGACGCGATTTTTTCGACCGTGCTTTCACCGTCGCAGAGATCCCAAATCAACTTGCCAGAAGCGTTGAGCCAAAGACTCTTTGACTGCGAAGGTATCTCCAAAAGCAAGTTGTCGAGAGCGCGTCCTTCCATGACGTCCGCGCTACGGAGGGGACGACCTTCCCGCGGGAATGACGGTGCAAGTCCGGTGAGTTCGAAAACCTTAGAATTTATCAACTCAACGAGGTCGCGGCCAAAGTAGTGCTGGGCCTCGACGGAACTATAGACGGGTTGCCATGGAGAATAATGGTGTTTGTCGAATATCACGCGATTTTCTACATCACTAATCGATTGACAGTAGTGGATAATCGGGCTGTCCGGCATGCTTTCCGGGTCCCAATTTGTGCAAATTCCCAAATTGGCTTTCTTGTGTCTGATGCCATATTCGGCACAGGTAATGATGTAGGCAAACATATCCGATTCCCAGACATGCCGTCCGTCTGCGTCGCGCAAATTATCCCTTATGATGGCGCAAAGTTCGAGCCAGCGCGCGCAAATCTTTCGCAGGTCATGGGTATGGATCAGGGTCGGGATCATCACCGCGTCGCTCTGCAGCTCAACATTGGCGCACTTGTCGGCGAGGAACGAGAATTTTTCCGGGAGGCCGAACGGTTTCTCTTTAGATGCGGGTGACAACTGAAGATCCACCCAGGACTGCGAGACGGCAGCGCCCGGCGCGACACGTTGCGTCACCGCTTTTCTGAAGACGCAATCAGGATCTATGAAGAGGACCGTGCCTTCTGGCTTGTAGAGATAGAGCCATTCCAGCAACGAAGCCGGCTTGTTGTAGATTGGATAATTGTCGCCCGACTCAGGATGCGTATTCCATAGAGTTGTCGCAACACATCGTGCGTATTGCTGAGTTGGTAGGCTTTGCGGTTCGTTCGTCGCTACCAACCGAACCAGTTGACCGGGCTGATTGACCCGTTTCCAGGAATACTCGAGCAAATCTGCTTGCCACTGCATGTAGGGACGGTCATCGGTGCTGAACACTGTGTAGAACATTGGACAAGCAGTATCCGGTGTTGTTTACCCGTTTGAAAACTCTTCATACGAAACGCAGTCCAGCCAGTCGGCCGGTTTGAGGATGGTCACCGGGTCAGGTGGTCGCCCCATGAATACATCGGGGTGTGCGCGCCTGTTCTTCAAGTCCATTCCGGAAAATACCTCAAAGTCTGCAAGGCTTCGATGAGGTCCCAATCCATACCGCCCCAATGAAGGGGCTGGCCCGTCACCGGTATAGGCGAGTTTCTTGAGACGTTCAAACGCGATCTCGTTTTTGACCTGCACAACCTGAGGACCATTCTCCCAATGGCGACGAGGTGGCTTTTCCGTATGGTACATGTGCCAGACCACCATTTCGTCCGGCAAAAACAGGTCGTAACCATGTGAGTATGATCGCAGGGTCAGGGCGAATTCCTCGCCCCAATAATAGTGGTTGGGGTCTTGTCGTACCTCTGAATTCCAGGTCCCCAAGGTAAAGACAAACTGTCCCGACAGGAAACGGTTGCGGATGGGGTGTCCGACAACGCCTTGACCCCAATCGAACCATGGCGACCAACCGGAGGGCGCACGCCATTCGGCAACCCTTGTCGTGCGAATTCCATGATCGCGTCTTTTGCGGATACAGCCGTCCTTGCCGAGTTCAAAAAGCGGCGCGATCATCGTGATCATCGGTTTTTCCGCCGGAAACGTTCGCATCATCCGTTTCAGGTTGGCGTCCCAACCCGGCGCAAAGACCATATGGGAGTCGATTTGCATGGTGTACAATTCATCGCTCCCCAGGCCTTGAGCAATGGCACGGGCCCAACATCCCCCCTCGCTTTCTTCGATAGGATGTTCCGAGAAACGGAAGCGCTCGTCGCTCCTGAAACGATCGAGATTGACCGGCTCGTTCCGATCGTACTGCCAGCAAATCCCAAACGTGAGGTTTTCGGGATAACGCGCCGTAGCGAGGCAATTGTCGAGCGTCAATGGTAGAAAAGGATCGTTGTAGGATGCAATCGAAACAAAAATGGTCGATGCGGCATCCCGTGGATCGGTACACGCCGCTTTTGCATCCCCGAAACGTGGTTTGGCTGGTGGGACGCTGGCACTCATACCGGATTGCGCCGCAGCCACCCGTTGATAGTAAATCGACTATCGGCAAACTCCTGCGAAGGGCAACCCACCATGTCGACTTCGTGCCAACGGTCACTGGCAAACACGATCATCGTGTTGTTCACCGGTTCTATTCTGGTTACATTTTCGACCGGCGCGGCCGGATCGTCGGGATGGACCTTGTAGAAGAGCAAATTGCCTCCAGAAAAGGTTTTCGGCAACCGATGAAAATAGTAAACAAAGGTGATGTACCTGGCATGGACGTTCGGATCCGATTTGTCAGAATCCGCATGTGCCAGAAAGAAATCCCCATCGTTGCTTGCGGTCAGCTGAATTTCGCTGTCGTTAATCCCGCTCGTGTCAAGGCCAAGCGTCGAACTGATATGCGGCAAATGCAGGTTCAACCGTTTGAGAAACAGATTTCGCCACTCGGTGTCACGAATGCCAAAATGCACACGGGATTTCCGGGTTTCATGCGCTTCAGACTTCTCGCCCTCCACATATACGGTGCTTCCCTCGAAATTCGCCTCACTTTCCAATGCATGTTGAAGAAGTTGACGGTTTTCATCAGGGGTCAGGAACTCGCCGATTTCAACGTGTGAAGCACCCGCTAAACCTGGATCGGAATGCTGCGACCTCAAAGCGTTTGTTTGTTGGTCCGAACCCGTTTCGGCCTGCAAGAGAACGGGCGGCGACGTCAGAACACTTTCCAATGCGCTGGACGGGAAAGTCAGTGCTGCACGGCCTTCATCTACCGGAAACTGGAGCAGACTGATCTGCTGGTCTAAATTTCCCACCCCCTGTCCCGCAAGGCTCACATGTAGTTCGCTCAGCAACGGGGCATCGGATCCAAGAACCGCGGAATAGCTTTGCCCATTTTTAAGCGTGATTTTTACATTGATATCCTGCATGTTCTTCAGCTTTCTTGAAGGCCGGAAGCCGCATTCATATCTCGGCGGTTCACAGGTGGGTTTTGCATAGCCGGCAAGGCAAGGATTTCAGCAACGGCTTCCGCAGGATCGCAAAAATCCAATGTGTAGGAACTTTTCTGTGTCACCATTGAACACAAGGCCTGTATGGTCTGATCCGAATTGAGCGGAAAGCTGAGGCAGTTTTCAAGCAATTGGCCGACCGCTTGTGCAGGTGGCAATTCGCGAAGCTTCGCACCCGTGCCTTCCCGGTAGTGAGGGAACACCAGCACAGATACGGTGCGAGCGCCATCCGCGATCCGATCCCGGCCGATGGGAATTGCAGATTTGGACAAATAGGTAACCTCTTCTCGCAAAAGCGCCTTGTCCGTTCGATCGCGTAGTTGTGGCGTGTTTGGAAAAGGTATCGATTGGTGCCCGTGTGGATCAAGAGGGACAATATCGTCAGACAGAAACGACATCCCATTCTTGCAGAGCTCCACAGTAAGAGTACTCTTGCCGCGACCCCATTGACCCGGTATCAGGACAGCCCCGTTGTCACCGGCGGTGCAGCCGGCATGCAGCCAGACCAACTCGGGATGCGCATTGATGTAGAAACGAACCACCTCGCGATACAGACGCTTGACTTGCTTCGGACCGGGCGAAAGCCGACCTTCGACCTTGCCATCCACGAGCAATCTCGAACGGTCACCTTCAGTTTCGATTCTGACACGTCCTATTGGTGATGCTTTCTCGTCCGTTCTCATCTGTTCAAAAAGACTGGCAATTAGAGAATGTGTGTTTGCATTGTCGCTTCCGGCAAGAACCGTCTTGCCCAGGAAGGAGATCCCGATGTCTTCCGTTTCCGGCTTTTTGCGAGGCTGCAAGGATTGTAGCCCCGAGATTTCGGAGGTCTTCAGTTCCCTTTTCGCACACCGATCAAGCAAGTCGGCTTCGTTCATGAAACTCTCGGGCCATTCACGCATCCAGGCAGCGTTCAGCCTTTGATTGAAGCGGTTCCAGGAATACGGACCTTCAAACTCCTGGACCATGATGCCCTTGTTCAAGGGAACCTCATTGCCAGGCCTGTGGCTGCCAGGTTTGACTTCAACGCCTGGCGGGGGCAGTTCGTCCCAGAGGTATTTGAACGGCTCAGCTCTGCCTTTTAATCCCCGCAAACGCTGTATCATACCAGTAAAAGTGCTGGTCATGGTGCCGACGAAATCCTGGGAGTGAGATGCGATTAGCTGGGCTATGAATGCCATCGCTATGCTGTCATGTTGCGGCAAATCGCAAAAGTCTCTTCCAAAGTCATTGAGGACGTGGTCATCGATAAAAAGGTGGTTTTTGTATGCCGACTTTATCTCGTCAAAAAACGGATCTCTTGCCTCATCGGTTAAAATGACGAGCAGATCGTTTCTGTTAAAGTGATAATCCAGCGACTCGATGACTTCTTTGGGGTGACGGTCGAGTGTTGTAACGCCGGCCGTTTTCTTGAAATCGCCCCTGCGGACATGGACCGCGTTGAAATCTCCCAGCGTCCCGACAACGCGCTCGGAAAACTCGGTATACGGTGCTTTTGGTCGGATGCGCCTTAGCGCATCTGTCGCCTGGATCTGCGCTGTCCGCCCAAGATAGAAAAAGAAGGAATACCAGCTTAGGGTATTTGCCTCCGGGCCACCGGAGTAGGAAAGAACAGGAACATGCTGCAACTCGTCACCGATGGAAATAAAATCTGTGCGTCCTTTTGCAAAGGCCCCGAAGTCGTCGGTGTCAACTGACATGTTTTCCGGATCACAGAAAACGCTTTCCCACGCTGATTTGCTGCCGATTTCATGCGGAACGTAGGAGCTGGTGTTTACCTCTTCGAGATTTGTGAACGGAACGCCAAGGTCCAGCAAATCGGTAACGCGACTCATGTAAGTGTTGGTCACAAGCGAGTCGTACTGCACAATGTTGGCCACGGGTGTATTGTTGCCCTTGAGCACCAATACACGGTCTGTCAGCACCGACATGACAACGCCAAGTTCCACCGACATGATGAGATTGCTGAGGCCGGCGGCGCCGTTGCGGTAGACATTGTAGATCAGCGACTTCATGCCGGCGGCAACCCTGCGCCCTCACCGGGCGGAGCGTTCCAGATCCAATTCCCAATCAAGTGGTGTGTAGTGAAGGAAGATGTTCGCATAGTATTCGCCGTCCAATGGATAGGGTCGGCCGTGCTTCAGGAGAGCCCCTTCGAAGAACACCATCTCGCCCGGTTCAACGGAAACTTCGCACGGATTGCCATCCAGATCTTCGATATAAAGAGGCCATTCATTATCCAGTCTGCAATCAATGCAGATCGTTGAGCTCACCACGTGCGTACGCGCACGATCTATGTGGTTATAAAGATAACTGCGGGGCTGATAGACCCGAATGCCATAACAGGCCGCCTTCTTCAGTTTCTGACCGCTCCACTTTTCATGTATTGGCTGGAGGTCGGCAAGCAAACTTTGGTTGAATGCTTCATCTTGAAAAATGAGGCTGGGAAATGCTCGCCGGCTATCAGTATCGATGAAGCCATCGGACGGCTCTGATTTGAAGTTCAGCACGCTGGACCGAAAATGTTCCATCAACCGGGCATGGATTTCGGGGTCAAGCCGCACTTTCTTGAACCCAAGTCCGAGGCTGCGAACCTTGTCTGCGATGTCGGCCTGATTGTTGGCCAGATGCTCGGGCGTTTCATACATCAAGACGATCCCTCGCTGCCTTTGCCAATTGGAAGAAGTAGCGTTCGTGGTCCGTTATCGCATTGTCTGCCAACTTGACCAGATCACCTTGTAAAACATCATGGCTTTGGTAATCCTGTTTGCACCAGGACGATCCGTGGAACGCTCCGCGACCTGCCGGATCCTTCGGATCGCTGTAATAGTGATAGATGGTTCCTGACCGTAACACCCGCTCATCACAACTGGAAACCAGCAGTTCTTCTTGTTCGAGCAGGTCATATTCAATGCCGTTCGCCGTCATGGCGAGCGCAAATACCGGCATTTCGGCGATCCATGTCAATTCTGCGCCTGCAACTCTGCCCAGCATGAAAAGCGCATGTCCGAAACGAAAACAGTCGGCAATGAATTTTTCCGATTTGGCCACTTCGGCCGCGACAAAAACATTGACACCGCCCGGCTTGAACTCTTGCTCGCAACCAAGCGCCTCCAACAACTTTCGAAGATCAACACCATTGCCCCGGTTAACATCAACCGTGGAGAAGAACCTTTCGGTGTCAATGTGCCAGTTTCTGGGCATTGCACTGGCTTTTGGCATGATGTCAAAATTGATCCCGCTGTAAAGAAAGGTGTCGCTGTCCAAGAGGCAGATCAACTCCGAATCGCCGACAAACTTTCCCGCTTCGGCAAGCGCTTCGACCCGGTTAAAGGCCACATGAAGTTCGCCCCCCCGAAAACCTGTGTCTATCTTGTTTGACTCGCCGTGATTGGTCGACCGCACGTAGTCCGTCTCATAGACATCCAATATGCGTTGAAGTTCGGGAGAAAGCGGACGGCCATTGTTGCAAATCACGATCAATGTCCGCCATCCTTCTGGGAGTTTTCCCAGGAATGACTCGAGAAATATCGCGGTTTGCCAGCGACAATAAACCTTGTCTTCAACACCGATAACAAACGTCATCTGCTTGACGCGGCCAGCATCAGCTCTTTGCCGAAAGCCTTCAATCATCCCGAAGCGGGATAACTCAGAAAGAACCTGGTCGATCTGGCCCTTCAGAACTGTTGGATCAACAGCATATGCCTCACTCAGATGGCCAAAGATTGCGTCAATTGTGTTGGAACCGTCGCAGTGCTCCCAAATCGCCCTGCCCGAACTGTTCAATGTGAGAGCTCTGATCCGCGTGCGGTGACCTGTGTGCCCGTGTTCATCACCCGGTGCCACAAGTACCAGTCCGTCATCTACTTTAAAACTACGGACGCCATTTAGCTTGTTCGGACAGGAATGCCCCGCGTTCACTGCATTGGTTGCCTGCTTCACGTCCAACGGCTTCGCCGCACTTTGGTAATTGTCGAAATGTACTTCGAAAAGCTTACAAGCCCAAAGAAAGGTAATCTAGATCCCGCCACCGCTTCAGGTCTGGCTGGAGTTATGTTTGTCTTAAACAATCTATCGCCACACGAAAACGGGGATACAAACAAAACCACGCTCACCCTTCAACAGCCAGTTCGCTGGCATTAAGGTTCAATGAAGCTTGGCGAGGCCGTCGGAAATACAAAAGGTGGGATTGTCGGAGACAATGTTGGAGAGTTTGTCGGGGCGTTTGTTGGAGAGTTTGTCGGGGCGTTTGTTGGAGAGTTTGTCGGCGAGTTTGTTGGAGAGCTCGTCGGGGAGTCTGTTGGAGAGCCCGTCGGGGAGTCTGTTGGAGAGCCCGTCGGAGAGTCTGTTGGAGATCCTGTCGTAGCGGTTGGTGGTGACGGGGTTCCTGGAGCCGTTGTAGGCCCGGCATTCGTTGGAGCTTGCGTTCCCACCGGGCTGAGGGCTGACTGGGCAAATACTGAATTGGGCAAATTGACCGATAGCACCACCGGGGCAACCCAAGCGGCTTTCACGATTTTGCGTTTTTCCTGATCGATTTCTTCAGAACCGACAACCTCTATCGGTTCCTCGGTTTCCGGTATGTCCTGTTTGACCGGATCAAGCTTAGGTTGGTCATCCTGTGCGCTTGGCGCACTTTTGCCATTGCCATTCTCGAACTTCTTGTCTGTCACTTTCTCGATCCTCGTATATGCGTCGATATCGCGAAGTGAGCTATTTCGAACGAAACAGCCAATATTTTCTGAAACCCGACATGACTTATACCACTGCGTTCATATTTCCGGCAAGTTGGGAGTCGTATCACTTCACTGTACAAAATAGTTTTCTATTTTCTTGTTATACCTTGCGAAGTTTCAACGTCACGGCGCAATATAGAGTTACCAAATAGATCCACGCGGCAATTCCAGTAGACATCATTCTTAAATCTGAAGAGAACAATTCACTTCCAATCAAAGCAGATCCTTAAGGGCTGAAGAAAAATTTAGAGACATCCAATCTGGTGAAGCATGTTCGGCGCTGTTCCATGGATAGCATGCAATTGCCTGCGCCTATCGGAATACCGCCCGCTGCATCCATCGAAAGCCATGTCGATGCAGCTTCGAACTGCCATGCGTGGGCGCATTCAATACTGATTGGGCGGTCAGTACTTTCCGGGTGATGTGCCATGACAAGTTTGGTGAGAGACGTCGGCCCAGATCCAAGGCGTCCTGCTGGCCAAAAATTTCGCCGACCAAGCGGAGGCTGTTTGCTGTTTCGATTTTGAGCCGTAGATCCCGGGAGAGATCGAGGATAGCTGCACGATCCGACGCATCCAAATTCCGATATGCCTGGAGGATGTCGACCAACAGCCTCAATTGGTGAAATTTGTGGCCCAGAGAGGCGTGCACAACGGCAGTAAAGAAAAGCGATAGGGGTGCCCGCGGATTCGCCGGATCAATTGAGTGTAGTTCCCGCCACCCGAAGCTGGCCTGGCGTCGCAAGCCCGGATAGTGCACCAGGTTTCCATGGAGCTCGACAATCTCGGCTGGAACGTCGCGGCGAACCCATTTTTCTTCTTGGTTGGCAACGGATTTGTCGAAAACGGCTCGCCTATATTGTTCGAACCCCCTTTCGGAAAGAAAGGCTCCAAGTCTAATGCGTGCATCGTCGGTGCAAAGTACATCGATATCGGTAAACGGCCTGTCGCCCCTGTGCTTGTAAAGCATGTTCGCAAATACAGGTCCTTTGACGATTGTCGCATCCAGATTCTCGCTAGCAATAAATTGCGAAATCTCCGCAGCCACAGACCTTAGTTTCAGTGTCATAACAATACTGGCTTGCACCTTGAGGCGTATGTCCGACAAGGCGGTGAAATCCGAATCGTACACGAGCTGGCGCAAAACAATCGCGGCAACGCCGTGATCTTGAGCCTTCGTTACCAGACCTTCCAGCATTGGCGGGGGTACCAGCGAGGGCGAACTGCCGGGATCTGAAATGCTGCACAATAGTTCATTTAGATGATTGGAGTGGTCCACAGGCCGCTTTCGTTGACCAGACAAGGGAATCAATGCGCAAGGTTGTTTTTCTTGTGATGCCTGAGGCATCATCATCCGGCGGATGGTCGTTTAGCAGGGCATCCTCTGATAACTGTCACGCTCTTTCAAGAACTCCTTTGCTGCAGAGCTCCTCCGCGGCGGTAAGCAGGTCCGCGACGATTGTTTCGTGTTCGCCCTCGAAGAACTGCTGAAGACGGTCGGCAACATCGCCGATCGAAACCGTACCATCGAGCTGTTTCAAAAAGGCGGTCATGGTTTGATTGCAGCTGAGAACCTCGCCACTGTCGTTTATCAGAATCATGGCCACGTTACCCACAAACTCGATTAACGCGTTTTGGGATACGACAAGGCTATCGTTTTCTTTTATGCGAATTCGAGCCATTTCAATCCCAGCCTTGTTTGTAGCTGCAAATGATGTTGAGCAAATGCATGCATTATCATATCCGTTTATAATAGAAACGATCATGGTGGGACTGCACTGCGCCTATTTCAGCGCCGCGCATTTCGCTAGCAAAGTAGCTTCACGGATCAAAAAACGTAACGGAAGCAGTACAATCGTTCCTTCTTGCACATCCCCGCTCGTTGTTTTTCTGTATTCGCGACCTTTACCCGATGTCCAACACAGACATTGGTTGCAGCGGCGACTATCGTATTGTGCAATTAGCTATCGCCCAACCGAGCAGCACGATCTGCAGGTACTGCCTCGCGTTCGCGAGTGTCTTATCCGAACTAGAACAAGCGCTATCTGCCAGATCTGATCCTTTCTGCTGGAGAACGGCATTGCTGTTCGAACCGGCAGTGTTCGTCTGGCCAGAGCGTTGCCAGCAATCCTGGAAGACGAGAACCAGCCGCTCTCGGGCCGAATGCGGGCACTCCTCATCCGAAATGCCGTGCTTGCGGCACAGATCCGCAACAGGCACCCCGGCTTCCGCTTCACGCAGAATGCCAATGATCTGTTCTTCCGAATAACGCTTGCGCTTCATCTGGAGATCCTCCCTTGAGCGACGAAAACGCGGGATCTCCTAACCCCGCAATGGACCAATCTAAGGGGTGAGGGTCAATTGTGCGGCACAAATTTATCGCGCCGATTTAGTCGGCGCTCGAAGCCAAACTACTGCTTTTGCTCTACGATCCGGGAGAGATTGTCTGATCCCGTAAACTCAAAGGCAAACTTCTCTATGTCCGCCTGCCAAAGCTGTCTGACTTTCTCAATCGTAATTGGCGTATAGTAGTCTTTGTAGGGCTTGTGTTTTTGCGCATTTAATTTTGGTAAGGTCTCTCTTGGGATACCGACATGATCGCAAATTCTGTAAAAATCTTCCTGCAAATCTTCAAACCTACCAACAAAATCTACCATCAACTCTCCATCTGGATTTGAAAGAAATGAATGTTGTTCTCTTGACTCACTCCAGTTTATTCCTCGTCGATAGTCTTTTTGATTTTCATAAAGTCTATCAACATCACCAGGGCTGATATATTCTGTATCTTTATGAATTATACCATTCCATAATAAATCAGATATAACCATATCCCATGTATTGCGCACGAATGCGAATTTGAAATATTTATTCCAGTCATCTTTTGGCATTTTTTTTTGAAGATAGTAGGGTGGGATATGCTCTAGAAAAAAATCTTGCTCTTGTGCACTTAAGATAAATTTGTCGTCATATTTGCCAAGAACATGTTCGATAGAATGGGTGCCAGTCTTGCCAACCGCGAAGAAAATGAACTTAAATTTACGAGATATAATCATTGGTTCAAAATTCTCCGTAACTCACATCTTTCTGATGTGCTTTCTTGCGCATCTTAATTGACATGTTGGCCTCAATTTTGCCGTGCCTACGTTGTGGCAGTTTGACCGGCGGGATACATGCTGCACGTGCAGTGATACCGAACTTACCCCCGGCAGTTTCTGGAGTTTTGCCGTCTCATCAGATTGGCGGTCTGGGATCGCCACCTCATTTTGCCAACGTTATCGGAGGGATGTTTCCGATTGCAGTGTGCGGTCGCTCTTCATTGTAGTGTCTACGCCATGTCTCCAGTTTTTCGCAAGCGTCCTGGATGGAAAGGAACCAGTGAACATTGAGGCACTCACTCCGCAGTTTGGAGTTGAATGCCTCGATGGACGCATTGTCCGTTGGCTTGCCTAGCCGCGAGAAGTCCAGCGTCACTCCGCGCCGATATGCCCACAAATCCATGTCGCGGGAGATGAACTCGCTGCCATTAGAATCTGGCTGCGGAATTAAGAGTCTATGACCTAGACTGAATAGTGGGCGATGAAGGCGCGCTCGGGCTCGACTCCGAGCCGGGCCCGTTCGGGATGGCAGCAAAGCCGCCCGTGTTCTTGACCTGCGCCTTTATGTCGAGACCGTCGAATTTACCCGGCTCGACTCCGAGGATTACTTCCTCTGATCAATGCCAAACGCGCTGGCGAGCGCCTGTGGGCGCTCGCTTAAAGACCGGCGACCGATCTCATCAGCCGGTTTTCGTGCCGCAGCACCATGGGTGCGGTGGAAGCCACAAACGCGCGCCAGTCGGGGATTTCAGAAAGCTCCTTTCGGCGAGCGGTCCGGTCGTTGAAATCCTTGTAGCGCCAGATCACCACCAGTTCCTCCTGCGGCCCCACTTCAGGAACCAGAAAGGCCACCAGATCGCCCAGCACCGGCCGCTGGATCGGTATTCCTTCCGCAAGGTATCGCCGGGGAAATTCGTGCGCGAACTCGGTTTTGGTCGTATAAATACGGTGCTCGATCAACATGTCACATCCCCAGATAGGCTTTTTTCACCAGATCGCTCTCGAGCAGCGTCCGGGCATCCCCGTCAAGAACGACCGTTCCGTTTTCCAGTACATACCCGCTGTCCGATATTTCCAGCGACTCGGTCACGTTCTGCTCGACCAGCATGATGGAAATGCCATCACCATTTAAGGTGCGCACGATGTCGAACATCTGCTCAGTCAACAATGGCGACAATCCCAGCGAAGGTTCGTCAAGCATGATGAGCTCCGGCTCGGCCATCATGCAACGCGCGATGGCCAGCATTTGCTGTTCACCGCCGGACAGGGAGCCCGCCCGCTGCGTACGCCGTTCGGCAAGCCTCGGGAAAAGCGTTTCAACCCGCTCCAGATTCTGTTTCTGATGGGCGCGGGAGCGTCGCAGCGCGCCGCCGAGGCGGAGATTTTCGCGGACCGACAGCGAGGGAAAAATCTGGCGTCCTTCAGCGACCTGGCCAATACCCGCCTCGCACACCAGGTCGGGGCTGAGCGAAGTGATATCGTGACCGTCAAAACGGATGGTCCCGGCATGCACTTGCACCATGCCGGCGATCGCGCGAATCAGCGTCGTCTTGCCCGCGCCATTGGCTCCGACGACCGAAACAAGTGCGCCGCGAGGAACTGACAGGCTCACATCGTCCAGAGCGAAGGCATCGCCGTAGGCAACGGCCAGTTTCTCGATCTCCAGATAGGCCGGTTCACGGATTGGCGCGTCGGACATCATGCCGCGCCATCCGTTTTGCGAGTACCGAGATAGCTTTGAATGACGTTTGGGTCATTGATCACGTCTTCAGGCTTTCCGGCCGCGATACGCTCGCCATGATGCAGCACGACGATCTGTTCAGCAATCGACATGACAACCCGCATAACATGTTCGATGAGCAGAATCGTAACGCCACGCTGGTTCACCTGCCGCAGGGTTTCCACCAGTTGATCGGCCTCGGCGGGACGCAACCCCGCCATGGCCTCGTCGAGCAACAACAGCTTGGGTTTGAGCGCAAGGCAGCGCGCGATCTCCAGCATCTTGCGGTCGGGCAACGTCAACGCGTTTGCCTCTTCCCCGGCCTTCGGTGTCAGTCCGACGGCTTCCAGGGCCTCCGTTGCGTCGCTTTCCGCCTCAGTCATGGAACGCCCGTGGGCAAGCGGCCCGACCTTGGCATTTTCGAGCACGCTCATACCTGCTAGCGGGCGCACGACCTGAAACGTCCGGGCGATTCCCATTCGTGCGGCCTGTGCCGGCGGCGTACCGGTGATGTCGTTGGCTTCGAAGATCACGTGACCCGATGTCGGTTTCAGTGCACCCGCAATCATGTTGAAGGTTGTCGTCTTTCCCGCGCCGTTTGGACCAATCAGCGCCACGATCTGCCCCTTCTCAACCCCGAAGCTGACATTCTGCACGGCTTGCAAGCCCGCAAAGCTCTTGTTCAGATTTCTGACTTCCAGCATGGGCTTTGCAATCACGCGGACTTTTTCGGAACCGGCGGTCGAACGGCAGCGCGGCTGTCATCCGTTTTCCAGCGCCCCTTGAGCCAAGGCCATACGCCGCCGGGCAGGAAGGTGACAATGAGAAAAACCAGTAGCCCGTAAACCAGCGTGTTGAATCCAAAGATTCCGGCCTTGAGCCCGGTCTCATTGGCAATCTCCATCACCGGGATAACGATGAACGCTCCGACTATCGGCCCGACCAATGTCCCAATGCCTCCGATGATGGGTGCCACGATCAACTCGATGGAAAGGCGCATGCCCATAACACTGTCGGGGAACAGCGACCCGTTCAGCAGACCAAACAGCCCACCCGCTACGCCTGTGATACCGGCTGAGACCGCCACAACCGAGATCTTCGCTGCCTTGACGTTGACGCCGAGCGCGGCAGCGGCTTCCTCATCCTCGCGAGCCGCCCGCCAAAAATAGCCCAGCCGTGAACTGACCAAGAGGTGGCACAGCAGGTAGGTACCGGCCATCAGCACAAGGAAACCATAGAAAAAAACCAGATTGTCGCCACGCAATTCCAGGACAGCACTCTCCTGAGCTCGGAGCGCCGGGAAAAAGAAACCGCCCGATCCGCCGACGTAATCCCAGTTGTCAAACAGAATTCGAAAGAACTCCGCAAATGCGATGGTTAAGAGTGCGAAATAGACACCGCGCACTGAAAACCGGAAGCCGAGCCACGCTATCGCCGCACCGAAGACGGCTGCCAGCACTCCTCCAAGCGGGATTCCGATCCAGGGTATGATGCCGAAATTGACCGACAGCACCGCCGTCAAGTACCCGCCCAAACCCAGGAACAACGCATGTCCCAGTGAAAGGACGCCGGCATAGCCCATCGCCAGGTTCCAGGCCTGCCCGACCGTTCCAAAAAAGAAAATCAGGGTCAGAATGCTGAGCCAGTAGCCTTGAAGGAACAATGGCGCGAGGCCAAGCACAACGAACAGCACAACAAGTGCGATCGGGATCCTGTTCATTTGGTCGCTCCGCTGGCGCCGAAAAGCCCTGCCGGACGAGCCAGCAGAACCACGACAAGCAGGGCATAGGAGAACATGCTCTTCATGGACGGGCTGAGCATAAGCGCCGCCAGTCCTTCGACAACACCGATCAGTACGCCGCCGACAAGCGCTCCCACCAGGCTGCCCAGCCCACCGACGATGACGACGATGAACGCGAGCAGGGTGAATTCGGCAGCGAGGAACGGGTTGGTGTCGAACAGCGGGGCCACGAGCGACCCCGCAGCGCCGGCACAGGCCATTCCGATGCCGGCGGTAACCGCAAAGACATGTGCGATCGGTATTCCGACCACCTGCGCACCGATCCGGTTGTCCGCCGCAGCCCTTATCTGGCGGCCGATGGTGGACAGTTGCAGGAATACAAGCAGAAGCACGATCAGCGCCAGCGCGCCACCGGCGGCCTGAACACGGGTCGCGTCAAGACGAAGCCCGGCGACGGTATAGGTTTCAAAGCTTGCCAGCGAGAATATACCCCGAGGATCGGGCCCAAACAGCATGACATGCAATCCGGTTATCACGAGCGCAAAGGAGATGAACAGAATGAACTGCACGTGCTGTGGCCGATCCGCGAAGCTATTGACTACGCTTTTCTGGAGCAGATAGCCGACTCCAAACATCACGATGGCAACGATCGGCATGCTGGCGAGCGGGGAGAGCCCGACCAGTTCATGGCCCCAATAGCCGGCATACATGCCGATCACTACCATTTCACCATGCGCAAAGTTGACCAGCCGCATCACCCCGAAGATAATCGATAGGCCGATTGCGATAAGCGCATAGACGATCCCATTGAGGATACCGCCCGCAATGACGTTCAAATACAATTCCGACAAAACACCGCTCCGGTAACGATTGGCGAGCGCCGATCAGCGATCGGAAAAGGGTGTCATCGGAAATATCGGCTCGGCAACCGCAATCTCTTTCGGTCCGATCACAAGCGGTTCGCTGTCCTGGTTCTGCAACATGGCGCCGCCGATATTCGGGTTTTGGCCCTTCTCGTCGAACTCGATCGGTCCGCCGAACATGATGTGATCTGTCAGATTGGTTCCGGCCAGGGCGGCGCGGATTGCTTGAGGGTCGCCGCTTTCAGCACGAGAAATTGCGTCGGCAGCGATCTGGATCGCTTCGTAGGAGAAACCCACATTCAACTCGAAGCGCTCTCCGGGGAACATGCCCTGGAACTCTGAGATCGCTGACTGTGTGCTTTCATTGGTCGGATCGTACCATGGTACGCAGGTGATGTACTGATCCCCAAACTTGCCCGTCGCGTCGGTGAACGCTTTTTCATAGGGGCCTGGCGAACCGGGTCCGATAATGCCCATGGGATTGAAGTCCTGCTTCACCATCTCGCGAACGATAAGGATGGCGTCATTGACCCGGGTGACCGGCATCAACAAATCGGCATTGGCGGATTTGGCTTTTGCAACCTCCACCGACAGATCGCGTGCACGCAGGTCATAGCTGATCTCCTCGACGATATCGATGTCGATACCAAGCCTGTCCCACAGGGCGTTGACGCCCCCCGCTACCCCCTGGCCGAACGTATCGTTCACGTGCATCAGAACGGCCGTTTTCGGCTGTATGCCAGTGAGTTCGGACAAATCCTTGATGCGGGCTACCGCATTGTAAACCAGAGTGGTAGCTGGCGTGAAATTGCGGAAGATCTGGGTGTAGCCCTGCTCGGTCAATTGCGGTGCGGAGGCAATATTGACCAAAAGCGGCACCTGCTGCTGTTCGGCAACCTGTGCCGCTGAGATCGTTGTGCCCGAATCCCACGCACCAATCAGCAGTGAGCAGCCATCCTGAATGAGTCGCTCGGCCGCGAGGCGACCGTTTTCTGCCTTCGACTCGGTATCCGTGTAGATGAACTCGAGCGGACGACCGGCTGCCTCGGCCAGCAGTTTCTCACCCAGTTCAATACCGCGCCGGCTTGCCTGGCCGGGAACGGCCAGCGGTCCGGAGGTGGGCAGGATAATGCCGATCTTGACCGCCTCGCCTTGGGCCCAGGCCGAACGGTTCATGACCATCGGTGCTGTCAGGGCGGCGGTGCCTAACGCCAGGAAGGTTCTGCGGCTCAGTCGGTACTTTCCAGTCATTGCTTTTCTCCCTATGTGCGTCGGACTGATTATTTCTGCTGGTTCGATAATGCGTTGAGAACGCGTTCCGGGGTAAACGGCAGTTCCGTCAGCCGAATACCGGCGGCATCCTCAATCGCATTGGCGATGGCAGGGGCGACCGGCAACATGGCGCCCTCACCCATTCCCTTGGCACCAAACGGACCGGGCCCGTGACCTTGCTCCTGCGTGATGGCCTCGAACACTTCGGGCAGATCCTCTGCCAGCGGCACGCGATAGCTCAGCGTGTTGCCATTGATCAGGTTCGCGCCATCATAGACCATGCGCTCGAACAGGGCCTGGCCTAGCCCCATGAGTGCGGCACCCTCATCCTGCCCGCGGCAAACCATCTTATGGATCGCGCGCCCGGCATCGCCGGAAACCACGAGTTTGTGGACGCGAACGAGGCCCGTTTCGACATCGACCGAAACCTCGGCGCCGGCCCAGCCGATCTCCCAGAATACGCACTTGGTCTCCAGCGGCGCGTCGTGATCGTTCGTGGCTTTGTGAAACCCATCACCGGAAAACTCGAAACCGGTGCCGCCATACTCCAGCATGACCATCGGTGCCAGCGGATGGCTTTCATTGCCCTTGAGAATTGTCCAATCGTCCAGGGTCATGGTTTCCGCTGGAGCCCCCAATGCGCGTTCGGCAAATTCAAGCACCTGGTCGCGCACAGACTCCGCCGCCCGGGCGACAGCCTGTCCCATGACTGAGATACCAGAGGAGGCGTTGGTCCCCTGATCGAACGGCGTGTAACGGGTGTCGATGGGCAGGAACTCCACCCGACTCTCGGGACAGCCGAGAATCTCGGCGACGATCCGCGCAAGCGCAGTTCGGGATCCCTGGCCTAGTTCCACTGTTCCGCATTGCAGATGCACATCGCCGCTGGTCGAAACCTTCACCCGCGCCTGAGCGGGCTTGTTCACGCCGCCACCATCCTTGAAGCCGACCGCCAGCCCGATACCTCTTCCCGGCGCGCGCGGCGCGTGGTAGCCGATGGCATCGGCGACGACATCGAGCCCCAACCGCAGATCGCTGTCGACACCGCTTTCGCCCGGTACGAAGGGTTGGCCGAGATCCAGCAGATTGCGCATGCGGAACTCATATGGATCCATATCGAGCCGGCGGGCGATCATATCTGTCTGACTTTCCGCCGCCCAACTCGCCTGGGTCCCGCCAAACCCCCGGAACGGCCCCGCCGGTGCGGTATTGGTCATAACGCAGGCGCATACCGTGTCGATATGGTCGAGCGCATAGGGCCCAGTGATACGATATCCGGCTTTCTCGGCAACAAGCGGACTGGCATCCGAATAGGCGCCCGCATCCAGATCGATCCTCGAGCGGCGTGCCCGGATCCGGCCATCAGCATCCACCCCCGTTTTAAGTCGGAGTATGGCGGCGTGCTGCGTATTGGTTAAAAACCCTTCCTCGGCGGTCAGGCAAAGCCGCACCGGGCGTCCGGTTGCCCGGGACAGGACCAGCGCCAACGGTTCGGTCTTGCAGTTGTTTTTCGAACCGAAGCCGCCGCCGACATAGGGCACTTTTACGGAAATCCGGTTTTCCGGGATAGCGAATATCCGACTGATCTCCTTCCTCAGCGGAAATGGATTCTGGCAACTTGAGACGATTTCGATCTCGTCATTTTCATGCCAGTGGCATAACGAGACGAAGGGTTCGAGATGCAAATGGTGCATCCGCGAGAAACGGAATTCATCCTCGAAGATATGGGCGCATTCATCGAAGACCGTTTCGCTTCCGGTTGTGTAGCGGAACTCATAGCAGACATTCCTGCGTGGTCTGAGTACCGCAGACGCGCCCTTGCCGTATTGCGGTACGATTCCGAAAGGCGCTTCGGGAAAGAGTTCCGGTGCGTCATCTGAGCGCGCCGTTTCAATATCGGCCGCTTCCCCCAGATCCTCGTATTCGACCCGGATCAACCGCAGCGCCTCCGCGGCTGTCTCCTGGCATTCGGCGGCGACTGCCGCGATCTGATCTCCGATATAGCGTACGCGATCGGTGGCAAGGATTGGCTGATCCTTGATGAAATAACCGTAGAACGGCATCTTCTCATCGGCCATATCGGCGCCGGTGAGAACGGTATGGACACCGCTCAGTTTGAGGGCTTCCCGTACATCCACCCCCACAAGCCGGGCATGGGACCGAGCGGAGCGCAGTACCATGGCGTGAAGCATTCCAGGCGCTTCGAAATCAACGGTATATCGCGCCCGACCCGTCGTCTTGTCGTGGGCATCGGAGCGCGGCGCGTCGGCTCCGATCACATTGAGAGGACCGTTCACTGCGCCGCCTCCCGGGACCGGTTCATTTCGCGCACAGCCTCTTCGACTGCCTCGACGATCAGCGAATAGCCGGTACATCGGCAGGTATTGGAGGACATCCAGCGCAGAATTTCCGCCCGGTCAGGATTCGGATTGTCGCGAAGAAGCCCCCAAAGCAGCATCAACATCCCGGAGGTGCAGAAGCCGCATTGAAAGGCCGAACGCCTGATAAAGGCCTGTTGCAGCGGATTGGGTACACCCTGTTTTCCTTCAAGGCCTTCGACGGTTTCGATCTCGCAACCATCGGCCTCGAAAACGAACGCGGAACACGCGGCCCGCGGCGCTCCGTCGATCAAAACAGTGCAAGCGCCACAGACGCTTCGCCCGCAGGATACTTTCGTTCCCTTCAGCCCCAGATCGTCACGCAGAAAATCCGCGAGAACGCGGCTGGTGGAAACTTCGTGGCTGCAATCAGCGCCGTTGACCGAGCAGTTGACCGCAATGCGAGCCTTCTTGGAAATCGGTTTCAAATCGCCGGCTCCAGTCTTGTGAACTGTCTGGCGAGCAGCGCCGCGCCCGCCGAACGCAACCAGTCCACACCGGCGACTGCATTTCCGAAATCTTCCGGCAATCGCTCAATATGCTGCGCCCCCAATGTGGGATCCTTGAAGTCGGCCACCCAAGGTCTGTGATATTCGGTCGCAAAAACCAATCGATACCCACCGTTTCCCGTTGCCAGAGCCTGGGTCGCGATAGGACGCAAATCCCTGCGATAGTCGAGGCTGGGCTTGCCATGGAGCGGAATCGAGACCGATTTCAGGTAAACCGGCTTCGAGGGGTCCAGATCCCACAGTTCGGTCAGCGCAAGGCTCTGCGCCTCGTCCTTCGAAACGAGGTCTGCGGTCGCATTCAACGCCGTCAACAGAATCGACAGTTCATAGCGTGTGTTCCGGGCCATCAGGTTCCCACCCAGCGTGCCGCGATGCCGGATCCGTGTGGTCGCGATCATGCTGTAGGCGATCCGTAATCCAGGGATTTCGTCCAAGGCCGGATGTTTACACACCATGTCATGGGTTGCGCCCGCATCGATCTTCAGCGCGTCGTCGCCAATCTCGATCGTGGCCGAAAGTTGGAGTTCTTTGGTCGATATCAGGCTTTTGGGCCGAAACCCGTGGCGAAACTGAGCGAAGATGTCGGTGCCGGCCGCGTAAATTGCAACAGGTTGATCCGCAGTCTGTAGGGCCAGTCGCAGTTCCTCGACGGTCCTCGGGACAAAGAGATCGAACCCGGGCAGTCCGGATGGCGTGCATGCAATGAGAGTATCGTAAGCACTCAGTTCCATGGGCTACTATGTGTTCATATATGACCAATCTGTTCTTATTTAACAAGTGAACATAGTTGGCCCGATCATGCAAGCATTCCGGTGGTCGGGAAAGCGCATCTGAGGTTGACGGGCCGCAATGACAATCGCCTCGGCATCGGCAGCATCGTTATTCTGGCACTTTACGAACGGGCGCACATATTGCGGCGCAATTGGCTTAGCCCAAAACTGTCTGACACCAGATTGGCATACCATCACATCCGTAGCTCTTTTATCAGATCGTATACACGCTCATCGACAAGCGTGCCTAAAAATGGACGCTTGTGTCATTTCCCTGATGGGATTGGATAATTCGCTGCTCCGTGAAAAAATTTCGCTGAAAATCAAGTAGGGAAATCAAGCCGATGTATCGGAAAAATCTCTATATTTTGGAGATTTATCACCAGATCCAGCCGATTTTGCGATTTTTCCGTGTATTTTCCCTGA
Source organism: Pseudomonadota bacterium (assembly GCA_039025395.1). GTDB lineage: Bacteria > Pseudomonadota > Alphaproteobacteria > Rhizobiales > Rhizobiaceae > Hoeflea_A. The sequence continues at coordinate 48,408 of JBCCOK010000031.1, forward strand.
AAACAGGGAATTTCGGCAGGGACGGGTTCGCGGCAGACTGCAAGTTCCGCCAGTCACCGGTCCATTCTTGGCACATGGTTTAAATTTCATTCCGGGCACATGGTTTACACCTGCTCCGAGGTTCACGGGTTGTGCGCCGGTTCGACGCGGCCCTCTTTGGTATCGAAAAATTCTTGGTCGTCTTCCAGGAATGAAACGAGGCTTCTCTCCGGCTCAAAACAGCTTGTCCAGCAACCCCGCCAATTGATTGCCGAGGTCTGGCGCTGCCACGGGAGAGCCGTGGCAAGGCAAGAGACGTGTTGGCGCCGAGCTTTCCAGCAGGCCGAGTGTCCAGCGCTTGAACCGTTGCGGATCCTCCACGCCATATTTCGGGAAAGTCCCGAGCTGGGTTGCAGTTTCGGCATAGACGCCGGGTGCAAGGAGCTTGGCACTGAAGGCGTCGGTTACGATCCATGCGGCTTCAGATCCCTTGATCCGCACCCAAACCTCCCCGGTCTTGAGGCCTTCCGGTTCCAACACCTCGTATCCGTCTGCCAACTGCACATGAAGGGTATCAAGCGGCGAAAAATTCAAGCCTGTGACTTTTCGCAACCGCGTTTCAGCCACCTTTGAGCAAACGAGCGATGCATCGGGAAAGGCATCAGCGTGCTCCTGCAGCCCTTTGTTATGGTAATGGTTTGGAGCAAAAAGGACCTTCACTCCGCCGCGGCTCATCAGTTGTTCGCGGGCGGCACCGGACATACCACTGATCGGACTGTAGAGACACAGGCCGCCGTGTCGGAGCGGGATCGCAAAGCAATTGAGCTTGCCCGAACGGGCCGTGTAGATGCCTTCCAGCCCATCGATCTCCAAGAATCCGGATATCTTCCTGGTCATCGTTCGACATCCTTGAGGGTTGCGCATAGCAGATCGACAAGCGGACGCCCGGCTGTTTGATCTTTGTGCAACCGGTTTTGTGCGTGAACGCCCATGACCGCCGGAACCAGGGCCTTGGCGAGGTCACTCGGCGAAAAACCGGCACTGTTGTGCCGGGCTGCCGCTTCGTTTTTTAATGCGCGCCGGAAATGGGTTTCGAGCGCTGTCCAGTATGCCGCAGCGGCTTGCGCCAGATGCGGGCTTTGAACGCGTGCGTTTTCGATGCCTGTATTCACGATCAGGCAGCCGAAAGCGCTTGAAGTTGGCGAGCCCGGGGTTACGAGTTCGTTCAGAAATTGGACGATGGACGCGACGCCGCCATCCTTCATAGGGGCCATGGCGGTCGAGATGGCGGCTTGCGAGTAGAACGCCAAAGCCTCCAGGTAAAGGCCTTCCTTGCCGCCAAACTCCGAGCGGATGGCGAATTGATTGAGGCCCGTCAGGCGCTCGAGCTCGCGGACGCCCAAAGCCTGATAACCGTGTTCCCAGAAGGCGTAGCATGCCTTCTCAATGGCTTCCCGCCGGTCATAGGATTTCGGACGCGCCATCTCTTTCCCCTTGCGTATTTCTATACAATCGCATTGAAATGGTTTCAATGCAATCGCAGAGAAATGGAGATGGTTATGCGCGATGTTGTTTATCCGGAAAACCGGCAAGCCAGCTATGACGCCTATGGTTATTCAGCGGCGGTCAGGAGTGGCGGATTTCTGTTCGTGTCAGGACAAGTCGGCGTCGATGGGATCGGCGCAACCATCCAAAACCCCGCGAGGCAATTCCGAACGGCCTTTTCAAACCTCGGCGAGGTGCTCAGCGCGGCGGGTTGCGGATTTGACGACATCGTCGATTTAACGACATTCCACGTCAACATGTATGAGCACTTTGATGATTTTGCCGCCGCCAAACGAATTGTGTTCCCAGAGCCGCCTTTTCCAAACTGGACTGCCATCGGAGTCGTCAATCTCGCCGAAGCGGATCTCTTGCTGGAGATCAAAGCCATCGCACGGCTTGGCTGAAAGACTTATTTTGCGCGATGCGAAGCGTATCCGCGGGCCGGCCGCCGCCGTTGGGGGGCGATTGTAGGCGTATGGTTTACGGTTCATTGCGGAAACATGTGCGACAGTCTCAGGCATTGAGGATTTTCCCACAGAACAGCCGGAAAATCAGCCAAAACCGCGCGTGTGTCTTCTAGCGTTTCCGCAGTGGAAATCGGGTTTTTTGCACGCTTGCGCGATATGCGGTTTAGCCGACGGCGGCACGTCAGCGTTATTTCGCGTGCAGAAATGAACCAAATTCGGCGGCCTTGCGTATCTGTATCAAAGGCAAATAGAGAACCAAAATGATCCAAACCATTACGACAGGCCTGACTGCCGTAGCGGCATCGTTCAACGGAGCGGCAAACGCTTCGGAATCCGGCGGACAATTCGTTCTTGAAGATTTTTTCGTTGGCCGCACGGTCGCAGAGGCGAAATTCACGGCGATAAATGGCGTCAAGCGCCATTTCCGCATAGACATCACCGGTGTCTGGGAAAACGACACGCTCAGTTTGCACGAAGAATTCTCTTTTGAGGATGGCGAAACCGATACCAAAATATGGTATTTCGAGAAAAAGGCCAAAGGACGCTATATCGCAAGTCGTTCGGATCTTTTGCGGCCCGTCGAGGCAACGATCCGAAACAATACGCTTCGCTATACCTATTCGCTTTATCTCGATCCGGAAAACAGGAAAAACGTTGTTCTTTTCAGGGATCGGATCACAGTCGTCGACAACCGGACACTGCAAAACACGGCGGTTGTCCATAAGTTCGGCATTCCGGTCGGCCTGGTGAGAGGCACATTCGTAAAGCAGGACTGAGCCGCTCTTCTGCCTCAGACGGCCCCAAAGCGTCGGAAGTTCCAACTTGTAACGATTTTGCCCGCAGAGAGACATATTCCGCGGGCTCAGCCGGTTGGTCTGCCACGATACCAAACGCCTTTACACGACAGCTTGCATCTGTGTTTGCCGGGTAACCGCGCGGTACCAAGGGATCAATAAAAGCCCCCCGATCTCGAAGGCAATCACGCCGGCCATTGCCGGGTGCGGCAGTCCGTACTCTGTCGCTGAAAGAATGCGGGCAAGTCCGCCGGCTGCCGTGGCTGCCAGGATAATCGTCAGCACTGATCCGGAACTTTCAAGATTGCGCACAATCCATATCGTCAGGAAAAACGGCAGCATGGACCGGAGCGCAGAAAACCGCATCTGACTGTCGAGTGCAGCGGTCACCGATGCCTCGGGCGCGAACCGCACCGCACCTTGGGCCAGGGTCATGATGCCAAGCACAAAGGGGATGAAAGCCACCAACAAAAGCGTGGTTTGAAAGGCGCGTCTCATGTAGATCTCCAATCTGAACGCTGTTCAGATTAGAATATGATCAATGATCAGATTGAGTCAACAACTCATTCGTGCTTGGGTGTGAGAGATGACAAACCAAACGCAATCACGCGAAACCTACCATCACGGGAGCCTTCCAGAGGTTCTGATCGATGAAGGCGCCAAACTCCTGGCGGAGAAGGGGATCGACCGGTTCAGCATGCGTGAAGTGGCGCGCCGCGCCGGGGTCGCGGTCGCAGCACCTTCGCACCATTTCGGCAACGCAAAAGGCCTGCTGACTGCAATCGCCACCCAAGGGTTCAGAAAACTTGAAACGCAAATGGCGGCTGCGGCTGCGGCCTTGCCTGATCCCCAAGAAAAGGTGGTCGCCATGTGTCAGACCTACCTTGGCATGGGTGTAAACGATCCGGGTTATGCCGCGATCATGTTCCGCCTCGAAAGACTGGATGAAAGCGATCAGCGTTTTCGGGAGCAGTCATTTCGTGCATTTGATCTGTTCGCTGATGCCTTGAAGCAGGCGGCTTCGAAACACGTAGACGATGCCCAAATCAGTTATGCCGCGAAGACGCTTTGGGCGGCGATGCACGGGCTGGTCGATCTGGAGATGATCAAGGATCAGGAAGCCGAGGCGCTTATCCGTTTCGCAGTGCGCACCGTATTGGCCGGGATACGATGACATGGCCAAGGAGATACCAAGCTGATTTGTTTGCAGCAGAGCCGTGTTGAAAACCTCGTGCATGCTGTCTGAACGCGGTGTGCCATCGCACGTCTGTCCAGTTCGAACGTGGCGGCAGCAATCAACTTGCCCCGCCGACGGTCGGGCGGAATGCGGGCGGACGCCGGGCCTGCGTGGCCTGCTCGAAGGCAAATGCGTAGCCGAGGAGTTTTGCGTCCTGCCAGGCCTTGCCGAAGAATGACAAGGCAACCGGAAGCCCATGGCACATGCCCGCCGGTACGGTGACATGCGGATAACCAGCCATGGCTGGCGGTGCCGAACAACCGCCCACAATGTGATCGCCGACCAGCAGATCGATGGCCCAGGGCGGCGTGCCGTCGGTCGGCGCGACGATCGCATCGAGACTGTGATCGCCGATGACTTTGTCGATACCGTCCGTGCGCGACATCCGCCTGCACTCCTCCTTGGCTTCAAGATAGGCCGCATCGTCAAGGCCGCCCTTGGCATTGGCGCGTTCAAAGAGATCCTGCGGAAAGAACGGCATGATCCTGTCGGCATTTTCCTCATTGAAGGCGATGACGTCCTGCAGGCTCTTCATCGGGGACTGCGGATGCGATGCAAAGTAACGGTTGATCCCGTCCTTGAAGCCGTACAGACACAGTTCGGTTTCCGCCTCTCCGAAAAACGGCGTCCAGGCGCCGAGCGCCGGATCGACTATGATTGCGCCCAGGTCCTTGAGCGCCTGAATCGCACTTTCAATAATGCTGTCGACACCCTCATGGGTGCCCATCATATCGCGCGCAACGCCGATTCTCGCGCCTTTGAGGGCATCGCGCCTCAGATATCGGCTGAAATCCGTATCGGCTGGCCGCTCTTTTACCATGGTTGCCTGATCCTGCGGATCAGGCCCGGCCAGTACGGACAATAGGAGCGCGACGTCGCTGACGGTCCGGGCCAACGGGCCCGCCGTATCTTGCGGTTCGGCGACCGGCATGACGCCCGCGCGGCTTATCATGCCAACGGTCGGCTTGATGCCGACGATCCCGTTGGCTGATGCGGGGCGAACGATCGAACCGTCGACCTCTGCGCCGATCGCACCCAGGCAAAGCCCGGCGGCTACCGCAACGGCCGAACCGCCGCTCGAACCGGACGGGGTCCGGTCGAGGACATGGGGATTTCGGATCTGGCCACCCCGGCTGCTCCAGCCGCTGCAGGTTCTGGCGGAGCGCATGTAGCTCCACTCCGTCATGTTCGCTTTGCCGAGAACGACGGCTCCGGCCTTTCTGAGCCGATCGACGAGCGTGGCATCGCGTGGCGCAATGTTGCCGAGCATAGCAAGCGATCCGGCTGTCGTAGCCATCCGGTCGGCCGTATCGATACTGTCCTTGACCAGGATCGGAATTCCGCTCAAGGGCTGCGCCAGTCCATCGGCCTTGCCGGCGCGGTCGGCAGCCTCGGCCAAAGCCAGCGCGTCCGGGTTGACGTCGAGCACCGACCTCAGTGTCGGGCCCGACTGATCGATCGTCTTGATCCGCTCCAGAAAAGACCGGCACAGGTCGACCGCATTGATTTCGCCGCGATCAAGCATCTTGCGCGCTTGCGCAATCGTAAGATGATCAAAGTCCATTCTTAGCTGCCGGTTTGCGTCAATCCTTAGGAGATCTGATCAATATCAGAAGCCTGACAGATTAGACACCAGGTTGCCCGGTCGTTCGTGACCGGACAGCAATCAATATGCTGATTGCAATGCCGGCCAGAATCGGCGCTAAAACACCGAGCAGGGTGGCGGTAATGGCAGCGCTTGGTGTCGGCAGCAAAAGTCCGAAAAGCAATAGGAGGGCACCGCAGAACACCATCAGCCTTCCGGTCCAGCGATGTGTGATCTGCCAGTTGCGAGGGTCGCGTAGCGTCCAGGGCAAACGCAGCCCGCCGATATGGTTGGGCTGCGATTTCGGCAGGCTGTTTCCGATGACTAGCAGCAAACCGCCAACCGCCGGCGCGGTAATTTTCGGCATATCGACGTTGATACCCATACCGATGGCAATGAGCGCGCACTGGATAACCAGAAGCAGGCAGAACGCGCCGCTGACCGCTGCATCGAGAAGGTGCCTGCCGGGTTTCGTGCGTTCTTCAGGCATAAGGCGCAAAACGGCAAGGACGACCAAGGCGACAAAAGCAGCCACGAGCGGCAACAGAAGCACGCTCAGCCAGCCGGGCGCAAACAAATCGGGTTCCCCACGGAAATCCCAGTGGATCGGAACGGTGGCTCCGGCCGGTACCAGCAGCAGACCGAGGGCGGCCGACAGCCAAAGACAAATGAACAACAACAGTCCCAAGCGCGTGAAAGGTGCATCTTTCATCATTGATCATCATCCTTCAAACTCAAGAGCCCTGCGAGCGCTTCTTCGAGCACGCTCATATTGAGGGCATAAACCACACTTGTGCCTTGGCGTTCGGTCGAAACCAGCCTTGCCTGCTTCAGCTTGGCGAAGTGCACCGACATGGTCGGTTTCGTAAGCGTGAAATTGGCGGCCAGTTCTCCCGCCGATTTCGGCCCGGTCTTGAGCAATGACAGGATCTTTCGCCGGACCGGGTGTGCCAAGGCTTCGAATACTGCGTTCAATCGTCAAACGCCTCCCTTGAGCAATATTTAGAAAATACTCTAATTAGAGTCAAGACTAATATCGCGCTTGACCAGCATACGTCCCGCCGCCGATATAGCAGGGTGCTTGTCTATCCGTATAAAGAGATCTTGTTGGTGATCAGCGTCGTTTGACGGAGCTGTAGACGTCCTGATCGGCGTGGCCGTCCGGCGTCATATTGTTGCGGGCCTGATAATCGCGGATCACGGCGCGCATCTTGAGGCCGATCCGGCCATCGGTGCGCGGGACCGCATAGCCGGCGGCCGCCAGCCGCTCCTGAAGGTCGATCCGTTCGGCCTTGTTGAGCGGCACTTCAACATTCCATTGGCCTTTCAAAGGACCGGCCCGGTCAGCGATCCGGTCCGCCAGATGGCCTACCGACAATGCATAGGCGTCCGAAAAATTATAGGACTTGATCACCATGAAGTTGTTCGTGGCAAGGAAGGCCAGCCCCTCGGCGCCGCTGGGAAACATCAGCGTTGCCGAACCGCGGTCGGGCAGCTTGCCGCCATCGGCACGCCGGACTCCACGCCTCTCCCAGTTCCGGTATGTATCGTCAGCTTTCGTCAGGTCGATCCCCGCTGGCAGCGTCACCTGGAAAGCGAAGCGGTCGGCGGAATCCCATCCCTTACGCTTCAGATAATTGGCAGCCGAGGCCAGGGCGTCGGCCTTGCTGCCCCACAGATCCCGCTTGCCGTCGCCAGTATGGTCCACTGCATAGGTGAGAAAGCTCGAAGGCATGAACTGGGTATGGCCGACCGCACCAGCCCAGGACCCGCGCATCTGGCGACGGCTCAGCCCCTCCTGTTGCAGGACGAGCAGTGCGTTGATGAACTCTTTCTGGAAAAAATCGCCGCGATAGCCGGCATAGGCAAGCGTTGCGAGCGATTGGAGTGTATCGCTGCTGCCGAGATAGCCGCCATAGTTGGTTTCCATGCCCCAAATCGCCAGAACGACATAGCGGTCGACGCCGTATTTTCGCTCGATCGCGGCCAATGTGTCAGCGTATTTCTTCGCCATCGACCGGCCGGACTGAATCAGCCCGGGCGTCACGCGTTTTTCGACATATTGGCCGATCGACCGTTTGAATTCGGGCTGGCTTTTGGTGAATCTCAGTATCTTGTTGTTCGGCTGCAGGCCTGTCGTGGCGGCTTCGAACGTCTCCCAGGTCACGCCGGCCGCCGCCGCATCGGGATAGAGTGAATCGATGTAATTGCGGAAGCTGGGTTTGGCCTGCGCCTGAACCGCAAGCATCAGCGGCACAAGGACAGCCGTTAGCAGTATAAAGATTTGCAAAGCGAAGCGGTGTTTGATCATGGCCGGAGCATAACGATTGGCAGAGCGCTGGCAATATGGCTGTCTTCGGAAGGCATCCACCTTGGCGAAAGTTCACCACAGAGATCGAAGGATTATCTTTGCCGGGAAGGTAAGAACCGCTATGATCGACCTATCAGCGGATGTCCATAGCCACAAGACGCTTGCAGCCCGAGGCGACAGCCCGGCGGGCGGGTGTCGTTGTCACAAAGATCGCGTGTCTTTGTAAAAACCGGTTATGGAACAATGGTTTAATAGTGGCCTGGCCGAATGGCGTGCGGTTCGGGCACTGTGCATGGGGCGCGCATGGAATACTCGGAAAGAACCACAACAATCATCGACTTCCTGCAATCCGTGAACGAACTGAAAAGCCAGCCGGAAATGATCGACCAGTTGGAGACGGTCATCGATGCCTGCGGCTTCGACTATTACGGCGTTATCCGCCAGCCCAAGGCGTCTGAAGATCCCTTGAGCCTCGTGCTGGCCGGACGCTGGCCCGATGGTTGGCCAGCCCGCTACATGGAAAAGAAATATGTGCTGATCGATCCGACGATCCGCTATCTTGGTCATGCGCGCAAAGGGTTCAGTTGGGCTGAGGCGTTCCCTGCCTTTCAGTCCGATCCTTCGCGGCGGCGCATGCAGGCAATGATGATCGATGCGCTCAAATTCGGCCTGCAGGGCGGCTACATTTTTCCCATCCACGGGCGACGCGGACTGATGGGCAACCTCACGGTCGGCGGCAGGCAGGTCGATCTCACTTCGGTGGAGATGACCCTTTTCGACGCAATGGCGAAGACGGTTTTCTGGATGCTGCTGGAAATGTCCGACCCGCTCGTCAATGAAGAGCTGTCATCGACCGTGGACGTGCAACTGACCCGCCGTGAAATGGAAGCGCTCAGCTACCTTGCCGACGGACTCACATCAAACGAAATTGCGGCCGTGCTCAATCTGTCGAACCATACGGTTGACTGGTACATGAACGCCCTGCAGGTGAAACTCAAAGCCAAAAACCGGCATCATGCCGTTGCCATCGCTTTCCGCCTGGGGCTCATTTCCTGATATGGCCGGTATGCCTATTCTTCAAGTTCGAAAAGCGCGTGGACACTGACGCCGAGTGCTTTTGCAAGTTTGAGCGCAAGCACCGTCGACGGAATGAAAACGCGGTTCTCTACCGTATTGATCGTTTTGCGGGACACGCCGACCATCTCGGCCAGTTGCGCCTGCGTAAGCGACGCTGCCTTGCGGTGCTCGTTCAGATGAGTGATCAGCGTCATAATCGCCCCTTAAGGTCGAACAAGACAAAGGGCAGAAGGAAAGCGGCAGCGGTCAGTGTTCCCATTGCAGCATAGGCGACGGGCCATGAAATCCATCCCAAGGCAAGCGGAGCGGCAAAGGCTGGATACAGAAAAAGCGCAACCAGATAGCCAATCTTGTGTGCCCTGCCATTGTCGGCAGCGAAACCCTCGTCGCTTGCCATGTCCGCAGCGCGCCGCGTGGCGGAAAAGAACGCAATCATGATGATGGCGGCTGAACCGACGCCGAACAGTGCTGGCACCCATGGCGGTATCGGATCGGGCCGTCCCGTCAGCAATGCGAGCGACGCATAGACGAGGCAGATGATTCCCGTCACTCCCAGAACCGCAACACGGATGTTTGACAGTGCATTTGCCGACAACATGGCAACCTCCATTGACAGGGGATCAGGCGTTCGTCGTCAATCGCAATCCGATCGCACCGCACAAGACCATGGCGATGAACACAAGCTGGATCGATGCAAGCCGTTCGCCGAAAGCCAAGAGCCCGATGATGGCTGCTGCAAATATGCCGAGTCCGGCCCAGATCGCATAGGCCACACCAACCGGTATCGTCTTCATGGCGGGCGCCAGCATCCAAAAGCAGATCGAATAGCAAAGGATAGAGGACAGTCCCCACTGCCATTTCTCAAAGCCGTTCGAAAGCTTCAAAAGAAACGTCCCGGCGATTTCAAAACAGATGGCCAATGTCAGATAAATCCATGCAGACACGTTATTCCTCCATTTGCGATCGATGCTACATCATGTAACCTTCACGTTACATTTACAACAGTGATTGTGTAACGTCAAGGTTACATCCTGATGGCCGGCCGGCATGTGTCAGCGGCTGTCGAAGGGACATGGACCGCCTCCGCGGTTCGTCAGCGGTGCAGGGTGTAATCTTGCCGTGGCAATCTTCCATCCGATCCATAAAGCGTCTAATGAATCCTGATACGAATGCCACTGCCGTAATAAGTTCAGTGATATCCGGAGTTTGCCGCCGTGCCCATTTCGAAGATCCTCGTTGCCAACAGGTCGGAAATAGCGATCCGCGTGTTTCGCGCCGCCAACGAACTCGACATCAAGACAGTCGCTGTTTGGGCGGAGGAGGACAAGCTGGCGTTGCACCGGTTCAAGGCCGACGAATCCTATCAGGTCGGTCGCGGCCCGCACCTGCCCGCTGATCTTGGCCCGATCGAGAGCTATCTTTCGATCGATGAAATGATCCGGGTTGCAAAGCTGTCGGGTGCCGACGCCATTCATCCGGGATACGGCCTTTTGTCAGAGAGTCCGGAATTCGCGGAAGCCTGCGCTAACAACGGGATCGTTTTCATCGGACCTAAGCCGGAAACCATGCGGCGGCTGGGGAACAAGGTCGCGGCGCGCAATCTTGCCGTGGAAGTCGGCGTTCCAGTGGTGCCGGCAACCGAGCCGCTGCCCGACGATATGGCTGAGGTCGCCCGCATGGCATCCGATGTCGGATATCCGGTGATGCTGAAAGCCTCCTGGGGCGGTGGCGGTCGGGGCATGCGCGTGATCCGTTCCGAAGACGATCTGGAGCGCGAGGTTACGGAAGCCAAGCGCGAGGCGCGTGCCGCCTTCGGCAAGGATGAGGTTTACCTCGAAAAGCTGGTCGAACGCGCACGGCATGTGGAAGTGCAACTCCTTGGCGATACCCATAGCAATGTCGTTCACCTGTTTGAGCGCGACTGTTCGATCCAGCGGCGCAACCAGAAGGTCGTCGAGCGCGCGCCCGCTCCCTATCTGAATGATGCCAAGCGCGCAGAGATCGCGGGATACGCGCTGAAAATCGGCGAAGCGACAAATTACATCGGCGCGGGGACGGTCGAATTCCTGATGGATGCCGACACCGGACAATTCTATTTCATCGAGGTCAATCCACGCATTCAGGTGGAGCATACGGTGACCGAGGAAGTCACCGGCATCGATATCGTCAAGGCGCAGATACACATTCTCGATGGGCATGCCATCGGCAGCAAGGGGTCCGGCGTACCGGAGCAGGCCGACATCGCGCTGAACGGGCATGCCCTGCAATGCCGGATTACCACGGAAGACCCGGAGCAGAACTTCATCCCCGACTACGGCCGTATCACCGCCTATCGCGGGGCCACCGGCTTCGGGATCCGGCTCGATGGCGGGACGGCCTATTCCGGAGCCGTGATTACACGCTACTACGATCCGCTGCTTGAGAAGGTGACGGCCTGGGCGCCGACCCCGCAGGAAGCAATCAAACGGATGGACCGCGCACTTCGCGAATTCCGGATTCGCGGCGTGGCGACAAATCTGACCTTTCTCGAAGCAATCATTGGCCACCAGCATTTTCGCGACAACAGCTACACGACGAAGTTTATCGACGATACGCCTGAACTGTTCGAACAGGTCCGCCGTCAAGACAGGGCGACGCGGTTGCTCACCTATCTCGCCGATGTCACGGTCAACGGGCACCCCGAAACCCGGGACCGGGTCCGGCCCGCTGAAGATGCCATTGCGCCGGTCGTGCCTTTTGTCGGCGGCTCCATCCCCGATGGCAGCAAGCAGAGGCTGGACGCGTTCGGGCCTGCTGGGTTTGCAAAGTGGATGCGCGACGAAAAACGCGTGCTTTTGACTGATACGACCATGCGTGACGGTCACCAGTCGCTTCTGGCGACGCGCATGCGCACCTATGATATCGCCGGCATTGCCGGCACCTATGCGCGCGCCCTGCCCAACCTGCTGTCTTTGGAATGCTGGGGCGGCGCGACTTTCGATGTCGCCATGCGTTTCTTGACCGAAGATCCCTGGGAGCGCCTGGCGATGGTACGCGAAAGCGCGCCGAACCTGTTGCTGCAGATGCTGCTGCGCGGCGCCAATGGCGTTGGTTACACCAACTATCCCGACAATGTCGTCAAACACTTCGTCCGTCAGGCTGCAGCGGGCGGCGTGGATCTGTTTCGCGTGTTCGATTGCCTGAACTGGGTCGAAAACATGCGGGTTTCCATGGATGCCGTTTGCGAGGAGAACCGTCTTTGCGAGGCAGCCATCTGCTACACCGGCGATATCCTCAATTCGGCGCGGCCGAAATACGACCTGAAGTACTATACTGACCTTGCGAAGGAACTTGCCGACGCCGGCGCGCATATTATAGCCGTCAAGGATATGGCAGGCCTGCTGAAACCGACCGCTGCGACCATGCTCTTCAATGCGCTGCGCGAGGCGACGGATCTGCCGATCCATTTCCACACCCACGACACGTCGGGCATTTCGGCTGCAACCGTTCTTGCTGCCATTGATGCAGACGTCGACGCGGTGGATGCGGCGATGGATGCCCTTTCCGGCAATACGTCGCAGCCATGTCTCGGTTCAATCGTCGAGGCGTTGCGCGGCGGGCCCCGCGACCCGGAACTGGACCCGGAATGGATCCGCCGCATCTCCTTTTATTGGGAGGCGGTGCGGGCGCAGTACGTGGCCTTTGAAAGCGACCTGAAAGGGCCCGCCTCCGAAGTGTACCTGCATGAAATGCCGGGCGGGCAATTCACCAATCTGAAGGAACAGGCGCGTTCGCTGGGTCTCGAATCGCGCTGGCACGAGGTTGCCCAGACCTACGCGGACGCCAACCGCATGTTCGGCGACATCGTCAAGGTCACGCCATCGTCGAAGGTCGTCGGCGACATGGCGCTGATGATGGTTTCACAGGATCTTACCGTCGAGGATGTCGAGGATCCCGGCCATGAGGTGTCGTTCCCGGATTCGGTTGTGTCGATGATGCGCGGCGATCTCGGGCAGTCGCCTGGCGGCTGGCCCGAGCGTCTGCAGAAAAAAATTCTGAAGGGCGAGAAAGCCTATACCGAAAGACCGGGTTCGCTTCTTGAAGATGCGGATCTCGATGCAGAGCGTGCGGCCATCGAAGAGGCAATCGACCGAAAGGTCGATGAGTTCGAGTTTGCCTCCTACCTGATGTACCCAAAGGTATTCACCGACTATGCGATGGCGCTGAAAACCTATGGACCGGTCTCGGCGCTGCCGACGCCCGCCTATTTCTACGGACTGCCCGCTGGCAACGAGCTCTTCGTCGATATCGAAAAGGGAAAGACACTGGTGATCCGCAACCTTGCCGTTGGCGAGCCGGATGCCAAGGGAATGGTCACCGTCTTCTTCGAACTCAATGGCCAGCCACGGCGCATCAAGGTTCCGGACCGGATTCACGGCGCATCGGCATCGGCACAGCGCAGAAAGGCCGAAGCACAAAACCCGGCCCATGTCGGCGCGCCGATGCAGGGCGTCGTTTCCACGGTCGTTGCCGCAGCCGGTCAGAAGGTGAGCGAAGGGGATGTGCTGCTTTCCATTGAAGCCATGAAGATGGAAACCGCGATCCACGCTGAAACCGATGGTGTCATTGCCGAGGTGCTCGTCAAGGCAGGCGACCAGATCGACGCAAAGGACCTGTTGGTGGTCTATTCCTGAAGGCGGCGTAATTCGGGGGCGATAATGCGTGCTGCCGTTTCGGCAATGTTTCTGATGAACGGCTTTATTGTCGGCAGCTGGGCGCCGCTGGTGGCCGAGCTCGCCGCGCGCCACGGGCTTTCGGAATCCTCGGTCGGGCTGCTGATCGTAGCCCTTGGGACGGGGTCGATCATCGTCATGCCTCTCTGCGGCGCACTCATTGCACGGATCGGTGCAAGACCGGTGCTGCGCGTGACTTCGATCGCGGTCAGCCTCTCGCTGCTTCCGGTGGTTCTGGCTCCGAACCCGATTGTGCTCGGCCTGTCACTGCTGTTTTTCGGCGGCATGATCGGCTCCATGGATATTGCCATGAACGCCAACGCGGTGGTCGTCGAGCGGCGGCGGCTGCGCGCCATCATGTCATCCTGCCACGGTTTCTGGAGCCTGGGCGGCCTGATTGGCGCGGCCGGAGGCGGGGTGCTGATCGACCGGTTCGGTGCCAATACGCAGATCGCAATTGTTACGGCGCTCGCGTTTGTGGCAGCGATTGCGTTTCTTGGCCGTATCGCAGCGGATCTGCCGGCCGTGGATGGTTCAAAGCCGAGATTCCGGCTGACCCTTGCGCCGATGCCCTATGTGGTTGGGCTGATCGCCCTTTTTTCGATGGTGCCGGAAGGTGCGGTCATCGACTGGGGTGCCCTTTATCTGCGCGAGGATCTCGGCGCTGACGTTGTCTACTCGGGCCTTGCCTTCGGGGCCGTTGCCGCCTCGATGGCGCTGATGCGTTTCGTCGGTGATGCCGCCCGCCAGCGCTTTGGCGCCGTTGCGACACTGCGATGGTCCGCCATCGTGGCCGCTGGCGGAATGATCACGGCTGCGCTCGCCACCAGCCCGGCCGCGGCCATCGCCGGCTTCGCCATTTGCGGTATCGGCCTTGCCAACCTTGTGCCGGTGGCTCTTTCGGCGGCCGGAAACCTGCCCGGGCTGCCGCCGGGCGTCGGTATCAGCATCGCCACCTGCATGGGCTATTCCGGTATTCTGCTGGCGCCGGCCCTGATCGGGTTCGTGGCCGAATACAACAGCTTTTCGGTTGCCTTTCTGGGGCTAGCGGCGTTGCTCGGCGTTGTCCTGTTGCTATCATCGCTGGTGCGTCATGCCGATGCCGTTGTGGTGGATGCCGCACAGGCGGCGGAATAGGCGCGAGAGCAAGTCAGGTTTAGCTTGAAACATTTGATGGCGGAAGATCGGTTCATTCGGGCGCGTGTCCCGAATCTGACGTTCGCCGCATGTGCGGCAGGCTCCGCACGAACGTCAGATTCGACAAGGACACGCTATGCATCATTGGTTCGCGTGTGGTTTGCGGATTTGAAGGTCCTGTGTGGAGGATGCTGAAAAGATGACAGGACCTTCAAATCCACCACACGCGCGC
>JBCCOK010000032.1:0-61461 GCA_039025395.1 Pseudomonadota bacterium
CCCATGCCGAGGCGATCGAACAGGGCGTAGGCATGGGGCAAGTTCATTCTCTCGAACAGTTCATTGAGGCACTAAAGCTGCTGCATGTCACAGGGCCGACCGTATCCAACAGCATTGCAACAATCAGCTGTTCAGGGGGCGAGGCAGCACTTGCTGCAGACGCCGGGCACCGCCACGCGCTTTTATTCCCTGCAACCAGTTCGCAGCAGAATGAGCGCCTCAGCACTGTACTCGGGCCGCTCGTGACCCCGTCCAATCCTCTCGACTACCACACGCAAATCTGGCGCGACGAAGAAGCTCTGGCCAATACCATCACCACGATGATGGATGGACCGCAAACGCTGACAATCCTGATCCTCGACTTCCCGCGTTCCGACCGTTGCAGTCAGGCTGATTGGGATCACGCGATTGCCGCCTGTCTTGCAGCCCGCAATCGGACCGGGGGCAACCTCGCTGTCGCCTCGAGCCTGGCGGAGAGCCTTCCCGAGGACGTGGCCGAACGCCTCCTCTCGGAAGGCATCGTGCCCTTTCACGGCCTTGAAGATGCCTGTGCTGCAATCCGTTGCGCATCCGGAATATCCGAACCGGTCGAAACGAATCCGATACTGATATCCGCAACACCCCGCGCGCCGACAATGGTGAGCGAAGCAGACGCCAAAGCCGAGCTGCATCTTTTCGGCGTTCCTGTGCCCAAATCTGTGCGGTGCGATAATGCGAGCCAGGCTGCCATCGCGGCCGGAGAAATCGGATTCCCTGTGGTGCTCAAGGGAGAAGGCTTTGCGCACAAATCCGAACATGGTGCCGTCGTGCTCGACCTCGCTTCCGTAACGGAGGTTGAAGCAGCGGCAGATCGCATGGGCGCAAAGGGCTATCTTGTCGAGCAACAGATCACGGATGCCGTCCTGCGTTTGATTGTGGGCATTGTCCGAGATGAGGCGCATGGTTTCGTGTTGACTGTGGGTGCGGGCGGCACGCTGACCGAACTCCTCCGCGACCGGGCGTCGTTGCTCGTACCGGCATCGCGAGCCGCTGTTATTGAGGCGCTGGACTCACTCAAAATCTCGCCGCTTCTGGACGGGTATCGCGGCGCACCCGCCGTTTCACGTGAACCGGTGATTGCCGCCATTATGGCCTTGCAGGATTATGCCTGTGCAAAGGCGGATAAACTCAGCGAAGTCGAAGTCAACCCGCTGATTTGCGGTTCTGACTTTGCAATTGCGGCAGATGCACTCATATCGAAGGAGGCTGACGATGCCTGAATCTCCAGTCCGGACACACCGCGTGGGCGGTGTTCTGGAGGTAACGCTTGACCGCCCGAAAGCAAACGCCATCGACTTGGCAACCAGCCGGATCATGGGTGACATATTTGCCGGTTTTCGAGACGATCCGGACCTGCGCGTCGCAATCCTGACTGCTGCCGGTGAAAAGTTCTTCTGCCCGGGCTGGGATCTGAAAGCCGCCGCTGCGGGCGACGAGGTCGATGGCGACTACGGCGTCGGCGGGTTCGGCGGCCTGCAGGAACTGCCGGACCTGAACAAGCCCGTCATCGCGGCGGTCAACGGCATTTGCTGTGGCGGCGGTTTTGAGCTGGCGATTTCCTGCGATCTCATCCTGGCGGCCGACCACGCCAGCTTCGCACTGCCCGAAATCCGTTCCGGCACGGTGGCTGATGCCGCTTCGATCAAATTGCCGAAGCGCGTTCCATACCACGTGGCGATGGACATGCTCCTGACCGGGCGCTGGCTGGATGTTGAGGAAGCCCATCGCTGGGGTCTCGTCAATCGCATTGTCAAAAAGGAAGCGTTGATGGACGAGGCATGGGAACTGGCACGGGTCCTTGAGTCCGGACCGCCACTCGTTTTCGCTGCCATAAAGGAAATCGTGCGCGAAGCAGAAAACATGAAATTTCAGGACACGCTCGACAAGGTGACCGGCCGGGAACTGAAGACGGTTGACACGCTTTACAGTTCGCAAGACATGCTTGAAGGCTTCAGGGCATTTTCCGAAAAACGGGATCCGGTCTGGAAAGGCAAATAGGCAGGCCCTCCTTGCCAGCCGAAGAGCGATCGCGCAATGTGCGGCGCTGTTCCTGAGGTGATGAGATGGCCGGCAGGCTTTCCGCGTTCGACATAATGCTCGGTCTTTGTGTTCCACTCGTGTGGGGTATGGGCATTGTCTTCGCAAAGGGTGCGATCGACTATTTTCCGCCTATCCTGCTGATGGCCATGCGTTTTGCCGTTACGGCTTTGGCATTGGTGTGGTTTGTGCAGCCGCCGGTCGGACAGATGGTGAAAATCTTCATCATTGCTTTCATTTCGGCAGCAATCCAATACAGCCTGACCTTCACAGGCCTCACCGAGATCGACGCATCGGTTGCGGCTCTCATAATACAGTTGGAGGTCCCATTTCTGGTGCTCATTGGGGCAATTTTTTTGCATGAAAGAACCGGAATGCGGAAATGGATCGGGATCGCCGTTTCGTTTGTCGGTGTCGGGATGATCGCTGGCGAACCCAAGCTCAGCACGGCCTGGGTCTCTCTTTTGATGGTGGTTGGCGGTGCCTTCGCCTGGGCCGTCGGCCAGGCGTTGGTCCGCAAGCTCAATGACATCAGCGCGATGACGGTGACCGCGTGGATTGCCGTTTTTGCGACACCTCAATTGCTGGTCTTTTCCTTTGTCTTTGAGAACGGACAGATTGCCGCCATCGAGTCCGCGAACTGGGTTGTCTGGTCGGCGGTGCTTTATATGGGTCTCATCATGACCGTGTGCGGTTACGGCATGTGGTATTCTTTGGTGCGCAGGCATCCGGTCAGCCTCGTCGCGCCGTTTCTGCTGCTGCTCCCGGTCTTTTCCGTTGCAGGGGGCGTTATGTTTCTTGACGAACGGTTGACTACCCAGGTCATGATCGGCGGGATCGTGGTGATTGCCGGGGTTGCGTTCATCCTGATCGAGCGCCGCAAGCCGCAGAGTATTGCAGCGGAGTAAGCCCGGTACGCTTCAGGTGTCGGTTGGTTCCAGTGCTTGCAACAGGAGAATGCGCATCACGTGGGCGGCGGGTAATCCGCAGTTCATACTGCGGGCCTTGCGGCGCAGCAGACCGAGATCGATATCGTCTAGCGCATCAAAGAGCGCAGAACCGCGCTCGATCAGCATCGGCCGGTGTATAAGGAGCGACGAGATCGCCGACATTGTATCGCCATAGAGCTCTTTCTCGTTTCCCTCTGTCTCTACGATCAGCCGCAGAACGATCGCCAAGTGGGCGACGCCGTGTTCTCTTCCGATGCGCCTGAGTGTCGCGGGCGAGAAACACTCACCCGCCCGTCGCTTGCTGTGATAGTGCCTCGCTCCATTGAAAAGCTTGACCCCGCATTGGCGCGCCACCTTGTGAATGTCGCAACGGTGTTGGCGCTGCCCTTTCGCCTCATCTGACATTGTTCGACGCGTCCTCGATACCAAGTGCCCGCGCCGCATCCAGGCGGCTCATTCCGGATACCAATAGCCGCACATACCGGCCTTCGAGTTCGGCCGGCAGGTCAAAGCCGCGGCGTACCTTGTTGTATGCGCGCAAATGCGTACCGCGGTTCGATGCATGATCGGCATTGGCATCGCATCCTCCAGGATCGACAGACCGGCCTTTGCGAACGCCATATCGGCTGGCAAGCTTACGGACCGCCGTTTCATCGATACCGAACCGGTCGGCGATCCGGCCTGTTTCCTCGCCCCGCGCGTAGGACCGCAAAAGCTGTTCCTTGGCATCAATGTCGAGCCGACCACATCTGCCCCTTGGCTTTCGGCTTCGGTCAAGGGAAATCTCCGACTGCTGCGATGAACTGCACGGCTCCATGCTCTTATTCTCCCCGTCTTTTCTTTGGTTGGTTTGAACTGGGCTGAAAACCTGAAAGAGCCCTCGAACCGTCTCGCAGCCTGTCGCGCATTGACGGTCCATCCAGAAGAGAAATCCGCGCAACGGAAACGCGCTTGCGACCCCAGCCTTCCTCTCCAGTGCCTGAACCGGTTTCGCCGAAATCAATGACCTCACGCCAAACCCGCTCGATGCCAAGTTGATCGGCCTCCTTCTCTGGCGTACATGTTGCGGATGCACAGGGCTCACCTAAATATGTTCTTGTTTTGTTCTCATCTTGTTTAATATCTGAACGGGCCAAGTCGCCTCCCTTGACGCTGGTAATTCGACAGGTTTCAATCTTGCTAAAGCGGCGTTCGTAATTCTTGCGGCCCGGCTGAACGGTCATGTCGTCCGTTCCGGGTTTCGTATCATTCTTGATGGTTATGACATTTTGGTATATTGGTCAATGCAAGATATACCAAAATGGACTTGAAGGACGTCATTGAAAAAGATGAGCGGAAAAAGCGCATTACCAATCAGGGACTTGCGTGAATCGCGGGGTATGACGCAGGCACGACTCGCGCAACTTACCGCGACATCCCAGCCGCAAATCCGCCGGCTCGAAGCTGGCGAGCGGCGGTTGACCAAGGACTGGGCCGAACGGCTGGCACCGCATCTCGGGGTCAGCGCTTTGGAGCTTATGTTCGGGGAAGACGCATATGATCCCCCCTCACCCGTCGGTCTGCCTGGAGCAAAACGCAATGCTGATCCTCCCGTCGCAGCCGCACTTTCACCGGAGATGCAAGATAATGCGTCTGGCAGCATGACGAGCGTGCCGCCGACGAATGCCCGGCTGGGTGCCGTTGTGCAGGAGCCGCGGTCCAGAATTCCGGTTTTTGGTCAGGCCGTGGGCGGGGCAAACGGCGAGTTTGTCATGAATGGAGACCGACTTGACGACGTCTTTGCGCCGCCAAGCCTATCGGATGTTGCCGGTGCCTACGCGGTCTATGTTTGCGGCGTGTCAATGGAACCGCGATACTTCGATGGCGAGATCGTTTTCGTCAATCCCACCAAAAGCGTCAGGAGCGGTGATTTCGTCATTGCGCAGATCCAGATAGACGAACATGGGCCACAACTCGCCTATGTAAAACGTTTTGTACGCTGGAATGCTCGGGAACTGGTGCTCGCCCAATACAATCCCGAAAGGGAAATGCGTTTCAGCGCCGATCAGGTGATATCGGTGCATCTTGTGGTCATGGGCGGTGCTGTTTGATGTTGAGGCTATTTACTCTGTCCGGCCATTTGCAGGCGCGGCCAAATCAGAGCCAGTATCACGTGAGGTGGCGTTGCCGCCTGCACAGCAACCTCCGGACCGGTTTGTTGACCAACTGATGGTGTTCATTGCTGCCCTGTCGGCGCTTGGCGCTTCGACCTGTTGGGCGGTCATGGCCTTTTTGGCCCACCGGCCGGCACGGCTGTTTGGTCCATTCGCGCTCACGCGGTTGCAGCTGATCAGTGCATCGGTCGTGCTTGTTGCTTTGGTGACCGTCCTCGGTGGCTGGCAGACAGTGGCCTGGTCCTATTGGATATCGTTTGTCGTTGCGAGCGTCGTCGGCGTAGTGCTCGGGAACATGGCGATGTTTGCATGTCTGCGGCGCGGAGGCCCCCGTCGCACGCAATTGCTTGTCTCAATGAATGGGCCTTTTGCAGCGCTTCTCGGCTATTTCTTTCTTGGCGAGGTGCTCAGCGGTCAAAACCTGTTGGGTTGCGCTGTTGCACTCGGCGGCATGGCACTCGCGATACGCTACGGCGGCAATCGCGAGGATCGCCTTGAGGATGTCAGCGGACCGCTTTGGATTGTCGTTGCGCTGGGGTTATCGACAGCTCTGGCCAATGCCATCAGCCTGGTCTTTCTCAAGCCGGCAATGGTGGCTGGAACGGATCCGCTTGCAGCGAACGCGCTGCGCACAGGAGGTGGGGCCGTGTTTATCCTGATTTGGTCGCTCTGGCGGGTTCCGCAGACCCCTTACCCGGCGAGGCCCAGCGCAGGCCTACTGCTGCACGCAGTTACGCCGGGCCTTCTGGGCTTCGTGTTTGCGGTCAGTTTGCAGCTCTACGCCGTGCGGTGGATGGATACCGGTCTTGCCGTCGTACTGAGCTCGGCAGCACCTGTCATCATGCTGCCGATGATTTGGCTGTTGACCGGCAACCGCCCGCGGCTGCTCGCATGGGTCGGGGCATTGCTGGCAGTTACCGGGATCGCGCTGATCCTCCTTTAGGTCTTGAGCGAACGCGCATATTTCTCGTGAAACTGGACATAGCCTTGTTCCGTTTCCAAAAGATGCTCATTGGCCAGAGCGTGAAACTGCGGAAGACGATGAAACGGCACGCCTGGAAAGGCGTGGTGTTCAGCGTGATAGGGCATGTTCCAAGCCAAGCGGCGCACCAACCGGTTGGTAAATGTGGTTCTGCTGTTTTCGAACATGTTCGATACAAAGGCGCAGCGGCCGTGCTCGGCGAGCAGGTAAAGCCTGAGGAAAGGCTGGCCCAGAACAATCGGCAACACCCAGAGAAAGAGCAGAAGTGTCGAACCGCTTAACCAAGAACCGACCAACAGGGCAAAGTAGGTAGCAAGAAGTAGCCGTGCTTCTCTGGTCACGGCGGGACGGGCGGACGGCGGCACGAAGGCGTCACGGCAAAGGCCAAGACCGTTGGTTATTAGCGTTCGGATATTACTGATCCACACAGGCACACCCGAAATGTGCGTCAGATATTGCGTCAGAGTTTCCGGTTTGGGTTTTGCAAGCTCAGGATCGCGTTCAGGGTCCTGCGTGTGCCGGTGGTGGGCGAAATGAAAGTAGCGAAACCATTCCGAGGGTATCAGAATCGAAGCACCGCATAGACGCGCCACGAGATCATTGATCCACGGTGTTGCAAATGCGGTCCGGTGGATCGTCTCATGAAGTGTCGTAAAAAGGAAGACAATCAGGATCCCCTGCGGGATCAGCAGCACTGGCCAAAAATTCACCTTAAGGGCGATCAGCGAGCCAAGGATCAGGATAGCGCCAACATGGACGGCGAGTGCGGTCAGGCCCTTTACATCAGACTTAAGTGTCAGCGCCTGCTTTTGCTGCGGCGGCAGCGCTGCGACGAATTGACGATGATCCATGACATTGTCCAGTTTGCGCTATTCGGGAGGCCATACCAGATCCCGTCCCGGCGGCAGTCCGGAGCTTTCCTTAGCCCCTTCTATTATAGTTCCCATTGGACAGATCGGTAAACTGCACCCGAGAGTCTCGCTGTCACAGTCGCAGTTGAACCGCCACAATCTGTCGCTAATTTAGAAGGCAAGCGAAGATCAATTGGAAAAAAATAATGCGCAACAAATTTCTGTTCCTGCTGACTGGCATTGCCGCTTCGGCCCTGATGACCCCATTGGCTGCGGCGCAGGGCGAACGTCGGTGTGAGCCGTTTATGGTTTCCGGCCCATTCACAACCGCGTCTACCGAATATGCCGATCTGGATGCGGACGGCAAAGCCTCTACGGGTGACAAGCAGTTGGGCCAAATCCAGCTCCATAATGATGTCGGCGATCAGATGGGCGAGCGATCATGGGTTATGACCGTTCTGGATTTGAACGAGGACGGCAGCCTGAAATCTGCATTTTCGGAAACCATCAGCAGCTTCTACGACGGCGCGATCTACACCGTGACAAAGATACGCGACATGCCGGCAAATTCTTTCGAGGATGGGCAGTTGGCAATCGAGTGGTCGGAATTTACAAGTCCGATCCTCGGCGGCACTGGTGCCTATGCGGGCGTCAAAGGCACCGTGACAGCCTCTCTAACGGAAGGCGGGGTCGACTATCAGTTTGACTTGGTTTGCGACTAAAACACAGCGTTAAAAATCGGTGGGCGCGCCGCCTTCCTGTTTTCGTCTTTCGACGAATTCTGCTAATTCTTGGGCGATAGCCAGATCCAACGGTGGCGCTTCATACTCGGCAAGACGTTGTTTCCAAACCGTATTTGCCTTTTGCATCGCGGTCGGCTCTCCGGCTTCGAACCAGGTTTCGAAATTGCGCCAGTCGCTGAGGATCGGCGCGTAAAAGGCGTCCTTGTACCGCGCCTGCGTATGCGGGGTGCCGAAGAAGTGCCCGCCCGGACCTACATCCGCAATCGCGTCCAGGCCCAGTTCGTCATCATCGAACTTTAGCGGCTCGAGGAACTCGGCAACCATCTGCAGGAGGTCGATATCCAAGATCATCTTCTCATAGGAACAGCAAAGACCGCCTTCGAGCCAGCCCGCGCCGTGTTTCAGGAGATTCCCTCCGCCGTTTACTGCTCCCCATAATGAAAAGACCGATTCGTAAGCTGCCTGCGCGTCGACCGTGTTTGCGGCACATACATTTGATGTGCGGTAGGGAAGGTCATAGCGGCGCGCAAGTTGGCCGCCGATGTGCTGGGCTTTCATGTATTCAGGCGTTCCGAATGCCGGCGCGCCCGATTTCATATCGACATTTGACGTAAAGCCGCCATAGACGGCGGGAGCGCCCGGATTGACCATCTGACTGAAAGCCAGCCCTGCGAGTGCTTCGGCGTTTTGCAGTACCAACGCGCCTGGAATGGTGACCGGTGCCATGGCCCCTGACAGCGTGAATGGCGTAATGACCACCGGCTGCCCCATCGAGGACATATCAATGATGCCCTGCATCATCGGCACGTCGAGCTGCAAGGGCGAATTGGTGTTGATGATCGTAAACACCGAGGGCTGCCTACGCAGTTGATCGGTTGTCAAACCGTGCGCAATCCGCGTCATTTCGATCGCATCGGCAATCCGCTCCTCGCCAAGCGAATAGACGTTGTAAGCCTTGTCGGTCAGGGTGATGAAATCCGAGATACAATCGAGGTGACGCACCGACGGGTGGATATCGAGCGGCTCGACCGGATAGCCGCCGGTCGCGTGGACGATCGGATAGGACTGGCCGATCTTGAGAAAGTTCTGAAAATCCTCGTGATTACCGCTTCGTCTGCCCCGGTCGAGACAGGAGCAGTTGGGCGCGCTCGCCATGAGGCAGAACGCCATTTCATTTCCCCCGATCGTCAGATTCTTTTCGGGATTTCTGGCATGGAGAACAAAGCGCGGCGGTACGGTCGCAATTGTTTCCATAATCAGATCACGATCGAAGCGAACCCGTGTCTCGCCCGCAATGACATCCGCGCCGGCTTTTTTCATGATATCGCGCGCCTGGTCGTGCAGGACATTGATACCCGTCTCGGACAGCACACGAAGCGAGGCTTCGTGGATTCTCTCAATAGCCTCAGGTGTTGCCAGATCAACAGGCCGATAGTGCCGTGATGGCTGCTTGAACGGACGCGAAAGCAATGGCGCACCACGTTTCTTTTCACGCCCGCCGCGTCGACGTTGCGATCCGCTGGCATCTCCGCTAGACCGTATACTAGACATCCACCCCTCCCTCTAAACTGGCCCAGAAAGGTCCAAAATCACTTTGCTGGCTTGGCCGCTGTTAAGCACCTCGAAGCCTTTTTCAAAATCGTTAAAACAATAGCGGTGTGTGAGAACCGGCGATATGTCAAGACCGCTTTCGAGCATCGCCAGCGCCTTGTGCCAGGTGTCGAACATTTCGCGGCCATAGATGCATTTGAATCGCAGGCTTTTGAAAATTGCGGTGTTGAGATCAATCGTTACCGGCGAATGAAAAATACCCAAAAGAGCGATTTGGCCGCCGTTGTTCAGATTTTCGATCAGGTCCCTGAGCGCGGCTTGCGCGCCTGACATCTCTAAACCGACATCAAAGCCCTCCTTCATGCCAAGTTCAGCCATAACGTCTTCAAGGCTATCCCGGCCTGCGACAACGGCACGCGAGGCGCCCATTTGTGTGGCGAGTTCCAGCCTTTTTTCATTGATATCGCTGACCACGACATGACGAGCGCCGACATGCCGGCAGACCGCCGCGGCCATCAACCCGATCGGACCCGCGCCGGTTATCAAAACATCCTCGCCGACCAGATCGAAACTCAGTGCCGTGTGAACGGCGTTGCCAAGCGGATCGAGAATGGAGGCAAATTCGTCCGGAATGTCATCGGGTATCGGATAGACATTGTGTTCCGGGATCACCAAATAGTCGGCGAAGGCACCGGGCCGGTTGACGCCTATGCCCTTGGTATCACGACACAAATGCTCACGACCGGCACGGCAATTGCGGCAGTGCCCACAGACGATATGGCCTTCGCCCGATACTCTCTGGCCCGGTTGGAAGCCGCGTGCCCCAGCGCCTAGCTTGTCGATATGCCCGACAAATTCGTGGCCGATTGTAAGCGGCACCGGCACGGTGTTGGCGGCCCAATCATCCCAATTGTAGATGTGGAGATCAGTACCGCAAATCGATGCCCTGTCGATCTTGATACGCACTTCGCCCTGCCCCGGCTCCGGAGCAGCGATGTCTTTCATGGTCAGGCCCGGAGCGGCTCGGTCTTTGACGAGTGCGCGCATTGCCATCGCTCCTAACCGATCACGCCGTGTTCGAGACCGGCCTGGGTGAACGAGGCAACCGCGCGCCCGATCTGTTCCGGCGTGTGCGCTGCGGACATTTGCGTGCGGATACGGGCTTTTCCTTCCGGAACCACCGGATAAGAAAAGGCGATCACGTAGACGCCGTGCGCCAGCATTGTTTCAGCGAGCCTTGCAGCCAGCGCCGCGTCGCCGATCATGACCGGTACGATCGGATGGCTCCCGTCTATCAACGTAAAGCCTGCTGCTGCCATTCCGGCGCGAAACCGGGCGGCGTTGTCGCGTAGCCTGCGGCGTTCGGCATGCGCTGCTTCGGCAATTTCGATCGCGGCAATGGTCGCGGCGCAGATGACCGGTGCGACCGCATTTGAAAACAGATACGGCCGGGCCCGCTGTCTCAGCAGATTGACGATAGGCTTGGGCCCTGCGACGTAGCCCCCCGACGCGCCACCAAGTGCCTTGCCGAACGTACCGGTTAACAACTGTACGCGGCCTTCTACGTCATGATACTCGGGCGTGCCTGCACCGCGTTCGCCGATAAACCCGGTCGCATGACAATCATCAACCATCACCATTGCATCGTACTTCTCTGCCAGCTCACAGATACCCGGCAGGTTGGCAATGATACCGTCCATGGAAAATACGCCATCGGTCACGATGATCCGATAACGGCTGTCCGCGGCGGCTTTCAGCTGCGTTTCCAGATCATCCATGTCATTGTTGGCATAGCGAAAGCGTTTTGCCTTGCAGAGCCGAATTCCGTCGATGATCGAGGCGTGGTTCAGGCTGTCTGAAATGACCGCATCCTCCTGGCCCAGGAGCGCTTCGAACACACCGCCATTGGCGTCGAAACAGGACGGAAAAACGATCGCGTCTTCCATCCGAAGATATGCGGCAATCTTTTGCTCCAAGAGCCGGTGAAGATCCTGTGTCCCGCATATGAAGCGAACCGACGCCATGCCGAAACCATGACTGTCGAGTGCCTGCTTCGCCACCTCGACAAGCCGCGGGTCATTGGCAAGGCCGAGATAGTTGTTGGCGCAGAAATTGATAACTTCTTGGTCACGCTCCGCAGCGTCTTTTGTATGGATCAGACTCGACTGCGACGAGTAGATCACCCGCTCGGTCTTGAAGGTTCCGGCAGCCTTGATTTCGGCCAGCGCGGCTTGGGCGGCATCAATCAGTGCGGTCGACATGGCGTTCCTATATGCTGCACGACTTCCAGTATATTGGAATAGCAGAAAAGCGTCTGAGATGAAAGACGCTTTTGCGTCACAAATCCAATCAAATCGTGGTTGTTTGCGAGCGGAATTGGTCCGGTTGCGCAACCAACAAAAGCGCCTTTGTTTCGGCCACCGCCGTGTTTTCGATACTGTGCGGCTTGTCGGCGCGATAACGGAGCGTATCGCCCGTTGCGGCATGCACGCACCTGCCCTCCACACTCACCGACAATGCACCTGAAAGACATGTCAGATGTTCGAATGTGCCGTTCGCGTGCGCTTTCGATTCGAGCCGCCCGTCGGGCTTCATGACCAGGTGATGCCATTCAACAGGCAGCACGGTGCGAACCGGGCTTAGCATAAACAGTTCGCATTTGCCGTCGGCGCTTCTGCGCATCGGTGTCGAATAGTGATGAACATGTTCGATCGGCTGGTCCTGCTTGGCGGTGCCTTCGAGCGTTGCAAGGTCGATGCCGAGTGACTGCGCCAATGCCCAGACAATCGAGAACGTCGGATTGGCCGTGCCGCGTTCGATTGCCGACAGCATTGAGCGCGAAACGCCGCTGCGCTCGGCAAGTTGCTCAAGCGTCAGGTCAAGCGCCTTGCGTGTCGATTTGAGAAGTCTTCCAATATCCGGTGTCGGCGCGACGTTCATACGGTCTCTCGAATGCTCATCCGTTGACAGGGTAACGCTCTTCTACAGCAAATTCCGATATATTGGAAATTCGGAGTAGGAGTGGAAAACGGGATAAAGTCCACAATAGAGACTGGAGAGCCCGACGACACCGAGGGTCCGACCGGCAGTGCCAGTTTCGCCCGGAAGGTCTTGAGCGCCTAACGCCTTTAAGGTATAGCGTTGGCCATCAATGTTACAACATAACAATCGGGTTTGTCATGAAATCGCTCCGCACTCTTCTTCTCGGATCAGTCGCCTGTTTCGGGGTGCCTGCCATTGCTATCGCCGAACCAGCCGTTGTCGTCTCCATCAAACCAATCCATTCGCTCGTATCCGGCGTTATGGCCGGCGTCGGCGAGCCTGATATTATCGTCGATGGTGCTGCATCGCCGCACACCTATAGCCTGCGTCCATCGGCGGCCGGCGCCATTGAGAACGCCGATCTCATTTTCTGGGTCGGACCCAATATCGAAACCTTTCTTGAAAGCCCCTTGGAAACCTTGGGGCGCGACGCGAAAGTCGTGCGGCTCGATCAAACCCATGGTTTGGAACTTCTGAAAATACGCGAAGGCGGAACCTTCGAGGCGCATGATCACGATCATGGAGAACACGCCGGTCATGATCACGGTGACGACCATGCCGAACATGCAAGCGCTGAGCATGCCAGCCACGACCACGGTGACGACCATGCCGAACATGCAGGCCACGACCACGGAGAAAAACACGCCGAGGAAGCTGGCCATGATCACGGTCACGATCATGCCGAGGACGCCGGTCACGATCACGGCGACGACCATGCCGAACATGCAAGTGCAGAGCATGCCGGTCACGATCATGGTGACGACCATGCCGAACATGCGGGCCACGACCACGGTGAAAAACACGCCGAGGAAGCTGGCCATGATCACGGTCACGACCACGCTGAACATGCAAGTGCCGAGCATGCCGGTCACGATCATGGCGACGACCATGCCGAACATGCAAGCGCCGAGCACGCGGGTCATGACCACGGTGATGACCATGCCGAACACGCCGGCCATGATCATGGCGGCCACCATCATTCGGAGTTTGACGCCCATGTCTGGCTTGATCCGGCCAATGCCAAGGCGATGGTCGCTGAAATAGAGGAGGCGCTTGCCGCTGCCGATCCTGACCACGCGGACCAGTATGCGCAAAACGCTCGGGATCTTGTTGCGCGTCTCGATACGCTGACCACGGAAGTCTC
Organism: Pseudomonadota bacterium; assembly: GCA_039025395.1. Lineage (GTDB taxonomy): Bacteria > Pseudomonadota > Alphaproteobacteria > Rhizobiales > Rhizobiaceae > Hoeflea_A. The sequence goes on from JBCCOK010000032.1 coordinate 13,493, forward strand.
AGCGACGATTGAACCGGTGCGCGGCAAGTCCTTCATTGTTTTCCACGATGCCTATCCCTACTTCGAAAACCGCTTTGGCGTCTCTGCCGCTGGTTCGATCACGGTGAGCCCCGAAGTGGTTCCCGGCGCATCGCGTGTGTCTGAAATCAAGGACAAGGTCGGAGAGCTTGGTGCGACTTGTGTTTTCTCCGAGCCTCAATTCGAGCCGAAACTGGTTGAAGTCATCACGGAAGGAACGGCTGCGAATTCCGGCGTGCTCGATCCCCTTGGCGCTTCGCTTGAAAACGGTCCCGATCTTTATTTCCAGCTGATCCAGAACCTGGCTGACAGCATGCGCGACTGTCTGTCCGGCAGCAGCTGAGGAAAAGGACCTTATCTACATGCGGAGGCCAGCCTGTAGCCTTGCTCCCTTGGCTGGCCTCTCTTAAGGTCGCGTCCGCTTCCGAAGGCGGACGTTCACATGGACTTCATCATCGTTATTTTGGCCGTTGCTGCGCTGGCGGTCTGTGCAAGCTGGTACTTAGCCGGCTTTCGTGAAAAGATCCTGACAGCGGAAGACCGTGCCGCGCATGCGGACGGCAACACCGTTAACCTGAAGGACGGGCATCTTTACTACACCGCGCGCGGGCCGAAAAATGGCCACGTGGTGGTCATGATCCATGGGTTTGGGGTCCCGCAGTTCGTTTTCGAACAGAATGCCGCGGCACTCGCTGAGGCCGGGTTCCGCATCATCCTATTTGACCATTTCGGCCGTGGCTGGTCGGACCGGCCGCGCGCACGGTACGATGCCGATTTTTATGACCGGGAGGTATCCGGCCTGATAGAGGGGATCGGCCTCAAGGAGCCTGTGGCACTCATTGGTTATTCGATGGGTGGGGTTATTGCCGCCGAGTTTGCAGCACGGCATTCCGACCGCGTATCCGCAGTCATCCTGCTGTCTCCTGCCGGTCTTTCGATCTATCCCTTTCTTGGAAAGCTCTTCGGCGAGGTCGTCCGCCTGCCGCTCGTCGGCGACTGGCTATGGCGTATCAGGGCGCGCTCGCTGCTACTCGGCGATCCGCAATTTGTTGAGCCTCACCCAGATGAAACGCGCCGGATGCAGGGCGACGACACGATCCAGATGAGATATTCCGGTTACTTCAACGCGCTGCTGCAATCATGGCGTAATCTGCCGTTGCGGGACTGCGATGCCATGTTTGCAGAGGCTTCAAAGCGTGTACCGATGCTTGCGCTGTTCGGCGGGAAGGATCCGACAATTCACATCGAAAGCGCTGCCCGGCTGAAGCGGGCGGCGCCGTACGCGCAAGTCGATGTGATCGAGGAAGGCACGCACGGCATGCTTTACGAGATGTACGACACGATCAATCCGATGCTCATCGAATTTCTCGAAATAAACATTCGCTAAATCGAGTCTCGCCTTATTGCTGGTCTTCTGCGATCGGAAAACCGACCTCCTTGTAGAATTTAATGGATCCGGGATGCAGCCGTCCGGAAATATTGGTCATCAGGGTATCGTCGACTCCCTTCCACCAGCCGGCCTCCTTGCGGAGCTGCGTCATCTGCTCCCAGAAAGTCTTGGTAACGAGATAGGCCGTCTCGTCGTCCATTGCCTTGGTCGTGTAGACGACAACGGGCAGAGACGTTGTTACAATGTCGTCATCCTGTCCGCCATAGGTGCCCTTGGGAATGACAATCCGGGCGCGTTTGGTCTTTTCGACCTGATCGTCTGTCATTGTTACAAGATTCACCGTGGTCTTCATCGCAATGTCAGAAACCTCTGGGGTCGGCCAAGAGCCTGCAATTGCAAAGCCGTCAATGTCGCCGTTCTTCAGCTTGGTTTCTGCCTCGGATAGGTCTGCATCGACGATGCTCACGTCACCTTCCAGACCGAAGAGCTTGATGTATTTTGCCGCTTCCCGCGCCGCAAAGGTACCATTATCGAGCAGGATCTTTTTGCCCTTGAGCTGATCGAACTCAAGAACCGCAGCCTCCTGTTCCATGACAAATTGCATTGTCAAAGACGGGATTGGAAACAGCGCCCGGATTTCCTCAAACGCGCCATTGCCTTTGCCGGCAAACATGGCCTTGCCTTCCTGAGCCAGATGGACGAGCACCGGGTGCGAGGAAAACATGTGGTTCGGGGCGCCTTCCGTCGCCTGCATGACATTGTCGACGTAATCCTCACTCTCATTCACTACCATTGAGATTTCGCCATTGCTTCCGGCCTTCAGTGCCTCAGCAATCTGTTTTCCCATCTTGTAGTAGGCCGAGCTCGAAGGCGCAGACGCATAGGTCAAGGTAACGTCGTCCGCCATGGCTGGTGCGACAGCGGCAAGCGATATCGTGGCGCTCGCATAGAGCAGCTTCACCCACCGTTTCATCAGCAATCCTCCCAATATACTGGCGACAACCATACAAATTTACACTTTCGGCAGTATTCACCGTGATCCTGTTTACTTCACATCAGGAAACCCGATTCCCTTGACAGTGACCAGAGCCGGATAGATCAAACTATTTCATGTTCAAATCAAAAAAACCTTATAACTTATTCTAATATATGCCGTCTTATAGGATCAAGAATTTCCGTTTACTTATTCTGGGGCCACAGAATTATCTGCGTGCAACGAAAATGCGCCATGGTTTTTCCCGAAACCGAGGCGGTTACGACCGCATCCCAGACTTGGGTTCTGCGGCCGCGATGAAGCGGTTTTGCCAAACACTCAACCTCGCCCTCGAGAACGGTGCCAAGGAAGTTGGTGGCGAGGTCAATGGTCGTAAAGCCATCGGCGCCCTCAGGAAGCGAACAGAGCGTGCCATAACCGCAACATGTGTCTGCAAGACTGACCACGGAACCTGCATGCAGGAAACCGTTCCATGCCTTGTGGGCGGTGGTAACGCCAAACCGTGCGCGAACTTCATCAGGCTCGACCTTGATGAACTTCATACCCATTTGCCCGGGCAGGTAGGATTGACCGCGGCTGTTCCATTCTTCGATCGTCTGAGGAATTGACAATTTCATAAGCTATGCCCGAAAGGTTTTCCGGCTTATTATATTTCTGGCTTAGGGTGGCTCGGCACACTCTTCACGGTCGATGAACGATCTAAATATAACGTCACCATATCAATACCCCGTCTTGCGGTCCACTGTTTCCGGTAGCTCACCTGTCTCGAAGAAGGCCCTCAGATTTTCCGCAACGATCGCCGATGACGTGCTGAGTGTTGTCGGCGCGGAAATATGCGGCAGGACCGTGATTCTGGGGTGATGCCAAAGCGGACTTTCGGCGGGTAAGGGCTCGTGATCGAAGACATCCAGCACGGCATGATCAAGGTGACCTCGGTCGAGTTGCGCAACCAACGCATCGGTTTCCACAATCGGGCCGCGTGAAAAGTTGATGACACTTGCACCTCGCGGCAGGGCTGAGAGCCTTTGGGCATCCAACAGACCATGCGTTTGGGCGGTCAGCGGCAGGAGAACAACCAGAATGTCTGAAATTGAGAGGATCCCGTCCAGTTCAGCCATTCCATGAAAGGTCTGCACGCCTCCCATGTCTGCCGCCGTCCGGCTCCATCCACAGACGCGAAAGCCCTGATCCAACAGCGTGCCTGCCGCAACGCTGCCAAGCTTGCCCATTCCAAGCAGGCCTACCGTGCGTTCGGAGGCGAGCGCCAGCGCTTGCTTCTGCCAGACGCGATCGTCCTGCTGCCGACGATAGCGGGGCATATCGCGATGCAAATAGAGCGTCCAGGCCAAAACGGCTTCAGCCATTGTCTTGGCCATTTGCGGATCCTTCAGCCGGACAATCTTCGGACCTGTGTGCGGGAGTTCGGTCACGAGACGCTCAACACCTGCCCAAACGCTGTGAACCCATTGCAGATTTGGTAATTTCAGCAGATCTTTCGGATCCGGGTCGGCAACAATCGCGACCCGGGCTGCTGCCCGTTCCGCATCGCTCAACTGCTCGAACAGCTTCGGCGGATAGGCCGGCATCGCAGCCGCAAGCGCGCTGATCCAGGCCAGCTTGTCGGCCTCGTCCTCACGCGCAACAAATGGAATGGTTTCGACCACGCTGCAGCTTTGCCTCCCGTACTTTCCTATGCCGTGACCGCAGATCGCTCACACCGATAACAAGAAGCGAATTTGTGCGGTATTGCCCAAGGATCTACACATCCCAGTAGAGATCGTTGTCGATCACATTCGTCTTGAAAACGATGTAAGTAAACGGTGTTTCGTTGGGGTTTTTTGTATTGTGGATTTCACGCGGCTCGCAGGTGAGTGTGTCGCCGCGGCGCATGTGGAACGTCTTTCCATTGATGTCAAAGGATCCCTGCCCGGACAGAATATGAAAGACCTCCGTGCAGCTTTCATGGTGGTGATCTGCGACCTCCGATCCCGGCGCGATCTCAACGATTTGGACGAGCGTGCCCGACGCATTGAGAGCATCTTCCCGCAGAAGGATCTTTTTGCGGTAACCCTTGCCCTCAATCCAAGGTACACACGCCTGATCCACAAACTGCATTCACTGCTCCCATCCCACTCGGCGCGACGGTTATTGCCTTTCCAAACGATAGACCTCTCCATTTTCCAAACCGACGACAATGTCGGTGCTTTGCCCATGACCCTTGCTCGCGATAGCCTTGTCAATGCGCGCCGGTAACAAAACAGCGCCGCGGTCGACGGCTTTACCGCGTTGCAATTCGACAAAACGAAGTGTCGCCCGATCCTTCGAAGGCACTGCCAGTTCGATCTTGCCATCCGCATCGATGTCGGTGATCGCGGACAGCCGCATTTCGCGCGCGCCAATGGCGTGGTTCGAGAACCCTTCGATGGCCGCCAGCCGCCTCAGTTCACCATTCCCGAATCCGTAGAAAAACAGCGTTCCGCCGATATGAGGGGTCCGGACAAATGCGATTTCCATGCCGGGTCGCCCGTCAAAATCAGCGATGCCGGCAATGTTCAGCCAGCGGTTTGTCCTGCCGATAAAGCCGTTTGTGGCCAATTCCCGAAGTTGTCCGTCGACAAGTCCGTAAATTGTAACGGAACCGCCTTTGCTCAGCGACGAACGGATGGTCACCACTTCGATGCGGCCGTCGCCGTCCAGGTCGGCGAGCCTCGGCGTGCGGTCCTCAAATACTTCTGATTGCGGCAACCGCAGTGTGCGCAACGCGCCGTCCGCGGTTGTGATATGGAGCGCGGCGGCTTCGATCCCGTCGCCAAGAACGGCGTGTCCATAACGGCGTGTCGGCTCCGCATACCATGCTTGAACAATGTCGCCGCCAGAAGCTGTCGCGACGCGGCCGTCGGGCAAACCGTTGTTCGCCGGTCGGCCTTGTTCCGGAACGATGGAAGCCGGCCATTTGCTGGCATCGATACGTGTAATCGTCCATCCGTCAGCGGCATTGGCCGGTATCAATGAGGCCGCTGCGAAAATCAGCGTAGAAAAAAAGGCAATGGACAGTCTCATCATTGGTCCTGATTTGCGATCTTCAATCTTTGGTCTGCGGGTAGCTCGAGGATCGCATCGACAGCCTGTTGGTGGACGCTAAGCACAAGATCGGTCGACTGGTCCGTCATTTCGATCAATACAGTATCGATGGCTTGGCGGTCAGGCTCCGGTGCTGAAAGAAGCTGCTGAAGTTTTCTGTAGTTCTCACGGCGTTCTGCGCGCACCTTCTGATAGCCCGGATCAAGACTTTCCAGCGCCTGAGCCACCTGTTCACGCGCCGGTTCGTCGAGATTGTGCGTCATGCGAGCACCAACATTATGTAGAATGCCGCCGCGGCGCACGGTTTCGCCGGCATCGATGACACGGGTGCCGGCAAAACCGATGAAAAACGCATTTGCGACCAGGGACACAAAAAGAGCAAGAATGAGAATGCGCTGTGTACTCATATCCTAGCCACTCCCGTTCCGGCTCGGATCCTGGCTGACACTCATAAGAAGCTGATCGAAGGCGTCAGGCTGGTTAAAATCGGAATCAGGAACGAACTGCCCGAGACCAAATCCAAGTCCGCACGCGACGACAAGACTCGCTGCAAGGCGCACAAGCGTGCCGCGCGAAAAAGCGCGCCGTCTTTCGGCGTGCGCCTCCACATGCGCAAGCAGAACGTTTTCCATATTGGCTATGCCCGCATCAACGATCGGGCTCCGGTCAATGGCCTTCGACAGTGCCTCAAACCTCTTGTCGATCTTTCTTGCGGCATCCAGTTGGGCACGAAAAGCCGAATCGCTTAGGGCGGCCTTGCGGGCTTCCTGTGCCGCATCGGCGTCAGGCCAGCGGTTCAGATCTGCGCCATGGAGATCAAGCATGGCTTCAAGTTTGGAGTTGGTCTTTTCCATCTTCACCTCCATTCGTTTGTCGGTTCTCCACTCTTTGCCGCAGCGAACGCCTGGCGCGGGCAAGCAGCGACGAAAATGCCTCGACGTCGACCTCCATGATTTCCGCCGCGTCGCGGTGGCTTCGGTTCTCGAAGTGAACCAAGACAAGGGCGGCGCGCTGTCGTTCTGACAGCTCGGCCATTTGTTCCAGAAGCACGGCAACGTCTTCGCGTTGCTCAATCGTTGCTTCGGGCCCCTTTCCCGGATCTTCAAGTTCGTCCATCTGAAAATCGTCGGCACGCAATTTGGTTCGGCGCACAGCATCGATTGCCTTGCGAGTCGCAACAGTGCGCAGGAAGGCCGCAATCGTTGCTTTCGGTTGCCAACCTTGGGCAGTGCGCCACAGTGTCAGTAGCGAATCCTGCGCAACGTCTTCGGCTTCGTCGATACGGCCGGTAATGCCATATGCCAGCCTGATCAGTCTTGGGCCGTGGTCGGTCATGATCTGCCGGAACGCTTCCGTATCACCTGCTCCCACGCGCCGCATAAGTTCGCTATCCCTGCGAACCGCTGCGTCGGATGGTGGCTGGGACATGGATGGCCTTTCGCCTGGAGCCGGTAGAACCGGAAAGCTATAAGCCGTTCGTTATCAGGTCAAACCACCTTGGGAAGCCCACACATGCCCTGCATGAATGCGTTTCTAGCTCCGGCTCGCCTCCTTTCCGTTTGCTTCAAGTTCCCGGACCAAACGCTGCTCATCCGCATTACGCGATTTGCTAAAACCGGCGAGCAGGTTGTAGGCAACCGGTGTCAAAAACAGCGTTGAGAGTGTCGCAAAACCCAATCCTCCAACTATTGTCCAGCCAAGTGCCATGCGTGCTTCCGCGCCGGCGCCGAATGCGAGGATCAGCGGCAGACCGCCAAAAACGGTCGAGATCATGGTCATCATCACCGGCCGCAGACGCCGCATACAGGCACCTTCGATGGCCTCTCGAACCTCAAGCCCCTGTTCGCGAAGCTGATTTGCAAACTCGACAATCAGGATCCCGTTCTTCGCCATGATCCCGACGAGAAGGATAATGCCGATTTGGCTGTAGACATTGATCGTTCCACCGGCGAGGCCAATGGCAAATACGGCCGCTGCTACACCCGCTGGAATTGTCAGAAGGATGATCACGGAGCTGACGAAACTCTCGAATTGCGCGGCAAGCACAAGGAAAACAATGACGATGGCGAAAATGAACACCATGCCCATCCCGGTCGAGGTTTCTTCCAGCAGAGCCGCTTCAGAAAGCAGCATGATTTCAACACCTGCCGGCAACACCTCCTCGCCCGTATGGCGCAGGTCTGCAATGGCGCTTTCGAGATCGTAGTCGTCATCGAGCGGAACCGAAATCGGCACGGCCCGGCTTCGTCCTTCGCGGTTCAGTTCCGGTGCGACAGCCGTATCTTCAACCTCGACAACCGTCGAGAGCGGGACCATCGTGCCGTCCCCTGCCCGCACGAAGAGATTTTCGAGATCGTTTGGTCCACCGACCGCGCGGCGCCCCAAAGAAAGAATCACCGGTATAGCATTGTCATCCTGTTGGATTTCGGCGATCTCGCGACCATCCAGTGCGATATTGATAAAAGATCCGACGTCGCTCAGGTCGATCCCCAAATCGCGGGCGCGGTCGCGGTCAACTCGTACCGAAAGTTCCGCCTGCGTGGTGTCATAGCCAATGTCGAATGTGCCAAGCCCCTCAAAGCGATCCTCCATGGCGCGGGTCAATTCGACGGCTGCGTCGGACAGGACATCATAGTTCGACCCGGTAAGCGCGAAGCGCAAACCCGTTCCGCCGCCACGAAGCCCCAGAGTGTTCGGTTGACGTGCGAAGGCAGCGACACCGGGGATTTCGGCAAGCCTGTTGTTGATTTCAGCTACAATCTCGGCCTGGCTTCGATCGCGTTCGCCCCAGGGGACAAGCCGGAATATGATGAAGCCCCGATTGGATCCTTGCCGGCCGATAACGCTGAAAAGAGAATCGACTTCACCCGTTTCAATAAGGTCGGCGCCGATTGCCTCGATTTCACGCATCTTTTCGTTCGCAAACTCGAGCTCCGTTCCTTGGGGCAACTGCACGGAAATCGGTATTCTGGCCCGATCCTCGCGAGGCGTGATCTCTTGCGGGAGGTTGTCAAAAAGGTGATAGGAAAATCCGGCAAAGATCACGCTGATTGCCAGCACGATCAGTGGTGCGGCCATGGCTGCGCGCAGCACATGTCGATAGCCAGCCGCAAAGCCGTTGCCGATCCGATGCAACCACGTGACGCGTTCTTCGGTAGAAACTTCGCCGCCCAGCCTGGCTGCCAGCATTGGAACCAGCGTCAGGGCGACAAAGGATGAAATTGCAACAGCGATCGCAAGAACGAAGCCAAACTCGGAAAAGAGCTGACCGACCGTGCCGGGCAAGAATGAAATCGGGATGAATACGGCCGCCAGCGTCGCCGTTGTCGCGAGCACTGCGAAAAACACCTCCCGTGTGCCCCGCACGGCCGCAGCATGTTTGCCGTCACCCTCGCGGCGTCTGCGAACGATATTCTCGAGCACGACAATGGCATCGTCGACAACCATTCCGGTGGCCAAAAGCAGCGCCAGAAGCGTCAGAATGTTCAGCGAAAAGCCAGCAAGCCATATCGCGGCAACCGTTCCGATCAGCGCGACCGGTATCGTGACCGCAGGTATCACAGTCGCGGCCGCTGTCCGCAGGAAGATGAAGATGACTGCCACGACGATCGCCGTCGAAATCAGCAGCGATTTCACTACTTCGGTGATTGCTGCGCCGATAAACAATGCATCGTCGGAGGTCACGCGCAGATCGACGTCTTCCGGAAGCTGTGTTTGCAGTTCGGCAACCGCGGCGCCGATGCCTTCCGATATCTCAAGCGTGTTCGACTGTGCCTGGCGGACGATATTCAGGCCGATGCCGGTCTTGCCGTCAGCGCGCACATAAGAGGTACGCTCATCGGGCCCATAGGATATGACCGCAACATCAGAAAGGCGCGTATTGGGGTCGATTCGAAGAAGCTGAATGTCTTCTAGGGTTGCAAGGTTCATGTCCGTTCGGACGAGGATCTCGGCACCGCCCGTGACAAGCGATCCTGCTGGCGTATCGGACGTCACCTGTTCGACCGCCATTCGCACATCCGCCGGAGACAAGCCACGGCTCGCAAGCGCCATCATATCAAGTTCGATATTGAAGACAGGCTCCTGATCTCCGAAGACAGTGACGTCGCCGACACCCGGCACGGCCGAAAGCCTGTCGATGATCTGGTTGTCCACGATTTGCGTCAGTTCTTCGATCGGCAAGCGGTCGGTGGTCGCAGCGATACGGATGATGGGGCTGTCGTCGTCGTTAGCCTTGATCACCAAAGGTGTATCGACACTCTCGGGCAGATTGAACTCGACGCGTGCAATGGCATTGCGGAGATCGGTCGCAGCCGTGTCGATGTCGACAGATGATGCAAACTCGACCTCGATGCGACTGTTGCCGTAACTCGAACTGGAGGAGATGGAGACGACGCCAGGCGTACGCGCGGCAGCGCCTTCAAGGATCGATGTAACGGTCGTGTCGACGGTTTCAGGCGTCGCTCCTGTATAGGTAGTACGGATCGTCACCACTGGACGGTCAGTGCTTGGCAACTCGCGAACTTCAACAGCAAGGATCGCCGCCAGACCCGCGATCACCACCAGAAGATTCATGACAATCGTAAAGACCGGACGCCTGACGCAAAACGCCGGCAAACCTTTCAATTCTTCCGGTATACGACGCATCGTCACGATTCTCCGTCGGTGTTTTGGATGCCTTCATCGCGCGTTCGAAAGGTTTGATCGGGCCGCACGAGATTGGTCCCTTCGCTGACAACGAGATCGCCTTGAGAAATGTCGCCATTCACGAGTACAAGGCCGTTGTCGCGCGACACGATCGATATCTCGGTACGCTGTGCGGTGTTTCCAACGGCCTTGAGGACATAGGCTCCTTCCCGGTCCCATTGTACAGCCAGCGCTGGAACCGCCGGATAGGTTGCTCCGGCAAATGAAAGTGCAACTTCAAAGGACATGCCCGGACGGATCAGGTCATCGCCGTTTTCAACTGTCCCCTGAACCGTTAGCGTCCTGGAGGCGGTATCGATCCGGCTGTCCATGCCACTGACCTCACCGTTCAAGGTTAGCCCAGGCAACGCCGGCGTGGTCAATGCGATGGCCTGACCAATGGATATCTGGTTTGCAAAACGCTCGGGGACCTGAAATTCGACGATCAGGACGCGCCGCTCGTCAAGGCTGCTCACCGGGGTAGTCGTTGTCACATAGTCGCCTACACTGATGTCGATGAGACCGACTTCACCGCCAAAGGGTGCCGTGATGGCACGGCGCGCAAGCGCGTCTTTTGCCTCGCGCAAATCAAGGCGTGCTCTTTCCAGCTCCAAAACCGCGTTGCTCAACTGAACGTTCGATACTGTGTCGCGTGCAGCAAGTGCTTCAAAACGCTCAACCTGTGCTTTGGCATCCTCGACGGCCAGTGCTGCCCTATCAACGGCAAACCGCTCTACATGATCATCCAACTGGACGACAACATCACCCTCGCCGACCCTTTGTCCCGCAGTCGCATTAATCGCCGAGACCCGGCCCGCCACTTCCGGATAAAGGGTCGTGCGCTCAATGGCCTGGGCGGTGCCGACAGATCTTACAAAATCATCGGCTTTGGCTTCTTCGACTGCCGATAGAACGACAAGCGGCGCCGGGCGTATGCGTGTCTGTCCGGTTTGTCCGGAATTCGTATTTGCTGTGGCCGATCCGCCCATTATCGATGCGGGCCCATAGGAATAAAGGGCAAAGCCGAAGGCCGCGCCCAAAAACAATATCAGGGATATGACAGCCTGTTTCCATAACGCCATTGCGCCGGTTCTCCATCAGTCGTTCTGCAGAATTAACGCACGACTGCGGCAAAATGGTCGCGACGGATGCATTAAACTTTCGTAATGAAAAACAGCTGCGGCAAAGCCGCATTGATCAAGGCGTTATTGGGTTTCGGGCGTCGGCCAGTATTTTGCCGCTAATGCCTATGAAACAGACACCCGCGGCGCGCTCGATCCAATGACGTGCGTTCTGTAAACGTCGGATGACCGGTGCGGATGACATGAACAGGCTGACCAATGCGTACCAACCCGATGCGCTTACGAAAACCAGACCAATCATAGCGGTCAATAACCATAATGGCGTCGTTTCGGTTACGGCCGTAGCAAAAACGCTGGCGAAAAGAACGATTGCCTTTGGATTTGTCATGGTCACCAGAAAGCCGAAGATGAACGGATTGCCCCTTCTGTCCTCATCTGCGGTATCGATTTCGATCGCCTGCGGTCTTGCCGTAAGAAGTCTGATGCCGAGCCATGCAAGGTAACATCCACCCAGGATACGCACCGTCCAGGCCAACCACTGATACTCGACCAGAATTGCGGATAACCCCAACAGGCTCAGCGTTGCAAAACAAGCGAGACCAGTCGCGACGCCCAGCGTCGTCAGCAGACCCGCATATGTACCCCGCGTCATCGACGAGCGAACAACGGCGATGAAATCCGGTCCAGGCAGGATCAGTGCTGGAATGAAAATCGCAAATACGCTTGCAAGGATAAGCAAATGAGCCATGATGAACTCCAGCCACTACTTATGATGAATGGCGATCGTCCGTCAATTCGGCCTGCATCGCGAAAACAAGACCTGTCTTGATGACCAAAAAATACCGTTCCGAGCATCAGCTTGTCGATAAGGCTCTGAACTTGGATGGCGATCCCGAGCACATACGTCAGTTCTACGACGATTGGGCTAAGAACTACGACAAGGACGTTGCTGATATTGACTATGTCGGGCCGCGGCTTGTCGGTGAGCTTGTCGCCAAGCATACCGACAGCCTGGACGAAGAAGTGAAGGCAAAGCTGAACGTGCTGGACGCCGGATGCGGCACAGGTCTCGTCGGACGGGAGCTTCATCGCTCCGGCTTCACCCAGATCGACGGTTTCGATTTGTCAGGCGAGATGGCGGAACAGGCTGCACACTCGGGCATCTACAAAAGCGCCATCGGCGGCGTCGACATCATGAAAGCGGAAGATCATTATGCAAGCGGATCGTTCGACATCATTGTCTGTGTCGGCGTCTTTACGCTGGGTCACGTTCCACCCGAAGCGCTCGAAGTTCTGGTTCGTCTTGCGCGCAAGGGCTGTCTTGTCTTCATCACCACAAGGACGCAATATTACGATGAGACGAACTACCAGGATGTCGCGGACCGTCTGATCGAAAGCGGCCGGATGAAACTGGTCGAAAGCGTGGAACGCGCACATTACATCGGCGGCAGTAGAAGCCATTTCTGGGTTTACCGGGTTGACGCTACAGGCAGGTCCTAGTCGCAAACAACGTTGATCCGGCGTCCGCACTCGAGCGTATTTCGTTCTTTGGGATTTCATCCAGTTCGGTGTCGGACATGTATATCACGCCCATCTTTGCCGGGTTCCTTGCCCTGATCTATTGCTTCCTTGCTATGCGGGTCATCTCCGCGCGGCGCAGTTTACGGGTTGGTTTTGGCGACGGCGGTGAACGGAGGCTGGTTCGCGCCATCCGCGTCCACGGCAATTTTTCAGAATACGTACCGTTCATCCTGATCCTGATGATGATGGGCGAATTGATGTCGGCTCCTGCGTGGGTGACATTTGCTATCGGCATTGTCTTGGTGAGCGGTCGGTTGGTCCATGCGGCTGGCGTAAGCCGCCAACCGGAACCGCCCGGATCCCGCACGATCGGTATGGGGCTGACATTGACGGCGCTCCTTGCGGGCGCAATCGTAACACTCTTGTACGGTTTTTCCGCCGCACCTTAGCGGCGAGTGGCGCAGCATACCGCTAATCCACGAACTGTGCTGAAATTGAAACCGTCTGCAATCAGGCTCCTTTCCTGGGCGGCTTCGATATGTGAGCGTGCCGCTTTACGTTTGCGGCAGGCAAGGAAACCATGAATGGCGGCAAATTTACTGATCGGCATCGATATCGGAACAACATCGGTCAAGGCTATCCTGTTCGACCATTCCGGATCGGTTGTTGAGGCGTTCGCCAAGCCTTATCCGACGCATCACTTGGCCGATGGACACGTCGAACAGGATCCTCAGACGTGGCTGGATCTCGTCGATGAGGCGCTGCGTCAACTCCGTTTCGGGCATGATCTGTCGCATCTGAGCGCGATTGGCATGACCTCCCAGGTCAACACCCACGTCTTCGTTGGTGCGGACGGCAAAGCGCTTACACCGGCCATTGTGTGGCAGGATGGGCGCTGCGCAGCCGAAGCGGCAGAACTGACTGAGCGCCTCCCCGAGGAGCAGCGAATCGGGTGGTGGGGAGAACCACGCCCGATCGACGCCAGCCACGTCCTTGCCCGCATGTTGTGGATGAGCCGGCACAAACCCGACATCTGGGCCAAGACCAGATGGGTCATGCTGCCGAAGGACTTCGGCATTTTTCGTATGACCGGTGCACTTTCAACGGACCCGATTTCCAACCTTGGACTTGTGGATACAGAGCTTCAATACATACCTGAACTCCTGGATCATCTGCCCGGAGCGAAAGAGCGTGTCCTGCGGCTTGAGAATATGACCGCTGTCGCCGGAAAGGTGGAAATAGGCAGAAAGAATGTTCCGGTTGCGGTCGGCACCATGGACGCTTGGGCGGGCATGTTCGGCACCGGCGTTCCGGCCAGTGGCAATGCGTTTTATCTCAGTGGTACGAGTGAGGTCCTCGGCATCGTATCGGCTGAAAGGATAGCCACGCCGGGCGTTCTCACTTTTCCCGCCTACGAGGACATAACGCTTCATGCCGGGCCGACACAATCCGGCGGTGCGTCTTTTCTCTGGTGCGCAGACTTGCTTGGCAAGCAACCTGCTGAGCTTGTCCGGCTCGTTGAAGCGCTGGATTTCCAAGACCCTTCGCCGCTTTTCCTTCCGCACCTCCAGGGTGAGCGCGCGCCGATCTGGGATATCAAGTCACGCGGCAGTTTTTTCGGTATGGATGCATCCACCGGGCCGGCGCAATTGACCCGCGCCGTTTTTGAAGGCGTCGCCTGCTCCGCAGCTTGGCTTCTTGAATGTCTTGAACAGAGCAGCGGTACGAACTGCACTGAAATCCATTGCGGCGGTGGCGGTTTCCAATCCGACATCTGGAATCAGATTCGCGCAGATATTCTGGGCAAGCAACTTCGCAGAGCAACGGTTAAGGATCCCGGCGCGCTCGGCGCTGCCGGTTTGGCGTCGATCGCCGCCGGACTGCAACCGAACATCAAGACGGCTTTTTCAAACCTCGTTCAGTTCGACAAGACCTACCGACCGGATGGGGAAAAGCGCGCCTTTTATGCCGCGCGGCTTGAGCTTTACAAGAAAGCCTATGAGGATGCGCGATCGATCAATCATGCGCTGGTCTCGCCTGAACAATGAAACGAAGCGGCTAAAGCAATTCAGCTGGCGGGAATCTCGCGCGCGGGATTTCCAACCACGGTCGTGCCGCGCGCAACGTCGCGCGTGACTACGCTGCCGGCTCCGATAATCGCCTCATCGCCGACGGCGATGCCTGGCAGAATGATGGCTCCGCCACCGACCCACACGTTGACCCCGATATAGACCGGCTTGGCAATCTCAAGCCCAGCGGCGCGCTCCGCAGGATCTTTGCTGTGTTCGGCACAGTAGATGTGCACACCGGGTCCGAGCATCGTACCGGCACCGATCCGCACAGTCGCGGTATCAAGGATCACGCAACCGGCATTCAAGAACACACCGCGCCCAAGGGCGATGTTGATGCCGTAGGCGCAGTGGAACGGTGCTTCCAGCCGGACATCCTCGCCGATTTCGCGGAAGAGTTGGCGGAGCAGAGGACCTGCGGCGCCGCGTTGCTCCGGGTGCAGGGTATTGTGTTGATGGACCGCCGCGCCGGCGTCCTGACGCATCGCCTCCAACTCCTCATCGATACAGGTATACCATTGACCTGCTTCCATTTTTTCGCGTTCGCTCATGTGTGCGCAGACGTCCTTGTCGATCCCATTTGACAGGAAAGTAAGTTGAGATGGGTCAATGTGGCAATCGCATTGCGGTCTAGTCTTGCGATCCAACCGGCATTCGAGGTGCAAACCATGACAAGGATCGCAGTCATACAAGGACATCCAGACTCTGTCGCAAATCATCTTTGCCATGCTCTCGCCGATGCCTATGCGCAGGGCGCCTCTGCCGCTGGCCACGAGGTCGATATCGTTGCCGTTGCATCACTGGAGTTTCCATTGTTGCGCAGCAAAGATGACTGGCTTCGCGGAGAAGAGGCGACACCGTCGGGCTTGCGCGAAGCCCAAAAGATATGCACTGCAGCCGATCATCTGGTGCTGATTTATCCGCTTTGGCTTGGAACCATGCCAGCCCTGTTGAAGGGTTTTCTCGAACAGGTATTCCGGCCCGGAGTTGCGCTCGGCGATGGCCGGGGTTTTCCAGTGGGATTGCTTAAGGGCAAATCCGCCCGCGTGGTCGTCACCATGGGTATGCCCGCCCTTGCCTACCGCTACTATTTCATGGCTCACAGCCTCAAGAACCTTCAGCGCAACATTCTGGGGTTTGCAGGCATCAAGCCGATACGGACCACGATCTTCGGCTTGGTCGAGAACGTCAGCGAAAAGCGCTCTCAAAAATGGATGCACACAATGCGCACGATCGGCAGTGATGCACGATGACAGCGATCAATGAGAAAATCGAATTCGGATAGACCCTACAGCCACTCGTTCATGACGTAGGCCGGAACGTAGTTGTGCGCGCCGCCTTTTTCTGCCTGATATGCAAAACCCGCAAAATCGGCCTGCTTGTCGTCGCTTTGCGTCGGGTGGACCGTGCCGGCAAAGATATGCTGCAGCTCAAGCAGCGCATAGGGCCGCGCCCAAAGCCATTCGCGGTTTTCAACGGCTTCCAGATCCGACTTCGGCAACCGTTCGTTGCTCCAGCAGAAGAAATAAAGGCTGAAGCCATAATCATCGACCGGCTGAACTGACATCAACCGCATGCCGAGCCGGTTTTCACAGTGCAGGCGCGCTGCTTCAATATTGTTGACCCTGAGCGTGATGTGGGAAAGCGTTGCCTGGCCTCCAACAGGGTGGCCGTTTCCGGCCGGTTGGGCGCGCCCTTCAAATCCTTGTTGCAGGAGTTCGATGCTGAAACCCTGCGGATCGCGAAGGTGGCTCATATAGCCGATGTCGCGGAACTGCCGCGGGTCGGTTACATCATGTCCCCATTGCTGTAGAGAGATCACCGCCGCGTCCAGATCGCGAACAGTTATTCCGATCTTCCAGTAAAGCGCATCGGGTTCGGCAATGTAGTCTTGACGCGCGCCACCGGACAATTCGAGCAGACATTGTTTGGCATCGTAACCAAGCAATGGGCTCTTGCCTTCACCGAAATTGCGCATACCAAGGGTTGCTTCATAAAAATCAACAAGTTCCTCGGGGTTTTTTACCCGTAGACAATGCCGTGTAATCTTCACCTTCCGCAATTTCCTATTGTTGTCGTGTCACCCAACATAGGAAAAGACTAGACCGAGAAATGCGGAAATCGTCAACACGCGGACGATACCCCATTTGAAGCGCAAGAGGAGAACACCCGAAACGACGGCGAGCACGATCACGCGCCAATCAACTGTAGCCAGTTCTGGCTGCCACAGGATAACAGGTCCGAACCGCGTCGGCTCGACAACGGAAAAGGCGACATGCAGTGCGAACCAGATGGACAGGTTCAGGATTACGCCGACAACGGCGGCGGTTATGGCAGCAAGTGCGCCGCGAAGTCGCGGCTGTCCGCCGATCCAGTCGATATACGGGGCACCCGCAAATATCCAAAGGAAGCAGGGCGTAAAAGTTGCCCAAAGCGTAACGAGCGCGCCCATCATCCCGAGCATCAGACCGCCTTCGCCGAAAGCCGAGAGAAACCCAACGAATTGCGTCACCAATATGAGCGGTCCCGGTGTCGTCTCGGCAAGACCGAGACCGTCCAGCATCGCGCCTGCCGAAAGCCATCCATACTGGTTGACGACGTCCTGTGTCATATAGGCCAGCACCGCGTAGGCGCCTCCGAAAGTCACCACTGCAAGTTTGGAGAAGAACTGGCCGATCTCGGTCAGGATCGGCGCGCCGGAAAGGAGGCCGACAAGAACTATGGGCACCCACCAGATCAAAAGCCAAAGAACGACAGTCAAAATCGTGCCAAGCGGCCCGACGCCGGCCGAAACAGCCTCGGGGGTCGGCTGGATGTGCTTGCGGCCGGCCACGAATCCGTAGATCGCCGCCAGAGCAATCAACAACGGAAAAGGCAGATCAAAGAAGAAGATCCCGACGAAGGCAAGACAGGCGATCAGCCAGTGCTCGATGCGCAGCAGCGCCTTCTTGGCGACCCGCAAGAGCGCTTCGATCACAATCACCAAAACCGCAGCTTTGATACCCAGAAAGAGCGCGCTCACAAGCGGCACGTTGCCGATATAGGCATAGACGATCGAGAGCACCAGCATGATCAAAGCGCCCGGCAGTACAAACAGCAATCCGGCGATAAGACCGCCAACAACACCGTGAAGACGCCAGCCGGCATAGGTTGCGAGTTGCATTGCCTCAGGCCCCGGCAGCAGCATGCAGAAACTGAGTGCGTTGAGATACTGGCGCTCGGTCAACCACGCCTTTTCTTCCACAAGCGTGCGATGCATCAGTGCGATCTGGGCAGCGGGCCCGCCAAAGGAAAGAATACCTATTTTGGCGAACGTACGCGTTGCATCCTGCAATGATTGCGGGCCAAGTCGGGTTTCCAATTCTGGCGTGTCCATTCAATCACCATCAGGCGGGCTTTGTGGGCCAATCATGGCCTTCATCGGTAGCATCGCGGCACCAGCGGTAAAACGCATCATAAAGAAGCATCCCGGCGTCGAGCTGTAAAAGGTCATTGCGAAACATACGCGACAGTCCGAGCGAAGCTGCGAGGAGACCTGCGGACTGTGGTGCCAGATCGTGTCGGTCGGTGTCGGCGCCGCGCACGATGACCGCAAGCCGGTTGAGCGGTTCGGTCGAAAGTTCGAATTCCTGGATCATGGTATCGAAGCTGCAGTATGCATCACGATGACTCCAGAACACGCCTTCCACGTCAAATGGTGTGGCATCGAACCGTTCTGCAACGTCCAGCACTTGCGAAGGTGCGACAAAGAGAAAGCGGGCGCGCGGGTCGACAAACCGGCGAATGAGCCAAGGACAAGCAATACGATCAATTTTCGGACGGTGTCTGGTGACCCAGACGGTGCGTCCTTCCGTATCGCTTGAAGGTAGCCTTGCCGCCGGCGCCAGAGGCAGTTCCGCCTGCCTCCATCGAAGAAATCCGCCCTTCAGCGTTTCTGCTGTGATACCGCAATCTCGAAGGATGGCCGCGGCGCCCTGAGACAACTTCAAACCCTTTTGACAGTAGACGACCACCCGCTGCTGGATTAGCTTTCCACTCAGTTCGGCAATCGATTGATATGTCTTTCTGAAGGCGGATGGAATAAGGCGTGAATCGTCGTTGAAATCATCGTCATCACGCACATCGACAAGCACCGGGCTGTCCGGTGTACCAACAAGACGGTTGAGTTGATCGATAGATATCTCCGTTGGCGACGGCATGGCGCATCCTTCCCTCAATCGGTTTCGGTTGGATGCGAAACTTGGGCTGTCGCCTCACGGGGCGTTCGCAGACCCCACGGGAACTAAGTGCCAAATAGCAGGCGCTTTCGTCAAGTCTCGAAGCCGTTCCGGCGGTCCGACCCTATCTTACGGATTGTCCCAAGCTGTGAACCAGGATGGCTTTGAAGCTGACATATTGATGGCGTAACCTCGTGATTCGGAGAGGTGCGATGGTTTTGCTGCGGCTGGCGGTATTTTGTTTGGGCTTCTTTATGCTTGGCATGCTTGCGCATGCCCAGTCCGGACCGGTTTATCAGGGACCGATACCGGCGCGGCTGGGCGAAATGACCGTTCCCGTTCCAGTCACCGTATTTGCAGAACCTGCCGCCGTGGACCCGGAATCACTTCTGGTCAGTGTCTATGCGCGGACCGCTGATCTTGCGCCGGTCGTGCAGGAGATCCTCAGCTTTCTCGCGGATGAAAAAATCAGTGCCTGCGAATTCCGAATTCGTGTGCCGGAAACAAACGTCGGCGCGAGCGGAACAGATCTTGTCATCTCGGCTCAGATCGATGCTGAAATCTGGGTCTGTTCGGTAATCAAAACGCGTCTCGGCGGCGAAAGCGCTCGCATTGTTGCCAGCGCGCAGCCGGGCGTGCGAAACGGGCGGCTATTTCTTCAGCCGGGATCATTTCGGATCGAGGGCATTAGCGACATCATCGCGTCCATCGGAGGTGATCGTCTGTTGAAGGATCTCTACGTGCAGTCGCTTGAGCGTTTCAATAGCGATGCTCGGCTGACCTCGCTGCCGCGTATCCTTGCCGATGCCGGTTTTGCCTATACCGGAGCAGAAATCAGCTCGTTCAACGGCGGTGAGCCGATGATCCGAATTACGCTCATCGGGCCAAACGACTCCGAAATTCTCGGGACGCTTATCTCCCGCGGGCAATAATTTTAAGTTCTGTTCGTGTTTTCAATTCTTTGTGCGATCGCGGCGGTCTTACTGTTTGCCGATTGACATGCCGGATAGGATGGTGTCGCTATACGGGCACCACGATGGCCGGGCTTTAGACCCATGGCTCAAACCGCTGTTCGCACCAGGAGGTTTCGGTGAGAAGAACACTTCGTTTTATCGGCGTGGCAGCAGGGATGACGATGCTGTCCCTGAACGCTTTTGCGCAAGCCGGCACGACAGAGGACGGGGCGGAGGCAGAACAAGCGTTCGAAAACGGATTTGAGCGGACTGACGCTCCCGCCTGGTACTTTGAGATGCAAGCGCGATTGAACCTGACGGAAAACCGTTTGGTTTCCGATGCGCGCCGCTCCGAGCGGATTGCGCTTTGGTACGATCAGCGCGACTACAGACCTCTCTGGATCGAGGACGGCAAAGCAACCAACGCCGCCAAGGAAGTCGTCTTTGCGCTTTTGAACGCGCACGAAGATGGTCTGATGCCTGCCGAGTACGAGGCGGATGCTTTGTTTCCGAAACTGCAAAAGGGCGCCGAAGCGGGATTGGCTGATTTTGAGGTTTCTCTTTCCCAGGCTGTAACGCTTTACGGCCAGCACCTTCGCCGTGGGCGGGTATCACCGAACGAAGTCAATCGTGAACTGGTCCTTTATCCCGAAGAAATCGCCGCGGATGTTCTGCTTGAAGAGATTGCAATGGCAGAGGATCCAGTCGAGGCGCTGCTCGGCTTCGCGCCGCGCACCGACCGCTATGCAAGATTGAAAAATCACCTGAAGCACCTCCTGGTGGTTCGCGCTTCCGGCGGCTGGACACAGGTTCCTGAGGGCAACGCGCTGAAGCCCGGCATGACCGACGCGCGTGTTCCGGTGCTTAGGCAACGGTTGATCGAGGCAAAAGACCTGCAGCCGGGTGCGCACGCTGGCGACCTTTATGACGGCGCACTGGTTACTGCGCTTGAACAGTTCCAGACCCGCACGGGTTTGGAGCCTGACGGGGTCGTCGGCCCTGTGACATTGGGACAGTTGAACACCACCGTCGACGAACGGATCAGGCAGGTTGAACTCAACCTCGAACGACGACGCTGGATGCAGGCTGACTTCGGCGATCCTTATGTTTTCGTCAACCTGGCCGACCAGGTGGTGAAATTCGTCAGCGATGAAAAGACGTTGCATGCTGCGGTCACGCAGGTCGGAAAGCCCTACCACCGTACGCCTGTGTTCAGCGACGAGATGGAATATCTCGAATTCAATCCTTACTGGAACGTTCCCTATTCGATCGCGACGCGCGAGTATCTTCCAAAGCTCCAGGCCAACGCCTACGCACTTGAATCTCAAGCCATCCGGCCATTGGTGAACGGACAGGTCGTTAATCCGGGAAGCATTCCCTGGACCACTTATTCACGGGCAAACTTTCCGGTCAGGCTGCGTCAGGATTCGGGACCAAGAAACGCTTTGGGGCAGGTCAAGTTCATGTTCCCCAACCGCTTCAACATCTACCTGCATGACACGCCGTCAAAGTCGAATTTTGAACGCGCTTCACGCTTCTTCAGCCATGGTTGCATCCGGGTCGAAGACCCGATGAAACTGGCGGAGGTTATCCTCGCGAACCAGGGCATGAGCCGCGCCGAGATCGATAGAATTGTCAACTCCGGAAAGCGACGTGTCATCCCCCTTGAAACACCACTACCCGTCCACATCGTGTATCTGACCGCATGGGTGAACAAGGACGGCTCCGTCCACTATCGCCGTGACGTTTATGGCAGGGACGAAATTCTCGATGTCGCTCTGGAGATCCAGCAGCCGCTCAGGTGAGATCCGGGACGCCGACTAACGGGGTTCCCGTCACCCAGGTCGGCGCGTTTGCCTGACGCGAGTACTGCGCCGCAAGCAAATTGGCATTGTCTTGAATATACCAAATAGGTATTCCCTTATCATCAATCCATTTTCATCACTTGGCACGACGGCATCCGCCGGGTTTTCACGTGTCCACCTGCACAGATTGCCAATAATGTTTGAAACAGAATATATTTTTGAAGAGTTACCCGTCCTCGTTGGAACAACCGAAATCGCTATGTGTAGCGGAAGAGCATATCTCGAAGGCGATATCGCTCCACATGACTATGGTTATCGCGTGTACAGCATCGTTCTGGATGGTAACCTGGACGGCCAGTACCGGGAGAAACGAAGCGTGGAGATTTGCGAACGCAGCTCCGACGTCTTTTGCGCACAACTTTTCCGACGACTTGCCGAACGCATCGAATCGAGCACCGATGCGGCGGAATTCTTCTACGATTCGGCAAGACAGGCGGCATCGATCCGAGCTTGATTTGACCACCACCCCTCCGCGTTGCTTGCAATAGTGAATTGCAAATCGGCGCGTCATGGCTAGTCTCAAACCATGTCCACCTGGTGCCTGAGGCTCAAGCCAGCGCATAACTGAAATCGTGGTTCAATTCACAGTGGAGAGGTTCCAATGAGAAAATCTGTAGTCAAAGCGATGACGGCAGCCGGCATATTACTTGCGACCGTACCAACCGCGTTCTCACAGGTGCCGACAGAAGCGCAAAAGCAGGCACTGAGATCGAATTGCGTTTCTGATTTCAGAGCCAACTGTGCGGGTGTTCCAACCGGCGGAATGGACGCACTGGTGTGTCTTGAGCAGCATGAAGACAAGCTCTCGTCCGCATGTAAATCAGCCGTCGAAGCCGTCGGTCACGGCTCTTCGCCAACCGGTTCATCGGCTGCTGCAACGCAAAGCGCACCTGCGTCGGCGTCCGAGTCAGGCGCATCGGCTGCCGCAGAAGGCGCAGCATCCGCAGCAAGTGAATCGGCTCGCTCGGCGGATCAACAGGAAATCACCAGCGCACCCGCATCCGAAGCCGCTGCGGCTGCAACACGGCGACCAATGTCTTTGCGTCAGGAGATTCGAATCGCTGCCAGGTCCTGCGAGCACGACTATCGCGTCCTTTGCCCGAATTTACCGGTTGGCCAAGGCAACATCCTCTTTTGTCTCAAGGTCCATGCAAACAGACTGTCCACGCCCTGCCGCAACGCGTTGTTGGAAGCCGGCGAATCATTCTGAACCTAAGTCGATTTTTCCGGTTTTCATATTGCCGGCCACGTGACCAAAGGCTTGGCGCGGCGAAACTCGTGAAGGATCTGTCGGTGGGGGAAATCCCGCCGCGCAAGAAACAAGGAAAGACGCTGGCTACGCCAGCGCCTCCCTGTTCAAACGGGAATACAATCGGTGTCTCAACAATCCGAAGGATTATCGCAACGCGCGATCACAATCCTCGTTTGTACGGCCGGTTTCGCCACGAGGTGGCGCTTCCAACCGCCGGTCTTGCGAGCCAAGGACCACCAGACCGTTAGCTGTTCTGCAAATGCATCCGCTTTCACAGCGTCCTGTGTGCCCAGCGGATTTCCGGTCGGGGCGTCAGAAACGTTCCAGGCCGGTCCGCTCACAGGGTGTCGGGATTTCCGTTCAATTAGCTCCCGATCGGCGGTCGGGAATTGAACGGACCCAACGCTCACATCATCATTCAAATTGCCCGTTTTTGTCGAGTCCCGGCTTTCCACTGTGGATAATTCAGGGGATAAGAAAACCGCTGCAGGTCCTATGTATCTGAGCTCAAAAAGATATCTGATTTGTCGACGGTGAATCGCATGCTACCATCATTAGCCAAGCGCAGCGACGGGCGAACCAAACGCTTCCTTCTCAAGCTCTCCCGGGAAACACCGATGACAGAAATCAACGGGTTCGGCGAAGCCGAAATCAGCCGGCGCTTTGATGCACAATCACACAGCAACCCAAGAGGAAAGAGACGGCGATCATGACCATAAGCGACCGCGTGCGCGTGCGCAGCATCAAAGCCATACACAAGGGCTGGAGCAGTTTGGTCAATGCCAAGATTGACCTTCGGCGTAGAGACGGACAATGGCAGACCCTGGTTCGGGACAGTTTTGACTGCGGCCACGGCGCAACAGTGCTGCTCTACAATCTGGCTCTCAGAAGCGTGATTCTTGTGAGACAGTTCCGCTATTCGGTCTATTCCGACGGATTTGACGATCTGATCATTGAAACCCCTGCCGGTCTGCTTGACGACGTGTCACCGGAGGAACGTATTCGCATCGAAGCTGAGGAGGAGACCGGATACCGGATTGCCAGCGTCGAAAAGGTTTTCGAGGCGTATGTCAGCCCCGGTGCTGTTGTGCAAAAGATTCACTGCTTTGTCGGCGCCTATAAAGCTGAGGACAGAATTGCAGAGGGCGGCGGCATAGAATCGGAAGGGGAGGATATCGAAGTGCTCGAAATGAACTTCGATGATGCCTATTCAATGATTGCTGATTTTCGTATCCAAGATGCCAAGACGATCATGTTGCTGCAATATGCAGCGCTCAATCTCTTTTCCAGATGAACCGGTCGCTTCGCCGTAATAGAAAACCTGCGTTCATGTTGTTTCGTCGGCAAAGTTGTCGGTTGCAAGGATCGTTTGGTCCAAAATGCCCGGTTCATTGTAGGCATGCCCTGCACCGTCGACCAGGATAAAGTCTGCTTCCGACCAGGTACGATGCAGGTCGAAGGCAGTTCGGGCAGGCGTTACGACATCGTACCGGCCTTGGATAATCACGCCGGGGATGTGCCTGATCCGATAGGCATCGCGTAGAATTTGTGCGTCCTTGAAGAAGCATTTGTTGATGAAGTAGTGGTTGCTGATCCGCGCTGCGGCAAGGGCATAGGCATCAGAACCATGGATGTCGTTGAGGCTTTTGTCCGGCATCAGCCGAGCGGTTTCACCTTCCCAGATGCTCCACGCTTTGGCGGCCTTCAGAGCCACGTCCTCGTCGCTGCTTGTCAGTCGCTTGTGATATGCCGTGATGAGGTCGCCGCGCTCCTCATCAGGAATGGGCTCGACAAACGCCTGCCATTTGTCGGGAAACAGCCAGGAGGCTCCGTCCTGGTAATACCAAAGAAGCTCGGAGCGCCGGCCGGTGAAAATTCCACGCACGATGAGTTCTGAAACGCGGTCCGGATAGGTTTGCGCGTAGGCCAGCGCCAACGTGCTGCCCCATGAGCCACCCAGCACCAGCCATCGTTCGATCTCAAATTTGTTTCGAAGCGCCTCGATGTCATCCACGAGATGCCAGGTGGTGTTTGAGTCGAGACTTGCCGCTGGCTTTGACCGTCCGCACCCACGTTGATCGAAGAGCAGGACCCTGTAGCGTTCGGGATCAAAGAGACGCCGATGGTCTTCGCTACAGCCCGCACCGGGGCCGCCATGGAGAAACACCGCCGGTTTTCCGGCGGGGTTGCCGCAGAGTTCCCAGTAGATTTCGTGTCCGTTGCCGACGTCCAACAGGCCGGAATCGTAGGGCTCGATCGGAGCATAAGCTGTGCGCACTGGTTTCCCCCGGTCGTTTGAGCGCCTTTTTGGCACAATTGGGCACTCGGCAGATCATGCCGGTTCACCCATTGCAGTTAACAAACAGCATATGTCAGTTGGCATGATCGCGCAAAACGAACGTCCGCACGGCTGCTGGAGAGCGAAAGGAAAGTCAGCGTATTATGTCGAGGAACTGGAGACCGCCAACTGCAAGTGCCGAGTAGGACGCAACAATCGCAAAAATCGCAGACGCTTTCAGGGCGATGCTTGATCTGAGCAGAACCCGCGAGAATCCGTCAGAGTGGACAAAAGGCGGTTCATAGTTCAGCTTCTGCCGGGCAAGGCCCAAGGTGCGCGTGTATTGGCGCAGCCAGGAAAGACCGGGAACCATAACGCTCAGCAATATGGCGGCGAAAAACCAACCCAGTATCGCAACGATCTCCGACGTCCCCGCGGCTATGACAGAGTGATTAGCCGTATAAAAGATAACCGCGAATGCGCATCCGATCGCCGCAGCAAATGCGGGCGCTGCCATCGCCGACATTTCAAGAAGCCCTATGCGTTCGATTTGCCGCGTCAGGTTGGCGCTGTGATTCTCGTGGGCCGCTTTTCCGCCTTCCAGGATCAGCGCAAGTTCGCTCGCATCGGTCAAAACCTCTCTCCCTTCAACGCAAATCAAATCCGGGCAACGAACCGATGCTTGGCCGCGAAAGTTGGCATCGTTAAGGACATGTAATCGGACTGCGGTAAAACTTTCGTTACAAATGTAAATATTTGTAAGGTAGAAGTGATTTCTCGTCGATCAACTATAGCGTGCTGTCAAGTCTAACTCATCCGTAATAGGATCATGCCCGTCTGACAGGGGGTATTCATGTCACCAATTGCCAAGTTCGCGCTGCTGGCGGTGGTCTTTGTTGATCTGATCGGACAGGGCCTCGTTTTCCCAATCATCAACGAACTTGTCATGGATCCGAAATTGGTCTTTCTTCCGGTTTCTTCGTCCGATGCGACGCGCCATTTCGACTATGGCTTGGTGATCGGCATCTTCTTTCTCTGCTGGTTTTTCGGTGGCGTTTATGTCGCCAAGCTGTCGGACACGATCGGGCGGAAGAACGCTATCATGATCTGCCTGTTCGGCGCGTTTTTCGGATACATCATCACGATCATATCGCTGTTTGCCGACAGCCTCTGGCTGCTGATTCTTGGGCGTGCGATTACGGGCTTCACTGCAGGCAACCAGCCGATCGCCCAAGCGGCGATGATTGACGCCAGTCGCGATGATGCCGAGCGTTCGCGCAATATGGGGTTTATTGTTGCAGGCATCAGCGCCGGCCTTGTCGGCGGTCCGATTATCGGCGGATTGTTATCCGACCAAGCGCTCCTTGGCAGTTTTGCGAGTGTCAAACTTCCATTCTACTGCGCCTTGCTGCTGGTTGCATTGACGATCATTCTTGTCCAGTTCTCCTTCCATGACATCCGTGAAACCCGCGAAAAGCTGCAAATCCGGCCCTTGGAAGTCTTTACCCAACTGCTCCGCATCCGGGACAAACCGATCGTCGTTCGTCTTTGGTGGGTTTACCTGTGCTTTATGACCGCCAATGTCACCTTCTACATCTTCATGTCGAATTATCTGACAAGTCGTTTTCAGATCGGCCTTTTCGGTACCAGCATGGCCATGATGATCCTCGGTATCGCGCTGGCGTCTTCAAGCACGTTTCTCGTCGGGCCGGTGTTAGAGCGTTTTGGTAAAAGGCCGGTTATCCTGTTGGTGACCATCACCATCATCATCAGTTCTGTCTTGTTCGTCGCAACGCCTCTGCCTGTAGTCAGCTACATTGCAGTGGCGACATTCTACTTCGGCTTTGGAGTGGCTTATCCTGCTCTGCTGGGTATTTTTTCGGCTAGCGTATCGGAGAGCGAACAGGGCTGGATCATGGGCATTACAACTGCGGGCTTCACGTTGGCTGCCGGCGTCACGTCACTGCTGGGCGGTCTGCTTATGGCTTTGGATATCCGCCTGCCATTTTACATATGCACTGTTGCTGCGCTGCTTGCACTCATCCTCATGCGGACAACATGGCGGGAGTCGGAAATCGAGGAATTGACGCGCTAGCGCGTCACAGCTTC
This sequence comes from Pseudomonadota bacterium, assembly GCA_039025395.1. GTDB lineage: Bacteria > Pseudomonadota > Alphaproteobacteria > Rhizobiales > Rhizobiaceae > Hoeflea_A. The sequence goes on from JBCCOK010000032.1 coordinate 41,008, forward strand.
AGCCGCGTTCAAAAAGGCGGGACGCCATCACGCCAACGCGTTGTTCAATGGCCTCGCAGGCATCGAGAATGAGGTCTTCCCGAAAGCGGCGGCCAACGATCTGCACGCCGATGGGTAACCCGTTGTTGTAGTCGGCCGGAACATTGCCCGCGGGCAGGCCCAGAAAATTCATTGAACACACGTAGACGGCCGAACCCATGACCTCGACCACGCCTTCCAGCCCTTCGGTGTCGCGATTCCACTTGTATGTCGGATGCGGCAGGAATGGTGTGAGCACGAGAGGATATTGCTCCATAAACAGCGACCACTCGCGTGCGTAGTGCGTTCTATGGGCAAGTGCACGGATGAAATCCGCGCCTTCGTACAGCCCGAAATATTCATAGTAGTTCCGGAAGATATCGTTGAGCGTCTTGCTTCCGTACTTGCGAATATCGTCGTCCATCAGCATAGAAATTTCACTAAAGAGGCACTTGCCTGCTTCACTGGCAATTTCCCGGATAAGCGGCGGTTCCACTTCGGTAACCTCATAGCCGGCTTCCCTGAGCGCTGCGACCGCGGTGTCCAATGCGCGTTCAACAGCGGGATGAAGGTCAAATTCGAACGTGTTCTTCGTGAACGCGACCTTGATCGGAGTTGGCAAGGTTTCGCCGTCGAACGGAAGCGGCACCATCCACGGGTCGTGCGGATTTCGCTGAACAAGCGCGCGCATCGCCAAGCGAACGTCGCGAACCTCTCTGGCAATCACACCCTGTACCGACATCAACTGGGCGAGCAAGCCGCGCTCAGCGCGAGCTGAGGGGTTAAAGACGGGTATACGCGCTGTGCTCGGCTTCACGGACGTCGCACCGGTGGCCGCCGCCGGATAGCGTAACGAGCCGGCAATATCATTCCCGTGTGCAATCGCACCCATACCGCTCATGACAGCAGCCCCCGCGCCGCCCGAAGAACCGCCCGGCGATGCCCAGTCATTCCATGGGTTGAACGTGCGCCCATGCAGTTCGTTGTCAGTCGTTACACGATATGAAAATTCCGGCGTATTGGTCCGCCCGATGACAACCGCACCGGCACGTTTGAAATTGGCAACAAGCGGCGCGTCGCCGGGCGCGACGATATCCTTGAAAGCAACGACACCGTTGGGCGTCGTCTTGTCCTCCTGATCGACGTTCTCCTTTATGGTAATGGGTACCCCGTGCAGGGGTCCGACCGGTCCGCTCCTCTTCAAAGTTTCATCAAGTGCTTCGGCTTGCGCAATCGCCTCATCGGCAAAAGCGTCAACAATCGCGTTGATTGCGCCATTGCGTTCATCCATGCGTTCAATGGAGGCAGCAACGGCTTGCTTTGACGATATTTCGCCGGCTGCAATTGCTTCGGCTTGTTCGCATGCGCTCAACTGCCAGAGGGGTCTATCGGTCATTGTGTTTCACCTTGTCGGTATGGGCAGATTGCCCCTTGCCATGAACGAACGTTTTCTGCTTCGCGAGGACCGGACATTTCGCAATCGTGTAGACGATCCGGATCGCCAATCTTGACCCGAACGGCCTGGCTATCTCAGTCGCGGATTGAGCGCATCACGAAGCCAGTCGCCGAGAAGATTGACGGCAAGAACAAGAACCGCCAGCGCGATACCCGGGAACATGGTAATCCACCATTCTCCAGAAAACAGGAAATCGTTGCCGATCCGGATCATTGTTCCAAGCGAGGGCTGGGTCGGAGGTATGCCAACGCCGAGAAAGGACAAGGTCGCCTCGGTTATAATGGCAAGCGCCAGATTGATGGTGGCAATGACCAGCACCGGGCCCATGACATTTGGCAGGACGTGACGCGCCATGATCTTGATCGGATGGAGGCCGATCAGGCGGGCGGCCTGGACATATTCCTTGTTCTTTTCCACCAATGTCGATGACCGGACCGTGCGTGCATACTGCACCCAGAATGACAGACCGATTGAAACGACCAGAACGTAGAAGGCAGACTGCTCGCGGTCGATGCCTCCGAGAACGCTCCGGACGGAACCGTCAATCAGGAGTGCGATGAGGATGGCGGGGAAGGTCAACTGAACATCTGCAATGCGCATGATGATTGAATCGGTGCGCCCGCCGACATAACCGGCCAAGAGACCAAGAGAAATCCCAAGGATAGCGGCGAAGAGGACAGATGCGATGCCGACAGCCAGCGAAATGCGCGACCCGTAAAGAATCGTCGACAGGATGTCCCTGCCCTGATCATCGGTGCCGAGCAGAAAACGCGGATCCCCGCCTTCCTCCCATACAGGCGGTGTCAGCGAATCGAGCAAAGAGAGTGTTGCCAGATCAAATGGGTTGTGCGGTGCAATCAGCGGCGCAAACAACGCGCTCAAAAAGATCAGCGCCGTAACAATTGCTGCAACAATGGTGACTTTGGATTTGCGGAACGAAAACCAGATATCCGAGTCGCGCGCCCGGCTCCAAAACCCGCCATTCTTGAGTTCCTGCGCTTCCGTGCTCATGCTTTGTTGCCCCCAAGCCGAATACGCGGATCGACAACGACATAGAGCATGTCAACGATCAGGTTGATGACCACAAACAGGAACGCGATCATCAGCAGATATGCGGACATGATCGGTATGTCGACGTTTTGCACCGCCTGCAGAAAGAGAAGGCCCATGCCGGGCCACTGAAAGACGGTTTCGGTAATGATGGCAAAGGCGATAATCGAACCGAGTTGCAGTCCGGTGATGGTGATCACCGGCACCAGCGTATTCTTCAGCGCATGGCCAAAGTGAACCGCCCGATCTTTTAGACCGCGTGCTCTGGCGAACTTGATGAAATCGGTGCGCAGCACTTCCAGCATCTCGGAACGTACCAGCCGCATGATCAATGTCATCTGAAACAGACCAAGCGTGATTGACGGCAGGATCAGGGCTTTGAGTCCGGATACCGTCAGGAAGCCTGTGCTCCACCAGCCTAGATCGACCACCTCGCCACGGCCGAAACTCGGAAGCCACTGCAGGTTCACTGCAAACACGAAGATCAGAAGGATGCCGATCAAAAAGGTCGGTAGGGAAATACCGATCAACGAAACAGTCAAAAAAATCTTTGACAAGATACTCTCGCGGCGCAGCGCGGTAAAAACCCCCATCGGGATACCAGCGACCAATGCAAAGACGGCCGAAACAAATGAAAGCTCCAGTGTCGCCGGCAGCCGTTCGCCGATCATTTGGGATACGGGTTGCTTGAACTGGTATGAAATGCCCAGATCGCCCTGTGCAGCCTTGGAAACGAAATTCCAGAACTGGACCGGCAGAGGATCGTTTAGCCCGAGTTGCTCGCGCAATTGGGCACGTTCCTCCAGTGTGGTTTCGAGGCCAACCATCTGGTCGACCGGATCACCGATGAAGCGGAACATGACAAAGGCGATGAGGCTGACAACCAACATCACCACCACGGACTGGATAAGTCGTCGAATAATAAAACCAAGCATGAAACAAAAAATCTCGGGCCCCGTTTTTTTGGACGGGGCCCGATAAAGCTCTTTATTTCAAGTTGACGTGGTACAGCATGAGCACGTTGTCAGCGCGCTGGACAACATTGACTTTGTCCGACACGCCCCAAGCGAGACCCTGCTGGTGCAATGGAACGTAAGCCGCATCAGCCGTCGTGATCTGATAGGCCTGAGTGATGAGATCGAGACGTTTGGCAGGATCGTTCTCAACCAGGATCTGCGCAGTCAGCGCGTCGACGTCCTCATTGCAGTAGCCGCCAAGGTTGAACATGCCACCATTACCTGCTTCGTCGCGGCAACCATGGAGGTTGTGCAAAACATTCCATGAATCGAACGATCCCGGCGTCCAGCCAAGCAGATAGAAAGACGTATCAAAGCCTCCAGACGCAAGAACCTTGGCGAAGTATTGCGCCTTCGGCTGTGCATTCAGGTTCACCTTCACGCCGATACGGGCAAGCATGGCGACCACGGCCTGGCAGATTGCCTCGTCATTGACGTAACGATCGTTAGGGCAGTCCATTCCGACTTCAAAGCCTTCGGGATAGCCTGCTTCCGTCAGCAGCGTCTTGGCAGCATCCGGATCATATGCCAGGCGCTGGAAGTCTGACGCATTGTCGAACATGAACGGCGATATCATGATTGCAGACGGCGTCGCCAAATCACGCATCACCTTCTGCTTGATCGCCTCAATGTCGATGGCGTGATAAAAAGCCTCGCGAACACGCTTATCCTTGAACGGGTTCTTGCCCTCGACGTTTGAATAAAGCAACTCGTCGCGCATCTGGTCCATACCGAGGAAGATTGTGCGCAGCTCAGGCCCCGTCAACGCGGATGTCGCTTCATTGTCTTGGACGCGTTTGATGTCCTGAACCGGGATCGGGTAGACCAGATCCATTTCGCCGGACAGAAGTGCCGCAACCCTTGTCGCATCGGAGGCGATGGTTGAGAACTCGACCGTGTCGACGTTCGATTTTCTTTCCCCGGCACCCCACCAGTCCGCATTGGCCTCAAATGTGGTTTTGACGCCGGCATCGTGGTCGGTGATCTTGAACGGACCGGTTCCGTTTGCCTGCAACGATATCGTCGTTGCTGACTGGTCAGACGCGGAGGTCACGCGAACGGAGTCGTTGGCTTCCGCCCACTCCTTGTCGACAATGCCCCAGGTATCCCACTCGAAGTGCAAGATGGGATTGGGCGAGGTCAAGACGACGTCGACGGTGTAGTCGTCAACGACTTCGAATTTCGCATCCTCCGGAATACGCGTTTTGAGGTCAGAGCCTTCCGAGCGCACGCGGTCGGCGGAAAACACGACATCCTCCGCGGTGAAATCATTTCCATTGTGGAATTTGACGCCCTCGCGGAGCTTGAAACGCCAGCGGGTCGGCTCGACCACTTCCCAGCTTTCTGCAAGGCCCGGCATAATTGCGAGATCCGGACCCCTTCTCGTCAGGCCTTCATAGACATTGTTCAAGGTGCCCAATGTGAAGGTTTCGTTTAGTGAATATGGATCCAGCGATTTAAGCGTTCCCTGGAAAGCGAATTTGAACGTGTTTTCGGCGGCCGCCTGTGTAACGAGCGCGCCGGTAATCAGCGTTGCCCCGATTAAGCTCTTACGAAGTGTCATGAAAAACTCCCGCTTTATTGCTGATCCGCATTTCCCTGTGGCGGACCTTGCGGGGAGTATAGACACGAAGGCCGACTGAAATCCAGATGAATTGTCGGCAATCAAGGGGCAGTTATCTCAAAGGAATTCCAGCAAAAGAAGACGCTTAGCCATTGAAATCGGGTACTAAAAAGGAAGGCCGGAACCGACCCGACAGGAACCAACGCGCTCGGCGAATCTTGGTTGTAGCTCCGCCATTTCATATAGCAGTGCTTGTAGCGGAGCTTATGCGGTGTCGCGCGGACGCACAGATACGCGTATTCGTTCGGCGCTTGTCAGGTGGTCAGTTTCAATCCGACTATTCCCGTCATGATCAGCGCTATGCAGCCAAGTCGGACCAGGGTTGCCGGCTCGCTGAAAAGATATATGCCGAGAATGACGGTGCCGACGGTGCCGATACCGGTCCAGATCGCGTAGGCTGTTCCAAGCGGTAACGAGCGCATCGCAAGGCCAAGAAGAAAAAGGCTTGCCGCCATAGCAACAACCGTCAACACAGTTGGCATCGGAAGACGAAATCCGTCTGTATATTTGAGACCGATGGCCCATCCGATTTCCAGCACGCCGGCGAGAAGCAGAATAATCCAGGACATAACCTATCTCCAATCAAGGCGATAAGGCCGTCCTCATCAATTTTCGGGTGAACCCGGAGCCGTCTCCGATGTACACGATGTGGGGATCGCGATATCGGGTTTCAAGCCGACGCTAGAAGGCAAGCCGCCCGAACATATCATCAAAAGGGATCATCACGTTGTCTGCGTAAGCCGGTCTCTTTTGCAGTCGGTTGTAGTAGGCGTCCAGTGCAGTCAGTTCCGGCCACTCAATTCCAAGATTGAAGTACCGATACAAATGCGTTGCCGCCGTTATGTCAGCCAGCGTCAAGTCTTCGCCCAGAAGAAAATTGCTTTGCGAAAGCATCGCATTGATAAGGGAAAAATGTTCCTTGCAGCGTGCGATGCTCCGTTCAATCGCCGCCTGATCCCGCTGAGCTTCCGGCGTGCGGTAGTAACCCCAGAAAACGCCATTCAGAAAGTCGATCTGCAGCGTCGCTTGGGTCCAGTCCATCCACTGATCGACCCTCGAGCGTTGCGCTGCATCCTTGTCCCAGAAACGGTCACACCCGTATTTTGCGGCGAGATAACGGAGAATGGCGTGGGACTCCCAAACGACATGTTCGCCGTCTTTGATAACGGGGACTTTGCCGTGCGGATTCATCATCCTGAATTCCGGCGTATCGAGGCCACCGAAAGCACCGCCCAGCTCAATATGGCGATGCGGCAATTCAAGCTCTGCAATCAGCCAGGCCACCTTCTGAACATTGGCCGAACTGCGGCGTCCAAGAACAGTGAGCATCCTATCCTCCCGGTCTGCCCCAATCGCCCCGTGAATCCGATCTAAACGCCCATCCTATTTGGCCAGCGAAAGTCGTCAACAAATCGGTGGTGACAGCTACACCATTAAATTGCTGAAAGTCCCATTATATGCGTTTTGTTGAACACTGCGTATACCGAATTGAATACAATGATCGCGCCTGCCCGCCCTTGCCCGAACACAAACATGCGCTAGCTGCGAAATCGCCAGTATAATATTGAAAGGGGTCACCATGCCTGAAGTCACCATAACCAGACGTTCGGCTCTTATTGGCGCAGCAGCTGTGCCGTTAGCCACCAGCGTCGTAGGCAGCACGCAGGCTTTTGCGGCCGCGCCGATGCAGAGCGGGAGCGGTTCGCCTTTTGCCCGGTTCAAGGTAGGAGCATTTGAAGTCAATACGCTTCTGGATGGCGCGGTGACACGCGAGAATCCGCAGACCATTTTTGGACTGAACGCTACGCCTGAGGAATTTACTAGCGTTTCAGATGCCAACTTCATTCCGACCGACAAAACACGCTTTTTCTTCACCCCCACCGTTATCAACACCGGAAACGAACTTGTTCTGTTCGATACGGGCCTTGGCGAAAACGGCAATATCAAGGGCGCACTTGAAAGCGCCGGGTATACGCCGGATCAGATCGATGTCGTTGTCATAACCCACATGCATCCTGACCACATCGGCGGATTGCTGAGTGGTGAAAATCCGACATTCCCGAATGCGCGCTACGTGACCGGCGAAACGGAGTACAATTTCTGGACCACCGAAGGCGCTGAAGGCTCCCGTGGTGAATTGGTCGCCAAGAATGTACAGCCGCTGGCCGATAAGACCACCTTCGTCAAGGACGGTGCATCGGTCGTTTCAGGAATTACCGCCATGGAGGCCTTCGGGCACACGCCTGGACACATGGTTTACATGATCGAAAGCGACGGCCAGCAGCTCATGCTGACCGCGGACCTTGCCAACCACTATGTTTGGTCGCTGGCCTATCCCGAATGGGAGGTCCTCTTTGACATGAACAAGACCGCTGCCGCCGAACAGCGCAAGAAAGTGCTCGGCATGATCGCTGCGGACAAAATACCATTCATCGGGTACCACATGCCCTTCCCCGCCGTCGGTTATATTGAGACGCGCGATACGGGCTTTCGCTATGTGCCTGCATCCTATCAGTTGCAGCTCTAGCGCAAGAAAACATTGGACCGGATTTAATGGGCTTGCCGCTGGCGAGCCCTTTTCTTTTTGCATTCAAGCGCTGAACCGGAACATGTTCAACGGCATTGGCTGCGCATGATTGGCTGCTGAAGACCGACCGACGGGGGCCTTACGATAGAATTCGTACGGGAACCACTTCCAATCATCGGCCCATGTCCAGCAGCCCTCTTGCCGGTATACATCGGCAACGCGGTCGGCAAAGTCTTTGTCCACGGGAAGTTGAATCGTATCGGTTTCCTCGCCGTCAAAGTACCGCATGGCGAGCGGAAGAGACCGATCCGTACAGTAGTTCGACATCCACTGCTTGAAGCCGATCTCTGTGCGCAGCTTTTCTACAACCCGGTAAACCTGAATATGATCCTCGTGCCCATACTCGCCCCATGGATTGTGGGTTATGACATTCATATCGGGCTCAAGAATACCCTCTAACGCACTGTATATACGATTGAAATTTTGTTCGTAATGATGGTTGATCCCGCCTTGCGGCGCCTGGCTTTTGCCAAAAACCCGCTTGACGCGCTGCTTGAGGTCACGTCGCCGTGCCTCTGGACCGAATTCGATTCCGTATTCGTTGAGCGTCGGATCGTCCCAGTTCGCGCAACTGTGGGTGCCGGCTTCCGGTATGCGCAGCGAGGTAATGCGATCGCGCGGGTATGTGTCCAGAACCGCCGCGCGCGCCTTGCCGATTTGCGGATTGGCCCAGAAGTCCTCGTAAACCAGAATAACACGGTCGACATCCTGGAGGATCGCGCCAAACCAAAGAAGTTCATCATCCGGATGGGCGGCCACGATGACGGAATTTTCGAGCATTTCTTCTTTGGTCATGATTATACTCCGATCTCTCAAGTCCCAAGCCGACTTTCAAGAATGCGCTTCGCGGCGACGCCCAAGATGCTTCCTGCTTTGATAAAAACATGCATCGGCGTGGCGACTGTGCCGAACTTCAGTTTGAAATCCTCGTCGCCAATGGTGAAATCGAAGCTGGCATCCCGCTTTCGCGCCTGCTGTTCCATGATGCCGTCATAAAGCTGCAAGCCGGGCGAATACTGACCTGAATTGTCGTAGTCGCAGCCGATCAGCAGATAGTAGAAACGCCCTTCATGTGTGAGGCCGAAGACAACGCCCCGCAAACCTCCGTCGGCCGTCAGACGCCAAGTTTCGGCAAGACCTTCACGCGCGCCCTCCTGCGCCACGTCCTGGTAGAACCGAAGAGCAAACTCCTGATCAATCACATCGCCGTTGAAGCGGCCAGCACGCAACCGCGCCAATTCTGCGATCGCGGCGGAAACCGCACCGGTCTCCGTCAGACGTTCTAGGACGACACCTTCGTGTTCGCGCAGCAGTTTGCGCTTTTTGCGGTCGATCATTTTACGCAGCGAGCCGTTGAATGCGGTCTTGCGCCAATCGGCATAGGGCTGGCCGAGTTCAACGGCGTGGGCAAAAAAATCGAGCGGCTTCGGCTCGCATCCCAGTAAAAGGCGGAAATGGCCGCAATCTTCTTCGCGCACCGGACGAATGCGTAACAGATCGTGACGCGGAAGGGCTTTCAGGATTTGCGATTGCAGCACCTTGTTGCGTTCGAGTTCAGGCCAGAACTCCGGTAGCGCGACCGGGCAGGCATAGTCACTCACACCCAGATCCGTTGTCTCAAGCAGACGCAAACCGGCTTTACGGCGCAGTATAAGCGGCAAGACGCAATGCAACATGCCATCGGCCGCAAGCCTGATCGACAGGACAAACGGCTCGGCTCCACGACCAGGCGCCATATGACGGTAAAACGCGTCCAGCCAATTTGGGTGCTGAAACGCATACGCCCGCGAGCGCTCGAACAACTCGAAATAGTCGTCGCCGCAGAAGTCAAATGAGCGCACGACTTGGACGCTATAATCGGCCTTGTCGATAGACAGCATGACTTCGTTCGTTTGCTTCTTTAATCAAGGGCGCATCAAAAGTCCGAGGGTTTCGGAGCCTCGCTACAATCTAAACGATCGGCTTTAACGGAAAATACCAAAGCTCGTATTTCTCGCCCTATGGTAAACGCAGTTTTTGCTTCGGATTCGGTCTGCCCCTTTACAATCAGGTACACCGACAGAGAAGATTGCGACCGGGCGCTTGACTGGCAGCGCCCGGTCTCCCCGCCGGAAGGTTGCATCAGGCAGCCTCACCGGCTCTCCAAGACGGCAACAGTGCGGGCTGACGCAGAACGGACTGCCGCAGTTGCCGCCACCATCCGGACACTGCAGAACCGCGCCTGTCCGAACCAAGGCATGGATTTGTGGCATGTGCTAGCTGAACGCCGGCTGAACGGTTCCAATCGTTCATTTGCCAGCCACTAGGTATGGCGGGTATGAATCTCGGCCATGTCACAACCGGGACAAACGTCCCGCAGCAATGAGATTAGCATGACCGTACTGATTGCCGGCGGCGGAATAGCCGGACTGACTTTTGCACTAACCTGTCAACAGATCGGCGTTCCGTTCAAGGTTTTCGAGGCTAGCAAAGCCTTGTTGCCCTTGGGTGTCGGGATCAATCTTCAGCCGAATGCAGTGCGGGAGCTGTTCGATCTCGGGCTTGAAGAAGACCTGTCTGAAATCGGGGTCGAGACGCGCGAATACGGCATGTTCACAAAACATGGCCTCGAAATATGGACCGAACCGCGCGGCCGCCGGGCCGGTTACAAATGGCCGCAATATTCGATCCACCGCGGCAAACTCCAGATGTTGCTCTACCGAACGCTCCTTGATCGTGCCGGTGAGAATTGTGTTGAAACCGGTTGGCGCGCGACCGGCTTCGAAAACGGGACGACGGGCGTTCGCTTGCACATGGTATCCGCGTTCGACGGGCAACCACGGACCGAAACGGGCTCCCTGATCATAGGCGCCGATGGGATCCATTCATCGTTGCGCGCCCAAATGGAGCCGGAAGAAGGCCCGCCAGTGTGGGGCGGTGCTATCCTGTGGCGCGCGACGTCCAAGGCAAAACCGTTTCGCACCGGTGCGACCATGGCCCTGATCGGCCACGACACGCAGCGGCTCGTCGCCTATCCGATATCCGGACCGGACCCTGAAACCGGGCTTGTGACCATGAACTGGATTGCAGAGTTGCGCTACGATCCCGATGCTGGATGGAAAAAGGAAGACTGGAACCGCGAAGCCGATATCGATGATTTTCTTCCGGCATTTGCTGACTGGACGTTCGACTGGATCAGCGCGCCTGATCTGATCACCAGCGCCGAGAAGGTCTATGAATATCCAATGGTCGACCGTAATCCGCTCGAACGCTGGACCTACGGTGCAACCACATTGATGGGCGATGCCGCGCATGCGACCTATCCTGTCGGCTCGAACGGCGCGAGCCAGGCCATTGTTGATGCACGCAAGCTCGGGAGTTGCATTCTTGAGCACGGTGTTACGCCGAAGGCGCTTATCGCGTATGAAGAAGAGCTGCTTCCGGCTACCCGCAAGATCGTGCTGACCAACCGCAGCGGAGGCGGTCCGGATGCGGTGTTGCAGATGATCGAGGACCGGTGCGGCGGTTACTTCGAGACGATTGCCGACGTTGCCAGCCACGCCGAGCTGGCGGCCCATGCGGAACAGTACAAGCAGATTGCGGGCTTCAGTATCGACGCACTCAATGCGCTGCCGCGCAGCATTCCCGAGGGCGCAAGGGTCAACTAATTCGGGGCGTGCAGCAGGTTGGCAAACTGCTCACGCAGCACGTTCTTCTGCACCTTGCCCATGGTGTTTCGCGGAAGCTCCTCCACGGTCACCAGTTTTTTCGGCTGTTTGAAACGGGCAATCTCTGAATCGATTGCATCCATAACCGCATGGGTGTCGATTGTTTCGCCAGGCCGCGCCACCAGGACGCCGACGACACCTTCGCCGAAATCGCGATGCGGCACGCCAATCACGGCGGACTCAAGCACGCCATCCTGCTCGTCGAGGAGCAATTCGATCTCTTTCGGATAAATGTTGTAGCCGCCGGAAATGATCAGGTCCTTGGCGCGGCCGACAATGTGAAGATAACCATCGGCGTCGATCCTGCCGAGATCGCCGGTAATGAAGAAACCGTCATCGCGGAAATCCTCCTTCGTTTTCTCCGGCATTTGCCAATAGCCCTTAAAGACGTTCGGGCCACGGACTTCGATCACGCCGATTTCACCGTTCGCCAAAGGCTTAACGGTTTCAGGATCCGCGACCCGTATTTCAACACCAGGCAGTGCAAATCCGACTGTCCCCGCCCGGCGCTCGCCGTCATAGGGGTTGGACGTGTTCATGTTCGTTTCGGTCATGCCGTAGCGCTCAAGGATGCGGTGTCCGGTTCGCGTTTCGAATGCTACATGGGTTTCGGCAAGCAAGGGAGCACTGCCGGAAACGAAAAGCCGCATGTGCTGCGCGCTTTCGCGGGTGAATCGCGGATCGTTCAAAAGCCGTGTGTAGAAGGTCGGCACGCCCATCATGGTCGTTGCACTGTCCATATGGTCCACCAGATCGTCGACATCGAATTTTGGTAGAAAGATCGCCGAGCATCCGGACAACAAGCACACATTCATCGCCACGAAGAGACCATGGGTATGGAAGATCGGTAGCGCATGCAACAAAACATCGCCATCGCCAAAGTGCCAATATTCCACCAGTGATCTGGCATTCGACAACAGATTGTCCTGCGTAAGCATTGCGCCCTTGGATCTGCCTGTCGTGCCGGAGGTGTAGAGGAAGGCTGCCAGGTCGCCGCCATCGCGCGGGACCGTCTCGAAGTCTCCCGGCTTGCCTCCCGCCGCCTGCGCGAAGCTGCCGCTTCCGTCGGCGTTGAGCGTCAACAGCACCGCTTCATGGCGGGCCGCAACCGGCGCAAGCGCCTCGGCATTCGAAGCATCTCCCAAAAGCATCTTTGCCCCGGAATTTTCGACGAAATAGTCCACTTCGTGCGCCGTATAGGCCGTGTTGAGCGGAAGAAATATCACGCCGCTGCGGACGCAGGCTGCATAGACAGCAAGCGCCTGAGGTGATTTTTCCACCTGAACCGCCAGACGGTCACCGGCGGCGAGGCCCGCCTCGCGGATGACAAGCGCATACTGCGCAGACATATGGATAAAGCCCTCAAAACTGATGGCGCTTCCATCCTTCAGGTGCAGAAACACGTTGGTGTTGTTTTCATGTGGGGCGAAAAGCGCATCGTAGAGTACGTTAGACATTGGCTGCTTTCCGTGTCTTCCAGTCGGACGCGGCGTTGCGCAGAATTGACTGTATCGTCCGCGATTGGGCAATGGTGTTGTTGGCGACAAATTCCTCATGGTTTTGTTCCAGCCGTGAGAGGTCGTAGAGGTAATTGACCATCACGCTGCTCGATTGGATCAATCCGTTTTGCGAGACATCTGCCATCGCATGCACGTCATGGATCAATGCACCATTGCCGAGGTGAAACCGGGCGACCGGATCAAGCGGCAATCCGTTGGTGCGCTTTTGCTCGACCAGATATTGCGTTGCCAGATATCTCAGGTCGGCCGCATAGGGGTCGAGTAAGGCCACATCGCCGCTCTCGGCTGCCTGCCGGGACGAAGACAGTATCTCCGGGATCATGCTGTCCGGCATCTCTTCGCCGAGCTCAGAAAGCCAGCGGTTCAATCCCGGAATTGGCGAAAGCGTGACGAATGTCTTCAGATGCGGAAGATCGCGCGATAGATCTTCAACGACCTGCTTGATCAAGGAATTGCCGAACGAGATACCGCTTAAGCCGCGCTGGCAATTGGAAATGGAATAAAAGACGGCCGTGTCGGCCTGCGCTTCGGTGAGGAGTTCGCGCTCGGGAGCCAGAACATCCTGTACAGAACCAGGCACACCCCTTGAGAGCGCGACTTCGACGAAAATCAGAGGCTCATCCGGCATCACGGGGTGGAAAAACGCAAAGCAATGGCGGTCTTCGGGCTCAATGCGCCTGCGTAAATCGTCCCAGTCGTCGATAGCGTGAACCGCTTCGTATTCGATGATCTTTTCGAGGATGTTCGCAGGCGTATCCCAATCGATGCGGCGAAGCACAAGAAATCCCCTGTTGAACCAGGACGTAAAGAGGTGGACAAAGTCGAGGTCTGTCCTGCCGAACTCGGGATGGTCTTGCAATAGCCCCAGAATTTCGAGCCGCATTGCGACGAGTTTTGCCGTGGCCCCCGGCACTTGGTTTATGCGCCTGAGGAGCTCTTGGCGCTGCGGTTCGGCGGCATTAACGAGAGCTTCCAAATGTTGCGGTGACCGATCTTCGTCATATTGGCTGACGGAGTGCCTTACATTTTCGATGTCTACATCCAGTTCTTCGGTCAGAAAACTGAAAAACCTGAGTTTTTCGTCATCTGTCATCTGGCTGAAGCGGTCGAGTACGGTGCGCGCCAGCTTCAGGCCGGAAACCTCGCCCGCTCCCGTCAGCAGCGATTTGCAGACAGCTTCCATCGGCCGTCGGTCGACTGCCGCGGAGGACGCGTAGCGCCTTTCAAAAATCGTCGAAAAAATGTCCGAAAGGAACCGGGTCCGGCTCATGAAAACGCTCCTGTAGCCCGAAGCCGCGACGAGAAGAATAAAGACTGGCCGCAGCGCTGCCGATCATAGACATCGGATATGACAACAACGGGGACTGGCAGCAAATAAGTCAAGCTTGAATTGGTCTAAACATCGGCGTCAAGCGCGTTGCCTTCATTGTCAAAGAGGTGAACGTCCGCCTCGTTGAACTTGAGACCGACCCTTTGGCCATGCTCAATGATTTCAGCGCCCGGTCGGCGCACGACGATCGTATCCAGTCCTTCGCAATTGACATAGAGATAGGTATCCGAGCCGAGATATTCGGCAACCTCCACCACCCCGGTACAATGGGCTGCGTCATCGCTGGATATGTCGATATGTTCAGGCCTGATGCCGAGGCTGAAGGTGGAACCCGCGCGCACTCCCAGATCGTGCGCGCCGCTGCCGTGACCGGTCACCGTGAACTTTGCGGCATCCGCCGTGGCCGGAAAGATATTCATCTTGGGACTGCCGATGAACTGGGCGACGAACAGGCTGTTCGGCCGCTCGTAAAGCTCGCGTGGTGTGCCGACCTGCATGATCAGGCCATCCTTCAGCACGACGATGCGGTCCGCAAGGGTCATGGCTTCGACTTGGTCGTGGGTGACATAGATCATCGTCGTACTGAGGTTTTGATGAAGACGCGCAATCTCAAGCCGCATCTCGACCCGCAGTGCCGCATCGAGGTTGGACAGCGGCTCATCGAAAAGAAAGCCCTTCGGCTCGCGGACGATCGCGCGACCGATTGCAACGCGCTGGCGCTGACCACCTGACAGTGCCTTTGGCCGTCGGTCCAGCAGTGCATCCAGTTTGAGCACCTTGGCCGCCTCACCCACCTTCGTGGCAATATCGGCTTTTGCCTCGCCTGCGGTCTTGAGAGCGAAACCCATGTTTTCGCCAACGGTCATGTGCGGATAAAGCGCATAAGACTGGAACACCATCGACAGCTTGCGCCCGGATGGCGGCTCTGCGGTCACATCGACATCATCGAGCAGGATCTTGCCCCGGCTGGTTTCTTCAAGTCCCGATATCATGCGTAAAAGCGTTGATTTCCCGCAGCCCGAGGGGCCCACAAAAATGACAAACTCACCGTCGTTGATGGACAGGTCAACACCCTTGATAACCTGGGTGTTACCGAACCACTTCTCAACATTCTCAAGTCTGATCGATCCCATGAGACCAGTCCTTTCATGCCGCCTGTGAGCTGTAGGACATATTGCCCCAAGCAAGGTGTATCGCCGCAGTCCAGCTAAAGTCGGGCCCGCCGAGGCCCTCCCCGGTATGCGGATCAAAGTATTCGTAAAAGCCGCCCTTTTGCACAAGGCGACGCGAGTCGTCAGCAATACGTTTGGCCAGGTCCTTTTCGCCGGCTTCGCCCAGCCCTTCGGCGATCAGGTAGTTGATGATCGTCCAGGCCGGTCCCCGCCAGTAGCGTTTCGGTTCATATCTCGGATGGGTCGGATCGAAACTCGGAAAGCCGTAATTGACGCTGTCCAGCACACGCCTTGCATGGCCGATAATCGCCGCCCTGTGTTGCGGCGCACCTGTGCCCGCGTAAAGAGCCAGCATCGAGGCGCTGGTGAAACCATCGGAAAACACGCCGGTGCGCAAATCGCGGGCGCAATGGGCATTGATTTTCGGGTTCCAGAGGCGTTGGCTTCCTGCCTGCGATTTCTCCAGCCAGGAAGTGATTTCCCGGTCAAAGGATGTGTTGCCCAGCAGCTCGGCAAGCCGAAGCAGGTCCCGGTCTGCCCGCATAAGGATAAACTGTACGCCGGGATCGGCCATGAAAAACGGACCGTTGCGGGCTAGCTCCACATGATCCCAACCGCACTCGCGTCCGAACCTGACAATCGTCAAATAGCGGTCGTACTGCGCAGAACTCGGTCGCTCTTCAGGATTGACATGTCCGGTATCGCGCCGCGTGTAAGGTCCCAGATCGTCTGGAACAACAATGCGGTTCATGCCGACATCCCAGTCAGGACAGTTGTCGCGTCCTGACTCCCAAGGATGCACGATGCCGACCAGACCAGTGCCCTGCGGATCGCGCATCAAATGGAACCAGCGATGGTAGTCAACAAGCTTTGGAAAAAGGATACGGGCACGTTCGAGGTCGGCAGCATCGCCGTTCTCAACGAGCCGCAGCGCGATACTCGCCGTTATCGGCGGTTGTGAGACCCCGGAACTCGGGGGCTCGGTGTTGGATTGCCAGATTGCAGGCCCCGGAAAGTAGTCGGGGTCATTTTGACGGAAGATGATGTGGGGCAGCATCCCATCAGACCATTGTGCCTCAAAGAGCGTTTCGATCTCTCGCCAGGCACGGTCCCTGTCAAACACGGCAAAGCCAAGTGCCACAAAGGCCGAATCCCAATTCCATTGATAGGGATAGAGGCGGGGTGTGGGCACTGTGAACCCGCCACGGTCATTCGATTTCAGGATACGGATTGCTTCCTCGTCAAGGCTTGAGTCCATGGCCTATCCTTTGACGCTGCCGGCGGTCAGCCCGGAGACGAGGAACCGCTCGAACCACAGAAATATGATGAGGACCGGAACCGTCGCCACCACCGCACCGGCCATGAGATGCTGGCGTGGCACCTCCGATGAATTGAGCGATACGACACCACGCGAGAGCGTGAATATGTCGATGTTGTCGAGGAACATGAACGCAAAGAGGAACTCGTTCCATGCGATCATGAAGACATAGAGCGCCACCGAAGCAAGCGCTGGCAGCGACAAGGGCAGCGTGATCTTCAGGATGACCCCGACGCGGTTCAGTCCATCCATCAGGCCGGCTTCTTCAAGTTCTGCCGGAAGCCCACGGAAATATCCTTGCAGCATGTAAAGCGCAACCGGGATTGTTGTTGCCGGATAGACAATCATCAAACCTGTCAGCGTGTTGCGCAGGCCGACCTGCGAAAACACAGCGTAGAGCGGGATCACCAGAACAATCGCAGGGACCATGTAGATGAGCAGAATGGATCGCGAAAGAAACGCCTGCCCGGGGAAACGCAGGCGCGAGACCGCATAGGCGCCGGGTATCGAGAATGCCAGGGTGATCAGCACAGTCGCGACCGACACAATTGCAGAGTTGATCAGAAAAGTTCCAAAGCGAAACTGCGTGAAGAGTTCAATGTAGGAACGGAAAAGAGCCTCGGCGCCCTGTGACAGATCGATGGAAAAGTCCAACGGATTGGCGAGCAGGGACTGCTGGCTCTTCAGGCTCGTCATCACCATGACATAAAACGGCAACGCCACGATGACGGAAAAAACAACGAAGCCCAGCCCCTTCATCATGCGGATAAACATGACTTCGCGTTGGTAACGCGTCAGGTTGCCCCCGGACAGGTTGCCGATGACGAGACGGTTGGAGGTCCACACCAGTGCAACAATAACGATAATGGCCGCCAGCTGGTAGGCGGGCACCTCACTCATCGGAAGGCCGAGTGGCGCTCCAAGTGTCAATCCACCGAGCAATAGGATGATCGAGGCAATACTCGCCAGGTGCACGCCTGGGGTCCTTTCAGACGGCCTCATGCCTGCAATAAGCGCTGCACTTACGAGACCCGCAACACATGCGATGCCAACAGGAGGACGTGTAATCGCCCCGGAAACCAGCATGAAGATCACCGAAATGACGATCATCCACGCGACACCCCAGATACCACCGGAAACAAGCGCCATAACAAACCCTGTACCGAGGCGCGTCATGCTTCATCCTTCGGAGAGAATTTGAAAAACAGCAACGAGAAGGTCAGCAGAACGATGAAGACGACAACCGCAACAGCGGCACCGGCGCCGAGGTTCGACACTGCGAATGCCTGTTCGTAGACGTCGACGGTCAACGTCCTTGTCCCCGCGGCACCCCCCGTTAGTAGAAAAATGTCATCGAACTTGTTGAAGGTCCAGATAAAGCGCAAAAGGAAGAGCACTGCCAATATACCGGCCAGTTGCGGCAGGGACAGGTACCAGAGTTGCTGCAGCGGGGTGGCACCATCGATTTCAGCCGCTTCGTACATTTCAGTCGATATCGACTGCATACGCGCCAGGATGAACAGGAAGGACAGCGGGAAGTAGCGCCAGGCCTCGAACGCGATCACCGTACTCAGTGCTACGGGGAAATCGAACTGAAGCCCGAAAAACGAGATGGTTACCGCCCGCTCGCCGAAGAAGTTAATCGGCGAACCGATGATGCCGATTTGCTGGAGGATCGAGTTGAGCGTTCCTGAAAACGGATCGAGGAGCACGACCCATGTGAAGGCAACCGCAATGACCGGCGCGACGTAGGGGAACAGGAAAAGGCCGCGCAGCAGGCCACGGCCGGCGAATTTTGTGTTGAGCAATTGTGCTGCAAACAGTCCGAGCACCAGCGCGCCCGCGGTCCCGAATATGGTGTAGTACATGGAAACGCGCAGAACGTGCCAGAATTCCGACGATGAGAACACGCGCTCGAAATTCTCGAGGCTGAATTCAAAATTGGTAAGAACATTGTCAGCAGACCCCGTGATAACCGGCCTGCTGTCACGGGGATTGAGGGCATTCTGGAGGTAGGACTGCTGTGCTGTCGCCTCAATTCGGATGCGATCCCTGAAGCCACCCGCGATGTCCCCGAGTCGGCAGGTCAGTTCCCGGCCTTCCACGATACAGCGTTCGTCTATGGATGTTGGCGTCAAGCCCTCGGGAATCGTGTCCGTAAATCCAGCGCCCGCAATAGCATCCTGTCGCGACGAGTTGCGGACGCGATACTCGATAGCGACCGTATCGCCGGCGTTTTCGACATCACCGCGCAGCCGTTCATTTGTTATGAGCGACGCGGGCCGCAGATCGCCCAGTTGAACCGGTTTGAACGAAATCCAGAAGTTTGCCAGCAGCGGGCCCATGACAATGGCCAGCACAATCGCGAAGGTAGGAAGAAGCATCCAGTAGGCGAGCTTCATCTCACGCTTTGCCATCGGCCCGAGCCCCTTGGGAGCTTTCGGCTGCGCTGTCATTGGAGTTCCGTCCGACCGTTCGGCTGAGGGCCGCATCGCGCTTGCGGTGCGGCCCGACCCATCAGTTCACCTTCGCGAGCTCTTCGTTGAGTCTTTCGACCGCGGTCGGCGTATCTATCTCGCCATCGATATGCTCACGCACAATCCGGTTGATGGCCTGGCTGTTGATAATTTTGGAAGCAAGCGCCAGTTGACCTTCCTTGACGCCCCAGCGATTGCCCGCCTCAAGGCCTGCCACGATCCGGTCGATGGTGTCTGCCGGGTAAAGATCGGACAGCGGTGCCTTGCGGTCCACGCCTACGGGCAGTTCGGCCCAAGCCTCCACGAACTTGTTCGGTTCATCCTGCGTTCCCTTGCGAACAGGAAACTTGCCCTCCGGCGCGATCGACAACGTGCTGGTGTAGCCTTCGTCCATGGAGAATTTGACAAAATCAGCGGCCACATCGGTGTTGGCATCGGCGGTCACGCCGAAATAGCGGACATCAGCCCAGGCGGCACCATCGGGATTGGACGGGCCGGAAAATGATGTGACAATATCCGTCTTGTCGGCAAGTTCACGCGATGTGGGATCATCGTTGATGGTCGGCGGCGCCGAATCGCGGAGACCGGCCAACTCGTCCAGAATAAAGGGCGACCAGATTATCATCGCAGCGTCTCCCGCGAAGTAAAGTTCGCGGGACTGTTTCCAGTAAAGTTCGCCCGGCGGCGACGCTTCGGCAATCGCCCTATAGAAATCCAAAACCTCGCCGGTGGCTTGCGCGTCAAGCGGCTTGAATCCGTCGCCATCAACCGGTGTTACCCCGTTTGCAAGGAAAACATGCTCCAGCACCTGGCTCATGAAGTTTTCGTCGATTTTTGTAGCTGCTACGAAACCGTACATTTCCGGCGGATTGTGAAGCTTATCCAAGGCGGCAGTAATCGCCTCAAAGGAGTCGGGGGGTGCCAATCCAGCTTCGTCAAAAAGATCCTTGCGGTACACAACCATCTGCGTCCAGCCGTCGACCGGCAATCGTATTGAAAGACCTCGCGCCATTCGATTTCAGACAAACGCCGCGCGATCGGGTCGGGGATCTTTCTTTTCAAGGGGGGGAGCCGGTCAAGCCAGTCGGTGGCCCGCTCAGCCGAAGGGTCAGATCGATCGAGCGGGCTGAATCTGAATGGCTTCCCGGTGTAGGTCTTCCCGTTCAACGTGATCTGCAA
>JBCCOK010000033.1:0-60795 GCA_039025395.1 Pseudomonadota bacterium
CATGATCTCGACGTCGACGCCCTGATTGTCGAAGAGGCCTTGGTCGGTAAGTCGTTCGTCATGATGGGATTCCGTGCCCGCGGCCGCGGCCGCGCGTCCCGGATCGAGAAACCGTTTTCGCACCTGACGATCGTCGTTCGTGAAGTCGAGGAAAAAGAGGAGGCCGCGTAATGGGCCAGAAAACAAATCCAATCGGCTTCCGCCTTGGGATCAACCGCACATGGGATTCGCGCTGGTTTGCTGAAAAGGGCGAATATGGCGATCTGCTCAAGGAAGACCTGAAGATCCGCGACTATCTAACAAGCGAGCTCAAACAGGCGGCGATCTCCAAGGTCGTGATTGAGCGTCCGCACAAGAAGTGCCGTATTTCCATTCATTCGGCGCGTCCCGGCCTGATTATTGGTAAGAAAGGCGCCGACATTGAAAAGCTGCGGCGCAAGCTTTCGGTGATGACCAACTCGGAGACCCACCTCAACATTGTCGAGGTGCGCAAGCCGGAGATCGATGCCACGCTGGTCGCCCAGTCCATCGCCCAGCAGCTCGAGCGTCGTGTGGCCTTCCGCCGTGCGATGAAGCGTGCGGTTCAGTCTGCCATGCGTCTTGGCGCGGAAGGCATTCGCATCACCTGTGGCGGCCGGCTCGGAGGTGCTGAAATTGCGCGTACGGAATGGTACCGCGAAGGTCGGGTGCCGCTCCATACGCTGCGTGCCGATATCGACTACGGTACCGCCGAAGCACACACTGCCTATGGCGTTTGCGGCGTCAAGGTCTGGATCTTCAAGGGCGAAATCCTGGAGCACGACCCGATGGCATCGGAGCGTCGGGCAACCGAAAATGAAACGCAGAGCAGCGGCGGCCGCCGTCGCGAAAGCGCGTCGGCCTAAACGCCAGGCGCAAGTTCGGAGAATAAAACATGTTGCAGCCGAAGCGTACGAAGTACCGCAAGCAGCACAAGGGCCGCATCAAGGGTCTTGCGCCCGGCGGCACGACATTGAACTTCGGGTCCTATGGGCTGAAGGCGCAGGAGCCGAACCGTGTCAATGCACGGGAGATCGAAGCGGCCCGCCGTGCCATCACGCGCCACATGAAGCGCGCGGGCCGGGTATGGATCCGTATCTTTCCCGATACGCCCGTGACATCCAAGCCGACGGAAGTGCGCATGGGTAAGGGCAAGGGATCTGTCGACTATTGGGCAAGCAAGGTTAAGCCAGGTCGGATCATGTTCGAAATCGATGGCGTCAGTGAAGAGATTGCGCGGGAAGCTTTGCGCCTCGGTGCCGCAAAGCTTTCGGTCAAGACACGTTTCGTCCAGCGCATTGCAGAGTAGGAATACGGACAATGAAAGCTGTCGACATACGCGCCATGAGCGCCGACGAAATCAGCGATGAACTGGCAAAGCTGAAAAAAGAACAGTTCAATCTTCGCTTCCAGAAGGCGAGCGGCCAGCTGGAAAAGACATCGCGCATCAGGGAAGTCCGGCGTGACATCGCCCGCATTAAAACAATCGCCCGGCAAAGGGCTGCAGAGGCCAAGGCCTAAGGAATAAGAACATGCCAAAACGCATCCTGCAGGGCACAGTCGTGAGCGACAAGAGCGACAAGACCGTCGTCGTCAAGGTCGAGCGCCGTTTCGCCCATCCGATGTTTGGGAAAATCGTGCGCCGCACCAAGAAGTACAAGGCGCATGACGAGAAGAACGTATTCAAGACCGGCGACAGCGTCTCAATCGAGGAATGCGCGCCGATATCGAAAGACAAGAGATGGACGGTCGTAGCTGAATAGGCGCGGCTCAAAATAGGAACTGGCTGTTTTTGCGTTGCAAAGGCCCCGGTCAATAAAAAGGCGGTCTGAAAAATGATTCAGATGCAAACAAATCTCGACGTGGCCGACAATTCCGGTGCCCGTCGTGTCATGTGCATCAAGGTGCTGGGCGGATCAAAGCGGAAATATGCATCCGTTGGGGACATCATCGTTGTATCCGTCAAGGAGGCGATACCGCGCGGCCGCGTCAAGAAGGGCGACGTCATGAAGGCGGTGGTCGTTCGCACCGCGAAGGACATTCGCAGGCCGGACGGCAGCGTCATTCGGTTTGACAAGAATGCGGCTGTGCTCGTGGACAACAAGAAGGATCCGATCGGCACCCGTATCTTTGGACCGGTTCCGCGCGAATTGCGCGCCAAGAGCCACATGAAGATTATCTCGCTGGCCCCGGAAGTGCTTTAGGAAGACAACGATGCAGAAAATCCGAACAGGCGACAGTGTCATCGTACTGACCGGCAAGGACAAGGGTCGTACGGGCGAAGTGATTAAGGTGATGCCGAAGGAAGATCGCGCCCTGGTTCGCGGTATCAACATGGTCAAGCGCCATCAGCGTCAGACCCAGAACCAGCAGGCGGGCATCATCAACAAGGAGATGCCTATTCACCTGTCGAATCTGGCGATCGCCGACGGCGATGGAAAACCCACCCGCATTGGTTTCAGGATCAACGAGGATGGGACCAAGGTGCGCATAGCAAAGCGTTCAGGAGATGTGATCGATGGCTGAGGCAGCTTACGAGCCACGGCTCAAGACAGAGTATGGAGAGCGCATCCGTCCCGCGATGATGGAGCAGTTTTCCTACGCCAACGTGATGGAAATTCCGCGCGTCGAGAAGATCGTCATCAATATGGGTGTCGGTGAGGCGACCGCGGATTCCAAGAAGCCGGCTGTAGCAGCGGAAGACCTTGCGGCCATTTCTGGCCAGAAAGCCGTGGTGACGCGCGCCCGCAAGTCGATCGCCGGTTTCAAGGTTCGCGAACAGATGCCGATCGGAGCGAAGGTAACTCTGCGCAAGGCGCGTATGTACGAGTTTATGGACAGGTTGGTGAACGTTGCCCTGCCGCGTGTCCGTGACTTTCGCGGCCTCAACCCGAAAAGCTTTGATGGCAATGGAAATTTCGCCATGGGCATCAAGGAGCACATCGTGTTCCCCGAAATCAACTACGACAAGGTCGACCAGATTTGGGGAATGGACATTATCGTTTGTACGACCGCCAAAACGGACGAGGAAGCACGGGCTCTGCTGGCAGAGTTCAACTTTCCGTTTCGGCAGTAACGGCAAGCGTAGAAAGGACATTTGACATGGCTAAGTTGAGCGCAGTCGAAAAGAACAAACGCCGCCGCAAGATGGTTGCGCTGCATGCTGACAAGCGCGCCGCACTCAAGGCAATCATCAAGAACCAGGAAACGCCGATCGAAGAGCGCTTCAAGGCGACTTTGAAGCTCGCTGAAATGCCGCGTGACGGATCAAAGACACGGATTCGCAACCGCTGCGAGGTTTCCGGCAGGCCACGCGGTTATTACCGCAAACTCAAAATGTCCCGCATCGCACTGCGCGAGCTTGGAGCACTGGGTAAAGTGCCGGGCGTCGTCAAGTCCAGCTGGTAGGGAGACAGGCAAATGGCAATGACCGATCCGCTGGGCGATATGCTCACACGTATCCGCAACGCAAATGGCCGCCGCAAGTCGACCGTATCAACGCCCGGATCAAAACTGCGTGCACGCGTTCTCGATGTTCTTGAATCGGAAGGTTATATCCGCGGATATTCCGAAACGAGCTACGATAATGGCAAGTCCGAGATCAACATCGAGCTGAAATACTATGAAGGTGCACCGGTTATTCGCGAGATTGCCAGGGTTTCCAAGCCCGGGCGTCGCGTCTACGTCTCGGTGAAGTCAATTCCCCAAGTGGCCAATGGCCTTGGCATATCCATTCTTTCGACCCCGAAGGGTGTGATGGCCGACCATGAGGCACGCGAACAGAATGTAGGTGGCGAGGTGCTCTGTCACATCTTCTGATGTGGCGGCGTCTCCAAACGATAAGACAGGTTGGATCAATGTCTCGTATCGGTAAAAGGCCCGTTGCAGTGCCCGCAGGCGTGACGGCGACTGTCGAAGGACAGAAGGTGACCGCCAAGGGCCCGAAGGGCGAGTTGAGCTTTGTCGTCAATGACGAGGTGCTGGTGAAGCTCGAAGAAAATGAACTTGTTGTCACGCCGGCCAATGAGACCAAGGACGCACGCTCGAAATGGGGCATGTCGCGTACGATGATCGAGAACATCATAACCGGCGTTGCAAACGGCTTTGAGCGGCAGCTTGAAATCAGCGGCGTTGGCTACCGTGCCTCCATGCAGGGCAACAAGCTACAACTGGCATTGGGCTTCAGCCACGATGTCGTCTACGAGGCGCCGGACGGCATCACGATTGCCTGTCCGAAGCCAACGGAAATTGTCGTTTCAGGTATCGACAAGCAGCGGGTTGGCCAGGTCGCGTCGGAAATTCGCGGCTTCCGCAAACCCGAACCTTACAAGGGCAAGGGCGTCAAATACGCCGAGGAGCGAATTGTCCGTAAGGAAGGCAAGAAGAAGTAGGGATTACCCAAAATGGCCAGCAGGAAAGAAACACTTTTGCGTCGTGCCGCGCGTGTTCGCCGCCAGATCAAGAAGGTAGCGAATGGCCGGCCGCGTCTGTCGGTGCACCGGTCATCGAAGAACATATACGCGCAAGTCATCGATGACGTAGAGGGAAATACGATCGTCGCTGCGTCGACACTCGATGCGGATTTGCGCAAGAAGCTCAAGACCGGAGCGGACACGGATGCCGCAGCGGCCGTAGGCAAATTGGTCGCCGAACGGGCAACCAAGGCCGGCGTTACCGAAGTGGTCTTCGATCGCGGCGCATTCATCTACCATGGCCGGATCAAGGCGCTGGCAGAAGCCGCCCGTGAGAATGGCCTGAGCTTTTAATCGACTGACCGTTGCACCCGGAAAAGAAAAAGGACAAGGACAATGGCAAGGGAATCGCGTCGCGACAATCGCGGCAGGGATGATGAGCGCGACAGCGAGTTTGTCGACAAGCTCGTCCATATCAACCGTGTCGCCAAGGTTGTAAAGGGTGGCCGCCGTTTCGGTTTTGCTGCACTCGTTGTCGTTGGCGATCAAAAAGGCCGTGTCGGTTTCGGTCACGGCAAAGCACGCGAGGTGCCCGAGGCGATCCGAAAGGCGACGGAGTCGGCCAAGCGGGGTATGATTTTCGTGCCGTTGCGGTCCGGACGTACGCTTCACCATGATGTGCACGGTCGCCACGGCGCCGGAAAAGTGCTTCTAAGGTCCGCCAAACCTGGTACCGGCATCATCGCAGGCGGCCCGATGCGTGCCGTCTTCGAGACCCTCGGAATGCAGGATGTCGTTGCAAAATCAACGGGTTCTTCAAATCCGTATAACATGGTTCGCGCCACTTTCGATGCGCTCAAGCGGCAGATGCACCCCAAGGATGTTGCTGCCCAACGCGGTTTGAAATACTCCACGCTGCAGGCGCGGCGCGCGTCGATCGTCGGCAATGAAGAGTAGGAATTCGGTATGGCTGAGACAAAGACCGGCAAGACGGTTACCGTCGAGCAGATCGGTAGCCCTATACGCCGTCCGGCAAATCAGCGTCAGACGCTGGTTGGACTTGGTTTGAATAAGATGCATCGCCGTCGCACGCTGGAGGATACGCCGGCCGTGCGTGGCATGATCCGCAAGGTCAGACACCTTGTACGCGTCGTCGACGAAGGCTGACGGGAGTTGTAACAATGAAACTGAATGAGATCCGCGACAATGAAGGCGCGACTCGCGGTCGCAAGCGCGTCGGCCGGGGCATCGGTTCCGGCAAGGGAAAGACTGCCGGCCGTGGCGTCAAGGGTCAGAAATCACGGTCAGGTGTGGCCATCAAAGGTTTCGAAGGCGGACAAATGCCGATTTACCGCCGCCTGCCGAAACGCGGCTTTACGAACGTTTTTGCCAAGGATTACAACATTGTTTCGGTTGGCCGGCTTCAGGCAGCTGTGGATGCGAAGAAACTTGATGCCAAGAAGACCGTCGATGCAGCCGCGCTCAAGGCCGCAGGTGTCATACGACGGGAAAAAGACGGCATTCGCGTCCTGTCCGACGGCGACATCAAGGCCAAGCTGACACTTGAGATAGCTGGCGCGTCGAAATCCGCCATCGAAAAGATCGAGAAAGCAGGCGGGTCGGTTAAAGTGCTTGCCGCTGCGACACCGGCTGCTGAATAAACAATTGTTGGCCCGTTGTGATTTGCAATGGTAACACTTGTCACCATATGGATGAGGCACCATCGAATCCCGTATGGGATTTAAAGACGGGACGCCCGTACAACAGATAGACATGCTATCATGCGGGCGATTGAAGAACTGAGAAACCGATTTGTTCCGGCCTGAACTTGGCTTGTGAAGCAGCAGGGAACAGATCTGGCGGAGATTTCGTATGGTATCTGCAGCCGAGCAACTCGCAGCCAACCTGAATTTTTCAGCCTTTGCGAAAGCCGAGGATCTCAAAAAGCGCATCTGGTTTACACTGGGTGCGCTTTTGGTCTATCGGCTCGGCACCTATATTCCACTGCCCGGGATCAACCCTGAAGCTTTTGCGCAGGCCTTTCAGCAACAGGCCGGTGGCGTTCTCGGACTGTTCAACATGTTTGCCGGCGGCGCCGTTGAGCGGATGGCAATCTTTGCGCTGGGCATTATGCCTTATATCTCCGCTGCTATCATCATGCAGCTGATGACATCGGTCGTCCCGACCCTTGAGCAATTGAAGAAAGAGGGCGAGCAGGGCCGCAAGATCATAAACCAGTATACCCGCTACGGAACCGTATTTCTGGCGACGCTCCAGGCCTATGGCATTGCCGTCGGGCTGGACAGCAGCCAAAGCGGGATCGTTACCGACCCCGGCTGGTTCTTCCGCATTACCTGCGTCATTACGCTCGTTGGCGGCACCGTATTCCTGATGTGGCTTGGTGAGCAGATCACTGCACGCGGCATCGGCAACGGCATTTCGCTGATCATTTTTGCCGGCATTGTAGCTGCGCTGCCTGGCGCCGTTGCGCAAATGCTTGAACTCGGTCGGACTGGCGCAATGTCGACCGCGCTGATCATCACCGTCATCGTGATTGCGATTGCGGTCATCGCTTTCATCGTGTTTGTCGAGCGCGCGCAAAGACGGCTTTTGATCCAGTACCCGAAACGCCAAGTCGGCAACCGCATGTTCCAGGGTGACTCGTCGCATTTGCCGCTCAAACTCAACACCGCAGGTGTTATCCCCCCGATTTTCGCATCATCTCTTTTGTTGCTACCAGCAACCCTTGCGGGCTTTTCTGACACCACCAACCTGCCAGGTTGGGCGACGACGGTACTGGCAACGCTTGGACACGGACAACCGCTCTACATGCTGTTCTACGCGGTGATGATTGCTTTCTTCGCGTTCTTCTACACCGCCATCGTATTCAATCCTAAGGATACGGCCGACAATTTGAAGAGCCATGGCGGCTTCATTCCGGGCATCCGCCCCGGTGAACGCACCGCGGAGTATATCGACTTCGTGCTGACACGTATTACAGTCGTCGGCGCGATTTATCTGGTTTTCGTGTGTCTCCTGCCTGAGTTTCTGATTGCCCGGACCGGAATTCCGTTCTATCTCGGCGGGACATCACTGTTGATCGTTGTCAGCGTAACGCTTGACACCGTCGCCCAGGTTCAGGGACACCTGATTGCACAGCAATATGAGGGCCTGATCAAGAAGTCGAAACTCCGGGGAGGAAAGAGGGGACGATGAGACTCGTATTGCTTGGGCCGCCGGGCGCAGGGAAGGGGACTCAGGCACATCGACTGGTCGAAAAGCACGGAATTCCTCAACTGTCTACGGGCGACATGCTCCGTGCGGCGGTGGCCAGCGGCTCAGAGGTCGGCCTGAGGGCCAAGGCCGTCATGGATGCCGGGAAACTGGTTTCCGATGATATCGTCAACGCAATTGTGTCCGAGCGTATTGACCAACCCGATTGCCATGACGGCTTCATTCTGGACGGTTATCCACGGACGTTGTTCCAGGCGGATGCAACCGAGAATATGCTTGCTTCCAAGGATATGGCGTTGTCGTGCGTTTTGGAATTGCGTGTTGACGACGACATACTGGTTGAGCGGATCAGCGGCCGTTACACCTGCATTACATGTGGTGCTGGATACCATGACCAGTTCCTGAAACCGGCCGTAGAGGGTGTTTGCGACAAATGCGACTCAACCGATTTCAGGCGCCGGCCCGATGATAATCCCGAAACGATTCGCACGCGCTTGCAGGCGTACTATAAGGAAACCGCTCCATTGCTCGGTTATTACTACGCAAAAGGGCTTTTGAAGCAGGTTGACGGAATGGCCGATATGGACGTCGTAACGGCTCAGATCGAAGAGATTTTGGCCGCATTATGAGCCGAAGCGGTGCATTTTTGCCAATTAGGTGCAATTAGGCTGAATTTTCGGCATTTGGACAGTTGACGATCGCGTATCGAGTCCGTTAGAACGCGGCCAATTCGAGATTGTCGAGCGGTTGGCGCGGTTTTGGACAAAGAACCGGGGCCGATCGCATTTGTCTGTCCCGACTATGTCAAACCGCAGTCTGGTGACTGCTTAACCAGTCAAGCCTGTTGGCTTGAAAGGCAAGGAGATTAGGCGTGGCCCGTATAGCTGGCGTCAATATTCCAACCAACAAGCGCGTCGTCATTGCACTGCAATACATACATGGCATTGGCGCGGCGCACGCTAAGGCAATTGTCGAGAAAGCCGGTATTCCCGCAGAACGCCGGGTAAACGAACTGTCCGATGCAGAAGTGATCCAGGTTCGCGAGTCCATTGACCGCGATTACCAGGTGGAAGGCGACCTTCGTCGCGAGACAGCGATGAACGTCAAACGGCTTATGGACCTGGGCTGCTACCGTGGTTTACGCCACCGTCGCAACCTTCCCGTTCGCGGCCAGCGCACGCATACCAATGCACGCACCCGCAAGGGCCCGGCAAAGGCAATCGCAGGTAAGAAAAAGTAATTGGCTCCGTTCTCGGGGCACCGGCCGGCACGTTCCGAACGATGCTGGACGGTTTGAAACAGGGCTGCGGCCGCGATAGGGCCCGGTCCAGGTGGAGCCGCTGGAATTACGGCGGTGTGGAGATCGATGAAAGGTAAGTAATGGCTAAGGACGCCACCCGCGTTCGCCGTCGCGAACGCAAGAATATTTCGTCGGGCGTTGCCCACGTAAATTCGACTTTTAACAACACGATGATCACCATAACCGATGCGCAGGGCAACGCGATTGCATGGTCATCGGCCGGAGCCAAAGGCTTCAAGGGCTCGCGCAAATCGACGCCGTTTGCAGCACAGATTGCTGCCGAGGACTGCGCTAAAAAAGCCCAGGAACATGGGATGAAATCGCTTGAAGTCGAGGTATGCGGCCCGGGATCCGGCCGTGAATCGGCATTGCGCGCGCTCCAGGCTGCGGGATTTACGATCACGTCGATCCGCGACGTGACGCCCATTCCGCACAATGGTTGCCGGCCGCGCAAAAAGAGACGCGTCTGATATGCGAGTAGACTGCCGATGAGCGGCTTGCTGCTCCGCTCGGCGCTCCAGCCCTGATGCCACGATTGGATGGTGGCACGGAACGGAAGGTAAGACGATATGATTCAGAAAAACTGGCAGGAACTGATCAAGCCGAACAAGATCGAGTTTTCGGCCTCCGGTCGCACCAAGGCCACACTGGTTGCTGAACCGCTTGAGCGCGGCTTTGGGCTTACGCTCGGCAATGCGCTGCGGCGTGTTCTTCTGTCATCGCTGCGCGGCGCTGCGGTCACCGCGGTGCAGATCGACGGTGTCCTGCACGAGTTTTCATCGATCCCCGGTGTTCGCGAGGATGTCACGGATATTGTCCTGAACATCAAGGAAATCGCCATCGGCATGGAAGGCGACGAACCGAAGCGGATGGTTGTCCGCAAGCAGGGCCCGGGCACTGTTCTGGCCGGCGACATTCAGACGGTCGGCGATATCGAAATTCTGAACCCTGAACACGTTATCTGTACGCTCGACGAGGGTGCCGAAATCCGCATGGAGTTCACGGTGCAGAACGGCAAGGGCTATGTCCCGGCCGACCGCAATCGCGCTGAAGATGCGCCGATCGGTCTGATCCCGGTCGACAGCCTCTATTCGCCTGTCAAGAAGGTGTCGTACAAGGTTGAAAACACCCGTGAAGGACAGGTCCTCGACTACGACCGGCTGTCCATGACACTGGAAACCGATGGATCGGTCTCGGGGGAAGATGCAATCGCGTTTGCCGCCCGTATCCTCCAGGATCAACTCGGCGTCTTTATCAACTTCGACGAGCCGCAGAAGGAAGTCGAAGAGGTCCAGGCAACCGAACTTGCGTTCAATCCGGCGCTGCTCAAGAAGGTGGACGAGTTGGAACTTTCCGTTCGTTCGGCAAACTGCCTGAAGAACGACAATATCGTCTATATCGGCGATCTTATTCAAAAGACCGAGGCGGAAATGCTTCGCACGCCGAACTTCGGCCGCAAGTCGCTGAACGAGATCAAGGAAGTACTGGCGTCAATGGGTTTGCATCTCGGCATGGAGGTGCCTGCCTGGCCGCCGGAGAACATCGAAGACCTCGCCAAGCGCTATGAGGACCAATATTAAACGAAGCCGCGGGCGCTAAAGCCTGTGCCAAAGGAGAAAGCGCATGCGCCACCGCAAGTCAGGCCGCAAGCTCAACCGCACATCAAGCCATCGCAAGGCCATGTTTGCCAATATGGCGGCATCCTTGATCGAACACGAACAGATTGTCACGACCGTGCCGAAGGCGAAGGAGATCCGGCCCGTCGTCGAAAAGCTCGTCACACTCGGCAAGCGGGGCGATCTCCACGCCCGTCGCCGGGCTATTGCAAAGATTCGCGACATCGAAATGGTGCGTAAGCTGTTCGATACGATCGCGCCGCGCTACGCCGATCGCCATGGCGGTTATATCCGCATCATGAGAGCGGGGTTCCGCAAGGGCGACAATGCACCACTTGCCGTGGTCGAATTCGTTGATCGTGATGTCGACGCCAAGGGCGCCAAAGATCGTGCACGCGTCGAAGCGGAAGTTGACGAAGAAACCGAAGCAGCATGAGAACTGCAAAATGAAGACTGGCGGGCCGGGGTTTACCCGGCCTTTTTTTGTTTGTAGCGCCTGATGAATATTGGGGCCGGCCAATCGTTTGAGTGCCTGCTTCCGTTTTGTGCGATCCGCTCTTTTTGATCCGTAAATCGTCCTTATTTGTGTAAAATGCGGATTCGTTCGGAGGATGATAGATGCGTGCTTTGAAACTCGGCGGAATTCTGATCCTTATCCTGGCTGTTTCCGGTCTGACCTTATCCGCGTCAGGCCTGATTTATGCCTCCGATAATGAACGCATGCGGGGTGCGATCTCGGAGATATTCGGCGATTCTGCAGACGATGAGAATGTGCGTCGCGTACCGCCGCAATCCAGAACCGTGCTGCAATATTCCTACGCGCCGCTGGTCAAGTTGGCTTCGCCTGCCGTTGTCAACGTTTACGCGGGGCGCATGGTGCAGCGCCGTTCGCCATTTGCTGGCGATCCGTTCTTCGAGCGTTTCTTTGGTCAGCAGGCGCCGGGGCGCTCCCAGGTTCAGACGTCGCTTGGATCGGGCGTTATTGTTGACGCGTCCGGCATCATCGTAACCAACCACCACGTCATCAAGGGCGCCGACGAGATCAAGGTTGCTTTCGCCAGTGGACAGGAATTCAAAAGCCGGGTGTTGCTGAAAGACGAACGGGTCGACTTGGCGGTCCTGAAGATCGACGGCGAAGAGCCGTTTCCGACCATTGAATATGGAGATTCTGACCGGCTTCAGGTCGGCGACGTGCTTCTTGCAATCGGCAATCCCTTCGGCGTTGGCCAGACCGTCACCAGCGGGATTGTCTCGGCACTGGCGCGAAACGGGGTCGGCGTTTCCGATTTTGGCTTCTTTATCCAGACCGACGCGGCTATCAATCCCGGCAACTCCGGCGGTGCGCTTATTGATATGAATGGCCGTTTGGTCGGCATCAACACGGCCATTTTTTCGCGGTCCGGCGGATCGAACGGTATCGGTTTTGCCATACCCACCAATATGGTGCGCGCCGTCGTTCAGGCGGCCCAATCGGGCGCGGACCGATTCCGGCGACCCTTTATCGGCGCATCGTTTTCACCAGTGACAGGCGACATGGCCGAAGCGCTTGGAATGGAGCGTGCCTTTGGGGCGATTGTGACAGCTGTCGTTCCTGACGGACCAGCAGAACGGGGCGGGCTGCGCGTTGGCGATCTGGTGATCAGCCTCAATGGACAGGCGGTCCAGCATCCAGATGCGCTTGGCTACCGCCTTGCAACGGCCGGCGTCGGCGCCACGGCAGCGCTTGAGGTGGTTTCGCGTGGTCAGCTCAAGGATATCTCCGTCCGCCTCGAGCCGCCCCGGCAACGCAAACCCGCTGATGAGGTCCGTTTGAGCGGGCGCAATCCGTTTTCGGGCGCGCTCGTTGCAACAATTGAACCGCAACTGGCTGAGGAATTGCGGCTGCGCGGCAGCAATTCCGGTGTCGTGGTGCTCGATGTTCAGCGCGGGTCGCCGGCAAGTCGCTATGGTATCAGGCCGCGCGACATTCTGGTGGCAATCAACGGAGAGCGAATCTCCGATGCACGGGACCTGGTGGCAATACTCGAGGCCGAGCCGGGCTTTTGGCGGTTCGAGATCAACCGTAACGGACGCAGGCTGCGGCAGATGATACGATAATGACCGATCTCTTCGCCGATGTCGAAAAGGAAGCTGCGGCGAAGGCGCGCCCGTTGGCAGACCGCTTGCGCCCGCAATCGCTCGCCGACATCTGCGGTCAGGATCACCTGACGGGCGAAGACGGCGTCATAACCAGAATGATTGCCACCGGTTCGCTGGGATCGATGATATTCTGGGGGCCTCCCGGAACTGGAAAGACAACTGTCGCGCGGCTCCTTGCCGGTGCAACGGAAATGGCTTTCGAGCAGATCTCGGCAATATTCTCCGGCGTTGCCGATCTCAAAAAGGTGTTCGAAGCTGCACGCGCCCGGAGGATATCAGGCAAGCAGACGCTGTTGTTCGTCGACGAGATCCACCGCTTCAATCGGGCACAGCAGGACAGCTTTCTTCCCGTCATGGAAGATGGAACGGTCGTTCTGGTCGGCGCGACGACCGAAAACCCGTCGTTCGAGCTCAATGCCGCGCTGCTTTCGCGTGCCCGCGTACTAACCTTCAAGCCGCTCGACGAAACGAGCCTTGAACAACTGCTTGCGCGCGCGGAAGAGGCGCAAGCAAGGACCTTGCCGGTCGACGAGTTGGCGCGTGCAAGTCTCATTCGCATGGCGGATGGAGACGGGCGCGCAGCGCTGACGTTGGCCGAAGAGGTTTGGCGAACAGCCCGTGAGGGCGAGACTTTCGATGCCGATCAGCTGCAGTCGGTCGTACAACGGCGTGCGCCGGTTTACGACAAGGGACAGGATGGTCATTACAATCTCATTTCCGCGCTTCACAAGGCGGTGCGCGGTTCGGATGCCGATGCAGCTCTCTATTACCTATGCAGAATGCTCGATGCAGGTGAAGACCCGCTTTACCTCGGACGGCGGATGGTCCGTATGGCTTCCGAAGACATCGGCCTGGCTGACCCGCAAGCATTGGTCATCGCCAACGCTGCTAAGGACGCTTACGACTATCTTGGCTCGCCAGAGGGAGAACTCGCATTGGCGCAGGCTTGCATCTACCTGGCAACCGCACCCAAATCCAATGCGGCTTATGTCGCCTTCAAGACTGCGAGCCGGGCCGCCAAAGACAACGGCTCGCTCCTGCCGCCGAAACACATCCTCAATGCGCCGACCCGAATGATGAAAGATGAGGGCTACGGCAAGGGTTACGAATACGACCATGACGCACCGGATGCATTCTCCGGTCAGGATTACTTCCCGGAAAAGATGGGGCGCATGACCTTCTATGACCCGCCCGAACGCGGTTTCGAACGGGAGTTGCGCAAACGGCTTGATTACTGGGCGAAAATACGGGCCGAAAGGCGCGATCATGGCGACTGATGGCGATGTTGTAACGGTCTTCGGCGTCCGTGCAATTGGCTCTCATATTGGCGGAATGCTTCCCGAAATTGGTGCGGATGTGCGTTTCGCGCAGGCGGTTTCGATCTTTCCCGAACCATCAAAAGCCGCTAGATCGAATT
Source organism: Pseudomonadota bacterium (assembly GCA_039025395.1). GTDB lineage: Bacteria > Pseudomonadota > Alphaproteobacteria > Rhizobiales > Rhizobiaceae > Hoeflea_A. Next base: position 14,137 of record JBCCOK010000033.1, read on the forward strand.
CATGGCAAATGTTCTCATAGTAGCGTTGGGCGGTGCAGTCGGCGCATCTCTCCGGCACGCAGTCAATCTTGCATCGCTGCGCCTGTTCGGTCCGTGTTTCCCCTGGGGCACGCTGACCGTCAACGTCGTGGGATGTTTGATCATGGGTATTTTCGTTGAAGTAATGGTGCGCCGGCTTGGCGTTTCACAGGAGGTCAGGCTACTCGTTGCAACAGGGATCCTTGGCGGCTTTACCACGTTTTCGGCCTTCGCCCTCGACGTTGCTGTGCTTTGGGAAAGACAGGCTTTCCTGACGGCGGTGGCCTATGTTTTTGCAAGTGTTGCCCTGTCAATTGCTGCTGTTTTCGCCGGGCTCATATTGGCAAAAGCCCTTTTCTAGGACATCAAGAGACCGCGTATGGCACAGGTAGAGCAGCGACAGGTTGAAACGGACGAAGCAGGCATGCGCCTCGACCGATGGTTCAAAGTGCATTTCCCGTCGCTCGGATACGGCAAACTGCAAAAGCTTTTGCGGTCCGGCGCGGTCCGCATCGACGGCGGACGTGTAAAGCACGACACGCGCGTTCAACCGGGGCAGCGAATTCGCATCCCGCCGCACGTAACGAACACTGAAAGTATAAACCACGCTGCCGCCGGCCAATCTCGTTCGTCAGAAGCCGAAGATGGCGATTCCCTTTCGAAAATGCTGCTTTACGAAGACGCGAAAGTGCTTGTCTTCAACAAACCGTCTGGGCTTGCCGTTCAGGGTGGTTCCGGCCTCACCCGCCATGTTGACGCGATGCTGGAGGCGTGGCGAAGCCGCAAGAACGAAAAGCCGCGGCTCGTCCATCGTCTGGACCGCGACACGTCGGGCGTGCTGGTCGTTGCCAGGACGCGCGGAGCGGCGCAGGCACTGACGGCGTCCTTCAGGCACCGTGAAACGGAAAAGACCTATTGGGCGTTGGTCAAAGGCGTTCCACCCAAACCCGAGGGTCGGATTTCGACTTGGCTGGTCAAGGAGCACACGGCACAGGGCGACCATGTTCGGGTCTGCAAACACGGCGAGCCCGGCGCCGATAACGCCATCTCGTTCTACCGGATCATCGAACACGCCGGCCGCAGGCTTAGTTGGCTTGAGATGCAACCTCACACGGGCCGTACCCATCAATTGAGAGTGCATGCTGCGCATATCGGTTGTCCGATCATCGGTGATCCGAAATACTTTGAAGCAGATCACAATTGGGACTTCCCCGGCGGCATTCAAAAGCGCCTGCACTTGCACGCACGCCGCATCTCCATCCCGCATCCGGATGGACAAGGAAAGATCGAGATCACCGCGCCGCTACCCCCGCACATGGTGCAAAGCTGGAACCTCATCGGTTTTTCAAGGGACAGCGACGTTTGATGCCCTATTTGTCGGATGAGGACATAAGAACGTTCTGCGTTCACAACGGAATCTGAGATCATGCGCGATATTCTCAACGATCTGAGCGACACGCTAAGTGATACCGATCCGGTACGACGGGCGCAGATCAAGTCGAAACGCGAGCTTCCCGGGCGGTTTTACGAGAAGGTGGACGTCGATGGAATAGACGGCGCTTTTCATGTGCGCCTCGATGGCCGTACGATCCGCACGCCCGCAAGGCAGGAGCTCCGGTTGCCGACCCGTGATCTGGCAGAGCTTGTCTGCCGTGAGTGGGAGGCGCAAAGCACTCAGATTGACCCGATAACCATGCCTGTCACCCGCTTGGTCAACACCGCCCTCGATGGAATCGCATCGGATAAACAGGCCATTATCGAGGACATACTGCGCTTTGCCGGTACAGACCTGCTTTGCTACCGGGCCGACAGTCCGCAGGCGCTTGTCGAGCTGCAAAATGAGCTCTGGGACCCGGTCTTGGATTGGGCGCGCAGCGCGCTTGGCGCCCATTTCCAGCAATCGCAGGGCATCATGCATGTCGAACAGCCACGGGCGGCGGTCAATGCGATCGGTATTCACGTCGCATCCCATGACAGCCCGATGGCGCTCGCCAGTCTTCATATCTTCACCACACTGACCGGATCGGCGATCCTGTCGTTGGCCGTTGCAAAAGGGCATTTGACAGCGGAAGAAGCATGGATGGCCGCCCATGTCGATGAAGACTGGAACATTTCCCAATGGGGTGAAGATGCCGAAGCCGCCGCGCGCCGGAGATTTCGCTGGACGGAAATGCAGGCGGCAGATCAGGTACTGAATTGCCTGTCCGGAAAAAATGAAGGGTCGATCGCATGAGAGAATTCTGTCAGCGGTTCATGTCAGACTCGATCCGGGCTAATTTTGTTGGCAGCTTCGGGAGGGCTTAGCGAATGGCTGAACGCACAGCTTTGATTGTCGGGGTAGGGGACGGTCTGTCCGCGTCGCTTGCACGGTTGTTGAAACGTGAGGGATATCAAATGGTTCTGGCGGCCCGCGATGTCGAAAAGATTGCTGAATTGGCCAAGGAAACGGATGCGTCGACGGTGCGCTGCGACGCGTCGAAACCAGGCGAGGTGGAAAAGCTGTTTTCAGACCTCGAAGGGCCTCTGCGCGTTGCGGTCTACAACCCTTCTGCGCGACAGCGCGGCCCCTTGACGGAGCTGGATCCGGAAGCAGTCAAGACAGCGATCGAGGTGACAGCCTATGGTGCGTTTCTTGTCGGGCAAGCGGCGACACGGGTTATGCTTGAGCAGGAGGCAGAGGATGGCGTCTTGGGAACAATCCTTTTCACTGGCGCTTCGGCGGGCGTCAAAGGTTTTCCGCATTCGGCACCGTTCGCGATGGGCAAGTTCGCGCAACGCGGGCTAGCGCAATCCATGGCCCGCGAAATGCACCCAAAAGGCATTCATGTCAGCTGGATCAACATCGACGGCGGCATTCGCAACCCTGGCAGAACCGAAGCGCCGGACCGGCCTGATTCCATGCTCGATCCGGATGCGATTGCGCAGAATTATTTGTCCCTGATCCGGCAGGATCGCTCCACATGGTCCGACGAACTCACCCTGCGGCCCTGGGTCGAGACTTTCTGACCGCATGCCATCACTGATACGGCTGTTGAAGACACGGTTCGGCCGGTCCATCTGGAAGGAAAACCAAGATACACGAGCATTTCGACAATTACTGTGAGCGGGTGGACTTCACCTTCTGGTCGGAACCCGTGAATGCCATCACGAATGCCGCATTCGTGATTGCCGGTCTGCTCGTGGTTTTTTTCTGGCGGCGAAGCAAGACAAAGCATCCAGCGGTCCTTTTTCTGGGCATTTGGATCTGCGTAATCGGTATCGGCTCGTTTCTTCTTCACACATTCGCTACGGGTTGGGCCGCGGCAGCCGATGTCATACCGATCCTTGTTTTTATCCTCGTCTACCTTTTTCTCGCCCTGCGCAATTACCTGACCCTGCCGCTTTGGGCATGCGCTCTGATCACGGTCGCTTTTGTTCCGGTTAGCGCGGTCATCACGCCGCTCGCGGCGCCACTCATAGGTTCATCGGCGGGCTACGCTTCGGCTTTCTTGGCGATTGTCATTGTCGGTGTATTGATGTTGCCGCGTGAGCGTGTGATCGCAAACGGTCTGATTTTGACTGGCGTCATATTCGCCGTTTCAATCGCATTCCGTACCATCGATGAGCCAGTTTGCAGTGCGTTTTCGCTTGGTACGCATTTCCTGTGGCACATTTTGAACGCGGTTGTGCTCTACAGGCTCGCGATGATTTTCCTGCGGAAGAAAGAAGAGGTTGCGGCGGCGTAAACGATTGCTCCGTTTCCGCCGCGACCTTAGAGCGTTTCTGGCTTAGATTGAAACATTTGACCGAGGCGATTTTGGTCGCTGACAAGGCGGGTTGCGCGCCGTGGTGCCAACCCACCACAAGCGTGAGCCAACACAGTCAGGGGGCAAAATCGCCCGGCCCGTTTACCGAAGCTTTTCAACAGCGTCTTCCTCTCAAGGGTGGCGAAGTATCGGCCCATCGGCGTCGTTGCGCCACTTGCCCGATGTCCCACATCGCGCTGCGCGACGCGCCTACCCGAATGAACCGATCTTCCGCCATCAAATGATCCAATCTAAGCCAGAAGCGCTCCAACGCTTACCTTCGGTCAGATATTGGGCGCTTCCAGCTCAACAAGACGGACGCCGGAGATCTGGAATTCGCCATCTTCCTGCTTCTTAAGGACATAAATGGCGCGCCAGTCCTTGCCTTCCGGCCCGGTAATCAGCAATTCCAGTGCAATCGTGTTGCCGTCGCTACCGCTCATAGTCCGGCCGAATGCATAGTTTCCGGGCCTGTAGACGGGTTGGTAGTTTCGCTTGACCATTTCTATGAAACGTTCCGGCTCGGGATACAGGCTCTTTATGCCGGGCGCCGCAAATGAATAGGCTGTATCGATGTCATCTTGCAGAAACGCAACAATCTGTTGCTCTACAATGCCCTGCGCCTTTGTCACATCATCCTGTGCAAAAGAAGATGTCGCAAAGACCAAGCCAACAATAATCAGACCGAATAATCGCATGGTTTCATCACCCTTCCTTGATCCCTATGAACTAGAGCGCTTCTGGTTTAGATTGAGTCATTTGACCGAGGCGATTTTGGTCGCTGACAAGGCGGGTTGCGCGCCGTGGTGCCAATCCACCACAAGCGTGAGCCAACGCAGTCAGGGGGCAAAATCGCCCGGCCGGTTTACGAATGTTTTTCAACAGCTTTTTCCTGTCAAGGGTGGCGGAGTATCGGCCCATCGGTGTCGTTGCGCCGCTTGCCCGATGTCCCACATCGCGCTGCGCGACGCGCCTAACCGAATGAACCGATCTTCCGCCATCAAATGCCTCAAGCTAAACCAGAAACGCTCTCGGGTCCGCATCTGGAGAGAAAAGCTCACACACAGTCACAATTTACTGAACAGATTCGCCAAACCGTATCACTGATTCTAAACAGTTTGAAGCTGCGAGCTGCCGCGGCGCCCGAACCAGGCGCTCCTGTGGACAAATCGACGTGTATCGGGGTTGCGCTCAGATCCCGATCTATCCGTGATGTTCGGCGCCCAAACCTTGAAACATCGCCCGAAGATCAACTGTGGATTGCTTGCCGACATGTTTGAAATTCTCGGCCAGCCACTGGTCGGCCGTGTCGCGTCCAATGTCGCGCAGATGCGTGAGAAAGCGCCACTCCGCGTTAACCTTGGAGGATGCGCCGAGCGGTTTCAACTCCTCCTGGTTCTCGATCACATGCACCCGGGTCTTGGTGTAGTGGTCTTGCGAGAGCTTCCCCTCTTCGATCAGGCGACTGACAAAATCGATGGCGCGGAACTCGCGAAGCAGGCTGCCGTTGAAGCTGATCTCGTTGATACGATTGAGAATCTCCTGCGCCGTTCGCGGGGCACCGCGGCGCTCGATGGGATTGATCTGCACCACCAGAATATCGTCTGTTTCGGTGTGTGAATGGAATGGAAACAGCGATGGATTACCCATATAGCCCCCATCCCAATAGGGCACGCCGTCGATTTCAACCGCCTGAAATATAAACGGCAGACAAGCTGATGCCATGACCATCTCGGCGGTGAGTTTGCTGCGGTCGAAGACCTTCACCCTTCCTGTTTCGACATCCGTTGCCGAAATGAAAAGTTTCAGAAGATTGCAGCCGCGCACGCGATCGAAATCGACACATTCCTCCAGAAGCTCAAGCAGAGGATTGATGTTGAGCGGATTGAACTGGTACGGCGAGGTAATGCGGGTCATGGCATCGAAGAACTGGTAGCTCGGTGTGTGATCAAGGCTCCAATTGCCCATAAGCACATCGAAGGGCAGGCGCTGGATTGGGCTCAGCGCAGAGCGCTCACTGATCGATCGCCAGAAATGTTCAAGTGCGGCTCTGGCGCCATCGGTGCCTCCCCGCATCAATCCATCGGCCAACGCCACTGCGTTCATCGCGCCGGCCGAAGTGCCGGAAATCGCTTCCAGATCGAGACGCCCGTCTTCAAGCAGCTTGTCGAGTACGCCCCAGGTAAACGCGCCGTGCGCGCCTCCACCTTGCAGTGCCAAGTTGACTGTCTTGCTGTTCTTTCTCATATCGCCACTTTCGCTCAAGCATAAGCCATGGAAATCATTGCGCGACCCAGCCGCCGTCGACCGGCAGCGATGCGCCTGTAATGGAAGATGCGTCGTCGGTGCACAGGAAATTGGCGACTGCTGCCATGTGTTCGACGCTGACGAACTCTTTGGTTGGCTGCGCGGCCAGAAGAACGTCGCGCTTGACCTCCTCCTCGCTGATGCCGCGCGCTTCGGCGGTATCGGGGATCTGTTTTTCGACCAGCGGCGTCCAGACATAGCCCGGGCAGATTGCGTTGACGGTAATTCCGTATTCGGCGACTTCCAGCGCCACAGTTTTGGTCAGGCCGACGAGACCGTGTTTCGCCGAGACATAGGCTGACTTGTAAGGCGACGCGACGAGCCCATGAGCCGAGGCGATGTTGATGATGCGGCCCCAGCCTTTCGCCTTCATGCCGGGCACGACCGCACGCGTCGTGTGAAAGGCGGCTGAAAGATTAAGCGCAATGATCGCCTCCCACTTTTCTTCGGGAAACTCTTCGACCGGTGCGACATGCTGGATGCCTGCATTGTTGACCAACACGTCAATATGCCCGAACGCTTCGATCGCCGTTGTCATCAATGCGCGAACACCGTCTGGCTTCATCATGTTGGCCGGCGTGTAGATTGCCTTGGTGCCGTGCGTGTCTTCGATGCCTTTACGAATAGGCTCGATCTGTTCGAGCGGCTCAATACCGTTCATCACAACGTTCATACCCTTTGCAGCAAAGCCTTCGGCGATACCGAGACCGATACCGCTTGAAGAACCGGTGACAACCGCAGTTTTCACATCAGACATGGGGAACTCCATCGATTACGCCGAGACATTGCATTGCAACATAGCGCCTTATTCAAGCCAGTGCAGTGCACAATCGGCACCTTGATCGAATGTTTTTTTGAGGATGCGCCTGCGCGACAGTAACTGACAGCACTCAAATGACTTGCGACAGTCAGAGCGCGCTCTAACCGCGCGTTATGTCCCTGTAGAGCTTGAAAGTCCCCGTCGCGGTAGCGACTGGGACACCCGCATCGCTCGATAATGTCGCGTCGACGAAAACGAGTTTGTGTCCGCCTCCTGTCACCTGTGCGGTTGCCACGACGCGCCCGGCTGTCACACGCGACAGATAGTTGATGGTAAGCGAAACGGTCGAGGTATAATAAAGCGTTTCTCCGTCAACCGAGAGACTGACCGCATAACCGGCTGCCGCATCGAGCAGGGTCGCGATAATGCCGCCATGCAGGCTGTCACCGCGGTTGATATGCCGGTGGTCGATATCGAGGTAGACACGGACCATACCATTGTCGATTTCAGCCACGTATCCCATGGACGATTGCGCGCCGGTCTGGTCGCGAATGATCTTCATATCGCGATACCCGGCGTCAGGCCGCTTGCCGGGAGAATTCGACGAAGCGCGCAGTATGGAAATCGACGTCGCCGAACTGGTGGTCGATCATGATCAGCCGTTTGGCATAATGACCAAGACCATATTCCCACGTCATGGCGATACCGCCATGCATCTGGATTGCTTCTTCCGCCACCAGCCTGCCGATCTGTCCGGCCAGTGCCTTTGCCGACGACACCGCTTTTTCCCGTTCATTTCGGGTCAGTTCGAGCCTGCCGGCGGCATTGATAGCGGCGGAACGAGCCTGCTCGATTTCCGTCAACACGGTCGCCATGCGGTGTTGGAGTGCCTGGAACTTACCGATCGGGACCCCGAACTGTTTACGGGTACGCAGATATTCGAGGGTCATGTCACGGCAGATATCCATGAGCCCGACGGCTTCGGATGCAAGGGCCACGTTGGCGCGCGCAATGGCTGTTTCAATTGCCGGATAGGCTTTCCCCGGTTCACCGAGGAGTGCTTCTGACCCGACCCTGACCGTCTTTAGGTTGATCTCTGCTGCGTGCAGGCCATCAATCGTCGGGTATCCTCGAACATCGAGCCCGTCCGTATCTGATGGAACGAGAAAGGCCGTTATGCCGTCTTCATCCCACGATTGGCCGGAATTGCGTGCCGTCACGATGATTTGGTCGGCGCTGTCGCCGTTCAGCACTACAGCCTTGCGGCCGCTCAGAACCCAGTCATTTCCGTCCGCTGTCGCTGTCGTTTCAACATGGGAATAGTCGTACCGGCTATCTGGCTCCCCATGGGCAAGGGCGAGCAGCTTGTCACCGGCGATTACATCCGCGATGAGCTTTGTCTGTTCTTGATCGCCGAGCTGTGCCAGAGCGCCGCCGCCCAGAACCGCGCTTGCAAGGAAAGGCTCGACCGCAAGCCCGCGTCCCAATTCCTCAAAGAGAACGCTGATGTCGAAACCTGCGCCGCCGAATCCGCCATGTTCTTCTGAAAACAGGGCGCCGATCAGGCCCAGCTCCGCAAACGCCTGCCACTTCTCGCGTGAAAAGCCTTCGCTGCTCTCGGCGGCCTTATGGCGTTCCTCGAGCGGATAGTTGTCCGCCAGGAACCTGGAGACCATATCCTTTAGCATCACGCGGTCTTCGGTGTGGTTGAAGTCCATGATGCTTTACAGCCCCATCATCATCTTGCTGATGATCCCGCGCTGGATCTCGTTCGACCCGCCGTAAATCGTGATCTTGCGGTTGTTGAAATACTCCTTCGAAACGGGCGCCGCATAGTCCGGCCCTATAGGCTCTTCATTATAGCCCGCATCAAGCGCTTCCGACACGAAAGGCATTGCATAGGGTCCGAGTGCACGCCGGGTCAGGTCGTTCAGCGCCTGGCGGATTTCCGTACCCTTGATCTTCAGCATCGAGCTCATCGGACCGGCGTTGGCTTCGCTGTCCGGCGATGACAAGAGCCGCAGGTTGGTGGTCGCCATGGCATCAAGTTCCATCTCGATGCGCGCCAGCCGTGCAGCAAAAACGGGATCCTCTATCAAAGGACGGCCACGCATCTTCTGCTGCGTGCCGACATGTTTCAAATGTTCGAGCGAAACCTTGTTGGCCCCAACATTTGCAATGTTGGTCCGTTCATGCGTCAGCAGGTATTTGGCATAGGTCCAGCCTTTGTTTTCCTCGCCCACGAGATTTTCAACCGGAACCCGGACGTCGTCAAAGAACACCTCGTTGACTTCATGGGTCCCTTCCAGAAGAACGATCGGCCGCACCGTGACACCGGGCATATCCATATCGATGAGCAGAAACGAGATGCCTTCCTGCGGTTTGCCTTCTGTCGACGTGCGTACCAGACAGAAGATCTTGTTGGCGTACTGGCCAAGCGTGGTCCAGGTCTTCTGTCCGTTGACGACATAATGATCACCGTCGCGCACGGCACGGGTTTTAAGCGAGGCCAAATCCGATCCTGCGCCGGGTTCGGAATAGCCCTGACACCACCAGTCGGAACCGTCGAGTATACGAGGCAGGTAATGCTCTTTTTGCTCTTCCGATCCGTACTTTATCAGCACCGGCGCAAGCATCTTCAAACCGAAGGGAACAGTCCGCGGCGCTCCGGCCGCGCAGGTTTCCTCATCGAAAATCTGCTGCTGAACAGCATCCCAGCCTGTTCCGCCATATTCGACCGGCCAGGATTCGGCGAGCCAGCCGCGCGCATTTAGCGTCGCATGCCAGCGGTCCATATCGTCTTTGCTCAGACGTTTGCCGGTTTTTACCTTGTTTGAGATAGACGAGGGCAGTTCGGCATTCAGAAACGCCCGCACCTCGTTTCGGAATGCCAGCTCTTCATCCGAATAATTCAAATCCATGGTTCTGTCCTCGTATCAGTAGATCTCGAAAAGGCCGGCCGCGCCCTGACCGCCTCCGACGCACATTGTCACAACGGCATGTTTAATGCCGCGCCGCTTGCCTTCATACATGACATGTCCCACTTGCCGGGCGCCGGTCATGCCATACGGATGGCCGATGGAAATCGAGCCTCCGTTGACATTCAAGATGTCCTGCGGGATGCCGAGTTTGTCCCGGCAATACAGGACCTGGCTGGCGAAGGCCTCATTCAACTCCCAAAGGCCGATATCATCCATCGTCAGACCAAATCGCTCGAGCAATCGCGGCACAGCAAAAACCGGTCCAATGCCCATTTCATCCGGTTCGCACCCGGCAACGACAAAACCGCGAAATGCGCCCATCGGTTCAATGTTGCGCTTTTCGGCTTCCGTCGCTTCCAGCAACACACACGCCGATGCACCATCGGATAGCTGCGACGCGTTGCCCGCTGTAATGAACTGGTCCGGCCCACGCACAGGCTCAAGCGTCTGTAAGCCCTCAAGCGTCGTTCCGGGCCGATTGCATTCATCCTTCTCGATCGTCACATCATGCTTTGATACTTCGCCCGTTTCCTTGTCTTTGACGGCCATGACCGTTGAGAACGTTATGATCTCATCGTCGTAGCGCCCGGCTTCCTGTGCTTGTGCCGTGCGCTGCTGGGATGAAAGCGCATATTCATCCTGAGCCTCGCGGCTGATGCCGTATCGCTCAGCAACAATGTCTGCCGTATCGATCATCGGCAGGTAAACCGCCGGTTTGTGTTCAAGGATCCACGCGCTCTGCGCCGCGTGTGTGTTGGCATTGCCCTGAGCCAGCGTGATGGACTCGATCCCGCCGGCAAGCATTGCCGGCGAGCCTTGTTGGGTAATGGCATGGGAGGCGAGGGCCACCGCCTGCAATCCGGAGGAGCAAAACCGGTTCACCGTCATGCCCGTGGTCGTTACCGGTAGGCCTGAACGTACGGCAATCTGCCGTGCGATATTGCCGCCTGTTGCGCCTTCGGGAAACCCGCATCCGATGATGGCGTCTTCAATCATGTCCGGATCGACGCCGGAGCGCTGCACTGCAGCGCTGGCGGCCGCACCGCCGAACTCCGCACCGTGGGTCATGTTCAGCCCGCCTCGAAAGGCCTTGGTAATCCCGGTGCGGGCGGTCGATACGATTACGGCTTCGCGCATTGTCATTTCCTCAGGCACTTGCCTTTTTGTTCAGGCTGTCGAAGTTCTCACCGCGACCAACGAGATCGACGATCAGATCGGCGGGTTGCCAGAAATCGGGCGCCTCGGCTGCAAAGCTTCGGATATCCTCAAGGATCGTGTCGAGGCCGATCATGTCGGCATACTTTAGCGGTCCACCGCGCCATCTTGGAAAGCCGTAGCCGTAAAGCATAGTAATATCGACGTCGAGCGGTCTCAGCGCGATGCCTTCTTCGACCACGCGCGCGCCTTCGTTGATCATGGCCGCCACATACCGGCGCATGATACCCTCTTCATCGAGCGGCTTGGGATCGATCCCTTTCTCGGCGCGCACCTGATCGATGATTTCAAGAACCTCGGGGTCCGGCTTGCCGATCCTGCTGCCCTCTTCGTAGATATACAAGCCGCGTCCGGTCTTCTGACCGAAGCGGCCGAGCTCGGCGATCCTGTCCGTAAAATCAGCCGCGTAGCGTCCGTTCCAGCCTTCTTTTTTCTTACGTTTGCGGTTGGCGTAGCCGATGTCGAGGCCCGCCAGATCGCTCATCTGGTTCGGACCCATCGGATATCCGAAATTCACCACTGCCCGGTCGATGTCGTAAGGACTTGTCCCGTCCTCGACCAGATAGGACGCAATCGTCAGATATCGCTCCAGGATCCGGTTGCCGATGAACCCGTCGCAAACGCCAGCACGCACGCCCACTTTCTTCAGCTTCTTCGCAAGGGCAAAGCCGGTCGCCGTCACATCCGCATGGGTCTTGTCGGCAACGACGATCTCAAGCAGCCGCATAACGTGGGCGGGTGAAAAAAAATGGAGACCCAGCACCTCAGACGGTCGTTTGGTAACAGCGGCAATCTGATTGATATCGAGATAGGAGGTGTTGCTGGCGAGGACCGCGCCGGGTTTGGCATGCTGATCAATCTGCCCGAACAACGCCTTTTTGACATCCATATCCTCAAAGGCCGCTTCGATGACGATATCTGCATCTTCAAGCGCCGAAATATCAGCACTCACCGAATAGAGCTCATTGGCCAGCTTGTCCCGGTGCGTTTGATCGAACTTTCCCCGCTTGACCCCGTCGTCCAGTATGCGCTCGACGTTTCGTCTGCCGCGTGCCGCCCCTTCCGCGTCCTGCTCAATCATGGTGACGGGAATGCCGGCAAACAACATCGACACGGTAATTCCCGAACCCATGGTTCCGCCGCCGATAATGGCGGCCTTATCGAGCGGGCGGGCTGTTCCGCTTTTCAGTTCCGGGATCTTGCCAACCTCGCGGTCGGCGAAGAAGACGTGAATCAGTGCTTCGCGTTGCGGCGACTTCATCAGTTCCATGAACAGTTCGCGTTCGCGCTTCAAACCATCGAAAAATGGAAGTTCAGCCGAAGCGATAACGGCTTCAAGGCAAAGCTGTGGCGACAATTGCCCCTTTGCTTTTTTCTTCACCGTCTCGCGCAGGCTGTCGAACAACGCGCTGTTACCGCGGACCGTATCAACCTGTGCATTTTGTTCGCGGGTTCTCCGCACACCGGCTTCGTCTTTCAATAGATCACGCGCATAGGCGATACCGGCTTCGCGCGGATCATCGCCCTCTGCGACTGCGTCGAGGATGCCGAGTTGAAGCGCCTCGGCGGCGGGTACGTGCCGCCCGGTTGTTATCATATCCGCCGCGGCTTCAATGCCGACAAGCCGGGGTAGTCTCTGCGTGCCGCCTGCGCCGGGAAGGAGACCCAGATGGACCTCTGGAAGACCCACGCGCGCGGAAGGAACAGCAACGCGGTGGTGGCAGGCGAGGGCGGTTTCCAGCCCGCCGCCAAGTGCCGTCCCGTGGATGGCGCAGACGACTGGTTTGTCGAGGCTTTCGATGAAATTGACGACATCGGGCAGGCCGGGATCCTGCATGGGCTTGCCGAACTCCTTAATGTCGGCCCCGGCTATGAATGTCCGGCCCTTTCCGTACAGCACTGCAATCGCGACGTCCGGGTCGGCTGCAAAACGCTCGGCGGCATTCATCAATCCTTGGCGTACCGCGTGGCTTGCGGCATTGACCGGAGGATTGTCGATCGCAATGACTGCGATCGCGCCCGACTCTTGTGACAGTACGTCATAGGAAACTGCTTCTGTCATTTTGACCACAAGGCTACTCGCTGCTTGGAAGTGAAGGTCACCCGGCGCAATCTTTTGCGCCGGGTGTGATCATCCGGCTATTCTTCTCCGACGACCTGCCAGTCACCACCCTCGATCCTGGAGATGATGATTGCATCGGCGCCCTGATGATCGTCCTTCCCGTAGTCAACACTGACGCCGGTTATCCGATCTGTGTAGCTAAGGTTTTCCATGGCTGCTCGAAAGCTCTCCTGTGTGAGATCGGGACCCGCAGCTTCAAGGGCCAATACGAGCCCTTCTGCAGCAGAACGGCCCAATACGGCTCCGGTGCCGGGATCCTCGCCAAACTCTTCCTTGAAGCTTGCAGCCCATTGTTGCACGTAGGGATCATCCATTCGGGTATTCAGATCCGGCCAGCCTGCAGCGGCATAGAAACCGTCCGTCACGCCGCCCGGGACGCGTGCAACAGCCGTGTGGAAAGCTGCCGACGAGCCGATGAATTTTACATCGTCCCACCCAAGCTTTTTTGCCGTACCCAGAGCGGTAATCGTCTGCCTTATGCCAAGAGCGGTTGCGATGGTATCACAACCCGCTTCACGCAGTTTCGTCAGTGCGCCGGTAAACTCCTGTTCGTCGCCTTTATGTGTTGTTTCCTCACCATACTCGAGTCCGAGCCTTTCAGCCGCTTCCTTGGCGCCTTCCTGAACCTCTTTGCCGAAATCATTTGGAATGTACATCGCGCAAACCACGGATGAGCCGGCGTTGTCTTTGAGAAACTCGATACCTGCCCCGAGTTGATCATAGTAGGATGAGAAAGCCGCATATTTGTATGGTGCCGGAGGCTCAACCATCTGTCGCGCTGCAGACAGAGGCGAAACATTTGGAATGCCCTTGCGCTCCAGCAACGGGAAACTTGCCAGATTCATGGGTGTTCCAAGTTGAAGGAACATCACAAAGATTTCGTCAGAGTTCACGAGCTTATTGATGTTCTGCACGGCTTTCGGCATCGTGTAACCATGGTCCTCTGCAACGAGCCTGATGGAACGGCCGTGTACACCGCCATTCGCGTTTACCTCCTTGAAGTACTGATTGGCGGCCTCGATCGCAGAGGCTGAAAAGGCTGCGAAAATTCCGGACAGGTCTACATTTGAGCCGACGACGACTTCGGTGTCAGTCACGCCTTGCGTCTGAGCGTTCGCCTGCGGCAGCATGGCTGCCGACATGGTCAGCGCAACGGCCAGTGATTTGATAATGCTCTTCATGATGTCTCCTCCTTAGAATTACGGATCTCTTTTACCGGATCACGCGTACATCTCGTCGATAAGCGCCTTGTGTTTTTGTTCCACGTAGCTGCGCTTCAGCTTCATGGTAGCAGTGAGCTCATCGTCTTCTGCTGTCAGCAAAACGTCGATAAGCCGGAAGGCCTTGATTTGTTCCACGCGGGCGAATTCGGCATTGACCTCCTCGACAATGCCGCCGATCAGTTCCTGCACCTCTTTGGCCGCACAAAGCGAGGCAAAGTCACCGAAAGGGACGCGCCGGTCCTGCGCGAACTTCTCTACATTCTCCTGATCGATCATGACCAGACAGGACAGGAACCTGCGCTGGTCGCCGATAATGACCGCGTCAGATATATAGGGCGAGAATTTGAGTTTGTTTTCGATTTCGGCCGGCGTGATGTTCTTACCGCCAGACGTAATAATAATATCTTTGAGCCGACCGGTAATATGGATGTAGCCGGAATTGTCGACATGGCCGACATCGCCTGTTTGGAGCCAGCCGTCAGGCGTAATCGCTTCGCGGGTTTTTTCAGGCTTCTTCCAATAGCCTTCAAAAACATTTCCGGCCTTGTACTGGATCTCCGCGCCGTCGCCGATACGCACATGGCCGCCGGGCACGACCCGCCCGACACTGCCCACCTTGTTCGCGCCATAAATGTTCAATGAGATGATTCCGGCCGTCTCGCTCATGCCGTATCCCTCAAAAAGGTCGATACCGATGGCCTTGAACCAGCGCAGCAGATCAGGTGAAATCGGCGCCGCGCCCGTTGTACCGCGCCGCAACCGGTCGAGGCCGATCATCCGCCTGATATTCTTCAGCACCAGCGCGTCCCAAATGCGGTAGCGCAGCGCCGTCATGCCAGGGACCGGCTTTCCGTCTTCCAAAAGTGCGGCGCGGGCGCTGCCGGCTGCAATCGCACGGTTGTAAGCCCAACGTCCGAAGGGCGTCGAGTCGCCAACCATGATGGATATCCGGGAATAGACTTTTTCCCAGACCCGCGGAACCGCGGTGAAAACATGCGGGCTTACCTCTTGCACATTCTCAAACACCGTTTCCGGGCTTTCGGCAAAATTGACGGTCGATCTGGATGCGATTGGCGACATCACCGATATGAAGCGCTCGAGAATATGGCAGAGCGGCAAAAAACAGACCTGTTCATCCGTTTCGAACACCGGCAGCGTGTATGTCCCGACGGAGAGGGAATACATCGTATTGCTATTGGAGATCATTGCTCCCTTCGGCTGGCCGGTTGTACCTGACGTATAGACAAGGATAGAGATGTCCTCGGGCTTCGAATTCGCAATCTCCTGTTCGAACAGTCCGGGCTGCTTCTTGGCGTGAACGCGGCCTATATCATAGAGTTCCTCGATGAAAAGAACCTGATCATCGTGATAATCATGAAGGCCTTCGCGGTCGAACACGATAACCTTGTTCAGCCCCGGCGTTTCGTCGCGCACGTCCAGAAACTTGTCCAGTTGCTCGTCGTTTTCGACAAACAGGAAACGGCTTTCTGAATCGTTGACAAGATAGGCAAGCTGGCTGGCCGAGTCGGTGGTATAAATGCCCGACGCAATTCCGCCGGCACACTGGATGGCCAAATCGCTGTAGACCCATTCCTTGTTGTCTTCAGACAGGATCGAAACGACATCACCGCGCTTCAAACCAAGCGAGATGAGGCCATGGGCAATCAGCCGTGCGTGCTCGAAAAAGTCGTTCCACGAATAGGAAAGCCAGATCCCGTAGTCTTTTTCTCGGTGAGACGTCCGCTCGCCAAGCTCTTTGCAGCGTTTGAGGAACAGTTTCGGCAGCGTATCACACCCATCAAGGAGATAGGGTCCGGCTTCAAGATCCGCATTCAGCCGGATTCCGTTGACTTCTATCTGCGGCGGAACCGTTTCGATGCTGCCCATCAACTTCCTCCCTTCACCTAACGCCACGTCTTGCGTTGTTTCCAGCGTCTCTGGCCACGCTGTGTATCCTGTTGTGCACCAAGATAGAATTCCTGAATATCCTTTGACTGCCGGAGCCGTTCTGCTTCGCCGCTCATGACGATGCGGCCAAGCTCAAGCACATAGCCATAATCTGCGACATCCAGAGCAACCTTGGCGTTTTGCTCTACCAGCATCATGGTTACGTTCTGCTCGTCGTTCAACCGTTTGATAATGGTGAAAATCTCGCGGACCAGAATGGGACTTAACCCGAGGCTCGGTTCGTCGAGCAGCATGAGGCGCGGTTTGGCCATGAGTCCGCGCCCGATGGCAAGCATCTGTTGCTGGCCACCCGAAAGGGTGCCGGCCTCTTGCACCCGCCTTTCTTGAAGGATCGGAAAATAGCTGTACACCAGTTCCATATCAGCCGACACCTGTGCCCGGTCGGAGCGCGTATAGGCGCCCATTTTGAGATTTTCCTCCACCGTGAGGATCGGAAAGATTTCGCGTCCTTCCGGCACGTGTACGACGCCGCGGTTGACGACAGCGTCGGGCGCGGAGCCCTCCATTGCTTCACCCGCAAGGAGGACCGTCCCCTTTTCCGGGTCCATGACACCCGATATGGTTTTCAGCAACGTCGTCTTACCTGCTCCGTTCGCACCGAGCACCGTGACGATCTGGCCTTCCTTGACCTGCAGGCTGACGCCCCGGATTGCCATGATCGGGCCGTAGAAACTCTCAAGGTTGTCCACCTTAAGAAGCGGCGACGTAACATCCTGCTTCATGCCGCCTCTCCACCTTTCGACATGTCGTCAGAGCCAATATAGGCTTCGATCACCGCCGGATCGTTCTGAACGTCGTGTGGCGTTCCGATCGCCAGCATCCTGCCGTCTGCGAGTGCCATTACCCGGTCTGAAACGGAACTGACAAGGTGCATATCGTGCTCGACCATCAGAACCGTGATACCCATGACCTTCTTGATATCCTCGATCCAGAAAGCCACGTCCTGTGTTTCTTCGACGGACAGGCCGGAGGCCGGTTCATCGAGCAACAACAGCCTGGGATCGATTGCGAGTGCGCGACCCATTTCGACGATTTTCCTGACGCCGTAGGGAAGGCCGGTAATCATCTTGTCGCGATAGGGCTGTAGATCAAGAAAATCTATAACCCGTTCGACGGCTTCGCGGTGGCTGCGTTCTTCGTTTCGTACAAAGGGTGTGAAAAGGATATCGGAGATAAAATTTGAGCGCCGGTGCGTATGGCGGCCGACAAGCAGGTTTTGCAGAACCGAAGCCTGTTCAAAGAGTTCGATGTTCTGAAAGGTACGGGCAATTCCCAGCGTCGGGATATCGTGGGCTTCTTTGTCGAGGATACTCTTGCCGTCGAAAAGGATATCGCCTTTGGCCGGCGCGTAAAACCGCGAGATCATGTTGAAGAGGGTCGACTTACCGGCGCCGTTGGGGCCGACGAGTGCAAACACTTCGCCGTGCTCGACGTTGAAAGATACGTCATTGACGGCAACAAGCCCGCCGAAGCTGAGCGTAACGTTTTGTAGCTCAAGCAGGCTCATCGGGACCGCTCCGTTTTGAGATAGCTCTTCTGCCTGCGGAACATGTCTTTCCGGTAGAACGGGAACAGTTCGAAATAGGTCCTTATCTTCAACCAACGGCCGTAAATCCCCATCGGCTCGAAAAGGATGAAGCAGATGAGTATAAGGCTGAAAATACCGCTTTCCATGCCTGGAATGGTGATTGAACCTATACCGGTTATGGAGCCGATAAAGTCGCGCGTGAATGAAATCGTAAGCGGCAGGAGGACGAAAACGATGGCGCCGAAAAAGGCGCCGTGGATGGTTCCCAATCCGCCAATTACAATCATCATGAGAAGCGTGATGGAAATGATCAGATTAAATGTTTCATGCGTGAACACGGTTGCGAAATGACCCATCAACGCGCCACCGAGCCCGGTAATCGTGCATGAGACTGCGAAAGCCACCATCTTGGTGCGGGCGACATTGACGCCCATCGCCTTTGCCGAAACCTCAGAGTCACGCACCGCGGCGAAGGCGCGGCCAATCGGTGCTCTGAGGATGTTGCGGTAGGCATAAACCACGATAAGCGTGATCGCCAGCACGAGCCAGTAGAGCTCAACGGGATTGCCGTACCGGTTGAAAGTGAAGCCGAAGATCTGGATGTCTGGCGCAAAGAGCCCGGCGACACCGCCTGTGATAGGCTCGAGAATAACGATGATGTCTTCCGTAAGCACCGAAATCGCAAGCGTAGCGATGGCAAGGTAGATGCCGTGCAACCGTGTCGTCGGCAGGGCAACCAGTGCCCCGGCGAGTCCGGCTGTCAGTCCAGAAAGGGGGAATGACAGCAGGAAAGGCAGAGAAAAATGTTCCTGGTAAAGCACATTCGAATAGGCGCCGACGGCCATGAATGCCGCGTGCCCGAGGCTGGCCTGTCCGGTCTGTCCAACAAGCAGCATGAGGCCCATTCCGCAGATCGCCCAGATGAGCACGAGCGTCGCTTCACCGATCAGAAAGTCGCTGACAAGGAACGGCAGGAGGACCGCAACAGCAAAGAGCAGCAAATACCAAAAGGCCTGCGCATTGTGTTTGAACACGCCGATGTCAGTGTCGTAGGAGGTTTTGAAAACAAACCGCATCGGTGCGCCTCAAACCTTCTTCGTCTGTACTTGCGAGAGAATGCCATGCGGCCGGACGATAAGCATGACGATCAGGATGAGATACGGGAAAATCTGCGAATAGCCGGCTGGCATGTAGCGGGCAGCAAAGGGCTCTACCAGGCCGACAATCAGCCCACCAAGCAGCGCACCCGGCAGGCTACCAAATCCGCCAATGACGGCGGCTGCAAAGGCTTTGATACCAAGCAGCCCCGCCGCCGGGTCGATGGATCCCTTGGATGCGAACAAGATGCCGGCAATCGCCGCGACGATGCCGGAAAGCGCCCAGATCATGGAATGAATGCGTTTGACCGGAATGCCCATGTAATATGCGGCGAGCTGGTTTTGCGACGAAGCTTGCATTGCAACGCCAAGCTTTGTACGGGCGAAGAACAGATAAAGGAGCATCGTCAGCAGCACTGTCACGATGATGACGGCGACCTCGTCCATTCCTAGCACAATACCGCCGAACCGCAGTTCAACGCCAGCAATCGGGGACTCCAGCGATTGCGGCTCGTGGCCCCAGATCACCCCGGCCACGAAGCGGATCACGAAGCCGAGCGCGATCGTCAGGATGACCACCGCAACCTGAGACTGACCGAACATCCTGCGCAGGACAACGAGGTCAAGGAGGTAACCCAGCACCCCCATTATGGCGATCGCGAGGCAAACGGAGATCCAGAACGGCAAATCCATATAGGCGGCGTTGGTAAAACCCAGCGTAATGAACGCGCCGAGCATCATGAAATCGCCCTGGGCGAAATTGACGGCTTCCGTTGCCTTGTAAATCAGGACGAAGCCGAGCGCGATGAGGCCGTAAACACAGCCGTTGGCCAGCCCGCTTACAATCAGTTGCAGTATATCCACCCAATGTCCCTCCCAAAGCCCGAGCTTGTTTCAAGCACCCGCAGCCTGTGCGCTACAAAAGCAACTTTACGGTACCAGCATAATTTTACCGTCAGGGTTGTGCAGTGCTTGAGTAAGATCTGTCATGGCATCGCGCAAGCGTATCGTAGCAGTGACTTCCGTTTTCCACTTGCCAGACACAAACCGTTCCTGAACCTCACCCACAACCCTCATTTGTTCTTCCGGCGGTGTGCTCATAAACCAGCGCGTTAGCCAAAATCCTTCGATGCGTTTTTCCATGAAAACGAACTGACCCATTTCTCCCAAGCGGGGTGGGGTAGTATCCAGCTTCCCGTATACGACCCATCGCGATCTATTGGGCATTGCAAAAAAAATGTCGGCGGAAAGCTGGTTGCCCACGGCATCCAGCATGATACGGGGCTTTTCTTCCCTGATGACGCCTTTCAGTGCTGCGCTGAAATCAGCAGCGCTGCTGTTCAGGACATGCTTTGCGCCGAGTTCTTTCAGATGCGCAATCTGCGTTTCCTTTCGCACAACAGAGATCGCGGGGATATTGTGTTCATGGCCGAGCACCGAAATGAGCTTACAGAGCTGACTGTTTGCAGCGGTCATGATGAAGCTACCCGTCTCGGCCTTTCGGACGATGTCAAACATGGCCATCGCCGTCATCGGATTGACCACATGGGCCGCCGCATCTTCGTCGCGCATATCGTCGCGGACCGGAATGCAAATGCGTGCCAACGTAATTGCATATTCTGACCACGCGCCGGAGCCTTCCGGATTGACCGTGAAAGCGACACGTTTGCCAATGAGCGATTGGGCGTAGTCTCCATTGCCGGAAATGACTTCGCCTACGCCCTCGAAACCGGCTGCGGCTCCAGACCTGCGCGGCTGCCCGTATTCGCCCTTGATGAAGTGCAGATCGGATGGATTGATCGAAGCCATCGCCATTTTGATCAGCACTTGTCCGTCGGTAAGTTGTGGCAGGACTATGTCCGCTGCTTCAACATAGCGGCCAATGTCATCGATCGCCGGCCCTTCGGATGTGCCCGAATATCCATCCTGCTTCTGCACAAGCGCAAAAGCATGTGTTGGAACGCTCATGATTTTAAGTCCTCCGGGACAAGGACAAGCTTACCGGTCGCGCCGCGGCCGAGGACGCGCTTGAGGATCTCGGGCGCATCTGCGAGCGGATACCGGCCTTCCACATGGGGTTTGATCTTGCCATCAGCGTACCATCCGATGAGTTCATTCATATTGTCCGCATAGACGTCGGGTTCGTGTTGCGTAAACGAGCCCCAGAAAACACCGACCAGCGCATATTCCTTGACCAGTGTCAGATTGACAGCCAGTTCGGGAATGCGTCCGGACGCAAAACCAATGACCAGAAGGCGGCCGCCGCGCCCCATGGCGCGAGACCCGGCGTCGAATGCATCCCCGCCGACGGGATCGAACAGGACATCGACACCCTGATTGTCGGTAAGCTTCTTCAGGTTGTCTTTAAGGTCGTCATACCCAATTGCTTCATCGGCGCCGTTCTCGATGGCGATACGCCGTTTCTCATCCGACGAAGCAACCGCAATAACGCGGGCACCCATCAGTTTTGCAATCTGGATCGCAGCGATCCCGGTCGCGCCTGCCGCGCCAAGAACAGCCACAGTTTCGCCGGGCTTGAGATGCGCGCGTTGCTTTAGCGCATGGTGGGAAGTGCCGTAGGCGCACATCAGCGCACAAGCATCGGCAGTATCCATTCCAGCGGGCAATGGAAAAACGGCACGCTGAGGCGCTGCAACCAATTCGGCATAGCCGCCGATCTGGCATAGGGCGGCAACGCGGTCGCCTGGTTCGAAACGTGTCACTTCGGAACCGACCTCTTCCACGGTTCCGGCCACTTCCATGCCCGGTACAAAAGGGGTTGGGGGTTTCATCTGATAAAGCCCCTGAACCAGAAGCCCGTCGGGGTAATTCACACCCATGGCGTCCGGCCGGATCAGCACCGTGCGATTTTTGACAACCGGTGTATCGATATCCTTGTGGACGAGGGCTTCAAGCGGACCGAAATCCTCGCAGACAATCGCTTTCATTTTAGACGCGCTCCTGGGTGTATTTGCGCAATTCCTGCCTTGCGACCTGCATGCGATGAACGGCGTCCGGCCCATCCGCCAGGCGCAGCGTTCGCAATCCCGTCCATGACCGGGCGAGCGGAGTGTCCTGCGAAACCCCCTGACCTCCGAACATCTGTACTGCTTCGTCCGTCACTTTGAGCGCGACCTGCGGCGCGACCACTTTGATCTTGCTGATCCATGGCGCGGCCGCGCGTGCGTCGCCCTTGTCCATCATCCATGCTGCCTTGAGGCAGAGCAACCGAGCCATCTCGATGTCCATCCGGCACTCGGCGATGATGTCATAATTGGCGCCCAGCTTTGCCAGCGGCTTGCCGAAAGCCTCCCGGCGCAAGGAGCGCTGGCACATCAGTTCCAAAGCGCGTTCGGCCTGGCCAATGGCGCGCATGCAATGGTGGATCCGACCGGGGCCTAGCCGCCCCTGAGCGATTTCGAAACCTCTACCTTCGCCAAGAATCAGGTTTTCTGCCGGCACGCGCACATCGGTAAACCGGAGATGAAGGTGACCGTGCGGCGCATCATCCTGACCATAAACCTGCATCGCCCGCAGCTTTTCGACACCGAGCGTGTCCGCCGGAACCAGGACCATGGAATGGCGCTGATGCTTCGGCGCATCGTCGCCACCGGTTTTGACCATTACGATATAGATCTTGCACCGCGGATCGCCGGCGCCGGAAGACCACCATTTCTCGCCGTTTAGGACATAGTGGTCACCATCACGCTCGCAGCTCATCGCCACATTGGTTGCATCGGATGAAGCGACATCAGGTTCGGTCATCAAATAGGCTGACCTTGTTTCTCCGGCCAACAGCGGTGTCAGCCAGCGCTCTTTCTGAGTCTCGCTGCAGAAGCGTTCAAGCACTTCCATGTTGCCTGTATCGGGCGCAGAACAGTTGAACACCTCGGCGCCGATATGCGCCTTGCCCATTTCCTCTGCAAGATAGGCATACTCGACCGTAGAAAGGCCGTATCCCCGATCCGATGCCGTAAGCCAGAAGTTCCAAAGGCCACGCTCTCGCGCTTTTGCCTTGAGGCCTTCAAGGATTTCCGTTTGCCGGGGCGTGAATGCCCACCGGTCGCCCTTGTCCACTTCGTCGAGATATTCCTCGTCAAGCGGAAGGATCTCGTCGCGAACCATCGTTCGCACCTTTTCAAGCACGGGTTCCACCCGAGCGGTAATTCCCAGATCCATCTCAGCCATCACCCACCGCTTCCTTGTCTAGGCCCAGCCCGCGAAGTGCGTAAACCGTGCATTGCTCGGCAATGCCGTTGATGATTGCCTCATCCTGTCCAGGCCGTTTACGATACCAGAATAGCGGCGAATTCAGGGACATAAACATCAACTGCAGTGCGATACTCGAACTCTCAAATCGAGCGACACCTTGCGTTTTTGCCTGTTCGATGACCTGACGGAATATTGCGGCATAATTGTCCCGCATTGCCTGCAATTCCAAAAGCACATCGCGTTGTTCGGGCGTGGTGGCGCCGCGCTTCAGCATTTCGACCCCCTCCCATACGCAACGTTGGAAAGGCTGCGTCCGGATCATCGCCAGACAGTGTTCCTTTGTCATGCGCCGCAATTTGCGAGCGGGTGGCAGATCAAGTTCGGCAATCGGTTGAACCGTGTCGAAATTCATTTGCATGCCATGTCTGTAGACATCGAAGAAGAGATCGGCTTTCGAGCGATAGTGGTGGTATATACGGCCCTTGGTCGCGCCCAGACGTCTTGCGACGTCGTCGATGCTGGTTGCCGAATAACCGCGGTCCATAAAGCACTGCGCTGCCGCACCCAGAATGTCTTCTTGGACGGTACGGACCGCCGTTGCTGGTGCCGACGCGGACATGCGCAGACCGAACCTCCTCCACTTGGCCCGGGCTCATTCTTCTATGCGCTCGCAATGCGCCCCGCGCCCGGTCTTTCACCAAAACCAAGGGAACATACTACCCAGTATGTTGTCAATGAGCATGCAAAATTGAAACCTTGTTCATGATGCACAAACAACTGTGCCGGATATCCAGCAAATGGTTTCGATGATCGCGTTGGCTCCCATAATGACTTTTTCGATACTCAAAGTTTTGGCGCAGTTTGCAGAAAGAGAAATCTTTGGCGCGACAGGATCGTTCGGGTAGGGTAACCGCAGCTTGAAGACTGCAGCAAAAAACGATGAATTTAGCGGACCCGCGGCGATGATCTCAAAAGATCGGCAAAGACGTCTCTTAAAGCGTACGAATGCAAGAATTCAGCTTTGGAAGTACAGGCGGAGCGGTTTAAGCGAACAAGAAACAGGATGCCGGTTCATCGGAAGCCAAGGCCTGAGAAAGATCTGTGATTATTGGGACCGGGACGGACGACCGCCGTCACCCAAACAGATAGGAGAGTTGCACGCGAGTTGCGCGTCTCCCGTCATCATTCACATCGAGCCGGAGTTCTTGCCGGCGTTTGAACGCGATGATCTTAAGAGAATTGAACAGGATTTCATCTTGGTCACAGGTTGCAGCGATCTGGGGATTGATCAGCGTGCAATTGGTGAGGATTGGTGCCAGCAGCTTCTTGATTATCCGCGGCTCACGGCATGGTTTGCGCAAAACTGCGACGCGGATCATCCAAAACTGAAAAGATTGCCCATCGGCCTCGACTACCACACGCTGGCCGGGACAGTGAAGCATTGGCCTTGGGGGTACTTTATGACACCCCTTGCGCAAGAGGCATCCTTGAATGATGCGAGACTAGGGGCGCCAAAACTGTTTGAAAAGGAGCTTCCGGGATACTGCAACTGGCACCATTCCCTTGACCGCGGTGACCGTCTAAATTGCATCAACAGTGTAGCATATGACACCATTCATCTGGAAGACCTGAACATCGAACGTGACATGAGTTGGCGAAACAATGCTAGGCACTTTTTCACAATAAGCCCCCTCGGAGCGGGCCTGGACTGTCACCGCACGTGGGAAGCGATCCTTTTGGGGAGCGTGCCGATCGTCAAACGAACGGGAATATCATCCTTGTTTTCAAGCCTGCCCGTTTGTGTTGTCGACGACTGGTCCGAGGTAACCGCGTCGTATTTGAAGCACAAGAGAGAGTGGATCTTGCAGTCAGAATTCGATTTTGCGCAGCTTTACCTGGACTGGTGGCGTTTGCGTTTCCGCGGCGAAACAAAATTGCCAAAGAAAATATCGACTTTTCAGGCATTTATAGACACTGCTAGTCAACCGCTGCAGGGCAACGAACCTCGAATGGTACGTGCAGCATGAAACGCCAAGCGAGAAGACGATGTACAATGCGATCAAGGACAAACGTGTCCTGATAACCCATGCGGATCGTTACATGGGTCCTGCCTGCGCTTCGATTTTTGCGAGTGAGGGCGCACAGGTGATCGCCGATGACGGCGATCTTTTGACAGAAGCCCACTGCCGCAACCTGATCGACAAGGCAGGCCCTATCGATGTGTTGATTGTCAATCTGGCTGCACCCAACCATTACGGAACTCTTGTCACGGAGTTGGCGGAGGAAGCATGGCAGGAGACCTTTGATCTGCTTGTCCATCCTCTACATCGCTTGGTGCGGCTTGTTGTGCCGCAAATGATTGAGCGGAAAAGCGGCAAGGTCATTGTGTTCGGCAGTGCCGTACCGCTGCGTCCGATGGGTCGGCTCTCAGCCTACAGCGCCGCGCGCGGCGCTCAGATTTCCTACGTAAAGTCTGTCGGTGTGGAGGTTGCACGGCACAATGTGCAGGTGAATCTCATTGCACAGAACTGGGTTGAGAATCCGGCTTACTATCCGCCCGAAATGCAGCAGAATCCGAAGTTCCAGAAGAACCTGAAGGAGCAAGTGCCCCTTGGCCGACTGGCAAAACCGGAAGAGGACATCGCGTTGGCACTTTTTCTGGCGAGCGACCAGAGCGATTTTTTTGTAGGGCAGGCGATACCGTTCTCGGGTGGTTGGGCGACTTGAACGAAGCGTGCCGTTTAAGCCAGAAGCGCTCTAATCAATTTGGTCCGTCGCCGGGTTGGCCGGATCGCGGCCGACACTGACATAGGTGAAGCCGTACCGCGTCGGTTCCTTGCGCCTGTGGATATTTCTCAAATCAATGATCAACGGATGCGCCATAACGCTCCTTAGGCGATGCAGTTCCAGGGCGCGCAACAGGTTCCACTCGGTCATGATAACAACCGCGGAAGCGCCGACAGCGGCTTCATAAGGGTCGTCGGACCAGATCACGCCGGGATACAGTTTGCTGGCAGCTTCCATGGCCTTTGGATCGAACGCACGCACATTGATGCCGTTTTCGATCAGCAGATCAATAACAGGCAGGGCCGGCGATTCTCGAATGTCATCTGTGTCCGGTTTGAACGCAACGCCGAGCACAGTAACGGTCTTTCCAGCCGCCTCGCCAATCGCATCCAGAACGCGCTCGGCCATTTCTGTTTTGCGTGATTCATTGAACGCGATGGTTGACTCGACCAAAGGCTGAGGTGCTCCGACCTTGCGGCCGAATGCTGCAAACGCCCTCGTATCCTTTGGAAAGCATGAACCGCCGAAACCCGGTCCGGCGCGCAGGAACTTGTCGCCTATGCGTTCGTCCAGACCGATGATGTCCGATACCTCGATAATGTTTCCGTCAACCCTTTCGCAAAGGTCTGCGATACCGTTGATAAAGCTGATTTTCATGGCCAGAAAAGCATTGGACGCGTATTTGCTGATTTCCGCACCGGCAAGCGATGTCAGTGAGATAGGCGTATCCTGCAGTTTCAGCGGTCGATAGATCGCTTCCGCCGCCTCTTTGCCGTGTTTATCGTGAATTCCCAAGACAACCCTGTCGGGCCGCATGAAGTCCTGAATCGCCGAACCCTCACGCAAGAACTCGGGATTGCTGACCACCGAAAAGTCCAAGCCCGGCCGTAGCTCCTCTATCCGCTGCCGAATACGTTGAGCGGTGCCCGGAACAACGGTGCACTTTACAATGACAACCGTTTCGTCGGCCAGCAGCGGTGCAATCTCTTCCGTTGCTGCAAATACATAGGAGAGATCGATATCGTCGCCGTTTTCTGCGGTTGGTGTACCAACGGCCAGAAACACTACTTTGGATTTCGGTACGCAGAGCGCAAGTTCGGTGGTGAAACGCAGTCGCCCCGCTTCCGCGTTCGACTGAATCATCTGCTCAAGCCCGGGTTCATAAATGGGGCTTATATTGTTGTTCAGCATGGAAATCTTGTCTACGTCGGTATCGACACAGGTGACATCAAAACCGAATTCCGAGAAACACGCGCCCGAAACCAGTCCAACATACCCCGTTCCAATGATAGTTATAATCACGACTGCCTCGCATACGAACTCTGTTGCGATTTCGAATTGTGCCGGCGGAATGCGTTTCCAATAGAGACTCGTCGCGATATAAGCAACACAATCATGACGGGGAAGAAATGGCTGTATACGCACATCTCGACAGAGATAACCAAAGCTGACCGATGGCCGGCTCACGACTTTTCTTTGTTCGCCATGGGCAAACCGACTGGAACGTGTCCGACAGATTTCAGGGCGCAAGCGATATTCCATTGAATGCCGAGGGTCGCCTGCAATGCGTTCGGTTGGGCCAACGGCTCGCTGCGTATTTCGAGGGGTGTCAAGCCGGCCAGGCATCGTTGAGCATTCTCACATCACCGCTTCAACGGGCTCTCGAGTCCGCACGTATCATTAGCCGGGAACTTGAATTGAATTCCGACAGGCTATTAAGCAATCTTGCGCTTCGTGAATTGTCTTTTGGCGCATGGGAAGGCATGACGACACACGAGGTGAAAGCAGCAGATCCAAATGCGCGTAAAGCGCGAAAATCGGATCGGTGGTCCTTTGCACCGCCCGATGGTGAGGCACCGGTGTCACGGATACTCGAACTGCGCGCATTTCTTGATGCAATTCGGCCTCCAGCCGTCATTGTCACACATACGGTTGTTATAAGAATCTGTTTTTATATTCTCGGTTTTTGGGGAGAGGGAGAAGCGCTGACTGAACCGATATCCCAAGATAAGATCTACATCGTTTCAAATGGAGCGTTGGCAGAGATATAAAATGCTGCAAATATGTTCAAAGTCTTTGGTGGCGCGATGGCTAAAGTACAGGAAATGTGGCCAAGCCATTGATTGGTAGGGGAATTATAACTTTATGAGCACTGGAGTGTCCGATCTGCTTCGCGTAGAAGACCTGCGGGTTGCAATCGGTTCTAGCGAAAACAGGGTCGAAGTTGTCAAGGGCGTGAGTTTTCGGATACCGAAGGGCAAGACCATTGCACTGGTCGGCGAATCGGGGTCGGGAAAATCCATTATCGCTCAGACAATTATGGGTATTCTGCCCGATATTGCCGAGGTAAGCGGTGGTTCGATCTTATTTTTTGATCCGCTCAACGGCGATAAACCCACCGATATCGTACAACTTCCCCGCGACGGCCGCGAAATGCAACAGCTGCGGGGAGGGCGGATATCGATCATATTTCAGGAGCCGATGACGTCGCTGTCGCCGGTTCATACTATCGGCAATCAGATTGATGAAGCGCTTTACCTCCACCGCGACGTGACGCGGCGGGAGTGCCGCGAATTAACCGAACAAATGCTCGCCCTCGTCGGGTTTCCCAGCCCGACTCGCGCTTACGACATGTATTCCATGGAATTGTCGGGTGGGCTGCGTCAGCGTGCCATGATTGCCATGGCTCTGGTGTGCAATCCCGCACTGCTGATCGCTGACGAGCCGACAACGGCGCTCGATGTTACAGTTCAGGCGCAGGTGCTTGCGGTGCTTAAGGACGTGCAAGAGAAACTCGGAATGTCTCTTTTGCTGATCACCCACGATCTCGGCGTGGTCGCCAACATGGCCGAAGAAGTTCTGGTCCTGTATCACGGAACGATCATGGAAGCAGGATCGCTGGACGACATTTTCCGCAATCCCCAGCATCCATACCTCAAGGCGCTCCTTGAGGCTGTCCCGAAACTGGATATGCAGCCGGGCGAAAAGTTGACTGCAATTCGTGAGGTTACACAGGCGCTGCCCCAGTCTTTCCGGGCCAGAGCCAAGGAGCGGGAACACGCATCCGAAGACAGCATGTTGGAGGTCATCAGTCTTTCAAAGACCTTTGAATCGCGAAAGGGCAGCCGGCTGGTCAGCTCTGCCGAAAATCAGGTTATCGCTGTCGACAATGTCAGTTTTTCCGTTCGTTTCGGTGAGTGTTTCGGATTGGTTGGCGAGAGCGGTTGCGGCAAGACATCGCTTAGCAAGATGATTATGCGTGCGATTACGCCCACCAGCGGATCGATCATGTTCAAGGACGGCAAGAAGGAAGTTGATCTGGCAACGCTTCCGCCAAGAGAACTGTTTGACCTGCGGCGCAGGATTCAGATGGTCTTTCAGGACCCGTTTTCCTCGCTCAGCCCGCGGTCGACGGTCATGAACATTCTGGCGGAGCCGCTGGAAATTCATGGCGAAGGCAACCGCGCTTCTCGTAGGGATCGGGCTCGCGAACTCATGTCCATAGTCGGCTTGTCGCCAAAATTTCTCAACCGCTATCCTCACAGCTTTTCCGGCGGACAGCGCCAGCGTATCGGCATAGCACGTGCGCTTGCGCTGGATCCTGATTTGCTGATTTGCGACGAGCCGGTTTCAGCGCTGGATGTCTCGGTTCAGGCGCAAATCCTGAACTTGCTGATGCGGCTTCAAAAGGAACTGCACCTCACCAGCATATTCATTTCCCACAATCTGGCGGTCGTGAATTACATCGCCGACCGGGTCGCGGTGATGCGCCGTGGCCGCATTGTCGAGATCGCCCCCGGAAACGTCCTGTTCCGCGAACCGATCCACCCCTACACGAGGAACCTCCTTGAATCGATTCCGACGACCGATCTGTCGAGGCCGCTGACACTCGGACACACGAACATTCTGTCCGGGAGCGAAGACGACAAATGGGACGAGCAATTCGTCCCCGAAGGTCCCGGAGCGACAATGGAGATGCTTGAGGTTGGGAGGGACCATTATGTCCTTGTCCGCCCGGGCTCCAACACAACGAGGCTGGTAGCATGAAAATGAAAAAAGTCATCCTGACGGTCGTCTTGTTTGCCGCGGCGCATTTTGCGCTTTTGGCAAATGCAGCCGCGATGGGCATCTTGAAGGAACCGCCGTTGCTTGAGCCATTGGTGAAGTCTGGCCAGCTTCCGCCAATGAGCGAGAGATTGCCGGAGCAGCCGTTGGTCGTTGATTTCGAGCAAGATGGAAAAACCCTAGGCCGCTACTGCTGCGAGTTGCGTATTCTCATGGGCAAGACCAAGGACATACGCATGATGACGGTCTATGGTTATGCCCGCCTCATCGGGTTTGATTACAATTTCGAACTTAAACCGGATATTCTGGAAAGTTTTGAAGTCGAAGAGGGCCGCATCTTCACGCTTCGGCTGCGCAAGGGCCACAAATGGTCAGACGGCCATCCCTTCACATCCGAGGATTTTCGCTATTACTTCGAGGATGTTGCAAGCCATGAGGAGCTCTCTGGTGCCGGCCTGCCGCAGGTGCTGCTTTCAAATGGCAAGCCACCCAAATTCGAGGTCATCGATGAGCACACAGTCCGCTACACCTGGGAAGATCCGAACCCGGCATTTCCGTTGGGTTTGGCCGGACCGGCACCCGCATACATATACATGCCGGCGCATTACCTGAAACAATTCCATGTCAGCTACAACGATCGGGAGGAACTGGAAGAACAGGCCAAAGCCGATGGTTATCGGAAATGGACGGCGAAACACACCGTCCTTGCGCGTCAGTACAGACCCGAAAATCCCGATTTGCCAACGTTGCAACCATGGCGCAATACGACACATGGACCGTCAAAGCGTTTCGTATTCGAGCGCAATCCCTATTACCACCGTGTCGATCCAACCGGTCAGCAATTGCCCTATATAGACATGGTTAGCGTACTGACGGGTTCGTCAGATATCGTCGCTGCCAAAGCCGGATCAGGCGAGAGCGACCTCCAGGCACGCTATCTGCGGTTCGACAACTACACCTTCCTCAAACAGGGTGAGAAAACACAGAATTACCGGGTCTTGCTCTGGCGCGCCGGCGTTGCGTCGCAGATTTCGCTTTATCCGAACATGAACTACAAGGATCCCGTCTGGCGCGACCTCCTGCAGGACGTCCGGTTTCGCCGCGCCCTGTCGATCGGCCTGAACCGGCACGAGCTTAACGAGCAGCTCTTTTTCGGCCTCGCCAAAGCAGGCGGCGATACGGTTCTTGAGCGGTCGCCTCTCTACAAGGAAGTCTACGCAACCAACTGGGCACAGCACGACACTGAGTTGGCAAACAAAATGCTCGATGAACTCGGGCTGACGGAGCGGGATGACAGCGGCACCCGGCTTTTGTCGGACGGGAGGCCGATGGAAATCATCGTAGAGAGTGCCGGTGAGAGCACTGAACAGACAGATGCGCTTGAACTCATTCGTTACCACTGGGAGGAATTGGGGATAAAGGTGTTCACACGCGCAATGCAGCGTGACATTCACCGCCGCCGCTTCCTCACCGGCGAGACGATGATGACGATTTCGAAGGGTTTGAACATTGGTCTGGCAACGCCTGATCTCAATCCGGAAGAGCTTGCGCCTGTCTCGTCGGTGCAGCCCAACTGGCCCGTATGGGGCCAGTATACGGAAACCGGCGGCAAGGCGGGCGAGCCGCCCACGCTGCCGTCGGCAAAGCGCCTTCTCGAACTCTACGAGATGTGGCGCCGCTCAACCAACAAGCCCGAACGCGAAGCGATCTGGTCCGAAATGCTGGAGATTTATTCAGAGGAAGTCTTCTCGATCGGCATTGCACGCGAAGCTATTCAGCCGGTCGTGGTGAACCGGAAGCTGCGCAACATTCCGGAAACAGGAATATACTCATGGTCGCCGACGGCGTTTTTCGGCATCTATCGCCCGGACACGTTCTGGTTCGAGGAATAGCCACTTTATGCTGAGGTACATCTGCTTTCGTTTCCTGGCGATGATCCCGACGCTCGCGATCGCGAGCGCACTGATCTTCACGATCATCGAACTGCCGCCCGGCGACTATTTTGAGAGTTATCTGGCGGAACTGCAGGCATCCGGCGAAACGGTTGATCCGCAGAAAATAGAGTTCCTGCGGACCGAATACGGCTTCGACAAGCCCGCGTGGCAACGCTATTTCAGCTGGGTCTGGGGGATGCTAC
This sequence comes from Pseudomonadota bacterium, assembly GCA_039025395.1. Lineage (GTDB taxonomy): Bacteria > Pseudomonadota > Alphaproteobacteria > Rhizobiales > Rhizobiaceae > Hoeflea_A. The sequence goes on from JBCCOK010000033.1 coordinate 46,342, forward strand.
ACGGCGATTTCGGTTATTCTTTTGAATATGAACGACCGGTCTCCGAACTGATCGGTAGCCGTCTGTTTCTAACCATGTTGCTGTCATTCGTGACCATTATCTTCACATGGCTGATCGCTTTTCCGATCGGCATCTACAGCGCCACACACAAATACTCGATCGGCGACTACGGATTTACCTTCTTTGGCCTTCTCGGCCTGGCGATACCCAACTTCCTGCTTGCCCTTGTGATGATGTACTTCGCCAAGGTGTTCTTCGGTACCACCATCGGCGGCATGATGGATCCGATATACATCAACGAACCGATGAGCTGGGCAAAGTTTGGTTCCATCCTTGAACACATGATCATACCCGTGATCGTCATCGGCACCGCCGGGACTGCCGCCATGATCAGGCGCATCCGCGCAAACCTGCTTGACGAACTGAAAAAACAATACGTTATTACCGCGCGCGCAAAGGGCGTGCCGCCGGTCCGCACTGTGCTGAAATATCCGTTTCGGATGTCGCTCAACTTCTTCATAGCCGACATCGGCAACATACTGCCGGCCATCGTGTCTGGAGCCGAAGTGGTCGCTATCGTTCTGTCGCTTGAGACAACTGGACCGCTGCTGATTTCAGCATTGCAGAGCCAGGATATGTATCTTGCCGGCTCGTTCCTGATGTTTCTTGCGCTCCTCACCGTCATCGGCGTGCTGATTTCCGATATTGCGCTGGCCTTTCTCGATCCGCGAATTCGTCTGCAGGGGAAAGCGTATAAATGACGAAGTCATCCCTGCCGCCGCCGGGAGAGCCGCTCGGCCACTACGTTTCGACAGCGCCATTCGATCCCTATTCTGCAGAACAGCTGACGCCGGAACAGGAGAAGTACTATTTCGCCTCGCAACTGCAGCTGACATGGTGGCGCTTCAAGAGGCACCGCCTCGGCTTGTACTCGGCGATCTTTCTTCTGGCCTTTTACTTCATCATCGCCTTTGCCGAGTTCTTCGCACCCTACGATCTGGCGAACCGGCATATCGACCATATCTATGCGCCACCGCAAGGCATCCACTTCTTTGAGGACGGAGAGTTTGTCGGCCCTCGCGTCTATCAGCGTGTTCGCACGTTGAATATGGAGATACTGAAGCGCGAATATTCAAACAACCCGGAAGTAAGCTACCCGATATACTTCTTTTGCAAAGGCGATCTATACCGGCTATGGGGCCTTATTGAAGCGGACAGGCATCTGTTTTGTGCTGGGGAAGGCGGTAAAATTTTCCTGCTCGGTACCGACAGGCTCGGCCGCGATATGTTCTCGCGCATTATCTATGGAGCGCGCATTTCGCTGACAATCGGCCTTATCGGGATTGCCGTGAGTTTTGTTCTCGGCATCACGATTGGCGGGTTGGCGGGCTACTATGGCGGCTGGGTCGATGCGGTCGTCCAACGCATCATCGAAGTGTTGCAATCCATCCCGAGCATTCCACTGTGGTTGGCGCTGGCGGCGATCTTGCCGGTCACTTGGAGTCCGATTCTCGTTTACTTCGGCATCACCGTGATTTTGGGCCTGCTGGACTGGACCGGCCTGGCGCGTGCCGTAAGATCGAAACTGCTATCGCTGCGTGAAGAGGACTATGTTCTTGCTTCGCAGCTGTTGGGCGCAAAACCGCGCCGGATCATTATTCGCCATCTGGTTCCGGGCTTTATGAGCCATCTGATCGCGTCCGCGACGATAACAATCCCTGCGATGATCCTCGGCGAGACCTCTTTGAGCTTTCTAGGTCTCGGTCTCCGGCCGCCCATTACCAGTTGGGGTGTTTTGTTGAACGAGGCGCAAAACATCAACGTCGTCGTGCTCTACCCATGGCTGATCCTGCCCGTCGTACCGGTGATGCTGGTTATTCTTGCCTATAACTTCATGGGTGACGGGCTGCGGGATGCGGCGGACCCTTATCATTAGGTTGCAATGATCTTGTCGATATGAGAGCGGAAGATCGCAGCCGTGGTGCGCAGATCGTGATGCTCTGCGACATGATGTCGGCCCGCCGTTCCCAGTTGTTCGCGCAGTTCTGGCGAATCGAGCAGCCGCCCGATTGCTGCCGCATAGACATCAGGCCGATCCTCTTCTGTTAGCAATCCGCCAACACTGTCCTTGACCACCAACGGCACCCCCGCCGTCTGCAGCGCAACAACGGGTACGCCGCGCGCCTGGGCCTCCAGATATACAAGACCAATAGCCTCTCCTATTCCAGGCCAGGCAAAAATGTCGCTTGAATCCATGAGGGCAAACATCTGCTCATGTTCGACGCTTCCGGTGAACTTCACCCGGGCCGCTCCTGCATGATGCAACAGGTCTTCCACGCGTGTTCGCTCAGGTCCTTCGCCAGCCACAACAAGGTTCCATTTTTTGTCGCTGATCTGATTGAGCGCGGCCGCAAGAACCTTGTAGCTCTCCATTTTCGCGCCCGGGCGCATCATACCGGCCGAAAAAACTGTGGGCGCATCGTTTTCGAACAGGCTTGCAGGTCGTGAAACGGGCGGTAGGTCTGCCATATCAATAAAAGGTTTGATCCTGACAGCGGTTTCCATCGCAGGCATGAGGCTTGAAAGATATCGCCAGTCGCTTTCCTTGAGGACAAAATTAACCTTTGCAAACCGAATGGCCGCCTGCGCCGCAGCGCGACCCTCTTTCCAATCCCCATCGACACCCTGTCGTGTTCTGCACGCCTCTGCTGTGACATAGGGAACGCCAAACGCCTTGCACAACGACGGGCCAAGCCAGTCCGGCGACTTGCAATAGGGGTGGTAAGTAAACCACAGATCGGGGATTACGGAGCGATCTGAATTCCACAAGTTGCGAATACGTGCTTCCTCTGCAGATACGGTCGCTTTGCGCATCTCATAAAGCTCTTGCGTAGGCCGTTTCTGGTAGCTGATGACCTGCGACATCAGCTCCACGTCGTAGCCCGCGAACCTCAGCGCCTTCATCATTAGCCGGGCAATTTCCCGGTCGCCGGACGGGGTCGGATCGTCGGGCGACTTCAGAGGAGCATAAAAGGCGATCTTGCCCTGTCTTTCCATGCTTCGCTCAACCGGTTTGCTACGTGCGGGTCGCCGACAGCGACTGTGCCAGAATGCGGGCGGTTTCCGGCGCGCCTTGCTGATCGATCTGGCTCCAGTCCGGCGGAGGCGCAGCCATAACGCGCTCTATGGCATCGGCAAGCGCCGCCGGTGTCTTTTCAACATGTGATAGGGCAACGACGAGACCGCGCGCGGCCAGAAGTTCGGCGCGGCGCCGCTGTTCAGTCTCCTTCTCATTCCATTGCGGTGCCACAATGGCTCGGCAACCCGCCACCATGATATCGGCTATGGTGTTGTAGCCGCTAAGCGAAACGGAAAGCTTTGCCGAAGCAAGTAAACTGTGCAGTTCGGGGATAAAGCGGCGCACCTCGATATCGGACGACATCAGCGTTTTGCGATCGCCTTCTTCCATGTAAGGGCCGGTCAGCAAACACCAGCGCGCGTCCTTCAGGCTCGTATGTGCCTTGGCGGCGGCGGCGGCGAACAACAATTCACGTCCGAGCAGCCCACCGCCGGCAGAGACGACCACATCGTAACGGTCCCGCGAATCCACCGGCTGGTTTGTTCGCTTCGGTGCGACAATGCCGGTGTAGTGGAGCTTTTGCTCAATTTCGTCGGCAAACGGGAACGTAGCTCCAAGAGCTGTGAAGTTTTTGTCGCCGTGAACGAGAACTCCATCGAAATACCGTTCAATCAGTTCCACTGTCTGCCTGTCCTTAGATGCTTTGTTGCCGTCCTGCAGAATATCCCGGATTGAGGCAAAAACCTGCGGCCTTTTCGGCAAGGAATGTGCTGCTTCCATCAGCGGCAAAAGCTCGAAATGCATCTGCCGGCGACCGAACGGAAAGGCTTCGGTGATCAGGATATCCGGGCTGCTTTTACCCAGAATTTCCAAGACCCGCGCCCGTCGAATATCCTTGAAGCGTTCATCGGCCTCAGTGCCGTTTTCTGTTACAAGGCGTGAAAAGTCGCCGCGAAGCGTATTCAGCGGCGGCAGGAAGTGAACCTTCGCCCCGTAGCTTGAAAAATGTTCGATTTCCTGCCCGCCGTAAATCAGCTCGACATCAAACCCGAAGTCAGTAAGCGCGGCAACGATGCGCATCGCCCTGAAAACATGTCCGACACCCAGGAGGTGTTGAACATAGATGAGCACTTTGACGTTTGGTTTCATTGCGCGGCAACGTTGTGCTGCGTCTCACTGCTGGAAATATCGAACAGTTTCAGAATGATGCCGATTTCACTTCTGTGGTCGAAATCAGAGCGAACTGTATCGGCGCCGGATTTTCCCATGCGCACGCGCATCTCCGGATCGCGCGCGAGACTTTCGATGGCCTTGGCCAGTGCGCCGGTCTCGTCCGGGTCGACGAGAAGGCCGTTACGGCCGTCCTCTATCAGTTCTACGACCCCGGAAATTGGCGACGATATACAAGCAAGCCCTTGGCTTTGGGCCTCCAGAAGCACATTCGGCAGCCCGTCGCGGTCGCCGTCGGCTGCAATACGGCACGGCAGCACAAAGAAATCACTGTCGCGGTAGCACCGAAGGATGAACTGTTGCGGTTTTGAACCAAGCATTACGGCGCGGTCTGCCAGTCCTAAGCGCGCAATCTGATCGGAAAGCCGACCGGATAGGACCCCACCGCCAATATGCGTCCATTTCCAATTCAGATCATCCGGCAGCATGGCCAATGCATCGACGAGCGTATCAAGGCCCTTTTTCTCGACTGCCCGTCCGACCGTGATGATACGGACCGGATCTGCAGGGTTGCTGCCGTTACGAAGGGAAGGGGGTCGGTTATTGGCAGGGAAGCGACCGAGGTCGATGCCATGGTGTGCCATGTGAACCGTGTCTTTCCTCTTCGATAATGCCTTGAGATGTTCATATCCGCTTTGAGTACACGTGACAGTCCATGAAGCATTGTCGAGTTTCCGTGACAGCTCCCAGTCTGGCGTTGTCCAGATGTCCTTTGCATGGGCAGAGCAACTCCACGGTATGCCCGTCAATAGATGAGTGTAGTAGGCGACTGAACCGGGCGTATGGATGAAATGGGCATAAAGCCATTGCGTCTTGTCCGGCAGCTCATGTGCCATCACAAGCGATTGTCCGAAACGCCGCAATCGGTTGCGGGTGACGTCGTGCCTGAAATCAGAGAGAAAAGCCCGAAACGCGCGGCCAAAGCGGTGCTTTTGAATGACATGCCAACAAGCCTTTATTACCCGCAAAGGCTCCCTGTGAAGGTACTCAGGTAGATAACTAACTTCAGCCGTTATATCGCCGTGGATAGGGTGTTGGTCCTTATCTGTCGGGTGACGTAGCGAAACCAGGCGCAACTTCAGTCCGGCTCGTTCGAGTTCCAGAAGTTCCTGGGCTATAAACGTTTCCGAGAGCCGGGGATAGCCTTTCAGGACGACCGCAACATTCCGGCCCATCAGCCCGTATGCTCCACCGCCAGTGCCGGCTGCGTTTCAATGTCCAGAATAGCAGCCACCTTTTCGCAGATACGCTGCAAACCGAACGAATCCAGTGTTTTTGCCGGTGCTGGATCGTCGACCGAGGCTACAAGCCTGTTAATATGTTGCGCGAAAACCTCGGGATCCGCAGCCACATTTGCTCTTACTGTCTCACAAAGTCCGAGATCCTGAGCGCGTTCCGCCCGAATCAGTTGCTCCATCCTTGGCGTTTGCCGCGGCACGAAAAGCACAGGCTTCCTTCGTGCAATAACCTCACAAAATGTGTTGTATCCGCACATGCCAATAACAGCAGTTGAATGGCGAATGAGGGCTTCCGGTTCAGAATTGAAGCCGATTACCCGAATACTACCGAGTTGCCGTGCGCGCGCGATGATTTCCTTTTCGTGCTGCGGGTCGGTATAAGGGCCCAGCAGAAGAACGGCCGGACAGACAATCGCGGTGTTGCTTTCGTAGGCAGAAAGGACCGCGTTCATCAGAAAGTCGCCATCACCGCCCCCACCGGCGGTCACAAGTACGTAATTATCGGCAAGACCAGCCACCGGCAGCTTCTCGAACTCGGTATGATTCTGGTAGAGATAGCCGGTGTAACTACAACGTTTCAAAACAGATTGCGGCAATCCTATTCCGGCCAGCGGATTGTAAAAATCTTTCGTTCCGTAGATCCAGATGTGATCGTAAAGACCTTCAATAGCCTCGAATATGCCCTTGGCTTGCCATTCTTTGCGCAGCGTTTCAGTCTCATCCAGAACATCGCGTAGTCCAAGTACCATCCGCGTGCCTGTTGTCTGCAAAAACATAAGGGATTCGGTGAGTTCGCCTCCCAATCCCAAGGGCTCTTTGTCTGCAATGAAAATGTCGGCCGGATTGGATCGGATGAATTCTGAAATCGCTCGCTTGCGGTCCGCCATCACCTCGGAGAAGGTTCTGTCCGGGTCAGCAGAACGGTATTGTCCGTCCGGGAGCTTTTCCACCTGATCGATCTCGATATAGTCGATTCTGGGATGTGAAGCGTACTCGCCGGAGACGCCGGAGCCAGTAATAACCGACGCACGCAGCTGCGGAAACGCCTCGACGAGAGCGCTGGCAATCTTGCGGTTACGCCTTATGTGTCCGAGACCATAGGTATCATGACTGTAGAGTATAAGGTGTGCGGGTAGATTCACGGGTGCCAATTTGCCATCTCGGAAACGAAACCTCGAAATTCGCTGTCTTGGAGCGTGTACAGTGTTCCGGTAGGGCGTTGATTTCGACCGGTTCTCTCAGCTACCCCAACCACTGAGACAACAGAACCGAAAATCGCCGAATCGTAAATAGGTGTCCAAACATATTATTTCACGGCGCTTATGCGCTATTGTGAAACGAGTTGACAATACCGAGAGCGCGCTTTTGTCGGGAGTGGGTTATAGATAAACTCGATTTCTGGAACAAAAACCCGAAAAAAAGCAGCGGATTCATTTATGAAGCTTTTATCGAATTTGGTCCTGTATGCAGGTCTTTTCGTTGCGCTGTGTCTGATATTGGCGCCTCCGGCTGCAATCGCGCAGTCGCCCGCTGTCAATCCTTTGAGCGCCGAGCAGCCAAATGCTGAAACCGACGCGCTCAATGCGCTGATCGATGGCGCAAAGGCTGAAGGATCGACCGTGATCGTGATTGCGCCGCCGTCGACCGAAGCCTCCGGCGAGGAATCGGCTGCAAGCATGCCGATGAACAGTGAGATGCTGCTTCGGGCGCGCTCCAACGTCAAACGCATGCTTGAAGGCATACCGCAAATCAGAGAGCGTATGATCGCGGCGCTGGAACGTGCCAGCTATGACGGGACACCGATCTGGCTTGCCTGGGCGGTCGGTACCGCCCTTTTGGGTATGCTTCTGGGCCTTGCGGCCTACAAGCCCATCGCACGCTGGCTACGCGAGCACTTTCGAGGCATCTACAAGGAGGAAAACCTGTCGCGTGCCGACAAGCTCACCTATCTGATGTTTCGCGGCCTCCTGATCCTGTTCAATACTGCAATCATGTTCTCGATTACAATCCTCGTGGCTGTCATCCTCGACTTCGAACACGAACCCTCGCGTATGACGATCTTCACGATCGTCGCCACCTACGCCAGCTACAGAATTCTGCGCTACGTCATATTGCTCAACCTTTTTGCACCGGATTTGCCCGAACACCGGATGATCAACCTTGACGATGCAAGAGCCCGGCGCCTCTACAACGACTGGATATACTTCATCATAACCGCTTCGATCGTACTCGGACTTGTCGCCTGGGTTCACGGTCTTGGATTGGACAACGACACCTACCGCCTGCTGTCCATTTTGGGGCTCGGCTTCGGATCGATCCTGGCGGCCTTGCTGACAATCCGCCACCGTCAGGATTTGTATGACATTGTACTTGGCGGGGGCGACCGTGCCCGGTCGAACCAATGGCGAAAACTTGCCGCCGGACTCATCACTCCCCTGATTCTTGCGTACATCGTGGTGGCATTGCTCGTCGCCTCCTTCAGACTGTCACTTGGACTGCCGGGCGGGTACACGATCATTATGGCGCCGCTTGTTGTTTTCATAGGCGGTGCTCTGGTCTATGCGGTCGCAATCATCGTGCTTGATCGCATCTACGAGCGGCGGGAGAAAAACTTCAGGCGCCTGCAAATTATACATCGTAGGCGCGCCCGCGCCGAAGCAAGGCGGCGGGAAGCCGCAGAGAAGCTTGCCGCGGAAGCGGAAATGGATGACGAGATGATCGGCGAGGGCGAGGAGATGATCGTTCATCACGTCGAAGGCCCGCCGGAATTCGAAGAGGGGCAGGAATATAATCCTCTCTTCAAGGGGCTGATCGAGACAGCCATTGTCACACTGATACTGATATTTGCCGTCGGCGAACTGGGACGTTTGTGGGGGGTTGATTATGAGCGCATCGGCGGCCACTGGCTTTCGACCATGCTCGATAGCGTCCTGATCATGATCTACACCTATCTCGCCTACCACGCGATAAACCTCTACATCGACAAGAAGATCATCGAAGAGGGCGGCTCGCTCGATGATACACCCACAAGTCCAGGTGATGGAGACAGCGAGGGTGGTACGGGCGAGTCGCGCATGGCGACGCTGCTGCCGATTTTCAGAAATGTCTTTGTAGTGGTTCTGGTTGCCGTCGCGGCGGCGTTCATTCTCTCCGACTGGGGCGTCAATGTTGCCCCACTCTTTGCCGGTGCCGGCGTTGTCGGGCTGGCCATCGGGTTCGGGGCGCAGACGCTCATCCGTGATATCTTTTCCGGTGTCTTCTTCCTTGTCGATGACGCCTTCCGCAAGGGCGAATATATCGAGGTCGGCACGGTAAAAGGCGTAATCGAAAAAATATCCATGCGTTCATTTCAGCTTCGCCATCACCTCGGCGCAGTGCACACAATCCCTTTCGGCGAAATCAAACAGCTTACAAACTATTCGCGCGATTGGGTGATGATGAAGCTACCCCTGCGACTAACCTACGGCACGGATGTGGAGAGGGTACGCAAGCTCATCAAGAAGCTTGGTCAGCAGCTCCTCGAACATGATCAGATCGGCCGTCTGTTCCTGCAGCCCCTGAAGTCGCAGGGTGTCTACTCGATGGAAGACTCTGCCATGATCATCCGGGTGAAATTCATGACGAGGCCAGGCGACCAGTTTGTCACCCGCAAGGTCGTCTACGGCGCGATCCGTGACCTGTTCGAGGAGGAGGGCATCACTTTCGCTCACCGCGAAGTCACGGTGCGGCTTGCAGACGAGGGGCAGGCGCAAAATCTTACGCCCGAACAGAAGCAGGCGATAAGCGGCTCGGTTCGAAGCATAATCGACGAGGAAGAAAGGCAGAATACTAGCGCGGGCAAACCGGATCCGGCAAAGGTGGCGGCCGCGGAACGATAGCTTTTTTGAACCCGGATAAAAGCGCTGCCTACACACAGTCCTTTTCTGCTGTTTTGTTGAAACCTCACCTAGCGCAAAAGGCGATATCCGACCTTGGAGGATCGGCGATTGTCGAAAGAGCTTGATCTGCTTTCAGACTTTGGAACCCAGTCGCCTGACGTTCTTTCGCGGCTTGTCTGGAAGCTGGCGACCCACCGGTTCCTAAGCAGTGACAGGCGGCGAAGGATCAGGAAATCTCTTGCTGCTCGTTTCTCCGGGCCCTTTGATCTCCGCATCGATGATATATTCATGCGGGCCTATCCGATGGAAAACTACTGCGACCGCATCGCCATTGGTCGCGGCCACCTTCCCGAAAGCGCTGAACGGGGTCTGATTGGGCCGCTGTTAAAGCCAGGCATGGTGTTTGTTGATATCGGCGCAAATGTGGGTACCTACAGTCTCTTTGTCGCCCAGAGGTGCCAGGACAGCGCAACGATCATCTCTTTTGAACCGCATCCCAGGACCTTCGCAAAGCTCAGCTACAACATCAGAGCAAACGGCTTTTCTGCAATCGAAGCCGTCAATCAGGGTGTCGGACCGCAAGCAGGGCGTATGGTTCTTCACTCGAGCGGCGGAAGCAATATCGGAACCGCATCGCTTTTGCCGCAAGCGGCCGGCGACAAACATCAGGTCGAAATCAAGGTGGGGCTTCTAAGCCATGCGCTCAAATCGCGGATGATCGGGCAGGTTGATTTGCTCAAGATCGATATTGAAGGGTTTGAAGACCGGGCACTGTTGCCATTGATGACCGACGAGCATGTTGCGCTCTGGCCGAAAGCACTGCTTATCGAAACGGCCCTGAAAGAACACTGGCAAACCGATTGTGTTGCCGAGCTTTTGGCGCGCGGCTACACAAATGCCGGACAAACGGGCGAGAACATATTGCTGCTTCATCCGGAAGCAAAGGGACGGTCGGAACCATAAGACAACGCGCATGGTGATCCGCGCCCTGATCAGGGTACCAGGTCCGCGGTCTGCCGAAGCCTTTCACCGATGATTTGATAGTTGGAAAGACCGGTTTGTGCGAAACCTGCAAGCAGAAGGCGATCGCAGGTTTCCTGGTCGACAGCCGCCATGGCTTCGACCACCGCAAGGTGGATTCGGTCGACCGACCAGTCGTCGCGGGTCGCGCAGATGAACGGTAGACCCGGTGTCGGTTCCGTCTCCGCGAGGACCCGCAAGGATTTGGCGGCTGGTTCGTGGCGCAGCGCCAGTTGCCAGCTTACGGCATCAATGCACGCAACATCCGCCTCACCGCTGGCAACGAGTTGTATCGAACGCCGGTGGGATCCGCTCTCAATCTTGCGGGTGAAAAACTCAGGTTGCGAGGGTAAGCCGCGCAATTGATAGGTGAGGGCGGCCATACCCGATTGCGATTGCCGCGCATTGAAAGCAAGGCATGTCGCAGCAAGGTCGGCTACGTCGTACAGATCAGTGTCACTGCGCACGACAATGGCGCTGTAATAGCAGCCAGCGCCGCAATCGATATCGTAGGCCGGTGTTCCAACGACCGATACGAAATCGTTTAATCCGTTGATAAGGGGCAGGCCGCAGGTCTGGCCGAGCAGAAGCATGGGGTCGCGCCAGAGATCGTCGGGAGCGCGGGAACGGTCCAGACTGTCCGGCGCCGGGAGGCCGGAGGCGCGCAGGCTGTCGCGAAGATAGGACCAGAGTTTGTCGGTCGCGTCCTTTGTTTCCGGCCAATCATACATCGGCAGGGTGGCAACGGCACCGCCGGGTGGCCTCACAGACCCTTTCCGCCGCTGAGCGGATGGACCACCGGTTCCTTTCGGCGGAACGCAAAAAGCCGGAAAATCTCGCCATAGCTGCGGAAAAAGTAGCCCTTGTTCATGGCCAGAAACCGCTCGCGGTTCCGCCGATAGAGCGATGGCAACTGATGCCATGCCACCGCCGGATAGGCGTGATGCACCGCATGAAGATTGTTGTTCAAAAATAGAAAGCTGAAGGGGCCCCGGTCTTCGATAATAACGGACCGTCCGCGCACGCTTTCCTCCGCCTGGTGCTCCAGATAGGTGCGAACCATGAGCAGCGACATGCCGGCATAGGCGCTCGCGAAATAGACCGGAAGCAAAAGTCCGGACCACAGAAAGACAACAACCAACACAGGCACAAGGAGCACAATGTGCAGTAGCCACGCCTGAAGCACCGATCTGTCGCCGGCTCTAATCGCCTGCCCGTCAGATATTGCCAACCGTATCAGGCTGATCGCGGGTCCCAGCAGAAGGCGCCCGATAAGCGTATTATTGGCTTCGAAGACGAGCTTTACAGACCGCGGCAGCCGCTCCCAAAAATCCTGTGCCACATACCAGCTTTCGGGGTCGTCATAGGGGTCGCATATACGCGCATTCATGTGATGTTCGAGATGGACCGCCTTGAACCGCAGATAGGGGATGAAAAGACCGAGCGGCGGCAAGACGATGGCGTCGTTCAATCGCGAATTGCAGAAAGGATGTCCATGCACACATTCATGTTGCAGCTATGAATGACGCGTGATGATCGGTATCAAAAGAAGCGCCGCGGTGATCGGTAAGATATGCGAGAGGCCGAACACTACAGCCAGCCAGAGTATGTAACATGCCGCAATTAGCGTGACCGTTCGCCACTCATTTTTGTCTTTTAGAATCATTCCTTTGTCCCCATTGCGCCTGTATTAGGACTATGTCTCAACAAGTCGCCTATAGACAATGCGGAAATTCGCGAATTAAAATGACAATGCGTAGCTTATTGTGTGAAACATCGAAAAAAATGAAAATTGAAGATCATTCACAACAAAAGGTGACAGATCGCACGGATAAGCGTGATGTCGCCGAAGTCTTTCGTGATCGCATGGCATTGCTGATCGCCCAGAAGGGATTCAACCTGAGTCGCTTCTCAAAAAGCATAGGGATCGACAGATCCGCCTTGAGCCAGTTCTTGGCACCAGGATCCACACGCCTTCCTCGGGCCGAAACCCTGTGTGCGATTGCGCGAACCTGCGGCGTTTCGCTTGACTGGCTGATGGGTCTGATCGCCAACGATACATTCGGCGATGATGCTGTGCCTATGCTCGAAGTCGAGCGGGTCAATGATGATACCGGAAGCCGTATGATCGCGCAGTGGCACCGGGAAGCCATGGGCTATAAAATCCGATACGTGCCGAGTGCCTTACCCGATCTGCTGCGCACTGACGCTGTCCGCTCCTTTGAGTTCAATGCCCAAAACAGAGACGAGCGTGAAGCGCGCGAACAACAGGCGAAAGACCAGTTGACCTATTCCAGGCGGCCGGAAACCGACATGGAGGTTTGTGTGCCGCTACAGCGTTTACAGCAATTCTCGAAAGGTCAGGGCGTTTGGCGGGGCCTGCCCATACAGGTTCGTCGGGAACAGCTTGAGCACATGGCGTCGCTGATCGACGAACTCTACCCCACTTTTCGTTTGTTTCTTTTCAATGGCCGCGAAGCCTACTCGGCTCCATATACGCTTTTCGGACCACTCAGAGCAGCCGTCTACCTTGGCAATTTGTATTTGGTGATCAACTCGGTTGACCATATCAGGGCCCTGGCAGCTCACTTTGATCAGCTGATCCGTATCGCCACTTTCGGGCCTGATCGTGCCTCGGAATTCATCAAGGCATTGACCGCCGATCTACCCGATCATTAGCGGGTTTGATCTGATTTAGAATTCATAGCGTTTTGAATGCCGGGACATCACAGATGCAAACACCTAGACGCTGCCTGGCGTTTCGTTGAGCAGTGGTTTCAGCCTCATATGGGCATTGTAAATGGAATTGCGGACAACAAACCCAAAACCCTTTGCATCATGGTTCCGCATCGTTTGCGATGCGAACTCGATATCCTTTTGCAATCCGGTAACTTCCATTTCCCAGTCCAGCTTCGGCAGCAGACAAAAGCGCAGCCGCGCTGTTCGATAGTACATTTCGTCGTAGACACGCCACAACATGCTGTTTCCGATGACACTGCAGATGGTGCTGTGCATATGCATGTCGATCTGGGCGTAAGCCTGTACATTGACCGATTGATAAAGACGGTTGCATTCCTCAAACAGTCGTTGCATTGCGAGAACGGCGGATTGCTCGATCCGACACGGTTCCAGAATCCCTATAAGAGAGGCCAGTTCGATCCTGAACATGAATGCCTGCTGCAATTCCGTCGGGTCAAGCGGCGCGACAATGGTGGCGACCCCATGGCGGGTCCTTACCAATCCTTCGGTATCAAGGCGCTGCAAAACGTTACGGATCGGCGTACGGCTAACGCCGAATTCTTCGCTTAGGCTGTCTACATCAAGTCGCGCGCCCGGTTCATATTCGAGGATCGTGATGCGATGCCGGATTGCAAGGTGGATGTGGTCAAAGCGGCGACGCCACGGGCTTTGATCTTCAGTTGATGCAAAGATCGACGGAAGATCCGTAGATCGGCCGCTCTCCGTCGTTGTATTGTGGTACCTTCTACTCATTCTGCCGTTTCCATACTCTTTGGCAGCGTTCGCACTTGTTTCTTGATTGTTATTGAAATTAGCAGCGTCTCGATTCTGCGCCAATAGTTTTATACATTCAAAAAAATTACTATGACTCTGATATAAAATTATATAAATAATAAAAACAACATGATAAGATACTTTAGTAAATTGATAAATTAAGAATACAGAACATGATCGTGCATGGGGACATCGACGAAATGCAAGTACCCAATTTCGCCCAGTTTGTGTTGAGAACTGTTCGAGTCGAAGGCTAGTACGGCCGCAAACCGGTATAGCCGCGCGGCATCAGAAACAGACTATGAAAGAAAGCAGAGAAAACAGATGAAATCGGTATGGATTGCAGCAGCGATGATTGCGGGAATGGGTACAAACGCCCTGGCCGCGGACGCCACGGGGCTTTGGAAAACACAAGCGGGTAAAAACGGGGATTACCTTCAGGTGAAGGTCGATCAATGCGGATCAAACCTGTGTGGAACGATTGAATCCGCGTTCG
>JBCCOK010000034.1:0-59172 GCA_039025395.1 Pseudomonadota bacterium
CGAAACGTCGAAGCTGCTAGCCTCGCGGATGACGATTGATGAGATGAGAGACTATATCAAGGTTGATTCTCTCGCCTTCCTCTCGATCGATGGACTCTACAAGGCCGTTAGCGAGCCCGGCCGGAATGATGCGTGCCCGCAATTCTGTGATGCTTGCTTTACGGGCGATTATCCCACGGCCCTGACTGACAGGGATGGCACGGATCAGACCCGTCGGCTGTCGCTGCTTGCCAAACACGGATAGCCAAAAATGTTGGATCTGAAGGGCCGCATTGCGCTGGTGACCGGCGCGTCACGCGGAATCGGGTATTTTACCGCCCTGGAACTCGCGAAGGCCGGCGCCCATGTGATCGCTGTCGCGCGGACGACCGGCGGTCTCGAAGAACTTGACAACGCGATAGCAGCGGAGGGCGGAACCGCGACGCTCGTGCCGCATAACCTTGCGCATATGAAGAACATCGACAAGCTCGGTGCCGCGATCAACGAGCGTTGGGAAAAGCTCGATATCCTTGTTGCCAATGCTGCCATACTCGGCCCTCTTTCGCCGGTCGGTCATTTTGAAGCCAAAGCGTTTGAGCGAGTCATGTCGATGAACGTGACGGCCACCTGGCGCGTGATACGCACGGTGGAAACCCTTCTGCACAACTCCGATGCAGGGCGCGCCATCATCCTCACATCTGGCGTGGCCCATAGTTGCCGGCCTTTCTGGGGTGCCTATGCGGCCAGCAAGGCTGCGGTCGAAGCGCTGGCGAGATGCTGGGCTGCGGAAACGAAGAACACAGCGCTGCGAGTGAACTGCGTCAATCCAGGCCGAACGCGCACTGCAATGCGGGCGCTGGCAATGCCCGGCGAGGATCCAATGAGTGTCCCCCACCCTTCCGAGGTTGCCGCAAAGATCACAAAGCTCGCAGACCCGGAGTTGCGCGAGACAGGCATGCTGTTCGACGTGGCCGAAGATCGTTTCAGGTCATACCGGCTGCCGGAGTGAGATTGGACAGACGCCGATAGAGGCAGCAACCGAAGACCGGCTGGGCCAAATCCCATCAACAGGCTTGGTGGCTTGCATTCGCACGCTCTGCGCATGGCCGCTGTTTGGGTGAACGGTCAGCGGCCAGAGTTTTTTGATATATTTTGCCATTATATTCTTGTTTGATATATGCTGTAGTACTATATGCTTGCGCAACATAGAGTTCGACCTTGGCCGACCGCCCTGTGCGGCTCGGCGCGCCTTTAGCCCGGTTGGGGGGATGGGAAAGATCAATGAACGTTCGCACGGTCTGCCTTGCAATTCTGCATTTCTCAGACGCCACTGGCTATGAAATCAAGAAAATGTCGACAGAGGAACGCTTCGCATTCTTCGTTGATGCGAGTTTCGGGTCGATTTATCCGGCATTGTCACGGCTCCAGGAGGATGAGTGTGTAACCGTCCGCGAGGAGTATGAATCCGGCAAACCGCCGCGCAAAATCTACTCGATTACCGACAAGGGACGGCTCGAACTTGTTGAATCGCTGCAGGTGCTGCCGCGGCCGGATACGTTCAAATCGGAGTTCTTGCTGATTGCCCTTTGTGCGGGCCTACTGGATCAGGACACGATTGTGCGGGCAATGGATAAGCGGATCAAAGATTTACAGAACGACCTTGAGATGTTCGATGAGGCTGAGGGTTGCGTCGCAAAAGGCGTAAGCGGCATGGCGTGGGTCGCGGAATATGGCCGCGTCGTGCACGAGGCAAGCCTCAAATATCTGACAGAAAACAGAGACAAGCTGGAAGCGTTAGCGCGTGCCCCAGCCAAGCAAGCCGCGGAATAACGACGACAGGAGAGCCTAAAATGGCGTTTCGTATCAAAGGATCTCACATCACGGCACTGGTGATTGCCGGCGCTGTCGTCGGTTGGATGGCGACCGGCAATATTGTTGTCGGCGGACAGGCAAATTCCGCCAACGCCACGCCTCCTCCAGCAGAGCGGGCGAACGACGAAGAGGCGCTGTTCAAGGTCCGTTATCTGACGGTCAATCCGGAGATCCGGCCGGACAGGATCCTCGTTCGAGGCCGGACGCAAGCGGACTCCATTGTTCCGGTCCGTGCCGAAACAGCAGGAACGCTGCGCAAACGCCTCGTTGAAAAAGGTGACCGGGTCAAAACCGGTGATCTTGTCTGCCAGCTCGACCGCGGTGTCCGTGAGGCCGCAATCGCTCGCGCTGCCGCAACACTAGAACAGGCGCTACACGACTATGAGGGTGCCGTCGAACTGCAGAAGCAGGGTTTTTCGGCCAACACGCGCGTCATGGCACTGAAAGCCGCGCTTGATGGCGCTTCGGCTCTTGTCGCCGAGGCGGAACTTGAGCTCGGTCGCACGGATATCGCTGCCACAGCAGACGGTATCGTACAGGATCCGATTGCGGAGACAGGCGACAATCTGGCAATCGGCGATGTCTGTGTGACCCTGATCAATGCGGATCCGATGCTCTTTATCGGTCAGGTATCTGAACGTCAGGTCGGTCAGATTAATGTTGGCGACCCCGCGGGTGTACAAATGATTTCAGGAGAAACAGTCGCCGGTAAAATACGGTACGTATCGCCTTCTGCTGATCCTGCGACACGCACATTCCTGATCGAAATCGAAATGCCAAACTCGGACCATGCCTTGCGCGACGGCGTGACAGCCTCGGCGGTCATCGAACGCGAAGGCTCCGAAGCATACAGGATCAGGCCATCCTGGCTGACCCTCAACGACGAAGGGTCGGTTGGCGTGCGCGTGGTACTCGATGACGGTACCGTCGGTTTCCGGAAGTTGAACATCGTTTCACACTCTTCTGAAGCAATGTGGGTTACCGGACTGGAACCGAACATGAAGGTCATTACGATCGGTCAGGACTATGTCATACCCGGCCAGGCAGTGGAGGCTGTAAACGCCGAGGCAGCTGATCAGACAGCGAAGGACGATGCGCGCTCATGACTTCCGCCCTCCAAACAATTATTTCGCGCCCCAAGACCGTCCTTACGCTGATGGTCTTCATGGTTGCCGCCGGTATCATGTCTTACATCGGCGTTCCCAAGGAAGCCAATCCCGACATCGACGTGCCGGTCTATTACGTGTCGATCGGCCAGCAGGGCATTTCTCCGCGCGATGCCGAGCGTCTTCTTGTGCGGCCGATGGAGACGACGCTGCGCGGTCTCGACGGTTTGAAGGAACTGACAGCCGTTGCCACGGAAGGGCATGCGGGCATTATCCTCGAGTTCAATATCGAGACGGACAAAGACCAGGTCCTTGCCGACGTCCGCGACAAGGTCGACGAAGCCAAGGCAGAACTGCCTGACGAGGCCGATGAACCGACCATAACGGAAACCAACTTCGCACTTCAGCCGACCATTATCGTGACGCTGTCTGGTGATGTTCCCGAACGGACCCTGACGCAGCTTGCACGACGGCTGAAGGATGAAATTGAAGCCATCTCAACTGTCCGTCAGGCCAGCCTTTCCGGCAATCGCGAGGAGTTGCTGGAGGTCATCGTCGACCTGATGAAGATGGAGTCCTACGACGTCACGCAGGACGAGTTGCTCAATGCGCTGACACAGAACAACCAGCTCGTTGCGGCAGGGTTCATCGACGACGGCAGCGGCCGGTTTAATGTTAAAGTCCCTGGCCTTGTCGAAACGGCCCAGGATGTTTTCGAGATTCCGATCAAACAGAGTGGCGAGGGTGTCGTCACGCTTGGAGAACTGGCGGAGATCCGGCGGACCTACAAGGATCCCTCCTCGTTCACCCGGGTTAACGGGCAGCCGGCGATCTCCATCGAGGTTACAAAGCGTATCGGCACAAACATCATTGAAAACAACAATGAGGTGCGCGCAGTCGTCCAGGAGTACACCAAGGACTGGCCCGAAGCCGTCCGCGTGAACTATCTGCTCGACCAATCGAGCTTCATTTTCGAGGTTCTCGGATCCCTGCAGTCGTCGATCATGACCGCGATCGTGCTGGTGATGATCTGTGTTGTCGGCACGCTCGGCCTGCGATCCGGATTGCTGGTCGGGCTGGCGATTCCGGGCTCGTTCATGCTGGCGTTTCTGATCCTCGGCGGCCTCGGAATGACGGTCAACATGATGGTCATGTTCGGTATGGTGCTGACTGTCGGAATGCTGGTCGATGGCGCCATCGTCGTGACGGAATATGCCGACCGGAAGATCGCTGAAGGGATGGAACCGGCGGACGCCTACAAACGGGCTTCCAAGCTGATGTTCTGGCCGGTTGTGTCCTCTACGGCGACGACGCTCGCGGCGTTCCTGCCCTTGCTGTTGTGGCCGGGCGTGCCGGGCGAGTTCATGAGCTATTTGCCGCGGATGGTGATTATCGTTCTGACCGCATCACTATTGACGGCGCTGGTTTTCCTTCCGGTCACCGGAACAGCCTTTGCCCGGATCGCAGCCTATGTCAGCAAACGGTCGGAAATGGTGAGCGCAGTCTTTGTCGGCGCCATTGCGGGCGTCTTTGCCTTTGCCGCTCCCCTTGCTGGTCTCGACGTGCCGATCCGCCTTGGCGCAACCGCATTGACCGCGGCAGTCGCCTTCATTCTCACCTACCGCGTGTCTGGTTTTCTCGCCTCAAGGCGCCGTGAAAAGCCGATTGCTGAGGCAGACAATGTGGCGCTGATGCTTTCATCGCGTGCTGAGTTGGATGTCAGGCAGGTCCCCGGTGTTACGGGTTCCTATTTGCGGTTCCTTCGCTACGCTGCCGGCACCCTATGGGGCAATGCTTTGGTGATTGTGGCAATCCTGTCGATGACAGTGGCCAGCTTCATGCTGTTCGCAAACAACAATAACGGTGTCGAGTTCTTCGTCGATGAAGAACCGGATGTGGCAATTGTTCTTGTGTCCGCACGCGGCAATATGTCGGCGGTGGAAATTCGCGACCTCGTTGGCGAAGTCGAGTCGGAGGTCCTGCGCGTGCCGGGAATCGAGAACGTCGTCATGACAGCCACGGCCGGCAACACTGGCGGTGGCGGCAGTTTTATCGGCGGCGTACAGGATAAACCGGCTGATGTGGTCGGCGAACTGCAAATTGAACTGGCCGATTTCTGCTGCCGCCGCAGGGCTGTGGAAATCTTTGAAGACATCCGCCAACGCACCGCAGACCTAGCCGGTATCAAGGTCGAAGTCCGCAAGATCGAAGGCGGTCCGCCAACCGGCAAGGACGTGCGCCTTGAAGTCAAATCAACCGACTACGACACAATGGTCGCGACGGTTGGCCGCTTGCGCGACCATTTCGAAACCGTCGAGTTGCTGACCGATCGCGAAGACGGGCGCCCCCTGCCCGGTATCGAGTGGGAAATCGATGTCGATCGGGAGCAGGCAGGCCGCTACAATGCTGGTATCGTCGGTGTTGGTTCGATGGTCCAGTTGGTCACCAACGGCGTTCTTATCGGGACATACAGGCCGAACGACTCGGAGGACGAGGTCGATATCCGCGTCCGCCTGCCGGAAGAACAGCGAACCCTGGATCAGTTCGAGGCGCTGAGACTTCGCACATTGAACGGACAAGTCCCACTTTCGAATTTTGTGACACGAACTCCGCAACCGAAAGTCTCGTCAATTACGCGGCGCGATGGGCTTTATGCCATGGACGTCAAGGCAAACCTCGCGGAAGGCGCAACGGTGAATGGCCGGTCGGCAACGCCGGACGACGCAGTCCGGCAAATCCAGGCATGGCTCGATACGCAGGAGTTTCCGGACAATGTGTTCCTGAAGTTTCGCGGTGCTGACGAAGAACAGCAGGAGTCTGCCGCCTTCCTCGGTCAGGCAGCGATCGCGGCATTGTTCATGATGTTCATCATTCTGCTGACGCAGTTCAACTCCTTCTATCAGGCGGCACTGACGCTCTCGACCGTGGTGCTTGCCGTTTCAGGCGTCCTGATCGGCATGGTGGTTACAGGACAGCGTTTCTCAATCATCATGACGGGAACAGGGATCGTGGCACTTGCCGGGATCGTGGTGAACAACGCCATTGTCCTGATCGACACCTTCAACCGGCTGCGCTCTGAGGGTGTGACCGATGTACGGCAGGCCGCTCTCAAGACGGCCGCGCAACGGCTGCGCCCGATCATGCTGACGACGTTTACAACGATTCTCGGCCTCATTCCGATGGCCCTACAGATCAACATGAACTTCTTCACACAGACGATTGCGGTCGGCGGAATCACCTCAATCTGGTGGGTGCAGCTCTCAACGGCGATCATCTTCGGTCTTGCCTATTCGACCATGCTTACATTGGTACTGATCCCATCGATGCTCATCATGCCGAGAAATGTGGTGGACGTCTTCACGCGTGTCAGTCGCCGCGTGGGGCGCAGACCGGATGAGGCGGTTGCAAACACCTCACGCGCTGAGGCAGATGCGGCAGAAGACCAACGTGCCGACAACGATGATCTGCCGCTGGCGCGGCCCGACGCTGCCGAATAGCGGATATCAAATGCAACGACACGAGGCGCCGGTTCAGATCCGGCGCCTCTTTTTGGTCAGTCTATCCCCGCGCGGCAAAAGAACATTGCCCTATCGGGACGAGCATGGTCTTTTAGCGCCGGGCTCCATGCGGATGAGGAACAATCCCTTTGAACGCTGACCGTGATCGTTTTGCGCACCACCCGGAACTGCGCAACAAGGTTCTCGATCCGCAACAGTCGTATTTTCGTGGCTTTAATCCGAAAGACTTTGATGAACGCATGAAGGCTCTTGGGATCAAGAAGCCCTGGAGACTGACTGACGAAGAACGCGAGGCAACACGCCTCGAAATTCTCAAGAACCGCCGCGATGAAGACTTATGGGTCTTTGCTTATGGGTCATTGATGTGGGATCCCGGCTTCGAGTTCGAAGACTTGCTGAAAGCCGATGTGCCGGGCTATGCCCGGGTGTTTTGCCTCAAGGATGATTTCGGCGCGCGCGGCACACGCGAAGCGCCGGGACTGATGGCTGCCTTGGACGAAGGAAATGGCTGCAGCGGAATCGCCTTCAAGATCGCGAAGACAAAGATAGAGGAGGAGACGGAGATCCTGTGGCGGCGGGAGATGGTCACCGGCGTCTACGTGCCGAACGTCGTCGCCGCCTCGACGGCACTCGGGGAAATCGAGTGCATCACGTTTCTCGCCAACCACGCGGCAAGCCGGATTCGCACCGATCTGACGCGGGAAGAAAAGGTCCGCTACCTTGCGACCGGCAGCGGGTTTCGTGGAACCAGCCTCGAATATATTGAGAATCTGGCTGACCATCTGCTGGCGCTCGGGATCGAGGATGTTTACGTTTCTGCGCTGCTCGAAGAGGCCCGCGCGCACTCAAACCAGGTCAAGACCGAAAACAAGCATCAGGAGTCCTGATCGCACAGCTCGAGCGCAGTGGCGGAATTGATGCGTACGATCTCCTCGGCATAATCGCTAAGTGCGCGCTGTCCACATGCGCTGACGCCGTATATCCCGGTCTTTAGGCGTTCAAACCATCCATAATGGTTGTCGGCCATCAGTCTGCGGGCTGCGGAAACGCCGGTTTCCCGCGCCACGCTGGCCGCTTTAGTCGGGCCCAGTTGATTCAGCAGGCTCAGACATCGCAAAGCATCCTGACGGTACGCCGTCACCAGGCGCTTACGGGTTGATCCACCCGTATTCGGATCGCCCACAAGGCGGCTGAACTCGCGGATCAGGCGGTCTTTACGGCGCTTATTCGGGCGCGGCCGGTACGGTGCGGGATCGCAATGCACGTCGACATGCCCGTCACGTGCCCGCACGGTCATCAGGCCAAGTCCAAGACGCCGGCAAAGCTTGACGTTGTTTCTCATCCGCGCTGCAAACGCCCTGCCGGGCTTGCGCGGAACGGCGACGTAAACGGCATCGGTCAGGCTCTGCCGGTCGATCGCCTGATGGATCAGCGACAACGATAGCGCGCATTTCAACTCGACGATGACGGGGGCTTCGGATGCGCGCATGGCAACGATGTCTGCCATACCGATTTCACCCTTGACCTCGTAACCCTGGCCTTCAAGCAACGCCTTTACTGGCGCGTACAGATCGGTTTCGCTGAGCCTCGACATGGGCATGAGGTTAACTCCAAATCGTGAACAAAGAGGAAGCCGTTGCGCCGACATATCTGTGTTTTTTGAGCCTCGCACTTGACCCTGCCCCCGGGTCTGCCCCGATAAGGAGTGCGCAGAAACGGTCAATGAGGTGATTCGTGAACAAATCAGCGCAATATCTGAACCCTTCCGCTGCGGCGAAAAGACTTGGCGTATCCGTCAAGGCACTGCGGCTTTATGAAAAGCATGGTCTTGTCACGCCGACACGCACGTCGTCAGGATGGCGGACCTACGGCCCGGACGCCATGGCGCGTCTGGTGCAAATCGTTGCATTGCGCGCGGTCGGCCTTAGCATAACCGATGTCGGGCGCGTGCTTGGGGGTGATGCACAAACCCTCAAAACCGTTCTGGCGCAGCACCACGAAGCGCTTCAAAACGAGATTGGCCGGCTGGTGGAGACCGCCCTTAGGCTTCAGGCGATGCGTGCCGGTGCGGAAGACCGGCGGATCGGATTAACCCATACAACTAAGCAGTTCTCAGGAATCCGGACTGCACGCGCCGTCGGCCTGGATCTTCCTTGGCCGTGGGGCGGTGAACACTTCCTGCTTTCCGATGTCCAACCGCTTACCTACATCACCGGACCGTTGGGAAGCGGAAAGACGCGGCTGGCCATGGCGATCGCTGACACGCTGCCAGATGCGCGGTTTGTTGGCCTGGACCGGCTCGACGTCCTCCCGGACTGGGTCGCAACCCACAGACTTTCCGATACCGGGTTTAATGATCGCGTGAACCGGACAATCCAAAATCTGGTCGACGACGGCGCCGATGCGACGGAAGCACTAAGGGCGCTTGTTTTCTGCATAGAAGCACGCGGTGAAACGATCCTTGTCATTGACCTTATCGAACAGGGGTTGAGCGAAGCATCGCAGACGGCTTTGATCCGCGAACTGCGTCACAAGGCTGCCTTTGATCATCCGCTTTTCGTCATGACGCGTTCCGACGTCATACTCGACATGCAGGCAGTTGGACCGGACGAAGCTGTCATCCTGTGTCCGGCCAATCATAGCTCACCGCGGTTTGTCGCCCCCTATCCCGGCGCTGCGGGCTATGAAGCCGCTGCTACCTGCCTCGCTCCACCACAGGTGCGTGCGCGCACCGAGGGTGTCATTGCAATGCGACCGCAATAAACGCTATACGGCGAAGCACGGGCGATGCGCCGAAGGGTCCTCTGCGCCTCGCCTCTCAGCAAAGCGCTTGCTGCTGCAGTGCATTCATCTAAGATCAAACCATGACGGACCTCTTCCAGAACATTGTCATCCTCACCGGCACGGGGCTCTCCGCTGAATCCGGGATCAGCACCTTTCGTGACAAGGACGGGATCTGGTCGAAGGTGAACCTCGAGGACGTTGCGACGCCTGAAGCCTTTGCGCGCGATCCGGTCAGAGTGTTGGCGTTCTACAATGAGAGGCGCAAGAACTCTGAAAACGTGAAGCCAAATGCCGCCCATATCGCTTTGGCGAAGCTGGAGGCCGAGCATAGCGGACAGGTGACGACAGTGACGCAGAACATCGATCCGCTGCACGAACAGGCCGGGACAACAAACCTTATTCATATGCATGGCGAGATCCTGAAGTCGCTCTGTAATTCTTGCGGACATAGAATGCCATTTTCCGAAGACCTCACCATCGATCTCGCATGCGGGAGATGCGGCGACGAGGGCAGCATACGGCCCGATGTCGTCTGGTTCGGCGAAATGCCTTACCAGATGGATCGGATCTACAGCGAACTGGCGCGGTGTAATCTGTTTCTTTCGATTGGCACAAGCGGCAATGTTTACCCGGCTGCCGGATTTGTCGCGGAAGCCAATGCGGCGGGCGCGCGCACTGTCGAACTCAATCTCGAACCGTCAGCGGGCATCACCGCTTTCGACGAGGCGATCCACGGCAAGGCCACTGAAATCGTACCCGCCTTTGTCGAAAAGCTATTGTCGATGCAAGCGGATGCCTAGACTTTTTCCAGTGGTTTAACGGTTTCGGTCCGCCTCCGGGGCTTTTGCCTCTCCTTCAGTCTTCTACCGGGGGAAGCCATGTCAGCGAGGAGTGATGCAAAGAAATCAGCACGCGTCCATTCAGCTTGTGATAAGCAAACGTATAGTCAGCGCGGGTCGCATTGCCCTCCCCGTCGATGAAAACGTAGTGCCCCATGTCTTTGTAGCCGAGTCCCCCTGCCTTCAGGATCGGGCCGGCAGCGCTCTGAAAGTCGACCCGCCTCCAGCCCCGGTTGAGAAAGCCATGGTCGTGGGGATAGTTCGGATCGCCGCCGACAAAATATGATCGTGCTCCGGCGCGATCAAGGCGAATGACATCCGCTAGGGTCGGTTTGAATAGAAGAGGTTCGTCCGGTGCGCCGAAGTCGTAAAGGTCGAGGAGCCGTTCGACGTCGCGCTCTGTAACGTACTTGGCCCAAGCACGCTGCGCGGCCACGACTTCAGCTTTGGTCATAGGCTCAAAGTTGCGTTCTTCTATGTTTCAAACCCCCCGTTCGTTGACCGGCAAGAACCGTGCTGGACAGAACCGGCCTTGTTTAGACGCAGATCATGGCGCCGGCGCGCGTTACACGGAAGCATGCTGCCATGATCCTGTTCCGGACGAAGCTCTTCCCATGGGGACCTCCTGCTTCGTACAACCGCTGCAAAAGCTATCACCCCTGCCTGCAGATTGTCGAGTTGGACAGGCGGGCGATTTTGGATCGTTAATGCGGATTGATAAGTAACCGATGATGCTGCAGCCGACCATTTCTGCACAATGGGCAGCACTCGATCCGCACGAGAGAAAGTCAAAGGAAACGTTCTTGAGATCTTCCGCCCAAGCGATACCGGGCCAATGGTTAAAATCCCCGCCTTTCAGCGTTTCCATTCGGCCCTGACCACGGGAATTCAGGATGCTTGCCTTCGTGCTGAATAGCGCTTGCGCCATGCGCGCGCGCCGAAAGGCAGCGACACAAGGTAAAGCACGGTCGTCGCAGCCATTGTCTGCCACGTGAATGTCGTCAAGAGCGCCACATACATCACGATGACCAGCATCAACGGGAACACCAGATCCCGCCGCACTCTTTGTCCCAGTGATTTACCAGAATAAACGGGCACGCGGCTGACCATGAGAAACGCAATCAATACCGTGTAAACTACGGAAAAATGCGCAAGGACAGGCCCTTGTTCGATACCAATGAGACCGAGATAAACCGGCAATAAGACAAGCATGGCGCCGCCTGGAGCCGGTATGCCGATGAAAAAATCGGATTGCCAACTGTTCCTTACGGCGTCTTCGTCCATCACGTTGAAGCGGGCCAGACGAAGCGCAACCGCAATCGCATAAATCAGTGCGGCTATCCAGCCGAAGGATTTTATATCGCCCAGCAGATAGGCATAAAGGACCAGCGCGGGTGCAACGCCGAAATTGACAATGTCGGCAAGCGAATCCATATGCGCACCGAACCGCGTATTGGATTCAAGCAGCCGGGCAATGCGGCCATCGACGCCATCCAGAAAGGCTGCCAACAGCACCATGGCGACCGCAAGCTCAAATCGCTGCTCGAACGCCAGCCGGATCCCCGTCAAACCAGCGCAAATCGCCAAGGCGGTGATGATGTTCGGCACCATCATACGTAGCGAGATATCGCGTAGTCTCGGTCCGCGCTTCTCGTTGTCCTGACCGCCATCGGGATCGAAGGCTGAAAATCCGCTGTCCATTTGTGTCTAAGCCTTCCGGGAAACGGTTTTGCCCTTGGCTGCTCCAAACTCGGCCAGTACGGTTTCGCCCGCAACCGATCTCTGCCCCACGGACACGCGCAGGGTCGCTTCCCCAGGCATGTAGACATCGAGGCGCGATCCGAAACGGATAAGACCGAAACGGCCGCCTGCTTCCACCGTGTCGCCGGCCTTCGTCCAGCAGACGATGCGACGCGCCACAAGGCCTGCGATCTGCACCACACCGATGTGACCATGCGGCGTGTCGAGCACCATGCCGTTACGCTCGTTGTCTTCGCTCGCCTTGTCGAGTTCGGCATTGATGAAAAGGCCGGGCTTGTAGACGATGTTGCGCACGCTGCCAGCCATCGGCGAACGGTTTACATGACAGTCGAAGACATTCATGAAAACCGAAACGCGCGTCATCTCATCGTCACCAAGACCCAGTTCCGCAGGCGGCGTCATCGTGGCTATTGATGATATGCGTCCGTCGGCCGGACTGATCACCAGATCATCGTCCAGCGGTGTCACGCGTTCCGGATCGCGAAAAAAATAGGCACACCAGCCTGTGAGCAAAAGACCGATCCAGAACAATGGGTCCCATATCCAGCCAAGCACCAAAGAGGCGGCGAGAAAACCCAAGATGAACTTGTAGCCTTCCTTGTGTATCGGCACGAAAGTGTTTGTGATCGTGTCCTGCAGGCTCATGTTCTGTCTCCATCTGCGCCAACCGCACGCGAACCGTTGCAATTTGGGCGGTTCGCGGGTCTCACATATGTATAGACGGGTTCACACATAACATGAACTGTCCGGGCTGATGCCGCTGAATAGAAGCACCGGGAATTGACCGTTAAACGTAGCGGCGTTTTCGCACGATGACGCCCAGATCGTCGTGTTCGCGGAAATCCTTGAGCTTTTCTTCTGTCTCTCGCGCTTCGCGCTGACGATTCCACATGTCGAGGTAAAGACCTCTTCTTTCCAGAAGTTCCTCGTGTGTGCCGCGTTCAGCAATCAAGCCGTCCTGCAGCACGATAATCTGGTCTGCGCCGATCACGGTCGAGAGCCTGTGCGCGATCATTAGCGTCGTGCGACCGCGGCTGACAAAATCGAGCGCAGACTGGATTTCCTGCTCCGTCGCCGTATCAAGGGCGGAGGTCGCCTCGTCGAGAATCAGGATCGGCGGCGCCTTGAGGATGGTGCGGGCGATCGCGACACGCTGTTTTTCGCCACCTGATAGCTTCAGCCCGCGCTCACCGACCATGGTGTCCAGTCCCTTCGGCAGCGTCTCTATGAAATCGCCGATTTGCGCCATCTCAGCCGCCTGCATGACGTCCTCGTCGCTTGCGTCGATGCGTCCATAGCGGATGTTGTAGGCAAGCGTATCATTAAACAGGACAGTGTCCTGAGGAACGATACCGATCGCTTGGCGCAGCGACGTCTGCTGCACATTGCGGACATCCTGGCCGTTGATCGTGATGGCACCTTGCTGCACGTCGTAGAACCGGAAAAGCAGGCGCGAGAGCGTTGACTTACCGGCCCCCGACGGGCCGACGACGGCGAAGGTCTGACCGTGGGGTACCTCGAACGTCACACCTTTGAGGATCGGCCTGTCCGGCTCATAGTAGAAATGAACATCGTCAAAACGGATCGCACCAGACTCTTTCTTGAGCGGCACCGCGTCCGGTTTGTCGACGATCTCCTGACGCACATCAAGCAGATCGAACATGTGCTCGATATCCGTGAGCCCTTGCCGGATTTCGCGATAAACGAAGCCGATGAAATTCAACGGAATGGACAGTTGCATCAGCATGACATTGATGAAGACGAAATCGCCGATTGTCTGTTCGCCGCGTTGTACGGCCATCGCAGACATCACCATCATCGCAGCCATTCCGGCGCCGAAAATGACACCCTGGCCAAGGTTAAGCCAGCCAAGCGATGTCCAGATCCGGGTCGCGGCATGTTCATAGCTCTCCATGGACCGGTCGTAACGCCGGGCTTCCATATCTTCGTTGTTGAAGTATTTGACCGTTTCAAAGTTGAGGAGCGAATCGATGGCTTTCGAATTCGCATCGGTATCCGAGGCATTCATGTCACGCCTTATGGCGATGCGCCAATCGCTGGCGCGCACCGTGAACCAGATATAAAGCCATATGACGAGCGCTGTGACACCGACATAAGGCCAGCCATAGGCAAATCCGAATATGACCGCGACGAGACCGAACTCGATGAGGGTTGGAATGGTGCTTAGGATCGTATAGCGAACGATCGCCTCGATGCCTTTCACACCGCGTTCGATAATGCGTGACAGGCCGCCGGTGCGCCGCTCAAGATGATAGCGCAGCGACAGACGATGCATATGCACAAACGTGCGGTAGGCAAGCTGGTGAACGGCATGCTGGGCAACGCGCGCGAACAAGGCGTCACGCAACTGGTTGAAGCCGAGTTGAATGATACGTGCAAGACTGTAGGCGAGCACAAGCATGACCGGGGCGATCAACAGCGCCGGCAAGAAGTCGAGTCCGTCATGGTTGCCGTTCAGTGCGTCGGTTGCCCATTTGAAAAAATAGGGCACAACCACCTGGGCTATCTTTGCCAGAACGAGAAACAGCGCTGCCCAAAGAACCCGCCGTTTCAGATCGGTGCGATTGGCGGGCCACATGTATGGCCAAAGGTTACGAAGCGTGTACAGCGGGTTGCTGGTATCGGCCGAAATGGTTTTTTTCTGTTCGGACAAGGAGATGCCTTTTGAAGTATTGCCGCCTGACCGGACCAGCCGGTTGATGAGCTGGCGCGGACAGAAAAAGCGGCGATTTGAATCGATCGCCGCCCTTTGAAAAAACTAGTTTCCGCACGCAAACCGTCAAGGAGCCGCAGATTTCGCGCCAGATGATCTAGCGGGTGCGTATGCGCTGGCGGTGAAGTTCTTCCGAATTCTCCAACGGCTCTTCCGGCACGGCGAAAATCTGACCTGGTTCAATGATGTCCGGGTTTTCGATCTCGCTCTGGTTGGCCAGGTAAATCGTCGTGTACCGAACGCCGCGCCCGTAAATCCTGCGCGAAATCTGCCAAAGCGTGTCGCCGCGGCGGATAATGACCGAACCGTCGCTTTGTTCCAGCGCGGGCTGGACAATTGTTTCCGGCTCATCTGACTGGACGTCTGCCGCAGCGACTTGCCTTTGCGTTGCAGCGGCTGCATCCGAACCGTTGTTGCCACTCTGTGCAGCGGCGCTGTTTTGCTCGCTGGAGGAACTTTGCTCTTGTGAGGTCTGCGCCGGCAGCGTTTCAGCCACGGTAATCTGGGGTATCTCACTGTCGCCACCGTCCGATTGCTGGCCTCCAGATGTCGTACCAGGCAAGTCCGATGAACCGGATGCGGCGAGGTTGTCTTGGTCAGATGCCGCGACGGCGGCAACTGTTGTACCTTCAGGCCGCGTGAACGGCACCTCAACGCGCATCGATGGCGCTGAACCTGGCTGCGTGATCAGATCCGCGCTGATCGTGTGGTTGCCCACTGCCAAGTCCCTCGCGGCTTCGACGAGGAAACGGCCGGAAGCGCTGACGTTGCTCGATCCGATCTGTTCGCCGTTGGCATAGACGCGCACCAGGGTGCCAGGTGTCGCCGAACCTGCCACAAACATTCGACCGTCTTCGATCTCCACTGCGTCAATGCGAAGCCGAGGCGCGTCCGCGATTACCGCTTGCGACTTGGCTGCATCAACCGCCGTGTCATTTGATCCAGGCTCCAAGGCTGCGATTTCGGTCTGCGCCTCAGCGGAGGAATCTCCTGAACCGGCGCTCTGCTGGCTACCAGTCGCGTCGGCCTCTTGACCGCTTGCATCCTGCAACGGCACGGAAGCGGTTTGCGCAGTATCTGATGCTGCCGTTTCGTTGCCGGACTGGTCTTCCTGCAGACCAGCCGAGGTTTCCGTGGTATCGGCCTGCTCACCGCCGACAGCCGCTGTCGCGTTCGCAGATGCTGCATCAGAAACCAGCGACGACGACGCTACCTCCGGCGCGGTCAGAATACGGCTCGCCTCGCCGGGCTTTGTGACCATGACAAGGAGTTCGCCAGGGTCGCTTTCCGGTATGCTAATGGTCGCGATCTCTTCCGAGAGGGCGATGATTTCACCCTCTCCAAGGATGCGGAGAATGATTTCATGGTTACCTGGCGGAAGCCGATCGTCCAGCACGACTGCAAAGTCACCAGACGCACCAGCCTGTGTTGTCACGATCACCTGCCCATTTGCGATCACTTCGACGGCGGTTCCGGGCACTGCCTGGCCAGCAATCAGGGTTGATCCGTCGGGCTCTACCCGCACAAGGTCAAATGTTGGTGCGGGCAAGACAACCGAGGCTTCGGGCGCGGGCGCCTCACCGGCGGGTTGCTGGGGTTGTTCTGTTTGCGCCAAGTCTGACACAGAAGGGGCGGAGCTACCCTCGCCAGTTGCATCAGGCGTCGTTTCGGCTGCTTGCTGACCGACTGTTTCGGTACCACCGCGCCAACCGAGCGGATCAGAGCCATAGATATAGCCGCCTACGATGAACAGGACCAGTAACCCGACCAGGGCCCATATCACGTTTTTGTTGTTTTTCATCTCAAGCTCCAGTCGCCGTGGACCAAGCCACCGCGCCGCATTGCGCCGATCTTCCCGATCCACCTCCAGCGCAGCTCATTGGACCTCAATTCCGGCTTAAACGCGCTTCCCCCTGAAACGTCGGCCAAACTAGAGCCTTTACCGGTTGCGAACAAGCATTTGCGGCCAATTCGACAGGAAGAAAGCACACAATGGCGTATTTATCGGCAAAAATGCATCAGATCGACAACGATTGGAACCGCTTGACCCGGCGGCTTTCACATTGTCTTTTCGGATCATGTCTCAGAATCAGTCAATTTGCGTTTATTGCGGCTCACAGGCCGGGTCGGACCCGGTGTTTATGGAAACAGCGCGGCAACTCGGCCTGTCCATCGCTAAACATGGCTTGAGGTTGGTCTATGGCGGCGGCACCGGGGGTCTGATGGGGGCGAGCGCTCAATCAGCGATTGATGCCGGCGGTCGCGTTACCGGGATCATACCGGAGTTTCTGAGGGACCTCGAAGCGCCGCGGGCGGATAAACTGGCGTTTGACGAATTGATCGTTACCAAGGATATGCATGAGCGCAAACACGCAATGTTCGAAAAGTCCGGTGCATTTGTCGCCCTGCCGGGCGGTATCGGGACGCTTGAGGAAATCATTGAGATCATGACATGGTCTCAACTGGGCCGTCACCGGCGACCCATGGTGCTGGCGAACATTTCCGGTTTCTGGGATCCGTTGCTCGAACTGCTCAACCACATGGCTACCAGCGGATTCCTGCACTCCGCGCACCTTGCACGGCCTCTCGTTGTTACCGAAGCGGACAAGATTGTGCCGACAATCATTGCCAAATGGGAAACCGGGCAAGCCGACTCCGGTGACCGGTCCGTCATCAATAAATTGTAACGATGGTCATGACGCGGCCCTTGATCGCCGAGCGGAGGGACGATCGGCGGGCGTCATCAAACCATAGCATTGAGCGCTTACAGCAGTATGTGCAGTAACCCCGGTCGCCTACGGCCGAATGAGATTCCTTTAGAGTTTGCATGTCACTGACTATGAGATCTGCTGTTTTCGTCGTTGCATTCGTTCTGTTTTCCGGCCCGGCGCTGGCACAAATCAGCAAGCCGCCGGCGGCTCACCTCGGTCCGAGGCCCTTTTTTCTGGTAGACACCATGGAAGATGGTGAACTCAAGAACGCGCTCCAGCAGTGCGAAAACGGTCCGTTTTACCGGACTGACTTCTCCATCGGCCACCGTGGTGCGCCGCTCCAGTTTCCCGAGCATACGGAACAATCCTATCGTGCAGCGGCGCGGATGGGTGCCGGTATTCTCGAATGCGACGTCACCTTTACCAAGGATCGCGAATTGGTCTGCAGGCATGCACAATGTGATCTGCACACTACGACGGATATTCTTACGAGACCTTCAATCGCGGCAAAATGCAGCGTGCCTTTCTCGCCTGCCGACCCGACAACCGGTAGAGAAGCCGAAGCTCGATGCTGTACCTCCGATATCACTCTTTCCGAGTTTCAGCAGTTGTCCGGAAAGATGGCTTCGTCCGACAAGAGCGCTTCGAACGTCGAGGCCTATCTCGGTGGTAATCCCGGTTGGCGTACTGATCTCTATGCATCACAGGGCCGCGTGATGTCTCTTGCCGAGTCGATCAGCCTGTTCAAGGAACTGGGTGTCAAGATGACACCAGAGCTCAAATCGCCGTCGGTTGAAATGCCCTTCGAGGGTGAGTTCACGCGAGAGCAGTATGCACAAAAACTGATTGACACGCTGAAAGCAGCGGATGTTCCACCAGGCGATGTATTTGTTCAGTCGTTCAATCCGGCGGATATCGACTATTGGATCGCCAATGAGCCCGAATTCGCGGCCCAAGCGGTTTATCTGGACGGGCGGTTGCGCGATGGGCTGGATCCGGAAGATCCCGACACGTGGGTTCCGTCAATGGAAGAGCTTTTCAGCAAGGGATACCGCTACATCGCGCCGCCGCTCTGGGTTCTGGTCAGAAGCGGTGTTGATGGCAGACCGGAGCCGTCAGCCTATGCAAAGGCAGCGCGCGAAGCAGGTCTCAACATCCTGTCATGGACGCTGGAGCGATCCGGTCGGCTTTCGGAAGGCGGCGGATGGTACTTCCAGACGATCGGTGACATCACGGAAAATGATGGCGATGCTTTGGTCCTGCTCGATGTACTCGCGCGAGAGGTCGGTGTTGCAGGGGTGTTTTCCGATTGGCCGGCTACCACGACATTCTACGCCAACTGTTTCGGCTTGCCGTCAGAGTGATGCGGCATGCCCGCTCTACTGCTTCTAAAACCGGTGCTGCATCGCGGCCATGAAACCGGCACCAAGGCGGCCTTGCGTGTGATTTTCATTGTATGAAAAAACGGCACCGAACCTCATGTCTGTCATGGGCGACAGGGCGGCTGCATAATCGAGCCCGAAATCGAGCTGCCGTGCCTCAGGCTCAAGGTCGACAGGTACGCTTTCAAACATCACCTGTCCCTGTTGATCTCGTCCGACAGGCAACCGCAAGGTCGCCGAACCCGTTTCGATACGCAGCGGCTGCTGGACCGAAAAAGTCAGTATGTCTTGGCTGTTAAAGAGGCCCTTCAATCTCGAGCCAAAGGCGAAGCCTGTGAACATTGCCGGATCGATGGACGTGATCAGACCTGCATTGCTTGCTTGCGACATCCCATATTCCGAGGTTGCAAAGAACTCGAAATTGCCAACCGGTACACTCACGCCCGCACTGAACGCCATCGTAGATGTCTCGAATGAATTTTCGTCGCCGATCGTCATCCCGAGGAAGGAATCCGATTCCGTCAAGCCGGAGAATCCCAGGGTAACGGCGGGACCGCTCTCGCTGCGGAAGGCTCGCGATGCGCCAAGGCCAATGGTCTGACTGCCGTCTTCTTTTACATCTGCAAACCCGAATACACCGAGATGTCCACCGGCGACCCGTTGGCCGGTGCCGAAAGCGCGTGCATCGGGAGCAAGTCCGAGCAGCGTTGACGGCGATTCAAACAGCGGTGAAATGGCGTCGTTGACGGCAAACTCGGCGATCACGTCGTCAGCCCATCCAAACACGAGCGATCTGTCGGTCAGCGGTAGTCCTGTCCAGTTTGACGAAAAGCCGAAACCACCCGGGGCAGTCTCAACTTCCCCGCCCATGCCACGGACAAACCGGCCCAGCCTTTCATAATCGTCACTCTGATCTTCGGCCGCCAGGAGCGTTTCCGCCGAAACGTAGAAATCGGTACCCAATGCATCGAAGAGCGCCAGGTTGCGCCCCGCAAGCGCCGCATGAAAAGCATTGCCCTGCGCTCCGCCTGGTATCATAGCCGCCTGCGAAACGGGTACTGTCGGACCGCTGGCAACCTCGGTGGTCGCGAGACCCAGACTGCCGATGGGCATCAAAGCAGCTTTAAGATCAAGAAATCCGTGGCCGAACTCCTGACTGTAACCGTGCGTAACGCCATTGCCGAAATCAACTGTGCCGTTCACCTGCGTGAAGAAACTGTTGTTGGCGGACGCAAGAAGGCGGTCGACGATTTCCGACGGCTGCAAGTTGGGAAACGCCTCGCCCATCAGCGCGACGGCGCCCGACACCTGGGGGGCAGCGAATGACGTACCGACCGCGAGACTCTTGTAGGAACTGTCGCTCTCGTCGCTGGCAGTGCGCACGACACCTTGGGCCATCAGGCAATATGCGGCAGCTTCCAGACATCCGGCGGAAACACGGGTGGCTCCATTGATGTTCCCGGCACCGTCATATTCGGCGATCGCATTCACCGCCGTGATCCATGAATCCTGGAGGCTGGGTTGGAGTGACGGCAGCCCTGCCATCACATTAGCACTGGTCTCGCTGCTCGTGTTGGAGGCTGAAAACACTATGACGCCGGTAGAGGAAAACTGCTCTAGCGCACTGAGATATGCGGTCCACTCCGAAGAACTGCCGCCGACCACGTTTGCCAGATTCTGGTTCAGCGTCGGTGCACTGTCCGCCTGGACCTGATCAATGGTAATGGACTGGCTGGAAGATGGACGCACGAAGCCCCAGGAATTGTTCTGTACGATAGCGCCGTTTATGCGTGCATCATCGGTTGCTGCCGCAAAACCTGCTATCGACAGCGAGAGCGGTGAAAGATGCAAATTGGCATCCGGAGCGACCCCGACCATCCCGCCATTGCCGCGATTGCCGGCAGCAACGGCGGCAACCCCGGTTCCATGGTCCTGATAGTTCGACGGAAATGAACCAAAGGTCAGAATTGTCTTGCCTGCCAATTCCTGATGCGTCGTTCGGAAACCGCTGTCGATGATCGCGATCAGTTGGTCCTTGCCGGAAAGACCGGCCGCATGGGCGTATTCGAGGTTGATGACAGCAAAGGGGTTTTCGTTGGTGGTGAATGAACCTCCGCTCAGAAGGCTGAAGGAACGGGATGTACCCTGAAACTGAAACTCGGATGAATTCCTGACTGCCTGCGCCGCCGCTTCGTCAAAACCTGTGACCGGAAAAGCCGGTCCGCTCAGGGGTGGCAGTGGACTTGCCGGCGGCGGACTTGCTGGCGGCGGGCTTGACGGTGGCGCGGAGCTTGATGGCGGTTGACTTGATTCCGGTGGACCGCCCGGATCACCTCCTCCACCACCGGACGTACAACCGGCAAGGGCCGCGACCGAAAACAGAAACAAAAGGTGACCGGACAAAGGCTTTCCCGCCTTGTCCGTTTGCCTCTGTTTTGAATCACGCCGGTTTTGTGCGGATATCCTCATGCACGCGCTCATCCATCAATCGTTAAGATTTATAGTTTGCTAAAGATTAACAATTGATTCAATTGCCGACTATATAACGACGAGCCTTACTTCCCCTATTCAAATCCACATCTTTTTTTTCTTGGCTCTGAGAAGTCATGCCACCCAGGCGCTGCGGCCCGTGCCACGTGGCAGATCCGTGCTGAAAATTCGCATCTTGTGCGGTCTGATCACTTACGGTCGCCCAGCGGCTGCCTCTCAAGACAGTTCTTTTATAGGGATGCGCTATGCAAAAATGCGCCGAACACTGCGCTTTGCCCTTGTGGTCAAGGAGTAATCCTGAAGCATGTAACCAAGGCTGAAACGGTCCGTCTGCGAATAGACGCAGTGCCAGAAGGGCGTATCCCGACTCACCGGAAATACTCGGACATTCCAATGCCGGTCTTCAAGCGTGATGACTTCACCGGTGTCCGATTGCAGATAGCGAAAAAAGGAATCACCTTCAGTTTCGGCATAGTTGATGTAGACACGCCATCCCGGCGTCCGGCTGTTCGTATGCCAGGACATAAAAGAGCCGGGCGGATACCAAAAGTGACCGCTCGGCCTTGCTTTCAGCCTGCGTCCTGATTTGAACAGCGTCTTCAAAACGCTGCCCATCTGGTCATCTACATGCCTGCGCAGACGAACGACCGTTTCGTCGTGTACTGAGCCATCGAGATGGTTCGCACCAAAATGGATGACATTTGAGATTTCGCTGTCGCTGGCAATGCCATGGATATCATGCCCCGCATTCAGGATCGTCTCGAGCGCTGCAGGCGATACGAAATCGGCCGCATCGGCGGCAGGCTCAAAGCGTTCCATCTCCTCTTTCGCGGCTATTTTCTGCGCGCGAATACAGTCCAGGATATCGGCTCGAAGCGACGCCGGAATAATCTCCGGGTCGATATCATGTATGCCGGTTTCCCGGGCCAAATCGATCTGCATGTTCATGGCGTTGTCTCCTGTCGTCGCATCAGGAATGAACGGTTCGGTCTCTTAGCTGGAGTTCCTTGTCGGTTTGTAATTCACCGCCGCTCTGATCGATGTCACACCGGAATACGCCAACCGGTCAAGGCAACAGCGAGCCAAATACACAGGAACCCATGGGTCATGCACCAAAAACGCGTTGGCGACCCGCGATGAAAGGCACTTCTAGGATACAGGACGATATCCCAAGCCGAATGGAGCTTCTGTAAACAAGGCAATTGTTCCACGTGTGACCTTGCATCACTCCTCCGGTCAAACGCCCTTCCTTCGCGCAGATCGCTCCCTTGACGATGTTATCTGACCCGATCAAAGAACTTCCCATGTGGTGATGCGATCACCTGTTTCTGGATCCTTGCCATCCTTGAGCTGGATGCCCTCTGAAGCCAGCTCATCGCGAATGGCGTCGGCACGCGTCCAGTCCTTCTGGCGGATAAATGTGAGGCGTTCGGCGATCCTGCCGGCAATGACCGCCTCATCAAGGCCAGCAGCCTTCGGCTTGCGGTAGGTGGAAAACCCGAGCACAGCCATGGTCGATGCCAGTGCCGAACCCTCCAGTTCGCTCAATCGGGCAAGGGCGGCGGAAAAGTTGAGATCGTCCGATAGGGCCTCAAAGACCGCTGCGTCAGGCAACGCACTATCCGACGCGTCGGCAGCGCGGCGGGCGAATTTTTCCAGCAGGCGTTCGGCATCTTCAAGTTTGCGCAACGAAAAATCGATCGGCTCGCGGTAATGAGTCGTCAGCATGGCCAGCCGCAGCACCTCGCCAGGCCAGCTGCGTCCGCCGAACCGGTCGCTTGCCAGAAGTTCATGGATCGTCACGAAGTTGCCCTCGCTCTTCGACATCTTCCTGCCTTCGACCTGCAGGAAGCCGTTGTGCATCCAGACATTCGCCATACGCTCGGTACCATGCGCGCAGCATGACTGTGCGATCTCGTTCTCGTGATGCGGGAAGATCAGGTCCAGCCCGCCGCCGTGAATATCGAACACCTTGCCCAAATAGCGTGCGCTCATAGCCGAGCACTCAATATGCCAGCCTG
This sequence comes from Pseudomonadota bacterium, assembly GCA_039025395.1. Classification (GTDB taxonomy): domain Bacteria; phylum Pseudomonadota; class Alphaproteobacteria; order Rhizobiales; family Rhizobiaceae; genus Hoeflea_A. The sequence goes on from JBCCOK010000034.1 coordinate 23,198, forward strand.
GACGGCCGGTGCCCCAGGGCGAAGGCCAGCCGGGTTCTTCGTCCAGCGACAGCTTCCACAAGACAAAGTCGCCGGGATGTCTTTTGTGATCGTCGACAGCGACCCGCGCACCCGCCTGCTGGTCCTCAAGCCGCCGATGCGAAAGCTCGCCATAACGCGGTGTCGACGTCACATCGAAGAGCACTTCCCCGTTCGCCTCATAGGCGTGACCCTTTTCGACGAGCATGCTGATGATATCGATCATCTGCGGAATATTGTCCGTTGCCCGCGGTTCGACCGTCGGGTCAAGACAGCCCAACGCACTGACGTCGGCGTGAAATTGATCGGCTGTGCTTGAGGTCACGCGTGAGATGGCATCATTCAAAGGCAGGCCCGGATAGTCTCGCGCGGCGCGAGCGTTGATCTTGTCATCAACGTCAGTGATGTTGCGGGCATAGGTGACTTTTTCCGCCCCGAAGCGATGGCGCAGCAAGCGGAACAGAAGGTCGAAAACGATGACCGGGCGCGCATTACCGATATGGGCGTAGTCGTAGACCGTCGGCCCACAGACATACATGCGCACATTGTCAGGATCGATCGGCTGAAAATCTTCCTTGCGGCGTGTCAGCGTATTGTAAAGCCTGATGCGCGTGTCGCCCATCGGTCAAAACTCCTTTGTGCCCGTGGCCAAGGCGTTTGTCATTTACATTTCAGGAAGACGAAAACAGCCGGGCCAGCGGTTGGCTAGCAAACAATATTACGGCAAATACAGTTGGCGGCAGAGCCGCGACTCGTTTTCATGGATCGCCTTATCGCCGGTTGCGCCTGCAAGGTCAAGTCATTAGATCCGAGCGGATGGGGCCGTGGACACTCCGGCATCCAACCCACCAGGGCCTTTAAAAAAGTGATAGCTGGTTGGTATCGGGCGGAACGCGATCCTCCGCAGCCGCGCGGTCTCCGGGCGAGACCGGACGCTGCAGTTCCGGCCCCGAATTGGCAACCTTGTTGACCATATCCGAAACCGGTACCGCTTCGAAGAAATCGTCTTCGGCGGGCTGCATCAATTCGGCCACATGCCGTGGCTCGAATGATCGGCAGTCAAGCCACGCGTCAAAATCCTCAGGCTTTATTACGACCGGCATCCGGCTATGAATGTGACGCAGTGCAGTGTTGGCTTCGGTCGTTAGGATTGCACCGGAGTCGATTTCAGACCCGTCGGGCGTAAGCAATGTGTCCATGACGCCGGCGAAGGCGATCAATCCTGCGTCACGCGGCCGGACCCAGAAAGCCTGCGGACGGCGCCCCGGCAGTCTCTGCCATTCATAAAATCCCGATGCGGGAACAAGGGTGCGGAAATGGCGCATCGGACCGCGAAATGACGCCTTGGTCAAAGCTGTTTCGGATCGCGCATTGATGAGCAGCGGAAAATCACGCGTGTCCTTGATCCATGACGGCAGCAGCCCCCAGCGGACAAGCACTGATCGCCGCCCCTGCCCTTGGTGCGAATCCGCGACGATCATCTGAATGGGCTGCGTCGGCGCGATATTGTAACGCGGGATATGGTGCTTCAGCTCTGCGATCCGGAAGTAAGCCTCCAGGTCCACCGCTGGCGACAAAAGCGAGAACCGTCCACACATATTGCTCTCCGCGGTTTCTTCGCAATGCGGTGTTCGGCTACACTTGCACACTCCAGGTTTGACGCGTTGCAAGCAACCGGCCGAGGCCGGGCTGTCCGAACCGCAGCTCTTCACATTGCGTTGCAGCGCCCGCATTGTTCGATATGATTGGCACTGCGCCCTTAAACAAAGATAGGCGCCAATCGCGATCCGGAAAAGTTTCAAACATGGTTTATCCACGCATCGCCGTCTCAACCATCGTCAAACGCCATGATCGATATCTTATGGTTCTGCGCGGATCCGGCCCTTCAACGGGCGACTACGCATTTCCGGGCGGTAAGGTCGAAGCCGGAGAAACGCTCGCCCAGGCAGCATTGCGCGAACTGAACGAAGAAACTGGAATCATCGGCCACGATGCGCGTTTTTTCAGGCTCTACGACCTGATTGCCAATGCCGACGACGGAACGGTTGAAAGTCATTTTGTTCTGGCCGTACACGTTGCCGAAGCCCATCACGACCAGCAGGCCGTCGCAGCAGACGATGCGGCAGCGGTCAACTGGTTTACCGCCGACGAGATCAGGCGCCTTCCCATCCCGCCGAGCGTTCTTGAATGCATCGAGCATATCGAGGCTTACGGACTGCGCGCGGCGGCGAAAGTTCCGGCAATGGAAGCCTGAACGGCCTCTGCCACCATCAACCAAATGTGAGCGCGCTTGAATGGCTGCAGCGGCGCAAGCGCTGTTAGTTTGCAGTTTTGCTGCCGGAGGTTAGCCATGAACGCCGTTTCCTTCCCGTCACGTTTCGTCGCCGTCACATTTGCAGCATTGCTGCTTTTGGCCGGGGCAGCCCTTGCAGACCCGTCATCGTGGTCACGGCAGGGATGGTCGACGGACTTTTCAAAGCAATCGGTCGACTATGGCGAGATCCTGTCGGGCGGACCGCCGAAGGACGGCATTCCATCGATCGACAATCCGTCCTTTGTCGACGTTTCGCAGATGGATGGTCTCGACGACATGGAACCGGTCATGGGGCTGGAAATCAACGGCGATGCGCGCGCCTATCCGCTGCGCATCCTCATGTGGCACGAAATCGTCAACGATACGGTGGGCGGCGTACCGGTCACCGTCACCTATTGTCCGTTGTGCAATGCGGCGCTGGTGTTCGACCGACGCGTCAATGGAGACGCGGACACGTTTGGCACAACAGGAAAACTGCGCAATTCCGACCTTGTCATGTATGATCGCAAAACGGAGAGCTGGTGGCAGCAATTTACCGGCGAAGCCATTGCCGGAGCCTTGACCGGCACGAAGCTGGACATGGTGCCTTCCCGGCTCGAATCCTGGAAAAACTTCCGGACGCGGCATCCGCAAGGCAAGGTCCTCGTGCCGAACAATCCGCAGATGCGCAATTACGGCGCCAATCCGTACCGGGGCTACGATACGATGAACCGGCCGTTTCTTTTCACCGGTGCGCTTCCAGAGGATATCGAACCGATGGCGCGTGTCGTCGTTGTGCGTGACGGTGTTTCCCCCATCGTCGTATCCATGCTGAAAGTGCGTGAAGAAGGACCGCTGGAAAGACAGGGGCTGACGATCAAATGGGAAGCGGGTCAGGCTTCGGCGCTCGACAGTGGCGTGATATCGGCAGGGCGCGATGTCGGCAACATTACCGTGCAGCGCGATGGCGAGGATGTGGTTCACGACGTCACTTTTGCCTTTGTAGCAAACGCATTTCTACCCGATGTTCCGATTGAAAAATCCGCAAGCGAATAGAAAGGGCTTCCGCCCGCGCCGGTATTGTTGTAGCTCGAGCAAATGATTGGCCGTTCGATACATGCTTGCCTTTTGGGAGCCGTCCTGCTTTTCACTGCGGCGACGGCACCGTTTGCGCAAACGGTGGAACCACCCTACGAGGCGCGGCTGCTGCGTTTGTCCGAGATTGTCGGTTCCGTGCACTTCCTGCGCACGCTGTGTCTCAAGACAGACGAGGGTTGGCGGGCAAAAATGGAAGACCTGATCAATCTGGAAGCAGCAGATCCGGATCGGCGCGCAAGATTTGTTGCTGCCTTTAACAAAGGCTATCGGTCCTTTGCTTCGGTGCATCGAAAATGCAACAGCGTTGCGATAGAAGCCGAGGAACTGTACCGCCAACAGGGTCTGGAGCTTGCATCGGAGATCATTGCGCGCTACGGAAATTAGCAACGTATGAACCCGATCTCCCGATGCGAAGCATGTAAAGTCTGGATCGTGGCGGTCTGGTTTCGGGTCCCAGAGGAGACGATGTCTCCAGGTGGTGGTATGGCCGAAACAGTCCTTTCAGAACTCGACGAACTGATCGCATCCGAGAAAATGCAGGCAGCCCTCGAACACCAGAACGATGCATGGGCAGAGGGTGTCGCGGACGGTATTGAACCGGAGATCATCGTCGATGCCGCCTTCGTCACAGTGATGCGCGAAGCCATCAAGCTGTTCGGCGAGGAAGCGGCGGAGACAATGCTTGAAGACCTGAAAAAGCGTGTGCTTACAGGTGAGTTTTCGCCGGAGCGACTGATCCAGTAGTCCAGACCGTACCGGCGATCGTCTAGGGAGCCGTTGCGGGCATGCAAACCGGTGGATGCAACATTGGCACACGATCAGCCTTGGCGTGGCTGGTTGCTCTTTTGATTTTTGCACACTGTCCGGCTTCTTCTGCATCGTATTTTCAGGCATCTGACTCTTCAAAGGATACTGCCGTTCGAATGGCGCTGAGTGAGATCGGCGACACACAAAGGGACGCGCCGCTCAGCAGTGAGAACGAGAGCGATATCGAGGTTGTTCCGCTCCCGGACGCAGAGAGCGGCGACAAGATTGAAACGGACGTCACGGACGAAGAACCTGTCGCACCGGTTTTTGACGATGTTACTGTTCTTTATGATCTCGAAAGCTTGCCGGATCCGGTTCGGCGCATGCGTGAATTGATTGTCGAAGCTGCTTCCGGCGGCGATCTCGATGATCTTCGACCGCTTCTGGGAACCGGCAGCACCAGAACCGAGCTTTCAATCAGCGGCTATGAAGGCGATCCGATCGCGTTTCTGCGCGATCACTCCGGCGACGGCAATGGTCAGGAAACGCTCGCAATCCTGCTCGACATTTTGAGCGCCGGCTATGTCAGGGTCGATGCGGGAGAGCCCACGGAACTTTACATCTGGCCGTATTTTTATGCCATGCCCCTCGAACAACTGGATGACCGCCAGCGTGTGGAGCTGTTCCGCGTCATCACTGCCGGAGACTATGAGGATATGCAGGCCTATGGCGCCTACATGTTTTACCGCACAGCCATCGGGCCGGAAGGCGACTGGGAGTATTTTCTCGCCGGCGATTGAACTTTGAACACGGCCTCGCTCTTGTCGCGCGCCGGTTCACGGATTAGGTACTGAATCTGATCAGTTTGGAAATTGGCCGTCACATGAAGTTTCTAGCGCTTGAAAACCGCGCGCTCGTTTCGATCGGCGGGCCGGATGCGGAACATTTGCTGCAGGACGTCATTACCTGTGGGGTCGAAGACTTACCTGTCGGTGTTGCGCGTCCGGGCGCGTTGTTGACGCCGCAGGGCAAGATTATGTTCGCGTTCCTGCTATCGCGAGACGGAGCTGACCGGTTCCTGTTCGACATGACCTCCGATCAGTCCGAGGGTTTCGTTCGGCGCATGACGATGTACCGGCTCCGCGCCAAGGCCGATATTGCGCCGATAACGGACCGTCGCGTGCAAGCCGCATGGGAGTGTGAGGCCGAACCGGGCTTCCTTCGCGACGATCGTTTCAGAGATGGAAACGAGGTGTTTCGCTTTTACGGGCCCGAAAAGGATGTGTCGGCTACGCAGGAGGACTACGACAGGCTTCGCATCGAAAGCGGCGTCGCGGAGGCCGAAGCTGACTACGCGCTCTCTGACGCCTTTCCGCACGATGTGTTGATGGATCTGAATGAGGGCGTCTCGTTCAGCAAGGGGTGTTTTGTGGGCCAGGAGGTCGTGTCTCGCATGAAGCACCGCGGCACCGCGCGCCGCCGAGTGGTCATCCTGGACAGCGACATTGCATTGCCGGAAAGCGGAACGGCACTGATGTTGGCGGGCCGTTCGATCGGTACAGTCGGGACTGTAGCAGGCAATAAGGCGCTGGCGATTGCGCGGATCGACCGCATTGCGGCATCCATCGCCTCAGAGCAGCCGCTGCTTGCAGGCGACGTCGCCGTCACGGCAACCCTTCCCGCCTGGACCGGTCTGAAACTGGACGCCGTTTCCGCGAAAGAATCCTGAACCGATGCCGCAGGAGGATGGCGCACCGCGCGCCTGGCAAAGAATGCTCTCAGGGCGACGGCTCGATCTGGTCGACCCGTCACCTCTCGACATTGAGATCTCCGACGTTGCGCACGGCCTTGCACGTGTCGCGCGTTGGAACGGACAGACAACAGGCCGCTACGCTTTTTCCGTTGCGCAACACAGTCTCATTGTCGAAAAGATTTTTTCCCTTTTGCGCCCCAAGGCAGACGCCGATGCGCGCCTCACCGCGCTTCTGCACGACGCACCCGAATATGTCATCGGCGACCTCATTTCTCCGTTCAAGTCGCTTGTCGGCGGTGATTACAGGAATGTCGAGCACCGCCTGGAACGCGCAGTTCATTTGCGCTTCTCACTGCCGTCCGAGACGCCGCAATACCTGAAATCCGTGATCAAGCGGGCAGACAGCATTTCGGCCTATTATGAAGCGGTGCTGCTTGCCGGCTTTTCCGAGAACGAAGCCCGCAAACTCTTCGGGCGACCCCGCGGCATCAGCCGTGATACCCTCAGCTTCGAACCGCTTCCGGCAACAACCGTGCAAAAGAACTTCTTGAAGCGGTTTGAAGACATTGAAGCACGGCGAACGTTGAAGACGGCGCATCTGTAGCCGGGTCGCCGATTTTTGGATAAAGATCTGCCCAGATTTGCCCGAACAAGCCATTCAACCAGATTACCGACCATGCCGCATCTTGTTGTCAGCCCATTGTCTGGACTAGCGGAGACCGCGAAGGCGCATGAAGCGCGTGAAATGATCACCCTGCTTTCGGCGCCGGCCACGCTCGTTCCGCCGCCCGAAATCCGCCCGGGCAGACACCTTTTCATCGATATCAACGACATCAGCGCGAAGGCAGAGGGATTGCGCGCACCCGAGGTGCACCACATCGAGGAGATCGTCGCGTTTGCAGAGCGCTGGGACCGGTCATCGCCTCTCCTGGTTCATTGCTGGATGGGCATATCGCGCTCGACAGCCGCGGCCTACATCATTGCACTGGCGCTTAACCGCCAGGCCGACGAGATGGGCCATGCCCTGATGTTACGTCGGCGCGCGCCCTCGGCGACCCCCAACGCGCGCATGATCGCGCTCGCTGACAGCCTGCTTGAGCGCGATGGCCGCATGATCAACGCGATCAAACGCATTGGCCGAGGGGCCGAAGCAAGCGAGGGCAAGCCGTTTGTCTTGCCGCTGGACGGCTGACGCGATGGTCGATGGGTCGACAGCAGTGGAGATCGGTCTGAATGCGGCGATCGTAACAGTCGACGGTCAGACACCCAAGATCCTGGTCGTTTCCGGCAAGACTGCAATCGGCGCGTCTCATGACGCACTGCCGCTCGGATCCTTCGATCCGTTGTTGCACCGGACATTCGAGACAGGGCTTCGCGCATCTGTCGAAGCACAGACTGCACTCCATCTGGGGTATGTCGAACAGCTTTACACGTTCGGCGACCGCGGTCGCCACAAGCAGCCCGACGACACCGGCCCGCACATCGTATCGGTTGGTTATCTTGCACTGACACGCAACGACGGCGAGCAGATAGGCGCTCTTCAACGGGCTGGCGCGCAGTGGCGGGACTGGTACGGTTATCTGCCATGGGAGGACTGGCGCGCGGGCCGTCCGAAGATGCTGGATTCAACGATTATGCCGGCGCTTCAGGAATGGGCGCAAGGGACACGGGATCATTCAGCGGGCCGCTTGCCCAACAGAAAGTCGCGCTTGCGCCTTGCCTTCGGCGATGAGGATTTTCCATGGGACGAGGAGCGTGTTCTGGAACGCTACGAACTTCTCTACGAGGCAGGTCTCGTCAACGAAGCGGTGAGCGACGGGCGGATTCCGGAAACCGGCCTCGATCCGGCATTGGGGCGGCAGATGCAACTCGATCACCGCCGGATCCTGGCGACCGCTATGGCACGGCTGCGCGGCAAGCTGAAATACCGGCCTGTGGTGTTTGAACTGATGCCCGCCGCGTTCACGCTTACCTCCCTTCAATCGACCGTCGAAGCGATCTCGGGCCGCCATTTGCACAAGCAGAATTTCCGGCGCCTCGTGGAGGGCGCAGAACTGGTGGAAACCACCGGCGCGACCACCGCGGCAACGGGTGGCCGGCCCGCTGCTCTCTACCGTTTCCGCAGGAAGATCCTTGAAGAGCGCCCCGCCCCCGGCATCAAGGTCGGTGGACGGTAGATCCAAATTGCCGTGGTGCTCTGGTCAAACGACTTCGATATCCAGACCGACGTCGAGCGGTGGGGCAGCCATGGTAATTTTCGACGTCGAGACGTAATTGATACCGGTTTCGGCCACTGCCCGGATGGTTCCGAGGTCGATATTGCCGGAGGCCTCCAGCACCGCGCGCCCGGCATTGATTGCAACGGCTTGCCTCAGAGTTTCGACATCCATGTTGTCGAGCAGGACGGCATCCGGTTCGGCGGCAAGCGCTTCCTCCAATTGCTGAAGCGTGTCGACCTCAACTTCGACCTTCACCAGATGTCCGACGTGTTGCCTTGCAGCGCCGATGGCACCGGCTACGCTTCCGGCAACTGCGATGTGGTTGTCCTTGATCAGCACGGCGTCATCGAGGCCGAAGCGGTGATTGGTTCCGCCGCCGCAGCGCACAGCGTATTTTTCTGCCGCCCGAAGCCCCGGGGTCGTCTTTCGGGTACAACACAGTTTCGCATCGGTGTGCGCAATTTCGGCCGCATAGGTCGACGTCAGCGTGGCAATGCCTGACAGATGCATCAGAAAATTAAGCGCCACCCGTTCGGCAGCCAGCAGCGCGCGGGCGTTTCCTTCAATTCGGCAAACAACTGTTCCAGCCGAAACGTTTGTGCCGTCAGCGGTTTCCAGCCTGATGTTCATGTCGGGATCAAGCGCCTCAAAGGCTGCTTCGACGAATGGCAGACCGGCGACAACGCCGTCCTGACGGCTTGCAATGACAGCATTTGCCGTCGCCGCGCTATCAATTGTTGCCTCGCTGGTTATGTCGCCTGCCCTGCCCAGATCCTCATCCAGTGCGCTACCGACAAGACGGTCGACCAGTAGACGCGGCAAAGTCGGGTGCGAAGATCTGCTCATGCGGCCATCCTTTCAGCCGCACCTTGAATGATTTCGTCTGCCTCGCGTTCCGTCAGATAGGTGCGCCGATGCCATTCTGAGCGCGTCTCGGAAATATCGGCGCGGAAATGGGCACCACGGCTTTCTTCGCGCAGCAACGCACCCGCGACGATCATCTTTGCTGCTGTCAGCATATTGCCAAACCGTGCCTTCCGGTTGTTGCGTTGCAGATCTGCAATAACACTGGCTGCTCGGGTCAGTCCTTGCCGGTCGCGGATGACGCCGGCATACGCACTCATCGTCTGGCGCAGCAGGCGCATTTCAGGACTGTCATTTTCGGTTACAATATCATCGGATTCATCGGCAGGTTCTGCCCAAACGTCGCATTTCGGCGCCGGAAGCAAGCCTTGTATGTCCTCGGCAATCCGGCCGGCAAACACGACGGCTTCCAGCAAGGAGTTGGAAGCCAACCGGTTTGCGCCATGCGCGCCTGTGGACGTGACTTCGCCAGCGGCCCAAAGGCCGTCAAGCGATGTACGTCCGTCTGCATCCGTCAATACCCCGCCCATATGGTAGTGGGCAGCCGGGATGACGGGGATAGGCTCGGTTGCCGGATCGATGCCGGCATCGCTGCATGAGCGGTAGACCGTGGGGAATCGTTCGGGAAAATGGTCGCCGATCGCTTTCGTCGCATCCAGAAACGCGCCACGTCCGGCCTGCACCTCGGCAAAAATACCGCGCGCGACAATGTCGCGCGGCGCCAGTTCTGCATCCTCGTGCAAACCGGTCATGAACCGGTGGCCGGCCGCATTGATCAGGATCGCACCGTCGCCGCGCAATGCTTCCGTCGCAAGCGGTGCAGGGTCGCGGCCGACATTGATGGCCGTTGGATGAAATTGCACAAATTCGGGGTCGGCGATGACTGCGCCTGCCCTTGCGGCCATCCCGGTGCCGCCGCCGCGTGACTGACCGGGATTTGTCGTTACAGCGTAAAGTTGGCCGACGCCGCCGGAACACAGCACAACGGCACGCGTCGGAAAGGCCAGCCGGCTCTTCGAGCGCCCGCGTTCCGTTCGTGCAACGACACCCGAAACGTAGCGGCCCTCGGTCAAGATTTCCTCGACAATGTAACCCTCCAGAAGGCGAATGGACGGCGTAGCATGCACTGCCGCGATCAGTGTTTCCATGATTGCCCGCCCTGCCATGTCACCGCGAACACCGATGATGCGTTTTTCGCTGTGCGCGGCCTCCCGGGATAGGGCCAGTCTGCCACTCAGGTCCCTGTCAAAGGGCACGCCGAACGACAACAGATCCTCGATGCGCGCCGGGCCCTCGGCGATCATGCTGCGGGCAATCTTGCGATCGACGATGCCGGCGCCTGCCGTTAGCGTATCCTGAAGGTGCTTTACGATACTGTCGACCTCGCTCACGGCCGCGGCGATCCCAGCCTGAGCCCAGGTCGAAGCCGCCCCCTGCCCGATGGGTCCGGCCGAAAGCAATGAAACCGGCCGCGGCGCCAATTTCAAAGCACAAAAGAGGCCGGCAAGTCCCCCGCCGACGATGACCACTTCGTCGACTCCGATCCACGCATTAGGCGAGAACGCAGACATCGCGTCACTTGCCCAGATTGATCATGCGCTCGACCGCATTGCGGGCGCGCGCCGCTATGGAGGGATCGATTGTCACCTCTTCACGCAGGTTGACAAGGCTGTCGAGGATCTTCGGAAGCGTGATGCGCTTCATGTGCGGACAGAGATTGCAGGGCTTGACGAAATCCACTCCCGGCGTTTCTGCCTCTACGTTCGCAGCCATCGAGCATTCCGTCACAAGCAGCACCCTTTCTGGCCGCTCATTCTTGACATAGTTGATCATCCCTGAGGTCGAGCCGGAAAAGTCGCATACATCGATCACGTCGGGGTGGCATTCCGGATGTCCGATAATCTGAATGCTTGGATCGGCTTGCTTGTAGGCAAGCAGTTCCTCTGCGGTGAAGCGTTCATGGACCTCGCAATGGCCCTTCCATGTAAGGATCTTCTTGGATGTCTGCTTGGCAATGTTCATCGCAAGGTATTCGTCCGGGATGCATAGCACCGTGTCTTCCTCGAGGCTCTCGATTACTGCCAGCGCGTTCGAGGACGTGCAGCAGATATCCGTTTCAGCCTTCACGTCGGCGGACGTATTGACATAGGTCACCACCGGAACCCCGGGATTGGCCGCCTTCAGCCGCCGAACATCCGCACCGGTAATCGATTCCGACAATGAACAACCGGCCTTGAGATCCGGTATCAGAACCATCTTGTCAGGGTTAAGCAGCTTGGAGGTTTCGGCCATGAAATGCACGCCACACTGCACGATAATATCCGCATCGACTTCACCGGCCTCACGGGCAAGCTGCAGGCTGTCGCCGACAATATCGGACACGCAATGGAAGATTTCGGGCGTCTGATAATTGTGCGCAAGAATAGCCGCGCCGCGCTGCTGCTTGATGCGATTGATCGCATGGACGTAAGGCGCAAATACAGGCCATTCGATCGCCGGGATATGATCCTTGACACGTCGATAAAGGTGTTCCGTTTCCCGCGCCACTGCGGGGGTATATTTCAGCTCCGGCATGTCCATGCTGCTAAAGCGCTCGGCCGCAACCCCTGTCGGCATGCGCGTCCAGTTTTCTCCGGTCCTCTCCAACATGTTCATGGCGATCCTCCATCAGGATTTGGAACTTCCGGGCGTCATTTCCTATTTTTGCTCACTCTGAGCATAAGTCGCGTGAAACAAAATCCGGCAGTGCCGGTAGACATAGACATAAGTTTCAAGATTCGGAATTGCAACCGTGAATTTGCGCCGCCGGCATAAATTATCGCGACCGATGAAAAGACGGGTATCGATCAGCTTTGTTGATGGATTGCTCAATATTGATGCTTTGACACAGTGCGCATGTCACTCGTAATTTGACCGTCGATAAGCCAAGACCTGAGGGAGCCCATGATCGCGAAAGCATCCAAAGCAGACTTTCCATGGCTTGTAATCGTATCGGGTTGCGTAATTGCAGCAATCACCTTCGGTCCGCGATCGGCGATGGGATTTTTCCAACTGCCCATGCTTGCCGAGACCGGCTGGGACCGGACCACATTCGGCCTTGCGATGGCACTGCAAAATCTTTGTTGGGGTCTCGGACAACCATTCTTCGGCGCCATAGCAGACCGCTTCGGAACCTGGCGCGTTCTGGCGCTGTCGGCCGTGCTTTACGCTGCCGGTCTTTATCTCATGGCTGTCGCCGGAACGCCGTCAATGCTCTATCTGGGTGGCGGTATACTGGTTGGTCTTGGAGTCGCGGCCGGGTCGTTCGGCATAATTCTGGCTGCCTTTGCGCGCCATGTCAGCCCGGAAAGCCGTTCCTTTGCCTTCGGTCTTGGCACCGCGGCCGGTTCCGCCGGAATGTTCCTGTTCGCTCCGATAACGCAGGGACTGATTAGTTCGGTCGGATGGTCGGATGCACTTGTATATCTGGCGATTGCGATGTTGATTGTTCCGGTTCTTGCAGCCGCGCTGCGGGGCAACAGCAGTTCCGGCACGCAATCATCTGCAGAATATGAGCAGACCATAAAGCAGGCCCTTCGCGAGGCTTTGAGGCACCAGAGCTTTCTCCTGCTGACGGCCGGCTTCTTTGTATGCGGTTTTCAAGTGGCGTTTATCACCGCCCATTTTCCAGCCTATATCGGAGATATCGGGGTCAGCGCAAACTATGCAGTCCTCGCCATCGCATTGATCGGCTTCTTCAATATAATCGGGTCTCTTGCTGCCGGAATCATCGGACAACGGCACTCGAAACCCATGTTCCTGGTTTCGCTTTACGTCAGCCGGTCGATCGTGGTGACCCTTTTCCTGCTATTGCCGCAGACAGGAACCTCGGTTGTGATCTTTTCGGTTGTCATGGGCCTGCTGTGGCTATCGACCGTACCGCCTACAAATGCGCTGGTCGCCATCATGTTCGGAACGCGGCACCTTGGAATGCTGGGCGGGATCGTCTTTCTGTCACACCAGATCGGCTCGTTTTTGGGTGTCTGGCTCGGCGGCTATTTGTATGACGTGTTCGGAAGCTTTGATCCGGTCTGGTGGCTCGGTGTCGCCCTCGGCCTTTTCGCCGCTATCGTGCACTGGCCGATCCGCGAGGAGGCTGTGCCACGCGGCATGCCCGCGCCAGCGCAATAGAAGGTTTCCTTTGTTCCTCAGTTGCTTGCGATCAGTGCTTTGACCGCTGCATTGGCGAAGCCGGCACGCGCCTCCGGCATATCGACGCCCCGGGGCTCGTAAACGTGACGGCGCAAAAAATAGGCTGTTAACTGAAAGGCTTCGGTCAGGCTTTCGGGATCGGCTGACTGGGTCGCGCCTTCGGCGAGAAATGCTGGAAGAACAAGCATCCTGTCGGCATAGGGCTGCCCCGCTTCGCGGCTGACCGCCCTGCCCGATTTCGGCGATACGAATTGCAACTCCTGCCGGGCTCCGGTCGCCGCGCAACGCGTAAGGTCGAGACCGAATCCGAGATCCTCCAACATGGCAATTTCGAAGCGCACAAACAGTTCCCCGGCACTTTCCGGTTCGTGCAAATTGTCTAGGATTATGCCCATCGCTTCATAGAGATGCGGGTGCGGGTCGCGTTCGGGCAGCAGGCGCAAAAGTGCCGCCATGGATTGTACGCCGAAGGTCGCGGTTGCCGTTTCCATCAGACGTGCTGCGCGCAATTCCGTCGGCTCCACCTGATATGTTCCGAGATGCTGGTCGAGACGGGCGCGCCAGGTAACAGAAACGCCATTGCCCGGCTGAAGCACCGGACGCATTCGCCTTGAACGGCCGCCGCGCACGAGGCCGAGATGACGCCCGCGCGCTTTCGTCATGATTTCCGCGATGACGCTGCTTTCACCGTGGCGTCTTACTCCCAGAACGATGCCTTCGTCCTGCCATTCCATATCATGACCCTGTTGCCATCAAGCGGGAAACTCAAGCCCCATCTCACGGTAGCGTTGCGGATCGTCACCCCAGTTCTCGCGCACTTTGACGAAAAGAAAAAGATGGACCGGCGTTTCGAGTATCTGCGCAAGTTCCTTGCGTGCGTTGCTGCTGATCTGCTTGATCGTCTCGCCGCCTTTGCCGAGCACGATCTTCCTCTGGCTCTCACGCATCACGTAAATAATCTGCTCGAGACGGACGCTGCCGTCTTTTTTTTCCTGCCAGTCTTCGGTTTCAACATGGCAGGCATAGGGCAGTTCCTGGTGCAGGCGATGATACAACTTTTCGCGCGTAATTTCGGCGGCAAGCTGGCGCATCGGCAGATCCGAAATCTGATCCTCGGGATAATACCACGGTCCCTCCGGCAACAGCTTTGCCAGATAGTCAAGCACATCATCGCAGCCCGAACCGTTCAGCGCGGAGATCATGAATGTGCGGTCAAACGCGACTTTCTCATTTGCCGCGGCCGCAAGCGCAAGCAATTCCTCTTTCTTCGCGCTGTCGACCTTGTTGATCAGCAACATCTTCCGTTGGCCGATCCGCTCGAGTTCGTTGAGAATCTTGACCGCATCGCCTGCCAGCCCCCTTTCGGCGTCGACCAAAAACACAACGGCGTCGGCGTCCTGGGCACCGCCCCAGGCGGAGGCGACCATGGCACGGTCCAAGCGCCGGCGCGGTTTGAATATACCGGGTGTATCAACGAACACGATCTGTGTCCGGTCGTGGATGACTATACCGCGCACCAGTGAACGTGTTGTCTGCACCTTGTGGCTGACGATGGAAACCTTGGCGCCAACGAAACGGTTCAGCAATGTCGATTTACCGGCATTTGGGGCGCCGATGAGAGCGACAAATCCCGAGCGGGTCGGCGTTTCGGCAAGGTCTTGGACGTTTTCGGTCATGGCGACTGCAAAATGCCTTCGCGGGCAAGAAATCTCGCTGCCGCGTCCTGCTCGGCAGCACGGCGCGAACGCCCATCGCCGATTTCTTCGCGGTATCCGTCGATCTTTACGTGAACGGTGAACAACGGCTCATGATCGGGACCTGTGCGGTCAATGATCGTATAGGTCGGGGTTTCACCCGTCTTCACATGCGCCCATTCCTGCAGTTCCGTTTTGGCATCACGGCGTCCCGCCTCTGAGGCGCGCGCACGTTCACTCCAATTATCGACGACAAAGCGGCGTGCAGCGTCAAGTCCGGCGTCGAGGTAGATTGCCGCGATGAGCGACTCCATGACGTCGGCGCGCACATTGGCCATCCGTTTGGACGTCAGGTTTTTCACGTCTGTGCCCGTTCTGATAAAACGGTGAAGCTGCAGCGCGTCTGCAACGGCTGCACAGGTTTCGGCACTGACAAGCTGGTTGAGGCGCACGGACAGTTCGCCTTCCTTGGCCGCGGGAAACAGGGAAAACAGCAATTCAGCGACAACCAGACCCAGGACACGGTCACCCAGGAACTCGAGACGCTCATAATTGCCTTTTCGGCCGGCGCGCGTACTGGAGTGCGTGAGTGCGCGTTCGAGCTTGGACTTGTCGACAAAGGAGTGGCCGATAACCTCTGTCAGCCTTGCATGGTCCGCATCCGAAAACGCAGCCTTTTGCTTCATTCCGTCATCTCGAACAAGCGCCCGAACCGCAACTCACTCGGCCATTTCCAGATTTCAAGCGGCGTCGCATCACCGCCGATGGAGAAGAAGATCATTTCGGCCCGACCGACCAGGTTTTCGAAGGGAACAAAACCGACATCCAAACGGCTATCGGATGAACTGTCACGATTGTCTCCCATCATGAAATAGTGCCCAGGCGGCACTTGGAAGACCCGTGTGTTGTCGGTCCGCGAGTTCGGCGTAATATCCAACGTGTTGTAAGAAACACCGTTGGGCAGAGTTTCACGATAAACCGCCTCGTTCGACACACGATTGGTGTAACTGCCGTCGGCACTGAAAGTTCCGACCCGTTCCCGCTTTACCGGCACGTCGTCGATGTGCAGCACACCGTTGATCATCTGTATGCGCTCGCCTGGCAGGCCGACCACACGCTTGATGTAGTCGATTTGGGTATTGCGCGGATAGCGGAATACGACAATGTCACCGCGCTCAGGCTCACTCGCCCAAATGCGTCCCGAAAACAAGTTAGGCGAAAAGGGAAATGAATAGCGGGAGTAGCCATAGGCATATTTGGAGACGAACAGATAATCGCCAACGAGAAGCGTTGGCATCATCGAGCCGGACGGTATGGAAAAAGGCTGAAACAGGACGCTGCGAATAACCAGGGCCAGAAGCAATGCCTGGATAACGACCTTAATTGTTTCACTTAAGGCCGACTCTTTCTTCTGTACCTTTTCGGACACGCTTTCAAACCTTCCTGATTGGGCCGATTGCCCTGCTTAGAGCAAAACCGGACGATATGGAACCGGCCATTTGGGCGGTTCGCGTCCTCACCCGGTCAATCGATCGCTCCGTCTTTCAAAATAGGGTGAAGCGGCGCTGTTCCAATTGGCATTGTCAGATACATCAGCGGGTTCAGGTCACAGATGGATGGCGTCAGACAGTCTGCTGACCGCTCAATTCCTTGCGGCGCTTCTTCATCAATCTGCGCTTGCGCTGTGCCTGAAATGTGGAAACACCAAAATATGCAAGCACATAGAGTGTCGCGCCGGTGACCAGCATAAACGGTATGCATCCGACCAGCATTGGTTTGATGATCGGGTCCCAAAGCTCGAAATAGTTCAACTCGCTCAAATCCAAACGCGGCATGGTACCGTCAACGCCATTGTCGAGAATGCGGTTTCCGACAACGTATGTGCCGGACCAGATAAACGGAAATGTCAGCGGATTGCCAAAACCGGTACCGAGGGCGGATGCAAGTATATTGCCGGCCAACAAGTAGGCAAAAACGGCCCCGATAATGAAGTGAAAACCGATAAAGGGCGTCCACGAGGCCATCGCACCAGCCGCTGCACCTGCCGCAATTGCGTGCGGCGTTGCCGTCAGCCGCAGTATTCGCTTGATGAAATACTGGAAAGAACGCGCGAAGGACCGCCGCGGCCAGAAAAAGATCCGGAGCTTCTCGGGAATGCCGATAGGCTTTCGGCGGCGGAACAACATTTTCGCGTAACTTGCCTTTTTTAAACTCTTCCAATCACGATATATCTAACGAATTAAAAAATCTCACCCCGCATCACAAAAATTTTCATCAGGAAAGCCTGCAAAGAACTGGTTTTGAGCGTTCTGGATCTCTTCGCTTACCGCGAAACCGTCAGCGCCAGCAGCACATTACTCATAGAGCCGTGTCACCGAGCTGATACAATCAAGGCGACGGAGCGACGTGATTAGCGTGTTCAGGTGTTTGAGATCCCAGACTTCGAGATCAAAGATCATCTCGGTGAAATCGTCGGCGACCCGGACCATGGACAGGGTGCGGATGTTTGCGTCGCTGGCAGCAATGGTCTGAGCGACTTCGGCAAGGGTGCCGGGCTCATTGATTGCATTCAGCGAAATGCGCGCGTGGAAACGCTTGTTGCCGGCGTCGTCCAAATCCCACCGTACGTCGATCCATCGTTCCGGCGCATCATCGAATTCCGTGAGCATGGGCGACTGGATGGGATAAATCGTTATACCCTTGCCAGGCTCCATGATGCCGATGATCCGATCGCCGGGGACCGCTCCTGAAGCGCCGAACGATACCGGCAGATCGTCTCCGGCCCCGCGAATGGGGACCGCGTCGGCGCCGTTGCCGACCAGCCTTTCGCGCCGCATCTTTGCCGCTTTGGACCGGCCAGGCACCCGAAAGATCATGTCAGCGGCGCTGCGCAGATTGAACCAGCCCTCATCCGCTGTAGGTTTCTGGACGGCAGCACGCTCATGGCTGTGATCGGGATGAACGGCGGTCAGCACGTCCTTCGACGCCAGTTCGCCGCGTCCGACAGCTGCGATTGCATCTTCAGCTTCCTTGAAACCGAGGCGATGCAGAACCGGCTCAAGTTTATCGCGGCTAAAGTCCTCGTCAGCGCGTTTGAAGGCGCGTTCAAGGATACGATATCCAAGACCGGAATACTGTTTGCGCACCGCTGCCCTGGTGGCGCGGCGAATGGCTGCCCGGGCTTTGCCGGTGACGACGATTTTTTCCCAGGCGGCCGGAGGAACCTGGACCCCTGACCGGATGATATCAACCTCGTCGCCATTGTTGAGTCGCGTCACAAGCGGCATGATCCGGCCGTTGATCTTGGCGCCGACACAGGTGTCGCCAACGTCGGTATGAACAGCATAGGCAAAATCGATCGGCGTTGCGCCACGCGGCAGGGCGATCAACTCGCCCTTGGGTGTGAAACAGAATACCTGATCCTGAAAGAGTTCAAGCTTGGTGTGTTCGAGAAACTCTTCCGGATTGTCGCCGAGGGAAAGCTGCTCAATGGTTCGCCGCAGCCAGGAATAAGCATTGGAGTCGTGCGGCAGACTCTTGCTGTCACCGGCAATGCCGTCCTTGTAAATCGCGTGCGCGGCTACACCATATTCGGCGATCTCGTGCATTCGCTGAGTACGGATCTGAAGTTCTACGCGCTGGCGCGAGGGACCAATGATTGTTGTGTGTATCGAGCGGTAGTCGTTCTGCTTGGGCGTCGAGATGTAATCCTTGAAACGCCCCGGAACAACCGACCAGCGCATATGGACGATGCCGAGAGCCCGGTAACAGTCTCCGATGCTATCGACGATGATGCGGAAGCCGTAAATGTCCGATAGTTGCTCAAAGGACAGTGATTTTGACTGCATCTTGCGAAATACAGAATATGGTTTTTTTCGCCTGCCCTTTACGGTCGCATTCAAGCCGTGTTCTTCGAAAAGATCGCTCAGTTCGGTTTCGATCTTTTTGATCATTCCACGGTTTTTGTCTGAAAGCTCCTTCAGGCGTTTCGAGACGGTTTCGTAAGCTTCGCCATTCAGATACTTGAATGACAGTTCCTCCAGCTCTTCACGCATGTCATGCATGCCCATGCGGCCCGCCAGCGGCGCGTATATCTCCATTGTCTCTTCGGCAATCCGGGAACGCTTTTCCGGCGCTACAAAGTCAAGCGTACGCATGTTGTGGAGGCGATCGGCGAGCTTGACGAGCAAGACCCTTACATCGTCTGAAACGGCGAGCAGAAGCTTGCGCAGGTTCTCGGCCTGCTTGGCTCGCTTCGACACCAGATCCAGCTTGCGGATCTTGGTCAGACCTTCGACAAGGCCGCCGATTTCCTCGCCGAACAGTTCATCGATTTCGCCACGGGTTGCCGTCGTATCCTCGATTGTGTCATGCAACAGCGCAACGGCAACGGTCGCTTCATCCAGATGCATGTCGGTGAGGATTGCGGCAACTTCGAGAGGATGGGAGATGTAGGGGTCGCCGTTTGCGCGCGTCTGCTTGCCGTGCTTTTGCATGGCATAGACGTAAGCCTTGTTCAACAAAGCTTCGTTGACGTCAGGCTTGTATTCATGCACGCGCTCGACGAGCTCGTACTGGCGCATCATGGGCCGGTTACTCCAATCCAGAGCGAAAAGGGATCAGCTCTTTCCCATTATCCTTCCCAGCAGCGGCTCTCGTCAAAACAAAAAAGCGCCGGGGCCATAGACCCGGCGCATTTCCGAAATCGCTGACGATTTGGTGCGATCAATAGTCGTCGCTTTTTTCGGGCGGGACCAAACCTTCAATCCCAGCCAGCAGCTCGTCTTCCGACATTCTGTCGAACGACACTGCCTCTTCCTCAGGATCGGCAGGCGCGTCGCCGGCGATGATGACCGTCTCTTCAACCTGTTCCGAAGCAAGCAATACGGCGGGATCGGGCTCGGGCTCGTCGACTTCCACATGCTTCTGCAGCGAATGGATAAGATCTTCCTTGAGGTCTCCCGGCGACAGCGTTTCGTCCGCAATCTCACGGAGGGCCACCACAGGGTTCTTATCGTTGTCGCGATCGACGGTGATCAACGCGCCCTGCGATACCTGCCGCGCGCGGTGGCTTGCCAGAAGAACCAAGTCAAAACGGTTATCGACTTTATCGATGCAGTCTTCGACGGTGACACGCGCCATCGGTTTTCCTTTGTCTGATCATTCAATAATTTGCGTAGCGGTTACCCGCAAAAGGCTTAAAGTTCAAGCCTTATCGCCACCGAGTATCAAATTGACGCCTCAAAAAACGCTCACGATGGGCGAGAGATGACGTTTCTCGCCATATTCTATCCGTTGCTGCGGGCTGTACGAACCAAACGCTCTGAACAGCAATCGTATTAGCACAGCTTATTTTCATTCACGAATTGTTGTGAAAAAGTTGTTGTTGTAGTTTTCAGATCTACACATAATGAAGCATTGCAATAATTATGCATGCGTGAAATTACCAAACAACGCAGAATGATTATATACTATTTGTGAAAACTTAATTCTTCTGCGAGAAAACAAAATATTCAAAAAAGGTGCAAGAATGTTCGATCCACGGGAAAAGATTGCGTTATTTATTGACGGTGCAAATCTGTACGCGACAGCGAAGAGCCTCGGCTTTGACATCGACTACAGGAAACTGCTGAAAGCGTTTCAAGGGCGGGGTTACCTGCTCAGGGCATACTACTATACGGCTCTGATTGAAGATCAGGAGTATTCGTCTATTCGTCCGCTCATCGATTGGCTGGATTACAATGGCTACCGTGTCGTAACAAAGCCGGCCAAAGAGTTCACAGACTCTGGCGGGCGCCGCAAAATCAAGGGCAATATGGACATTGAGCTTGCAGTCGATGCAATGGAACAGGCCGAAACGGCGGACCATATCGTCATTTTCTCGGGCGACGGCGATTTCAAGAACCTTGTTGCAGCGCTTCAGCGGCGGGGACGCAAGGTGTCAATCGTATCTACGCTGAGCACGCAGCCGGCGATGATCGCGGACTGTCTGAGACGTCAGGCCGACAACTTTATCGATCTGGCATCCATGAAAGCCGAGATTGGCAGGGCCGAGGCCGACCGGCCGGTGCGTGAGCCGGTAGCGGAAGACGAAGAAGAGTACGATTTTAATCATTAGGTCTTCCGGGGCGTAATCGACTCACCTATGTCGGTCATTGATGACCGTTGGAACAGAACCGCACCGCGATTGCGACCTTTGTCCCCGCCTGCATGCCTTCATCGCCGATCAGCGCAAGGCATTCCCGTCGTGGCATAACGCGCCGGTCAAAACGCTCTATCCGACTTCCGGTCCGCGCAGCGTCCGACTTCTCATTGTCGGGCTGGCGCCGGGGCTGCGCGGTGCAAACAGGACCGGCCGACCCTTCACCGGCGATTTTGCCGGCGATCTTTTGTACACGACGCTGGCAGAGTTCGGCTTTTCGCGCGGCCAATTCGACGCCCGTCCCGACGACGGGGTCGAACTGGTGGCCACGGCGATCACCAACGCTGTGCGTTGCGTTCCGCCGCAGAACAAGCCGGTCGGCGCCGAAATCAACACCTGCCGGCGCTATCTGTCTGCTTCACTTGCCGAGATGACAAACCTCAAGGCCATTCTTACCCTCGGCAAGATCGCTCACGATTCAACCGTGCGCGCACTCGATGGGCGTGTCGCACAGCATCCGTTCGGGCATAATGTCCGAACCCAAGTGGGTCGCTATGCACTGTTCTCCAGCTACCACTGTTCGCGGTACAACACGAATACCGGCCGCCTGACCGGGGCGATGTTCTCGGAGGTGTTCGCCAACATCAAAAGCGTCCTCGAGGCCGGCTAAGCCGAAGCGCATCGGGCGGGCCAAAGGCGGGCCGGTCATCCCTTCTCGCGCATCAGCCTTGCCTTCTGGCGGTCCCAGTCGCGCTTCTTTTCGGTTTCCCGTTTGTCGTAGAGCTTCTTGCCCCTTGCCAACGCCAATTCCAGCTTGGCGCGCCCGCGATCATTGAAATAAATCTTCAGCGGAACGAGCGACATCCCCTCGCGCTGCACGGCGCCGATCAGCCGGCGCACTTCGCGCCGGTTCAAAAGCAGTTTCCGGCGCCGGCGTGTTTCGTGATTGAACCGGTTGGCCTGCAGATATTCCGGCAGGTACGAGTTGATAAGCCAGATCTCGCCGCCTTCTTCGGTGGCGTAGGATTCGGCGATATTCGCCTTGCCGTCGCGCAGGGATTTGACCTCAGTACCGGTCAAAACCAGCCCGGCCTCAAACGTATCGATGATCTCGTAGTTGAAGCGCGCCTTGCGATTTTCGGCAACCACGCGCCGCGCGGATTTTGCGCTGCCCTTGGCCATGATTCATTCTCTGGTTCAGCAGCCTCTAATTCAGAAGACCGGCATGCCGCATGGCATCGTCGATAGCCGCGCGGGTGGCCGCTTCGATCGGAACCATCGGCAGACGCTGCAGCTCGTTCATTTGGCCGAGTTTGCTGAGGGCATATTTGGTACCGCCCGGATTCGGTTCAATGAACAGGGTCTTGTGCAGCGGCATCAAACGGTCCTGAACTTCAAGTGCGGCGGCATATTCTCCGCGTAGCATTGCCTCCTGAAACTCAGCGCAAAGGCGCGGGGCGACATTGGCTGTCACGGATATACAACCGACGCCGCCATGGGCGTTGAAGCCTATCGCCGTGGCGTCCTCGCCTGACAGCTGAATAAAGTCTGTGCCGCACAAACGCCGCTGCTCCGATACGCGGTCGAGTTTGGCCGTTGCATCTTTCGTGCCGACGATATTGGAAAAATCGCTTGCCAATGAAGCCATGGTTTCGACACTCATATCGATGACCGAACGGCTTGGAATATTATAAATGAAAATCGGCAGCGATATCGCATCAGCAATGGCGGCATAGTGGGCGTAAAGGCCGCGCTGGCTCGGTTTGTTGTAGTACGGAGTGACGACAAGCACTGCATCGGCACCGGCACCTTCAGCGTGCCGGGCAAGGTCTATCGCTTCTTTGGTGTTGTTGGAGCCCGCACCGGCGATAACCGGCACGCGACCTGCCGCCGTCTCAACGCAAAGCTCAACCACCAGCTTGTGTTCGTCATGGGAAAGGGTCGGCGACTCACCGGTTGTTCCAACGGGCACAAGACCGTGACTTCCCTCGGCAATCTGCCATTCCACAAATGCCCGAAACGCGGCCTCGTCCAAGACACCGGACTCCTCGAACGGTGTGACCAATGCCGGAAATGAACCCCTGAACATGATGGCTCCTGACATGGCGGCTTTCCGCCGCGCCTGAATTCCCTCGTCTGCGGCGATCGTCTGAGCGCCGTGAAACGGAATGCACCATAGTCTTCGCCAAGAGCTGCCGCAAGCACTGCTGCTGGCCTAATTCAATGGCGCGAACCGTGTGTTCTGAAAAAGAGCAAAAAAAGTACGATGCGACTGTTTGCCATAACCTTTGATTAACTTTCCTTTCATGGCTGCACGCTATTGTGTCCCGTGGTATGTGCCTTGCGTAGTGGGCGGATTTCTGCCCAATTTTGAGGAATAATGTCCCGATGTTCAGATTGGCATTCACGACCGTCCTGGCTGCCTTTGCAAGCTTGAGTTCCGTAACCGTTTCCGGTGCCGAACTTCGTCCTTCGGATGTGCCGGTTCCGAAGACGCGGCCGACAACTGCCCATGCCTTTGTCCAGGACAAGGTTTCGCACACAGACAAGACTGCAGCGATCCAACGCGTTGAAAATCCTGCGGCCGGCTCGGGACTGCTGAAACAAGGTCTTGACGCTCTGACCGATGACGAGATCCTGAGAGCACGTCAGATCCGTGACACGCTGCCCAGAGGATCTCTGGACCGTCACGTCTTGGCCTGGGCCATCGCGGTATCAGGCGCGCGGGGCGTCCCATCTACAGAAATTGCCGCCGCGGCGGATGAACTCGCCCATTGGCCGGGTCTGTCGGTATTGCGCGGAAACTCCGAACGAGCGCTTTCACGCGAAGGCGCCGCTGCAACCCAGGTGGTTGCGGCCTTCGGAGCAACAAAGCCCGAGACACTTGAGGGTGCGATCGCGCTGGCGCGTGCGCTCAAGGCCACCGGGGACACGCAACGCGCCAACATGATCATTGCAAAGATATGGCGGACCGAAAGACTCGACAGAGGCAAGGAAAAGCTGATCCTTAATGAGTTTTCCGGCCTTCTCACGCGCGCCGACCACAAACGCCGCATGGACATGCTGCTTTATCGCGATCGCATAACCCAGGCCGGCCGCGTCAATGTGCTGGCCAACGCGCAGTCGCTTTACAAGGCGCGTGCCGCAGTGATCCGCAAGAGCCCGAACTCGGACAAGATGCTTCAGGCGGTCCATCCGAGCTGGCATGATGACCCGAGCTATCTTTTTGCACGCATCGCCAATCATCGAAAAAAGAAACAGTACAAGGCGGCAGCCGAACTCCTCGTCAAGGCGCCGCGCGACGCCGACGCTTTGGTCAACACACATGAATGGTGGGTGGAAAGCCGTATCGTCTCGAGAGCCCTGGCAGACGATGGCGATCTGAAAACAGCATACAAGATTGCCGCGCACCACGTTGCCACAAAGCCCCGGGACGTAATTGAGGCGGAGTGGCATGCGGGCTGGTACGCGCTGCGCGGTTTCAAAGACGGCAAGACCGCGGCGATCCATTTCAACCGGGTTCTCGAAACGGCAACCCGGCCGATTTCCCTGGCGCGTGGCTATTACTGGCTGGGCCGGGCTGCCGAAGCAGGCGGACCGGGCTCTGCATCCGACTATTTTTCGCGCGCCGCCCGCTATTCGGCCACCTATTATGGGCAATTGGCTGCCGCGCGGATCGGTCAGCAAGGGCTGAATGTACGATATCCAAGACCGTCAGCAAGTGAGCGCAGCCACTTTGCCGCGCGCGAACCGGTACGTGCCATCGAACGGCTCAACGAAACCGGGCATGGGCATCGCGCACGCGCTCTCTACATCGCGCTTGCCCGCGAAATGACCAGCCCAGGGGAACTGGCTATCCTTTCTGCCATGGCCGAGAAACGCGGCGACCACCGGCTGGCGCTGCAAATCGGCAAGATTGCATTTTACCGCGGCCTTAGCGTTGCAGCCCTGGCGTTTCCAACAGGTGTGATTCCGTCACAGGCAAACATTTCAGGTTCGGGCAAGGCCCTCGCCTACGCGATCGCGCGCCAGGAAAGCGCCTTCGACAAGGCTGCCGTCTCAACAGCCAATGCGCGCGGCCTTTTGCAACTTCTGCCAAGTACCGCCAAGGCGGTTGCACGCAAACACGGCCTTGCCTATTCAAAGGCAAAGCTTACCCGCGATGCTGCCTATAATGCGACGCTGGGCGCCCATTACCTCGGCGAACATATTTCTGATTTCGCCGGCTCCTATGTCCTGACCTTCATCGCCTATAATGCAGGCGCGAGCCGGGCAACGCGCTGGGTCGAGGAATATGGCGATCCGCGCGGCCGCGATATCGATTTTGTTGTTGACTGGGTCGAGCAGATTCCCTTCACCGAAACACGAAACTACGTGATGCGGGTGATGGAGAATTACCAGGTTTACAAGGCGCGTCTTGGACAGACACCCGACATCGTCGCGGATCTGCGCTACGGACGGCGCTGACCAGCAAAAACACCCTGGGTTTTTTTTGACCGCGGTTTGTCGTATTGCAGGTCGCAACGCAGACACCGCAGGGACGTCCCGCATGCAAGACGCGGTCGACACGCAAAAAGATGCCGGCTTCGATCAGGTTACCTTTTCCGCCAGCGACGGGCTGAGACTGGCGGCGCGTGATTATGGGCGCGGCCGTCCCGGTACAGAAAATCATCACACGGTGGTCTGCCTACCGGGCCTGACGCGCAATAGCGCCGACTTTCACTACATTGCGCAGATTCTTTCGCAAAGCGAAGTGGCACCGCGGCGTGTGGTCTGTTTCGATTATCGCGGCCGCGGGCTTTCGGAACGGGACAAGAATAGCGCCAACTACAATATTCAAACGGAGGCGGACGACGTCCTTGCCGGCTGTGCCGCGCTTGGAATCAAACACGCCGCCTTTATCGGGACATCGCGAGGCGCGCTGATCATCCACGTGCTTGCGGCATTGCGGCCTGGGATCATGACCGCCGCAATCCTCAACGACGCAGGTCCTGTCATCGAGGGTGCGGGGCTCGCCCAGATCATGGCCTATCACGACCGCCTGACATCCCAGACCAGCGTTTACGAACTTGCGATGAAGATGAAAGCCATCCAAGGCAGTGCTTTTCCCGTGCTCAGCGATGCGGACTGGCAGGATATGGCGGAGGCAAGTTTTGAGGTCAAAGAAGGCAAGGTGTCTCCGAAATTCGACAGGGCGCTGGTGACGATGCTGCGTTCAATCGACCTCAACACACCGCTGCCGACACTGTGGCCGCAATTCGACGGGCTACGCCATATCCCGCTGTTGACGATTCGCGGCGAAAACTCATCGTTGCTGCTGGACAAGACAGTCGACGAAATGGCGAAGCGTCACGGATCGATGCGGCGCTTTACGGCGCCGGGTCAGGGCCATGCGCCTATCCTTCATATTGATGGCCTGCCGCGCGAAATCGCTTCGTTTCTTAACGAAGCCGAAAAGCCGCGCAAGCGGCAGGGCAAGTCCTGACTGGGGCACGCCGCCCGAAAGCAAAGACCAAAACACTTCTCTGATTGCCGCACGGCTGGCCTCTTGAGGCGATACGCTACGGTCGCGTCGGTGAATTGGCTTGCCCGATCAAAAGCTTTCGGTTGTTAACCGAATTACATCCCAACCGTATGGCCGCCATCGACAGGCAAGATGACCCCGGTCATGAAGCTGGAAGCGTCCGACGCCAACAGCAAGAACGGGCCGTCCAAGTCTGATAGATTCCCGAAACGCCCCATCGGAATGTGACTTTTGATCGTGTCGCCCAACGTACCGGCAAGCGCAGGGGCGGACAGAGCGGTTAGCATATATCCCGGGGCCAATGCGTTCACTCTGATACCCTTGCCTGCCCACTCCAATGCCAATGCGCGCGTGAGGTTCGAAAGGCCGCCCTTGGCTGCACAATAGGCAGCGAGATCCGGTAAAGCACGAATGCCCAGAATCGAAGACATGTTGATCACCGAGCCTGGGCGCCCTTGCGCAAGGTTCATCGACATGAGGTCACGCGTAAGCCGCATCGGAGCGGTTAAATCGGTCTCGATAACGGTATCCCAGAAGTGATCATCGATTTCTGTGGCTACTCTTCGTCCCGGCACACCGGCGTTGTTGACGAGAATATCTATGCCGCCCTGCGCACCGAGTTCTTGCACAACCTTGCTTGTTGCCTGCCTGTCCGTGAGGTCGAGTGTAACAGCCTGCGCGCCGATTGGCTTGGCAATCTCATCAAGAAGTTCGCTGCGGCGCGCAACCAGAACAACCTGTGCTCCGGCACGAGCCGCGACGCCCGCAAGGTGAGCGCCGATGCCACTTGATCCGCCGGTAATCAGGATGCGCTTGCCGCTTAGATCGAACATAATGCCGTCCCGTGTTGTGTACTTCAGTGACAAGCTGAAAGATTGCGCCGTAACTGGACCTTTTCATGATCGCGCCTGCCGAACTTCAAAGCGCTTCCTTCCAGGCGCATGTCGGTATGCGGGCTCATGTCTGGATGCCTATGCCCGACAACCTCTTGCTATACGGTCTAAAGGCTTCGGAAATCAGGCGGCAAACCCGAAACCCATCAATATTGCCGCAACAATCATGCAACTGCCGCCAGCCCGCCCAACCCAGGCTTGCTCGGCATTGCCAAATCTGGATAAGGCCCAATTTGCTCCAATGCCATATGCCAGCAGAAACGAGATATCCAAGACGATATAGGTCGCTGACAAAATGAGGAACTGGGGCCAGAAATCAACTTGAGATGAAATGAACTGCGGGAACAGCGCTGCAAAAAAACCAATCTCTTTCGGATTTGCAGCCGAGGTCAGCATTCCTTGCGCCCAGAGTCGGACCAGCGAAACCTGCTGTTGTGTGTCGTCAATATCGGAAGAAACCGTTTTGGCAATACTCATCAGATGTATGCCGAGCCAAATGAGATAAGCGACACCTACCCATTTGATGACAGCAAATGCAGTTCCGGATACCGACATCACCGCTGCCAGACCCAAACCAGCAGCAAGCATTTGAAGGATATTGGCGCAAATATCCCCAGCGGCAGTCGACAGCGCCCGCCTTATCCCGTGAGAACTGCTGTTGGTCAACATGAGCAACTGGCTTGGACCTGGAATACTCATCACGGCAATAACCGTAACGAGATAAATTATCCAAACACTCAGCGACACGAAAACATCTCCAACAGAAACTTCACCTTACATATCCTCCCAAGCTTTAACAGGAATAACCAAAGGATATCCGCAGAGTTGATCACTGCTGATATTGCCGCCTACTTGCGGGACGCCATTTATCGTGACCGAGCCCGCGGCCAAAGTCAGAGCCGCAACTTGCGGTCGTCCGTTACAAGAGAATAAGCTTGGAGCTCGTAAAGTGCGGGTTTCGACACTCTGACAGCTTCAGAAAGGAACGATGACGATGCTCAGGACATCTGTTTTGGCATTGGCGCTGCTGGTTGGGGCCGCAACCCAATCGTCAGCCGAGAACCTTGCCTGTGAGGACCATTCGCTGTTCATGAGCAACAATGAGATCCTCTTTATTGGTGAACAGACGGTCGGTGCCCAGCCCGGCGATCGCCGCATACTCGACTGGCGGGTGCACGATGCTGAAGGAAATGACCTCGGAACCTTTCACGTCGTCACCACCGTGTTGAGCGATACGGACGATGGTCATCTTATCACCGCAACCGGATCAGTGGTGCTTGCCAATGGTGAGGTCCACGCCACCATCACCACCGAACTGCCTGATGCCTCGAGCGATACGCGTAGCTCAGCTGGCGCAGTCGAATGGGCAATCACCGGCGGTACCGATACGTTTACCCATGCCTCTGGCACGCTGGTTACCGGCCCGCCGCAGGACGCACTGCAAAGCCTCGACGACTGGTCGTTCAACCTCACCATGGAGTGTGAGGAATAGGTCATCGTTGACAGGTTAGATGTGCGTTCTGAAGAGGTTGTTCGCTCGATCCCGTTCTGAAAAGCTGAAGTTGCAGAACGATCAGTGATTGTCGCGCGGCAGGCCTTTTGAGGCGATACGCTGATACTTGACCGCGGACTTGAGCACCATGCCTTCGGCAAGCTGGTCGACGTCGGCGCGCTGCAACTCCTGCCAGGGCGTCTGCGAATCCGGGTATTGATAACCACCCGCAGCACTCAGCTCTTGGCGCCGGCGGGCGAGTTCACCTTCGTCCACAAGCACATCGGCGCGGCCGATTTTCAGGTCGATGCGAACGCGATCGCCGGTCTTCAGAAGCGCCAGGTTTCCGCCCGCGGCCGCCTCCGGCGAGGCGTTGAGGATAGACGGAGAACCGGACGTGCCGGACTGACGGCCATCGCCGACGCAGGGCAGCTCGTTGATACCCTTTTTGAGAAGGTAATCGGGCGCACGCATGTTGACGACCTCGGCTGCGCCAGGATAGCCGATCGGCCCGACGCCTCGGATGAACAGGATACAGTCTGCATCGATTTCGAGGGACGGGTCGTCAATCCTGTGGTGGTAGTCCTCCGGTCCGTCGAAAACGATTGCCCTACCCTCAAAGGCCTCCGGATCTTCCGGGTTTGATAGATAACGCTGCCGGAACGTCTCGGAAATCACGCTGAGCTTCATGACAGCCGAGTCGAACAGGTTGCCGCGCATGATCTTGAAGCCGGCATTCTGTTGCAGCGCGCCGTCGAAACCACGGATGACATCCGTATTTTCCGACACGATGCCGCGGCAATTTTCGCCCATCGTACGTCCATTCGCCGTGACTGCATCCTCGTGGATACGGCCGTGCCTGATCAGTTCGGCAATCACTGCCGGGACACCGCCTGCGCGGTGGTAGTCCTCGCCGAGATAAATACCGGCAGGCTGGAGATTGACGATCAAGGGTATATCGTGACCGTGCTTCTCCCAGTCATCGATGGAGAGGTCGACCCCGACATGCCGCGCAATGGCGTTGATATGGATGGGCGCATTGGTCGACCCGCCAATCGCCGAATTGACTGCAATGACGTTCTCGAACGCCTTGCGGGTCATGATATCCGACGGCTTCAGATCCTCATGTACCATTTCCACGATGCGTTTTCCGGTGCGGTAGGCGATCTGGCCCCGCTCGCGGTATGGCGCGGGGATGGACGCGCATCCGGGCAACGACATGCCGATGGCTTCGGCAAGCGAGTTCATTGTCGTTGCGGTGCCCATCGTATTGCAGTAGCCCGCAGATGGCGCGGAATCCGCCGCCATCTCGGTGAATTCCTCGAGGCCGATTTCGCCGCGCGACATCATCTCGCGGGCTTTCCAGATGACGGTACCCGAGCCGCACCGTTCTCCCCGGAACCAGCCGTTGAGCATTGGACCGCCCGACAGTGCGATGGCGGGAAGGTCGACTGTGGCGGCGGCCATAAGGCAAGCCGGCGTGGTCTTGTCGCAGCCGGTGGTCAGCACCACACCATCAAAGGGATAGCCGTAAAGAAGTTCGACAAGACCCAGATAGGCAAGGTTTCTGTCGAGTGATGCTGTCGGGCGCTTGCCAGTTTCCTGGATCGGGTGGACAGGAAACTCAATCGTAATGCCGCCTGCTTCGCGTATTCCCTCACGCACCCGCTTGGCAAGCTCAAGGTGGGGCCTGTTGCAAGGCGAGAGGTCGGAGCCGGTCTGTGCGATACCGATAATCGGTTTGCCCGACTGCAACTCCTCGCGCGTCAGGCCGTAATTCAGATAACGCTCAAGATATAGCGCCGTCATATCCGGATTGTCGGGATTGTCGAACCATTGACTCGACCGCAGCTTGCGCCCATTGCGGCTGCTGCCATTGCCCATCTTTATCGCTCCAAATCGATTTAATTGTCTTCCTTTTAATCCTTTCTTGCGGCGTTGCCAGAGAAAGTTCGGGCCAGGCGCCGGCAATTCCGGATTGTGGGATCGGCGCAATCGGCATCAGGCACTGGACGCTGTTAAGCCGAGCGGCACGCCGATTGCGTTGGATTTTCGAAACGCAGCCTTACCCGCGTGCCGTTCGAAGCCATTTACTGGCTGCACGTGACGATGCGAATTTGCGTCTAAAAGGCTTGTGTTCGTCAACACGCGACCCAAAACGCCGCGGTTACTCGCGATGATGTGGCTGATCCCAATCGATCACGGGTCCTGCCGGAACAATGCCCAACGGATTTCGTAAAGGGCTCGGAGAAAAATATCCGGCCTTGTAGATGTCGAAACGAACGGTGTCTGCCACACCCGGCATCTGGTACACCTCACGGGCATAGGCCCAGAGATGCTCATAGTCCGTCAACCGTTTGATGTTGCATCTGAATGCGTAGTGGTAGGCAACGTCAAACCGGACAAGTGTGGGAAACAAGCGCAGATCCGCGGCGGTAAACCGCTCACCCGTCAAATAGCGCGATGTGGCGAGTTGTGTGTCGACTGCGTCCAGGGTTTCAAATACCTCTACGACAGCCGCATCATAGGCCTCTTGGGTGCGTGCAAAGCCTGCCCGGTAAACACCATTGTTGACGGTTCGGTAGATGCGTTCATTCCATTCGTCTATCGCCGGTGCGAGATCGAGCGGAAAGAGCATAATGCCGCCATCGGAAATCGAGTCGAGCATTTGGACAATGTCGGCCGATTCATTGCTCACCGCCCTGTTTGTGTCACTGTCCCAGAGCAGCGGCACGGTAATGCGCCCGGTATAGGCAGGCTGGACCCGTGAATAAACCGCGTGCAGGGTCTGCCCGCCGAAAAGTGCATCGCTATAGGGTCCTTCCGGTTCGAAGATCCAGCCTTCTTCGGTGCGGCGCGGCGCGGCAAAGGAAACCGTAATGTCGTCTTGCAGCTGCTTGAATAGCCGCGCCAGCAGCGCGCGATGCGCCCAGGGACAATTCCATGCAAGAAAGAGATGATAGCGGCCGGGCTGCGCTTCAAAGCCGCCCTCACCCGTCGGCCCCGGCTTTCCGTTCCGCGTGACCCAGTTGCGAATCGTGCTTCTGGCTCTTCTGAACTCTCCATCCGCTTCGGAGTCCGGTTGCGGATCCTCGATCAGATACTCGCCCTTCAACATCAGTCCCATTTGCGCCCTCCGATCCGGGATCAGAGCTAGAGCTTAGGCGGCATACGGTCAAGCGTATGCAGGCACAGGACCGATGATCGCATCAGTCCCAATGGTACCCCATGGCAAAGGGATGCAGTTTCCGCGCTATCACATAGTAACAACGCTCGATTGCCGGCGGACCGCCAGGCCGATACAGATGGACTGCCGTTCGAGACCATTGCGGTATTGAAAACCGGTAGCCAAACGCATACCCGTCGCAGGCCGCTCACCCGATCAGCGCGAATTTATGTGAATTGACGAACCCCGGGGCATGGCATAGCGTCCGAGAGCCGGCGGTGTCCGCAAGGACATAACAGGGAAGCCGATGCGGCGTTTAAATCGCCAAGTCCGGCGCTGCCCCCGCAACTGTAAACGGTGAAGGGCGCTCGATAAGCCACTGGGGATTTTTTTCCCGGGAAGGTGAGCTACCCCCCGCCCGTGAGCCAGGAGACCTACCGCCGCGCTTGATGTTTAACCCTAATGCCGAACGGGGTTTTTTCGGTGGAGGACAAAGAATGAGTTCGAGGAACCCGCAGATTCCAACAAGGCGACATCGGGGCGTAGGCTTTCAAAAGAACCCAGGACCGCATTCCACAAGATCCCACACGACCTCGTCTGCACCGCTTGCGGCGCTGGTCTACAAGAGCCGCGCGACTCAAAGCTTCGACGCCGGATCACTCGACGAACTCATTTCGCGCGCGCAAGCACGCAACGCCGATGAGGACCTCACAGGCGCAGTCTACTATGACAGCGGTCGCTTTCTGCAATGGCTGGAGGGACCGGCGGACCGTCTGGACCATGTCGCGGCATCCATCAGCCGAGACCAGCGACACACCGACATCAAGGTTTTGAGCTACGGGTTCGTTCCGGAACGGATGTATTCCGGCTGGACGATGCGGCTCCTGACCCGCAATCCGGCGCGCACCGTGGCACGGGCGCTTAGCCGGTTCGAAAGCGATATGACACCCTCCATCGCTGCCCGCGAACTCGCCGCCGGAGACGAAACCGCGACACGCGCATTCCTCGCGCGCGCGCCTGCAACGGCTGCAGGTACGATCGCGCAATGTGAGAAGATCGCAGCCGCCTATCTCCAGCTCTGGCAGGCAGAGCTTTGCAACGGTGCCGACATTACGATCGGTCTGTCACATTTGTTGCGGGTTTTTCGCCGGCGCAAAACATCTTTCATACCGGCAGGTCGAACGTTGACCAGCCGTTTTCTTGTCGCTTCCGCACCAGGCGAACCACATTTCATCGGCGCGGACTTTGCAGCCGAGTTCCTTCTTGAGAAAGGCTATCTCGTCGATTATCTGCTGCCGCTGACAGATCAGGACATTGTTGAGCGTATCGCCGATACCTCACCGGATGCGGTGGTGATTGCGACCAGCCCGGTGTTCTCACGTACCGAGCGTGCAGACGAACTTGCAAGACTTGCAGGCAAAATGTGTAACGCGCCAGCCGAAGCCAGTCCCAGTGTCACGCTGTACGGTCGGGCGCCGGCGACATTGCGCTGCACGAGCATCGGCCGCGTGACCGCGTGCGCGGCTGACATCGATCTAGCCCGGGGCATGCTTGCCGGCACAGAGCCGCCAACGGCCGCCGGTCGCCATCTCCTGCACTGAAGCAGCGGCGAACGGCTTGCGATTTGGTCAAAGGGCCAGCCGTAAATCCGTTTTCCCCGACAGAAGTGCGAACCATTTGACCAGAATGGACCCTTGAGAAAATGGCGGAGAGGAAGGGATTCGAACCCTCGATACCATCTCTGGTATACTCCCTTAGCAGGGGAGCGCCTTCAGCCACTCGGCCACCTCTCCGGCACAGTCCGGGTTAGCTGGAACATCCCGGCAAAGCAAGGGTTTTTCAACGGTTTGCTCTCAATAAATTGCCCTGCAAGTTCCTGCGACTTCCGGCAAGTGATTGTAGAACATTGCAGAAACATGCAAAGTTCATGGGCACAAATTGGTCACAAATGGGCGCAAATCGATCCGGGTTCGTTCCGATAGGATCATACAGCGCGATCAGGCGGTTTGACCATGATCAATTCGGGAAGCAGTTGCATAGCGGCGCACCACTTTATGGCGGTGACCACCGAAGGGCTCAAGGCTTGACGTCCGAAGCAAACCTGGCGGCATTTTCTTTGAGAAAATCGCCTTCATCCGCATCTCCCCAGAATGCCGGCTGAGGTTTGGGAATCGTCAGCGCTTTACGCACCATTGGCCGCTGATCGATGCGATCGAACCAGGCCTGCAGATTATCGAGCCCTTCGACCGACACCTTCGCCCAAACATAGGCGCGTGCCCAGGGATAGGTCGCCATATCAGCGATCGTGTAAGCGTCTGAGGCCAACCACTCTCGATCCTGCAGGCGCGTATCGAGCACCTCCAACAAACGCCTCGTTTCATCGACATAGCGCCTGATTGCGAAGGGTTCTTCATGACCGTTTGGCGCGGCGATGCGTTGGAAATACATAGCCTGTCCCATCATTGGCCCTACTCCGGCCATCTGAAACATAAGCCACTGTAAAGTCTCCGACTTGCCACGAGGATCGGCAGGCAGGAACTTGCCGTATTTTTCGGCAAGATACCAAAGAATGGCGCCGCTTTCGAAGACTGCAAAGTCGTCATTTGCGCGATCCACGATGGTGGGTATGCGGCCATTCGGATTGAGCTTCAGATAGTCCGAGGCCTTCTGTTCCCTTTTGGCAAAGTCCATAAAGGTAAGGTCATAGGGCTCGCCTGCCTCCTCCAGAAAGAGGACCGGCTTGTAGCCATTCATGGTTGCGGCGGTAAACAGTTGGATGTCTGGTTTGGTCACGCTGATCGTCCTCGTTTGCGCGGGATATTGGTGCTTGGTGATTTTGTCTTCGAGATATACAAATGCAACCAGTATACTTTTTGTAACCTGAAAGAGGTGTCATGAAAGCGCGCGTTCAAGAGGACAGTTCCGGACGGCGGACAGTGTCCGAAACCTGCCGGCAACCCTGCGCGATTGAACAGGGGATGCGGGTCTTGGGTGGCAAATGGACAGGTTCGGTCCTGTGGCACCTTAGGGACGAACCTGTCCGCTTCAATGACCTTGCGCGGATGATCGATGGCGCAAGCAAAAAGATGATTGCAGACCGCCTGCGTCATCTGGAAACCCACGGCCTGATTCGCAGAGAGATCCTTTCGACCACGCCCGTCGCCGTCCAATATCGCATCACAGACCATGGAAGGACCGCCTTGCGTGTCCTCGAAACCTTGAGAACCTGGTCTGAACAGAGCCAGCGGGAAATTAAGTCAACCCGCTAAATCAACGTGAATCAAAAGGTTGCCAACAGTGCCGGGGCGCACAATTGTCGATATGCGCGCAGATTACGGAGTGCCTCGATAAGGAAGACCGCTTGCGGTTGTAACGGTCTGCGATGCGTCTTCAGACGGGAAACCTTTGCCGCGAACAGAGAATCAGTTTGCGGCCCGCATTTGCGGAGTTTGGCAGCCGATTCTCTGGCCTAACGGGCTTTAGATTCGCGAAATCAATGGCCAAATATTAACGGCTGTTAAGGGTTTGCGCATGATTGTGAGTAAAATCGTGTCTTTTGTGCAACATAGACCGACCAAGATTGCCTACACGGCCTTGTGAACTGAAAATCCTCATTGCTTCAACAATACCGTCCGGTATCTTCAATCTCGGAAGAGGGACGGATTGACGTTTATCTTCTTTTGTTGGGGATGGGTCAGGGTTTGCTGCCTGGCAGCCTGTGCCCAGACCATTAAAGAAATTGACTGGAGGTCAGAAAATGAAAATCAAGAGCCTTCTTCTCGGCTCCGCTGCGGCCATGGCTGCAGTGTCCGGTTCTCATGCAGCCGATGCGATCATCGCTGCTGAGCCGGAGCCCGTTGAATATGTTCGCGTCTGTGACG
>JBCCOK010000035.1:0-59073 GCA_039025395.1 Pseudomonadota bacterium
CCACTAACTGAATTGGTAGCCATTATTGCTCTCCCACTTTACAACTTCTTCAAAAAAACCACGCTGATCGGCGTCGGTGTCGACCTCCTTTTTTAGGTGCTTCCGTCGATTCCAATCGTGTCGAGGAAACCAAGTACTATTGAAGGAGGTCGACACCGACGCCGATCAGCGTGGTTTTTTTGAAGAAGTTGTAAAGTGGGAGAGCAATAATGGCTACCAATTCAGTTAGTGGATCAATCGACCTTACCAACACCGACAACGACTCCGCATCCGTTGTCATAAATACCAACAGCAACAATGATGGTAGGCTTCAGATTGTTGGGGCGGCAGGTGACGTACGTCAGGCTTTGGGTCCAGGCGAGTTTCTCGATACCGACAAGGATGACGCTGAAAACTTAATTCTGGGGACACTCAACGGCGAAATTGACGGAGCTCGTATCAAAGTTCTTGGTCCCAACGAAGTGGAAATCTACCTTGTTGGCGAGGGCGGCTCGGAGGATAAAGTCAACTTGAGTGGCGATCAGGTGGAAGCGCTCCTTTCGGCAGAGTTCGGCAACAATTTTATTATCGGCAGCGACGGTGTGGTTCGCGACCGCGACATGGATTCGCTGGATATCTTAGATGAAACCGAACAGCACGTGACATTAGTTGTTAACGATGATTTCGGGTCGAAGTTCACGGAAAGCCTAAAGCTCAGTTTCTATGAAAAAGGCAAGGTCGGCGAACTTGGCAAGGCGCTTAAGGGCTCAAATCTCGATGCACGAAAGGGCCGCGAAGGAGATGACCTCGAACGTCTTCTCGACGAAGCCTTTGAAAGCGACGGGTTTGGGCTTGATAAGGCTGGCACGAACATGGTCGGCGTTGAAGTGATCGACGGCGAGACCGTGAAACTCTCTTTTACCGTTGATGATGTCACGGACACCGTCACTTTGACCGGCGACTATATTGACGGCTACCTTGACCAGAAGTTCGCAGGAACCAACGCCGTGTTTGACAACGGTAAACAAGTTGGCCTCAGAGAAGGAGCGTTCAATGCAGATGACAATGTGTCTGAAAATGCCACACTGATCGTCAATGTTGCCGGGCCTGATGATATCAAGTTCGGGTTTGGCACCGACATAAAGCTCCTTGTCAATGACATTAACAAGGGTGTCAATCTTGACCACCGTGACACGACCGACGATCTGACTTACCTAGTGCAAGCGTTGTTCAAACCCGAAGGCGAAACCGTTAGTGATCGCGTCTCTGGTGAACAGATCAACGAGGATACCGTCGTAATTTCGATTGAAGGCGAAGACGGTGCTGTCGACACCCTGACTTTGACTGGCGATTATATCGAAGACTTGATCGCTTGATTCTCAAGGATCACGCAATAGTTGCTACTCGGTTGTTCAATCTTCCGAGTAGCTTCTGGCCTTTGAAGGGAAAGCGTGTGTTCTAAGGAGTACAAGATCAGGCCAGAACCCGCTTTGCTTCTCTGCAAATCACTGGGAATTTTGGGGTGATTGCAGCAAACTTATTCGGTTCGGGTAAATTCGATTGTAGTGTAACAGGAACCGAGAGTTCGGAAGTGTAGAATTGTGGTTTATTCGTTCTCCAATAGGCATGATAACTCCTCTCGGTGCGCACTTCTTAAAGCGTGTGCGTTGACTCCGATACCGGCAGCCATGGCAAGGCTTCGACTATCGAAAAAAAACGGGTGTCGCTGTTTGTCAGTTTCTGGAAGTCAATAAAGTGAACAGTGCCAAACTTCCATCGCTCGAAACTGTCCCACCCGAAACCAAAAGGGTTGAAATCGGTAATTTTCGCAACGCCGTGCGCCATGAAATGCGCGCGGTTTTCGTTATCAGCGCCTTTGTCAACCTGCTGCTGCTGACAAGTTCTGTCTACATGCTGCAGGTGCTTGACCGGGTGTTGTCGTCCGGCTCGCTCGGCACACTGTTTTACTTGACCGTTATCGCCATCGTTGCATTGGCAGCCTATGGTCTTCTGGAAATGGCGCGGCGGCAGATCCTCAACCGGGTCGGCGCCTTTTGCGACCGCACGCTGATGCCCGAACTCCTCGACCGGATGATCGTGCGCAACGCCGGCGGCGACCGCAGCGCTTCTGGCGCACTGGCCAGCCTTTCGTCCGTGCGGTCGTTCCTTTCGGGCGAAAACATCCTCGCCTTTATCGACGCGCCCTGGACGCCGCTGTTTCTGGTTGTCATCGCCATGATCCACCCGGTTCTGGGCCTGGTGGCGCTTGCAGGCGTCATTGTTCTGTTCATTGTTACGCTGATCAATGACCGCATTGCCCGCCCGCTCAGCCTGAAGGAAAAGGCGGCGAGCGAAAAGACGACTGACCGGCTTCGCAACGCTTTGGCGGCCAGCGAAACGGTGGCGGCCCTTCATTTGCGCGCGCCGGTCGTGGAAGCCACACGCAGCGACCTTGAAGCACGCTATCTCAACCACAGGCGCGATCACGACGCGATGAGCTCGGCCATGGCAACGTCGCGCTTCCTGCGTTTTTGCCTTCAGATCGCGATCCTAGGCGTCGGCGCCTGGCTCGTTGTGCTCGGTCAGATGACCGCGGGCGGCATGATCGCCGCTTCAATCCTGTTAAGCCGGGCCGTCGCACCGGTGGAGCGGTCGATGAGCGCTTGGCAATCGATGGTGCTCGCCCGCCAGGGATGGGCCGATATCAAGGCCATCATGTCCGCGCCGATTGAGGCCGACAATCACATGCGCCTGCCCGACCCGAAGGGCGAATTGACGTTCAACAATCTGACCATCGGTGCCTCTGGCGCGGACCAGCCGCTTCTTAAAGATCTGGCCGGCCGGGTCGAGCCCGGCAGTGTTCTCGTCGTGATCGGTGCATCCGGTTCGGGCAAAAGCACGCTTGCGCGCACGATCGCCGGCGTCCATTCGCCCGAAACCGGCTCTGTCGCGCTTGACGGGGTCGATGTGCGCAAATGGCAGCCGGCGCAGTTCGGCCGCTGGCTTGGCTACCTGCCGCAGACCGTCGACCTGCTCGCAGGCACCATTGCCCAGAACATCAGCCGCTTTAGCGAACAGCCGGACGAAAAGGCGATTGTCGCGGCGGCGCGCATGGCAGGCATTCATGAATTCATCGGCTCGCTGGACAACGGCTACAATACGCCGATCGGGCCGGAAGGGCGGCGGCTTTCTGTCGGCCAGGCGCAGCGCATCGCCATCGCGCGTGCGTTTTACGACGGGCCGAAGCTCGTGGTTCTGGACGAGCCGACATCGGCGCAGGATTCCAACGGAACAAACAATCTGCGGGAAGCGGTGACGGCATTGCGTACCGCGGATGCCGCCGTCATCCTCATCACCCATGACCGGACCTTGATTTCGCTTGCTGACCAGGTGCTGCATTTGCAAGACGGAAAGGGGCGGTTCCTCGAAGTGCAGAAAGAACAGAAGCCGGTCGGCGAACTGTCATCGCGGATCGCCGAAATGAAACGCCGAAGGGCTTCGGGCGACATTGCCAAGGTTTCGACGGGTGAGGACGGATCGCCGCCATCCGCTTAAAACGGTAGAACAGAAAACGAGACCATGCGTATCATACTGTCCATCGTCCTGATCACAGCTGCTCTTCTGGTCGCGGTATCCGTCTACGGCCCGTTTCCGCAGCTCAACGCCTGGTCGTCGGGGCTCCTGTCA
Organism: Pseudomonadota bacterium; assembly: GCA_039025395.1. GTDB lineage: Bacteria > Pseudomonadota > Alphaproteobacteria > Rhizobiales > Rhizobiaceae > Hoeflea_A. Next base: position 3,667 of record JBCCOK010000035.1, read on the forward strand.
AGCGCATCGGAAACATTCGTGTGGCTTCCGGCAGGCGGCGTTCAGAGTGCTGTGGCAGCGGCCGTTGTCCTCCTGCTGCTGGCAGGCGTCGCTGTCTTCTTCAGCCGGCGCCGCCCAACTCCGGATGAGCCGCCCGCGTCAACAGCGCTCGCCGACCTGGACGTGACCACGCGCGGCCCAAAACGGATCGCCTGGGCCGTTCTGATCGTGTTTTTCGGCGTTGGCGGGGTATGGGCAGGAACCGCATCGCTCTCTGGCGCGGCTATTGCTCCGGGCGTCATCAGCCCAGATGGCAGGCGGATTGTCGTTCAGCATCTGGAGGGCGGTGTGGTCGCTGAACTGCTTGTCTCCGAAGGCGAGCAGGTGACGCAAGATATGCCGCTGGCGGTGATTGCCGATGTCGATTCGCGCACCGATACCGAGGCGCTGACCCTCGAACTTGCGACGCTGCGGGTCGAGGAAGCGCTGTGGGAGGCCGAGGAGGCCGGTCAAGAGGGCTTTGAAGTGCCGGCCGGCATAATGGACGCAATTCCCCATCGCGCCGAAGAGGTGATCGCATCGGCGCGCCAATTGCACGAGCAGAGCGTCAATGCGCGACAGGCGGAAGTCGCCCTGATCGAAGGCAGAAAGGCTGAAATCCTAAAGCAACTGGACGGGCTTGATTCCGAACAATTGTCGTTTGAACGCCAGCTTTCGATCCTGAGCGAAGAGCTCGCCGCCAATGAACAACTGTTCGAACAGGGGCTGACACCGCGTTCGCGCGTGGCCGCTCTGCAACGGGAAGATGCGCGATTGACCGGCGCGATCGACACGATCCAGACACGGCGATCGGTGTTCCTTGAAAACCTGCGGAATCTCGACAGGCAGGTTGTTGCGATAACCGGCCGGGAGCGCGAAGAAGCAAGCGAAAAGCTGGTATCGGTTCGGCGGAAGATCAACGAAACCGAAAGCCTGTTGGAAAAATCGACCGACGAGCTCTCGCGGACGGAGATCCGGGCGCCGGTCAACGGCGTGGTGCTGCAAATGCGCATGTCCCGCGCCGGCGGCGTTCTGGGACCCGGAGAGCCGCTTTTGGATCTGGTTCCGACGGGCGGTGATCTGGTCGTCGATGCCAGGGTCCGCCCAAGCGACATAGACAGCGTGAGAACCGGGCAGACGGCGCGCGTTATTCTGACGGCCTATCAGCAACGCAACCTGGCGCCGCTTCTGGGAAAGGTGCGCCAGGTATCACCCGACACCATCACCGATCAATCGACCGGCGAGACCTATTTCCTGGCCGTGATCGAGGTCCCGGAACAGGAACTGGAAAAGGCAAGGCGCGGATCCAACCAGGATATCAAGCTGTTGGCTGGAATGCCGGCTCAGGTGATGATCGTGACCGCCGACCGGACGCTCGCGAGCTACCTGTTTGCGCCTTTTATCGACTCAATGAGGCGTAGTTTCCGCGAAACGTGAAGCCGGCCGCAATCTCTTTCAAGCCTCACCGGTGGCGGTATTCGTTAAGCTTCTCTCTGGACAACTTTCCAGGTTGCATATGCTAAATCGACGCCTGACTTCAAAAAGGCGGCGAAAAAATTTTTTCTGAATGGTCAAATTTCGCATATTGCCTTATACTAATATGTGTTGTTTATCGATTTCGCGTCGTGGGGGCGTTTGAAACATTTTGCGGGGACGATGAAAAGGAATCAGAGATGGTGCCCAGATCGACACCGCAGGTTGCACTTCTGCTTTTCCACCGTGCTATCGGTCATGCCTATGGCGAGGTTACTTCGATCGGCTGGAATGGCTGGCTCACAGAAGGCGATATTCGACGCATCGAAAATGATGCAATCGCCATGATTCGTGACCGAAAAGGGCTCGCCGATACGCTGCCAAACTGCGACCCCGGCCCTGCAATTGACGATGCGACGCAGCTCGCAAAACAGTTTTTCGCCACCATTCGAGATGAGCGGGCAAAGCAGCCGATTGTCAACTAGCCGATAATGCTCTTGAGCTCGCGGACACGCTCCGCATTGTCTGCGGCCACGCTGCCGTCTCTATTCCAAAGACTGTTTTCAAACCCGATCCGGGCGCGGCCGCCGCGCCTTACCCCTTGCACGAGGCAATCGGTTTCCTTTTGTCCGAACGCACAGACCGCCCATTCGACGTCACCGATCTCGTCCGCAAGGGGCTCGAGAGAAGCCAGAAACGGATCGATGTCTGACAGGCGGCTTTGCTGACCATCGGCGTAGCGCCCGAGAACGAAGAGAAGTTGCAGGCTATTCGACGGAACAATGCCTGATCGGATTGCTGCGAAGAGTTCGGATAGTTCGTCGGCCGCGTAAAGAATGTGTTGAACGGCAATATCCGCCTCAACCGCCCAATGGTAAAATGCGCGTGCCGCTTCCGTCTGATCTGCGTCTGGCAGCATCTCACGCAGCGCCACAGAAACGGCCTGCGGCCTGACTTCCCGAACCACTCTGCGTTGGGCTTCGGGATCGTAGCGGCCAACGGCTTCGGTCGTTATCTGCACGCCCATGCCAGGAACAACCAGGGCCAACTCGCCCAGGAGTTCGCGATAGAGGCCGGCATCAAGCACATGCCGGCCCTGCCTGTCCCGGACATGGGCGTGGATCGCTTCAGCGCCCTCCGCATGGCAACGCCGTGCCGTTTCGACCGTCTCGGCAATGGTCACCGGGAGGGCCGGATGGTCTGCTTTGCTTCTGCGGGCGCCATTGGGCGCAACCATGATACGTGCAAGTCTCTTCATGTCGAAACACACGAGCACGACCAGCAAAAGCGGGACAGGCCAGGTCTGGCTCGAAGTATCAATGGGTTCGCCTCGTCACCAAACATTTCGGGCTCCAGCTTGAACAAATTTTCCAGCGAAGGTAATGCTGATTTCGGAATTTCGTTATGCGAAGCAATTGTCTCATTCTTGTGTTGGCTGGCTGACCTTTAAAAGCCGAGCGGTTTTGCTGGCGGCTGATGTTACAAACGTTTCACTGATTGACAGATTTTATTTTTTTTGAAACAGTTTTTTCAGAACCGGTTAACCGGCGGAGAAATGGGTGGAAAACCTTCCGATCAATGATCTGATCGGGCTTCACTACAGGTCGCTGAGTCCGCAGTTGAAGCTCGCAGCGAACCACGTCATCGACAATCACGAGGACGTGGCAAGCAGATCACTGAGGGCAATCGCCGTCTCCAGTAAACTCAACCCACCTACGTTTTCACGCCTTGCACGCGCCCTTGGCCTTAACTCCTATGAAGAAATGCGCGAACTCTGCCGCGCGGAAATCAAGTACCGCAGCAGCACATTTGCGGAAAAGGCAGGCCTGCTGCAATCCGAAATCGAGATTGATGGCGGCGGCGGACCGCGAACGCCTTTCGCGCTGCGCCAGTCGGCATCGGCCATCCGCAACATCGGCGACCTTGCCGACGGGCTGGACTATGCGAAGCTTCAGATTGTGGCAAACCGGCTGATCGCATCGCAGCGCGTCTTTCTTGCCGGCTCCATGTCTTCTGAAGGCTTCGTTGATTATATGGGATATCTTGGGAGCCTCGCCTTCACAAACTGGAACGTGGTCGGCCAGGGCGGTGTGTCGGCAGCCACCGCACTGTCGGGCCTGACAGGCAAGGACAGCCTTCTGGTTATCATGAAGAACCCTTATGCGAGGCGTTCGGTTGATGCCGCGCGGCTTGCCCATGAGTCCGGTGCTTTCGTGGTCCTGATAACGGATGCGATCGCTTGTCCGGCAGTGGCCTTCTCAAATCACCATTTCATCGTCCCAACGGACAGTCCGCAATTCTTCTCTTCCTACGCCGCAACGCTTGTCCTGCTGGAATCGTTGATGGGTATGGTGGTCAGCCGTTCCGGACAGAAAGTGCAGGAGCGCCTGAAGGAGGTGGAGACGAATAATCACCGGCTGGGTGAATACTGGCCGGTGTCTCAGTCAACGTGAAAACGGAGTACAAAAAATGATATCACGACGCAGTATGCTGGCCGGAACGGCCGTGGCCCTTTCGCTGGGTTTTGCCGGATCGGCGGTGGCGGAAGACAAATTCGTGACGATCGGCACTGGCGGTCAGACCGGCGTCTATTACCAGGTGGGCGGCGCGATCTGCCGGCTTGTGAATCGCGGCACCTCGGATCACAGCATCAAGTGTACGCACACGACAGGCGGATCGGTTGCAAATATCAACGGCATTCGCACTGGCGATCTTGACCTCGGTGTGGCGCAGTCGGACTGGCAATACCATGCCTATAACGGCACCGCACCCGACAAATTTCCTGATGGAAAATTCGAAGGTCTTCGGGCGGTGTTTTCCGTACATCCGGAGCCGTTCACCGTTGTCGCGCGTGCTGACTCAGGCATCAACACAATCGATGATCTGAAAGGAAAGCGTGTCAATATCGGCAATCCGGGTTCCGGCCAGCGCGGCACAATGGAAGTGCTGATGGACAAGATGGGCTGGACCATGAGTGATTTTGCCCTGGCTTCCGAACTGAAGTCGTCCGAACAGGCCGCTGCACTGTGCGACAACAAGGTCGACGCAATCGTCTTCACCGTCGGGCACCCGAACGGCTCGATCAAGGAGGCGACAACCTCGTGTGAATCCAAGCTGATCAATGTCGATAATGACGCCGCAAAAGGTCTCGCCAGCGAGAACGATTTCTACGCCATGGCGACGATCCCGGGCGGCATGTACGCAGGAACCGACGGTGACGTGACGACCTTTGGCGTCGGCGCAACATTTGTTTCATCCGCCGATACGCCGGAAGAGGTTGTGTATGAAATTACCAAGGCGGTCTTTGAGAACTTTGACCGGTTCAAGAAGATGCACCCGGCCTTCGCAAATCTTTCAGAAGATAACATGATTTCGAACAATCTTTCGGCGCCGCTGCATGACGGCGCGGTCAAATATTACAAGGAGCGGGGCTGGATGTAGGCCCCGGTTTCCACAGAACTGAAACGGGGGCGGATTTAAATCCGCCCCCGATTGTTTTTAAATTTATCTGAGCAGATTTGGGGGATGCCATGTCCCAGGACGAGACCGGCACGAAACTGAGCGATTCCGACCTCGAGGACCTCGTCGCCTCGACCGATACGGGGGGGCGGAAGCCCGACAGTCAGGCGATTGCCAAACTCATTGCAGGAACGGCGCTGTTATGGTCGCTGTTCCAGGTCTGGATTGCTTCGCCCCTGCCCTATTCACTTGGTATCGGCGTGTTTTCAAGCGGCGAAGCGCGCCCCATTCATCTCGCTTTTGCACTGTTTCTGGCATTTCTTGCCTACCCGGCATTCAGATCGTCGCCGCGGCGAACCATACCGGTTGCCGACTGGGTCCTGGCGGTTGCAGCGGCCTGCTGTGCTCTTTACCTGTTCGTTTTCGACACGGCCCTGATCGACAGCCTGCTGGGAACACGGCTTTCCGACCGGCCCAACAATCCGAACCAGCTGGATGTCGTCATTTCCGTCCTCGGCATCATATTGCTTCTCGAAGCAACACGCCGGGCGCTCGGCCCGCCGCTTATGATCGTCGCCATCGTCTTTCTTGGCTACACTTTCCTCGGGCCCTATGCGCCAGGCTTTCTTGCCTGGAAAGGTGCGAGCTTCAACGCTGTTGCCTATCACCAATGGCTGTCGACGGAGGGTGTGTTCGGTATTGCGCTCGGCGTTTCAACGGATCTGGTGTTTCTGTTCGTGCTTTTCGGTGCATTGCTCGACAAGGCGGGCGCCGGCAACTACTTCATCAAGGTGGCGTTTTCGCTGATGGGCCACTTGAGCGGCGGTCCGGCCAAGGCAGCGGTTGTCGCCTCGGGTATGACCGGCCTCATTTCCGGCTCGTCGATCGCCAATGTTGTCACCACCGGGACATTCACGATCCCGATGATGCGCCGCGTGGGTTTCAGCTCCGAAAAGGCGGGTGCGGTGGAGGTTGCATCCTCGGTCAACGGCCAGATCATGCCGCCGGTTATGGGTGCCGCTGCCTTCCTGATGGTCGAATATATCGGCATATCCTACTTCGAAGTGGTCAAGCATGCCTTCGTACCGGCCGTCATTTCCTACATCGCTCTCGTCTACATCGTGCATCTTGAAGCCAAGAAACTTGGTATGGCCGGTCTTGGCAGAGCCAGCCAGCCGAAGCCGCTGAAATGGGGACTGATCTCGTTCGGCGCGACAATGGCCGTCATTCTCGCGGCAGCAAGTGCCATTTATTATCTCTTCTGGCTGTTCGAGTGGCTGCAGGAAGCTGACAGCAGACTGCTTGGCGTCGCGATTGTGCTGGGCATTATCTTCACCGTCTTCGCCATGTTGGGCGCGCGCCTGACGGAAGAGCGCAAGATGCAGGTGATATCGACCGGTGCGATGGTCCTCGGTTTCACGGTCATCGGAGCCTTCGGGGTATTCTACCTTATCCAGGTTATCGGTTCGCTGGCGGGTTCAGCAACGCCGTGGATCATAGCGGTTCTGCTTGCAGCAGCCTATGTTGCGCTCATTCGATTCTGCTCCGCCTATCCGGAGCTTGAACTTGATGATCCGAACGAGCCCGTGGTTCGACTGCCGGAACCGGGTCCGACTGTGAAATCCGGGCTGCATTTCCTTCTGCCGGTGCTGGTGCTGATCTGGTGCCTGATGGTCGAGCGGCTGTCGCCTTCCTTATCCGCCTTCTGGGCAACCGCGTTCATGATTTTCATTCTCATCACGCAGCGGCCGTTGTTTGCGATGTTCCGCGGCGAAACGCGCGACGGCGCATTTGCACGCGGTTTCAACGAACTCATCGAAGGCATGATTGCCGGCGCGCGCAACATGATCGGAATCGGCATCGCAACGGCTTCCGCCGGTATTATCGTCGGCGCCGTGTCGCAGACCGGCGTTGGCGCGGTGCTGGCCGCACTGGTCGAGTTCCTGTCGCAGGGCCAGATCATGCTGATTCTGATCTTCACGGCGATATTGAGCCTCATTCTCGGGATGGGCCTGCCCACGACGGCCAACTATATCGTCGTTTCATCGCTGCTGGCACCGGTGATCGTTGCGCTCGGTCAGCAAAACGGCCTGATCGTGCCACTGATCGCGGTGCATCTCTTCGTCTTCTACTTCGGAATCATGGCAGACGTAACACCGCCCGTGGGGCTTGCCTCATTTGCGGCTGCTGCGGTGTCCGGCGGCGATCCCATCCGAACGGGATTCGTGGCGTTTTTCTATTCACTCAGGACAGCGTTGCTGCCGTTCCTGTTTATATTCAACACAGATCTGCTGCTGATCGATGTCACTTGGCTGGAGGGCGTGTTCGTCTTCGTGATTGCCACGGCGGCGATGTTGATATTCACGGCCGGCTCGCAAGGCTTCTTCATGGCCCGGTCGCGCATCTGGGAATCGATCGCGCTTCTGTTGATTGCGTTCACGCTGTTCCGGCCGGGGTTCTGGATGGACTACATTGTTCCTCCCTTTGCGGATGCCAATCCGACGGAGATCGCCTCGATCATGGGTGATGCAGAGCCTGGAACGCAGCTGCGGGCCATTGTCGACGGGCTCGACGATGTCGGAGATCCCATCACCCTGACGATGCTGATTGATGTCGGCGATGAGCCCGACGGCGCGGCACGGCTGGAAGGTTTCGGCCTTGAGATCTTTGAAGAGGACGGCAAGGTGCTGGTGGACAATGCGATCTTCGACTCCAAGGCGCAAGCCGCCGGTTTCGATTTCGACCAGACCATCAGGCAACTTCTCATTCCGGCCTCGCAGCCGTCGAAATATCTGCTTTATATCCCGGCCCTGGCATTACTTGGCCTCATATTCCTGCTGCAGCGCAGACGCGCCGACGCGGAGCCGGTACCTGTCGAACAGCGCGCATAGAGCGCAAAAGCGTTGAAGCGCAAAACGAAGCGCTTCAGCCGTTGATCAAGGAACAGAGTAATGGAAATGTTCAAAGACATTCTCGCCTGCGTCGATGTTGGCGACGAAGAGTCGGCTGAAAAGGTCATCAATGCAGCGCTCGAGGTTACGGTCAGCGACGATACGTTGCACGTGATGTGCGTGGTGCCTGACTACGGAAAGAGCATTGTGGGCACATTCTTTCCGCCGGAACACGAGAAAGACATGATCGAACACGCGACCGAGGCGTTGCACGCATTTACCGCCAAGCACGTGCCGGAAAATACACGCATCCAGCACATTACCGCCCATGGAAATATATACGAAGAAATCATTGCCGCGGCGAACACTTGTAACGCCGACCTGATTGTCGTCGGCTCACACCGCCCGGCACTCAAGGATTATCTGCTCGGGCCCAACGCGGCGCGGGTGGTGCGGCACGCAAGGCAATCGGTTCTGGTGGTGCGTTACTGACTTCGCGCTCAACGCTAAACATCGCGCCATCCGTCGGCCGTTTTCATACGGTGATTAATCCTATTGCCGACGCCGAGCGTCTGTTCGATGAAGCAGCCTTTCTTGGCTGTTTCGATCAGTTCCACCACCCTCTCCTGCGGATCGGAGCTGTCGATCAGAACATCGATCTCGAACGCTTTCGGCGCGGTTTCGTAGACACGCCCAACCGCCTGCCAGTTCCACTGCACACGGGTTTCGACCCTGAGATCATTGAGGGACACACCGAGCCTTTTGGCAAATGCCCTGATCTGCGTCATGATACAGCCGGTTATGGAGCCCACGAAAAGCGCGAGCGGCGGTGGCGCTGAGGCATCTCCGCCATGAAACGCCCCCTCGTCCGTTGCCAGCTCGAATTCTTCCCTGAAAGGTTTCACCATCTCGACGGCAAGTTCGTTGCGCATCTTGCCAACGGCGGTGCCGCTGCAATTGAACTGCACGACAGCTTTTTCGGGCATATCGACCGTATTGCTCATCCTTGCTTCCCTTCATTCCAGTGCACCATCGGCAATCCAACGACGGGCGAACGAAACCAGGGGATCGTCGTGCCGCGCAGACTGCCGATATAAACATTCTTCAAGTCGGGGCCGCCGAAGGTGATACTCGCCATCCACGGCGCGATCTTGCCCCCGCAGGCCACCATCAATTCAGGCGTAACCCGGTCTTCGTCAAAGGCCTTAAGCAGTTCCTTGCCGGCGCGTGAGCTCTCATCGTCGTCGAGGATGATCTGCAGGTCGCCATCGGGCGTGATGGCGAATACGCGATCCGTCATGACGTGGGTGCCCCAGAGATTGCCAAAGCCATCGAAGGCGATGCCGTCGATGAAGGCACCATGATCCTCCGGGCCGAAGGTTTCGCGGCCAATCAGCGAACCGTCTTCGCCGACGCGCATACGGGTTACCTTTCGCGCCGTTGTCTCAACAATGTAGAGCCACTCCTCTGCCGCATCGAGGCGGATTTCATTGGTGAAGGCAAAGCCGTCCGCAACAATACGCAACCCCTTTTCGTCCGCAAGTGCGACGAAGCCATCGCTGATCCTCGGACTGATCGCGTCCATCCAGTTGGCAATCGTGGTCGAAACGGTCAACCAGATCCGGTCCCTCGAATCGCGCAGCACGAAGTTGACCTTACCGATCGGCGCCCCGTCGATCGTGTCATACAGCACCCGGGTCTCACCGGTCCGCTTCATGACCTCCAACCGGTCCGTCCCGAAATTGGAGATCAAAATGTCTCCATTTCGGGCAAAGGCGAGACCGTTGGGCAGGGTTCCGGCGGTAAAGCGCGTAGCCTCGTCCGAAGCGCCGGCAAAATGGGTCTGTTCCGACTGGGTGATGACCGTCTGGCTGCCATCCGGTCTTATATGGACGACGCCTCCCCGGGCGTCGGCTGACCAGAGCGCGCCGTCTGGCTCGGCCAGGATGCATTCGGGCCGCTGCAGATCGCGCCCGATGGTCTTTATGTCCGCCGGATCGACCTCAAAACCGGTGATCGGATTGGCCGCCATCAAATGCTCCAGTCCAGCCTCTCCTCGCTTTAAAACTTCACCCGGTCGCCGCCCTTCAGATCCAGTATTTCGCGGGCATCGTCCGGCGACGCAATTTCGAGGCCGAGCTCTCCCAAAATCGTTCGGATCTTGGCAACCTGCTGGGCATTGGATTCGGCCAGTTCGCCCTTGGCGATAAAGAGCGAATCCTCCAGCCCGACGCGGACATTGCCGCCCAACATTGCCGCCTGGGTCACGAAGGGCATTTGGTGGCGGCCGGCGGCAAGGACCGACCATACATAGTCGTCGCCGAACAGCCGGTCCGCCGTCTGTTTCATGAACATGACATTTTCCATGTCGGCCCCGATACCGCCGAGGATGCCGAAAATCGACTGTACAAGAAAAGGCGGCTTGATGAGACCGGCATCGACAAAATAGGCAAGGTTATAGAGATGCCCGATATCGTAGCATTCGTGCTCGAAGCGGGTGCCGCAGCCCTCGCCGAGGTGCTGCAGGATCATCCGGATATCCTTGAAGGTATTGCGGAAGATGAAATCCTCGCTTGCCTCGAGGAAAGGTTTTTCCCAAGAGTGCTTGAAGCCCGAATAGCGCGAGGCAAGCGGATGCAAGGCGAAGTTCATCGAGCCCATGTTGAGCGAGCACATTTCCGGTTCAGCGCGCATCGGAGCCGCGAGCCGCTCTTCCACCGTCATTCCGAGACCGCCGCCTGTCGTAATGTTGACAACGGCATTGGTGGCCTGCTTGATCCGCGGCAAAAACTGCATGAAGACATCCGGATCGGGTGTCGGCCGGCCATCCTCCGGATTGCGGGCATGCAAATGGAGTATCGAGGCACCGGCCTCGGCGGCGTCGATCGACTGCTGCGCAATCTCATCCGGTGTCACCGGCAGGTATTCAGACATGGTCGGCGTATGGATCCCGCCGGTCACGGCACAGGTGACGATTACCTTTTTCATTTTTTGGGCCATGGGTTTCTACTCCTGGAAAATGGCTACGGCACGGGTGAATCCGGCCGATCCGCCTTTGATCTTGTAGGGAAAACAGGCAATCTCGTACCCGCTCGGCGGGAGGCTTTCGAGATTGGTGAGCTTTTCTAGGTGGCAATAGCCGATCTCCATACCGGCCCGGTGCCCTTCCCAAATGAGGCTGGCGTCCTGCGATTGGGCATAGGCCTTGGCGGTGTGGACGAAGGGCGCGTCCCAGCTCCATGCATCGGTTCCGGTGACGCGTACGCCGCGTTCGAGCAGGTAAAGCGTCGCCTCGCGGCCAATGCCGCAACCGCGCGACACGTAATCCGGCTCGCCATAACGGGCACCTGCCGATGTGTTGACAATGACGATGTCGAGCGGTGCAAGCGCGTGCTCGATGCGGTTCAATTCGGCTTCGACATCGGCTGCGGTCGCGACATAACCGTCGTCCAGGTGACGGAAATCCAGCTTGACGCCGCGCTGAAAGCACCACTCCAGCGGCACTTCGTCGATGGTGATGGCGCGCTCGCCATTGTTCATCGTGGAATGGAAGTGATAGGGCGCATCGAGATGGGTTCCGTTGTGGGTGGTGATGCGCAACTGCTCGATCGCCCAGCCCTCGCCGCCCGGTAAATCCTCCTTCGTCAGACCCGGGAAAAAAGCCGTCACCTGGTCCGCCGTCATCTGATTGGTGAGATAGTCGATCTCCGGCAGCATGATCGGCGGGTCGGACGCGATATCGGCTTCGAGCGGAACGGAAAGATCAACAATTCTGCGTGGCATCAAAACCTCCGTTAATAGCCGAGCGGCAGCGTTGCCAGTACTGGAAAGACAAGAACCAGAACCAGAACCAACAACATCATCAGCGCAAAGGGTGCAGCGCCGGCGAAAATGTCGCCAAGTGAAATGGTATCATCGGCGAGCGCAGACTTGATCACGAAGACCGATATGCCGAAGGGCGGCGTCAGGAGCCCGATTTCGACGGCAAGCACGGTCACGATGCCAAACCAGATGAGATCGATATTCATCGGCTGAATGACCGGCAGCATGAGCGGCACAAGGATCAGCATGATTGATGAGGAATCCAGGATGGTGCCCATGACGATAACCAGGAGCACATAGGCGATGACGACACCCCAGAACCCGATATCGGCGGTGGCGACAAAACCGCCGAATTCGCCGGGTGCGCCGGAAAGCGCCAGCATTCGTGAATACATTTGCGCAGCGATGATGAGGAAGCACACCGATGCGGTCACGAGTCCGGTGTCGGTCAGGACGCTCCAGAAGTCTTTCAAGGTCAGCGAACGGCGCAAAAGGCCGATGATGATGGCGCCGAGGCAGCCGACCGCGCCCGCCTCGATGGGCGTGAAGAAGCCCGTATAGATGCCGCCGAGCACAAGGGCGATCAGTGCGGCGATCGGAAAGGCCTTGCGGAACACTTCTGATCCGCTGAGGCTTGCTTCGTCGGCATCGGACAGGTTCTCGCCGATAAAGCCCGGCCAAAAGCGTGCCATGGCGACGACGCCGATACCGAAGATCACCGTCAGCAAAAGGCCGGGGATGATGCCTGCGATGAACAGGTCGCCAACGGATTGCTCCGTCAGCAGCCCATAGAGAATGAGCAAAAGGCTGGGCGGTATGAGCATGCCGAGGACCGAGGAACCCGCCACCACGCCGACCGAAAAGCGCTTGGTGTAGCCGTGGCGGACCATCTCGGGCACGGCAATGCGCGTGAAGACCGCCGCCGAGGCAATGGAAATGCCGGTTATTGCGGCAAATATCGCGTTTGCGCCTACCGTGCCTATACCAAGACCGCCGCGAAAGCGGCGAAAGAGGTGATTTGCAACGTCAAAGGCATCGCGCCCCATGCCGGTAACAGAGACGATGTAACCCATCAGCACAAAGAGCGGCACGACGCCGAAGAAATAGCTTGAAATGGTCTCGGATGCGGCCAGCGCGAGAAGCTTGCCGGCCAGCAGGGGAGACCCCTTCATCAGCCACACAGCGCCATAGGAGACCAGCATCAGCGCCAGCGGCACATACATCCCGGCATAAACGAGAACCACCATGACGGCGAGTGCGGCAAGGCCGATCTCAAACGGTGTCATGGATCTCCGCCTCATCATCGGGATGCGTTATCGTGCCGGTCCAGATGCCGTGACCGGCACGGATCCCGGACATAAGGAGTTGCAGCAGCAAAGCGCCGCAGCCGATGAGAATGATCAGCTTGACCGGCCAGATCGGCGCGATGAAGTCGCCGACGGTTCCCACGAAAGTATTGCGTTCCCAGTCGCTGATGAACAACGGATAGCTGGCATTGAACAATGCCGCGATGACAAACAGACCGGCGGCACAGAACACCAATTCGAAAAGAGCCCGGACACGTGGCACCCTTCTTTCCAGCATGTTGATCATCGCGTCGGTGCGGGTGAAACGGCCCATGCGAAAGGCCTGTGCGACCTGCAGGAAAACGATCGCCACGATGGACATGGACACCATCTCCGGCACCCCGGAAATCGGCGACAGAAAGATCTCCCGGCCAATGATGTCGGCATTGATGAGGATCATCAGCGCGACGATCAGCAGTGTTCCGATAACGTTCAGGCCCATCGTGATGCGGTCGATGGTGCGCTGAAAGGCGTTAAAGAGCTCGGGCATGGGGCCGCCTCTATTGAAGGAAGCCCGGGCCGTTGACGCGCCGGGCTTCCATTCGCTCAGACTATTCCTGGTCCCAGTTGCGGATGGGCGTGGCGCCCGCATTGCGCATGGCGTCCATGTAGACTTTCAGGACATCTGTTCCGGGCTTTCCCTCGCTGTCCAGTTGAGCCGCCCATTCCTTGGCAACATTGTCCATGCCGGCGGCCCATTGAGTGCGGAAATCGGGTGAGACTTCAGTGATCGTCGCTCCATTGGCGGCCATGGCCTCCAGCGAGGCGGAGATCGCCGCTTCAAGATCCTCATGATAAGCGTCGCGCTGAGCGGCCCCGGCTTTTCTGAGCGCGTTCTGCAGCGCTTCAGGCTGAGCATCGAACCAGTCCTTGTTGGCAGCAATGCCACCGGCATACTGGGCACCGAAGCCGACCTTGGTGACATATGGTGCGACCTCGTAAAGCTTGCCGGGCAATGCAGCGGTGGCAAATACGATGACACCGTCGTAAACGCCGGTTTTGATCTCGTTGTAGTAGGTCGTCAGGTTGCCCGAGACGCCAATCGCGCCCGTGCCCTCCAGCCAGTTGACCGCCGGACCAGGCGCGCCGATCTTTTGCCCGTCAAGGTCGTCGATGGAATTGACCGGGAAGGTCGTCATCAACAGATAGTCGTCGATACCGATGGCAGCGCCCAGATATTCCAGATTGTTTTCTTCCCAGGATTGACGGAGCTCGCTGTTTTCTTCGTGAAGACCGTCGATCAGATTGGAAATTGCGGTGGCATCGGTTGATACGAAGGGGGTGAAGTAGGTTACGTTCTGGGGCGACAGCTTGGCTGCTTCGAAGAGGCTGGACACGAGACCGACCTCCGCAAGTCCGACTTCGACAGCTTCTAACACACCGCCCACCTTGGCGAGGGAACCGCCATACTGTTCGCTCCAGTTGACCGTGATCTCAGAGCCCTCCAAGGCTTCGTTGACGGCTGGAATGAAGGTCTGGTTCAAATGCTTGACCCAACGGAAAACCGGCGGATGGCCAGCGGCAACGGTAATGTTGACGGTTTCGGCCTTTGCCGCCGTTTGAGCGGCAGCGATGCCGGCGCCCGCGAGCATGGCCGTAGCCATGAATGTCGATATCAGTGTTTTCATGTTTTCCTCCCAATTGTCCTGTTGGCGGCCGTCACGCTTTTGACAGAAGACCCGCCATCTTCGATATCAGCCGATCACCCTTTTCCGCCCCGTTTTATTGTCGGCGAGGGCGCGAATACCCGCTGACGCAAATGCAACCACACTGGAAACCGTCTCCTCCGTATCCGAATCGTCGCACAGACCTTCGGAAAGCCGCGCCGCCCGCCCGGTCTTGGCCATCACCGAAAGAGCAACGCTGATGGCAAACAGATAGCCGCGTACTGCCGCCGGTTTGTCGAGTTCCGGCAATAGGCGCATGATGGCATCGATAGATCGGCGGGCGATGGGATCGTAGTGCTCGATAATTGCCTGTTGCGAAAGCGCGTCGGCGGAATTGTTGGAAGAAACGACAAGCCGCGCATAGGCATCGCCGCCACGCTCGGTGTCGTGACCGATCTCGATTGTCGGGCGCACCAGAACTTCGATCAGTGTTTCAAGATCGGGGACTTCGGACGCAAAGAGGCGGTCAAGCGCGCGCTCGCGCCTTGTGTTGATTTCGCCGGAGCGGCGCGCAACCACGGCCGAAAAAAGCTGATCCTTGTTCTGATAATAGTAATGAACCATAGCCTGGTTGACGTCGGCATCGCGGGCAATGGCACGGATCGATGCGCCGCCAAACCCGAAGTCGGCGAAGGCTCTTTCGGCGGCGTCCAGAATGGCCTTCCGGCTGTCTTTCTGCCTGCCCTGCTGTACGGCCTGTGCCTGTGGCAATTCACTCCTCCCAAGCGTTGCCGGCGTTTGCGGATGGTTGGGCGCCAACCACTATTAATTAAACGTTTGATTAAATCGAGGTCAATGTCAAGCCTTCGGTTTAAGGAGCGGCGCCACTATCCGCTCATTTCGGCATAAACGACTGCTTTTTCAAAGGGATTCAAGAAAACGGATCAACGCATACCTGTCGGCCAAATCCATCGACGCATAGGCATCGCGTGCTGCATCCGCCTCACCGCCATGCCACAGGATCGCCTCTTCCAATGTGCGCGCCCTACCGTCATGAAGGTAGTTTTCTTCGCCCAGAACCGCGCGCGTCAGCCCGATTCCCCAGAGCGGCGGCGTCCGCCATTCGCGGGCAAGCGGGCTGTCGCCTTGGTCGGCAAGGCCATCGCCCATGTCATGGAGAAGGAAATCCGAGTAGGGCCAGATAAGCTGGAATGCGTTGCGTCCGGCATCAGGATCTTTCAGCGTGACGAATTTCGGCTGATGGCATGACGTGCATCCGGCGGCATAAAAAAGCGCCTTGCCGCGAAGAACTTCAGGCTCTGAAACGTGGCGGCGCGCGGGCACGGCAATATGGCTGGAGAAGTGGCTGACGAGATCGAGCAGCTGATCGGACACTTCGACGCCTCCGGAGTCTCGCGGAGCGCCGTGCGGCGCCTGCGTGCAAACCGTCTGCCGGTGGGTACAGTCACCGCCTGGATGCGGAAACAGACTGGTGGACAGGCCGATATCTGTCAAAAAGGCGGAGGCAGACTGGACGCGGACCGATTTGTGGGAGGCTTTCCAGCCGTAACGGCCGACTGCGGTTCCTCCGGTTTCCGGATCCGGGACAAGATGCACCCGGCCGGATATGCCATCGCCATCCTCATCGTGCGGATCGGCCAGCGCAAAAAGATCGCTGTCAGCAATCTGCTCGATCAGCCCAAGCCCGATCATCGGCGGTGCTATACGTGGCGAGATTGACGTCTGCGGACCCAGCGGCCCGTACCGCAACCCGCTTACGGTATGGACAGGACGGCGCATGGAAACGGTCGAGCCATCGCCAAGCTTGACATCAAACGCTTCATAGGCGGTTTCGACCCGGCCCTCGGCCCCGTGTCCCTGAATGGCACGCGTTTGCAGTTGCCGGCCGTAAACGGGGTCGGCATCCGTGTAAGAGGCCGCACCTTCGCCGGTGCTCAAGAGTGCGAATACGAGCGACCCCTTGTCGGCATGGCCACCAGGGGCAAGGCCACGTCCATTGCCGACATGACAGCTGCTGCAGGCACGCGCGTCAAACAAGGGCCCAAGCCCGTCGGAGGACTGTGTCGACGACGGCGCTGAGACCCAGAGTTTTTCAAACAGGACTTCACCGAGATTAAAGTCTTCGCCTTCGGAAAAGGGAATGTTTGCCGCCATGGCCGCAAACGCATCGCGCCCTTGAGCCGAACGGTTGGTCGCGGCACCGCCCTGCATGCGCTCGTACTTCTCCGGCTCAGCAAAATTGTCAGTCGGCTTGATGACGTTTGCGACGCGCTCCCGGTCCGCCGCGCTGAGATCTGTGCGAACGTTAGAAATGACCGTGGCGGCGGCGCCGAACACCGACGCCACCGCCACAAGTCCGATGATCGAAAGATACCCGACACCGGGCACACGGGCACCCGGCATCAGAATTCGGTCCTATTCAAACACGGCACTTGGATTATCGAGGCTGTCCGATCCCTCGAATTCAAGCTGGCCGAGATCCAGTGCGGCGACAGCGCGCTCGATCGACTTTGTCTGCGTGACAAGTGCATCAATGGCGGCCTGGACGCGGGCATTGCCCTCGGTGTTGCCTTCTGCGATCTGCTGGTCATAGGCTTCGCCGGCTTCGGCCGCGTCCGAAATCGCGGTCATCGCGGCAACCGTTGCGTCGATGTTCGCGCGCAACTCGGTATCGACGTCCGCATTGGCCGCCTTTACCATGTCGGAAACGGACGGACCGCTGACGACAGATCCGTCGGTCCGCGTATAGGATCCTTCATAGACATTGCGGATGCCGATTGTGTCGTAGAGATGCGACAGATGCGTCATATCGGCAAAACAATCATGCTCTTCTTCCGGATCGTGCAGCAGCAGTCCGAGTTTCATGCGCTCACCGGCCAACTCTCCATAGGATAGCGATCCCATGCCGGTCAGTATCCGGGAGATGCCCTCATTCACCGTACCTTCCATGACAGCCTGACGCGCCGCACCGTCGGTGCGCCAATTGGCAACCATTTCTTCCAGATCATTGACGAGCAATGTCGCTGCGGCGCTCAGATACTCGGCGCGACGCTCGCAATTGCCTCCGGTGCAGTTGTTCGGATCGAAATCGGTATAGGGCCGGTTGCCGGCACCCGGACCCGTGCCGTTGAGATCCTGACCCCAAAGCATGAACTCGATCGCGTGATAGCCGGTGGTCACATTGGCCTCGACTTCACCTGCTTCGTGAAGTTCCTCGGCAAGCAGTTGCGGCGAAATGACACTTGCATCCACCTCGTTGCCGTCAACGGTCAGTTTCGGATTGGCAATGATGTTGGCATTGTACAGCGGATTCACGTCCGATTCCGTGCCGTAGCTGGAATGGACATAGTCAATCAGGCCTTCATCGAGGGGCCATGCGTTCACCCGGCCTTCCCAATCGTCGACGATCGGATTGCCGAAACGATAAACTTCGGTCTGCTGGTATGGAATGCGCGCTGCGATCCATGCGTCGCGGGCTGCTTTCATGGTTGCTTCGCTTGGATCATTAACCAGCGCCGCAACAGCCATCTCAAGGGTTTTCGCCGTCGTCAACGCATCGCCATAGTTGGCTTCGGCAATGTTTGCGTAGGTTTCAAGAACGGCTTTGCCGTCCACCTCGGCGTGAACCGTCGACACTGCAGCAGTCGCAAGCAGTGCGGCTGCGGGCAAGGCAACACTGTACCTCTTCAGGATTTCATACATTCTTTGCTCCGGGTTTCCAGCTATTGAACCGACCCGAAACCGATGCATACCGAACAGCCTTACCGCTCCAAACTGTTACTCATCCCAGCACCGATCCGGGATAGTACAGCGTAAACCGGGCATCCGGAGTATTGTCAAATAAATTTTCCAGAAACGCCAAATGTTTCAATAGTTTAGATTTATTCTAAACAGGTAGAATCGCGGCTGCGAATAACCCACGAACATCAACCACGCTGCATCTGGAAGAACCGTCGTTTTAACACCGGATCGCAGGATTCATGTTGATATTGCGTGCTTTTTGCGTAATCGCACGATCAGCGAGGCAGTCGGTTTTTCGCTTTGTGCCAAGCCTGCACTTGCACGGCAGGCGTGCCGGCAATAAATCATACGTTGTGCGAGGGAGGCATGTACCCGAGATACATTGTCGCAGACTGACGATGCAAACGCCTCGCGGCAAATGCAAAAGGCGCGCATCAGGAGGATTTAATGGCCCCAAAAACCAAAACAGGTACCGCTACACAAGACGCAGATGTTGCCGAAAAGGCAAACGTGCCGGCTAAGGAGAAGGAGACGCCCGAACCAGCGATTGCGAAAGCAGAGCCTGCCGGCGGTAACAATGATGCGTCACCGGCGGAAGCAAAGATATGGCTCAAATCCTATCCGGAAGGCACACCCGCCGAAATCGGTGAAATCAACCATAAATCCGTCGGTGACCTTATCAAGACCGCATGCGACAAATATGGCGGGCTGCCTGCCTTTACCTGCATGGGTAAGACGATCACCTATGGCGAGATGGATCAATTCGCGTCGCAGATCGGCGCCTGGCTGCAATCGTTGGGCCTGGAGAAGGGCGACCGTGTCGCCATCATGATGCCGAACATCCTGCAGTATCCGGTTGTGGCTACCGCCGTCCTCCGGGCTGGCTACACCGTGGTCAATGTGAATCCGCTCTACACGCCGCGCGAGCTTGAACATCAATTGAAGGATTCAGGGACAAAGGCGATTTTCATCCTCGAAAACTTCGCCAAGACACTTCAGGATGTGATCGCCCGAACCGATGTCCAGCATGTTTGTGTCGCCAGCATGGGCGACATGATGGGTCTCAAAGGCCATCTGGTGAACTTCGTTGTCCGCAGCGTCAAAAAGATGGTGCCTGCCTGGTCACTGCCCGGACACACGCCGTTCAAAGCCGCGCTGTCGCAAGGCAGCAGCAAGACCTTCACGCCAGCGGAGTGCGGTCACGACGATATCGCCTTTCTGCAATATACGGGCGGAACAACTGGCGTATCGAAGGGCGCGACGCTGTCCCACCGCAATGTTCTTGCGAACGCCGCGCAAAACAACGCTTGGCTCGATTCGCTGAAAAGAAAGCGCGACATGCCGGAAGGCCTGACCTATATCTGCTGCCTGCCGGTCTATCACATCCTCGCGCTTACCGTGAATGTTGTCATGGGCATGGACCAGGGCGGCCACAACGTCCTTATTCCCAACCCGCGCGACATTCCAGGCTTTGTCAAGGAACTCGGCAAATACCAGTTTCATATCCTTCCAGGCGTCAACACGCTGTTTAATGCGATGCTCAACAACGAGGATTTTCACAAGCTCGACTTTTCGCATCTGCGCCTGACGTTGGCCGGTGGCATGGCGGTGCAAAAGCCTGTGGCCGAGCGCTGGAAGGCGCTGACGGGCTGCCCGATCTCGGAAGGCTACGGGCTTTCCGAAACGTCGCCGGTTGCGACCGCAAACCGCTTCGACACCGATGGCGAGTTTACCGGGTCGATCGGCCTGCCCTTGCCATCAACCGACATCGACATACGCGACGACGAAGGCGCGTCGCTGCCTCTTGGCGAGGTCGGCGAGATCTGCATCCGCGGCCCGCAGGTGATGGTCGGATACTGGAACCGGCCCGATGAGACTGCTCTCGTCATGACACCCGACGGATATTTCAGGTCTGGCGACATGGGTTACATGGACGAGGACGGTTATGTGCGCATCGTCGATCGCAAGAAGGACATGGTGCTGGTCTCGGGTTTCAACGTCTATCCGAATGAGGTCGAAGAAGTCGCAGCCGGCCATGATGGCGTTCTGGAGGCGGCAGTTATCGGTGTTCCGGACGAAAACTCAGGCGAAGCGGTCAAGATCTTTATCGTGAAATCCGATCCGGATCTGACGGAAGACGATGTGAAGTCATGGTGCCGTGACAACCTGACCAATTACAAGCGTCCCAAGTTCATCGAGTTTCGCGACGAACTGCCGAAGTCCAATGTCGGAAAAATCCTCCGGCGCGAGTTGCGCGAAGAGACAACGGCGAAATCCGCATGATGTAAAGCTGTTATCGTACAACAGGCACCGGGCCATGCCCGGTGTTTTTTTGTCTGCGGCTTGAACCGGTCCCGAAGCGATGTCATGTCTGCGCTACTGTTTCAGACAGGAACGGACGGCACGATGACACGCGACTTCGCAAACACCCTCAAGCGCCTGAAAGATCATCATCAACATGGGGCGCCGCGCGATATGCGGGCCGCTTTCGCTTCCGACCCGCTTCGTTTCGACCGTTTTTCAGCGCAGCTTGACGACCTGCTCCTCGACTATTCGAAATGTGCCGTCGACGATACCGTCATGGGACTCTTGCAACAGCTTGCCGAGGACGGGCGGGTGGGCGAGAAGCGCGATGCGATGTTTGACGGCGCGCACATCAACCTGACAGAAGACAGGGCGGTCCTGCATACGGCACTGCGAAACAGCTCGCAGTCACCGGTCATGGATCAAGGACGCGACGTCATGCCGGAGATTGGCGCCGTGCTGGACGCCATGGCTGCGTTTGCCTGCGATGTGCGAAAGGGGGCCATAACAGGCTCGACCGGCAAAGCATTTACCGATGTGGTCAATATCGGTATCGGCGGATCCGATCTCGGGCCGGTCATGACGTGCCGGGCCCTGTCGCCCTATTGCGACGGGCCTAGTCCGCATTTCGTCTCCAATATCGACGCCGCCCACATTGCCGATACGCTTTCCGGTCTCGACCCCGAAACGACCCTTTTTATCGTCGCGTCGAAGACCTTCACGACCGTGGAAACGATCACCAACGCACAAACAGCGCGCAAATGGCTGGCTGGCAAGCTCGGCGACGCCGCGGTCAGCGAACACTTTGCGGCGCTGTCAACGGCATTGGACAAGGTGGCTGATTTCGGCATTGCGGCGGACCGTGTCTTCGGTTTCTGGGATTTCGTCGGCGGGCGCTATTCCATCTGGTCGGCGATCGGCCTGCCGCTGATGCTGGCAATCGGTCCGCAGCGGTTTGATGCGTTCCTTTCCGGCGGCCATGATCTCGACCGGCACTTCAGGGCGGCGCCAAGCGGCGAAAACCTGCCGATGCTGCTTGGGCTTGTCGGCTTCTACCACCGCGCGGTTTGCGGCTACAGTGCCCGCGCGGTTATCCCCTATGACCAGCGCCTGTCACGGCTGCCCGCTTACCTTCAGCAACTGGACATGGAATCGAACGGCAAGTCCGTGTCCCTCAGCGGCGAGGCGCTTGAGGGGCCATCGGGACCGCTCGTGTGGGGTGAGCCCGGCACAAACGGCCAGCATGCTTTTTTCCAGTTCCTGCACCAGGGCACCGATGTCGTTCCGGTCGAATTCATCATCGCAGCGGAAGGCCATGAGCCTGACCTGGCGCACCAGCACAATCTCCTTGTCGCCAACTGCCTGGCCCAATCGGAAGCGCTGATGCGCGGCCGGACCGTGCAAGAGGCTCAGGCGCAATTGAAGGCAAAGGGCGGCGACGAAGCGCTCGCGCCACACCGCGTCTTTTCCGGCAACCGGCCGTCGCTGACATTGGCCCATGAAAAGCTGACGCCCTATGCGCTCGGCCGCTTGATAGCCCTCTACGAACATCGTGTGTTCGTCGAAGCGCAGTTGTTTGGCATCAATGCCTTCGACCAATGGGGCGTGGAACTCGGCAAGGAACTGGCGACCGCTTTGCTGCCGGTTGTGGAGGGCGCCGAAGCTGCCGACGGCCACGACAGCTCAACCGCCGGGCTGGTTGCCTACATTCATGCCCACTCGGCACGGCAATAGTAACAGTTGTTTGTTGCCGAACGGATGTGCACGAAGGCGATCTCCGGATCCTTCAGGCGTTCCTCACAGGCCTCAACAATGTTCGCCGTTTCAACAACATCGCCGGTGCCGTAACGCATGCGCTCGTCGGCCGTATAGCCGCGCCCGCCAAGAGGCAGGCGCGTCCGCCGACACTCATCGTCAATTCATTGTCGGAATGACGAAATCGGCGCCTTCCCTGATGCCGGAAGGCCAGCGGGAGGTAACGGTTTTTGTCTTGGTGTAGAAGCGGAAGGCATCCGGACCGTGCTGGTTGAGATCGCCGAAAGCCGACCCTTTCCAGCCGCCGAAGGTGTAGTAGGCAATAGGAACCGGAATCGGCACGTTGACGCCGACCATGCCGACCTGGACCCGAGCCGAGAAATCGCGGGCCGCATCGCCGTCGCGGGTAAAGATTGCAACGCCGTTGCCGTATTCGTGTTCGCTGGGCAGCCGCAGCGCTTCCTCATAGTCTTTGGCGCGTACCACCGACAGGACCGGGCCGAAAATCTCTTCCTTATAGATCCGCATATCGGGCGTCACATTGTCGAACAGGCAACCGCCCATATAGAAGCCGCCTTCATAACCCTGCATGGTAAAATCGCGGCCATCGACGGCAAGCTTTGCGCCCTCTTCGACGCCGATGGAGACGTAACCCTTGACGCGCTCAAGCGCTTCCTGAGTTACAAGCGGACCGAAATCGGCGGATGGATCCGTCGAAGGTCCGACCTTCAGGCTTTCGACCCTCGGGATCAGCTTTTCGACAAGCCTGTCCGCGGTCTGCTGACCGACAGGTACAGCCACGGAAACGGCCATGCAGCGTTCTCCGGCCGAGCCATAACCGGCACCGATCAAGGCATCGACGGCCTGATCCATGTCGGCGTCGGGCATGATGATCATGTGATTCTTTGCACCGCCGAAACACTGCACCCGTTTGCCGCTGTCGCAGCCGCGGCTGTAGATGTATTCGGCGATCGGCGTGGAGCCGACGAAGCCGATGGCCATGATGTCCTTGTCATCAAGGATGGCATCGACTGCTTCCTTGTCGCCATTGACCACATTGAGCACGCCGGGTGGCAAACCCGCTTCGAGGAACAGTTCGGCGATCCGCATGGGCACACCTGGATCGCGCTCGGACGGTTTGAGGATGAAGGCATTGCCGACGGCAATCGCAGGTCCGATCTTCCAAAGCGGGATCATGGCCGGAAAGTTGAACGGCGTTATTCCGGCGACCACGCCGAGCGGCTGGCGCATCGAATAAACGTCGATACCGGGACCGGCGCCGTCGGTGAACTCGCCCTTCATCAAGTGCGGCGCGCCGATGCAAAACTCAATGACTTCAAGTCCGCGCTGGATGTCGCCCTTGGCGTCGGCCAGCGTCTTGCCATGTTCGCGTGACAGCAATTCGGCCAGCGGATCCATTTCCTGGTTCACAAGATCGACGAATTTCATGAGCACGCGGGCGCGCTTCTGAGCGTTCATGGCTGCCCATGCTGGCTGGGCCGCCTTGGCGTTTTCGATCGCCGCACGCACTTCCGCAGCGCTGGCGAGCGCCACACTGCCCTGGACAGTCCCGTCCATGGGTTGCATCACATCGGCTGTCCGCCCACTCGTGCCGGCAACGATTTCGCCGCCGATAAAATGTCCGATTTCACGCATCGGTTACCTCCGGTTTTCATCTTACCCATTTTGCGCCCAGCATTCTCAAAATCAATGCCCAGACTATCGCAACCGTTGTGCAAGAATTATAGTTCTGTTGTGGCAAATGTGCAGCATCTGGATAACTATCGATGAACTGGGACGATGTGCGTGTGTTCCTCGCGGTGGCCCGGTCCGGCCAGATACTCGCCGCATCGCGCCGGCTCAACCTTAACCATGCCACCGTCGGGCGGCGGGTTACGGCGCTGGAAAAAGCGTTACAGGCAAAGCTGCTGATCCGCCGCACAAACGGCTGCGACCTGACGCCGGAGGGTGAAGCATTTTTCGAAACCGCCGAGCGGATGGAGGCTGAAATGCTGTCCGCCCGCGCCGCCGTGGGCATGACGGATTCGGAAGTCGCCGGCGTCGTGCGCATCGGCGCCACGGATGGCTACGGCGTGGGTTTTCTGGCTCCGCGTCTTGGCCAGTTGGGCCAACGCTATCCGGGCCTGAAAATCCAGCTCGTTCCCGTGCCGCAGAGTTTTTCGCTTTCGCGACGCGAAGCCGACATCCTGATCACGGTCGACCGACCGGATACGGGCCGGCTGATCGCCCGCAAACTTGTCGACTACAGGCTGGGCCTTTACGCATCCAAAGCCTACGCGGCGGCCCATGGTCTGCCGGACGACGAGGAGGCACTGAAGGCGCACAGGCTGATTGGCTATGTGGAGGACCTGATCATTTCCCCGCGGCTGCACTATCGATCGGACTTCGTGCGCGACTGGCAGTCCGATTTCGAGATTTCCGCGGTTCTCGGCCAGTTGGAGGCGGTCCGGGCGGGTGCAGGGATCGGGATACTGCATACGTTTCTGGCCCGTCAGGACAATGATCTCGTTGCCGTGCTGGCGCACAAATATGTCAGCCGATCCTATTGGATCGTTTATCACGAAAACTCGCGCAACGTCCGTCGCATCAGCGCCGTTGCCGATTTCATCGTCGAAGAAACCGGGCGCAACAAAGACCTGTTCACCTGATCGTTCGGTTGCCGTGCGCTACCCGTTCAAAGCACCCAGAGACTGCCCGGCGGCAGGCGTATCGGCACGGTTTGACCCTGCTCGAAACTCTCCACCTCTTCCGGGTTGGCGATGACATCGATCACCTCATCGCCGATACGCAGCTTGAGGCGGGTCTGGGTGCCGAGATAGATCCTGTCGACGACGGTGCCCTCAAGCTGATTTTCGGCTCCGTTCTGCAACCCGATGCGAACGTTCTCGGGCCGGAATGTCAGCTTGCCTTCGCCCGATGCGGCACCCGCTGGCAGGACAAGGTGCCCGAGCGCACTGTCGAAGGCCTTGCCGTCCGAGCGGCCGTGAATGAAGTTCTGCCCGCCGAAAAACCGGGCGGTCGCCTCATCGACCGGCCGTTTGTAGAACATGTCTGCGCTGTCATACTGCTTCAGACGGCCTTCCAGAATCAGCGCAATGCGATCCGCCAGCACGACGGCTTCTTCCTGATCGTGGGTGACGAAAATCGTCGTGATGCCCATTTCCTGCTGCAGGGAGCGGATCAGATCGCGCATCTCGAAGCGCAGATAGGCATCGAGATTGGACAACGGCTCGTCGAGCAGAAGCACATTGGGCTGGACGATCAACGCCCTTGCAAGGGCGACGCGTTGCTGTTGCCCGCCCGATAGCTCGCTTGGCCGGCGCTTGCCGAGATCCGGCAGTTTGACGAGATCCAGCATTTCCTGAACGCGGCGCTCGATCTCGGCCTTGTTGACCTTACGCATCTTCAGACCGAAGCCGATGTTTTCCGCGACGCTCATATAGGGAAACAACAGATAGTTCTGAAAGACCATGACGACACCGCGATGTTCCGGCTTGTCATTCAGGATGGACCTGCCGTCAAAACGCACATCGCCGGAGGTGGGCGCCAGCAGCCCGGCGATCATTTTCATGGTCGTCGTCTTGCCGCAGCCAGAGGGACCGAGCAAGGCGGTCAATTCACCGCTATCGATTTCGAGCGTCAGCCGGTCCAGAGACGGTTCGGTCGAGCCGGGGTAGACCTTGGTCAGCTGTTCAATCGACACATGGGTCATATTCGCCCGAAACCTCCAACTGCGCCGCTACGGCCGGACAGGTGGCGCGCAGTCAACAGCAGGATTGCGATACCGGGAAGGATATAGATCATGCCGATCGCGCCGGTAATGTCATTTCTGCCGGACGCGGCAAAATTGAACAGCAGCAGCGGCAGCGTAACCACGCGCCCGCCGCCGACGAGCAGCGTCAGAATGTACTGGCTCCAGGAAACGAGAAAGGCGAAAAGACCGCCGACGATGATGCCAGGCAGGATTGCCGGAAACGTCACATACCAGAAGGTCTTGAATGCCGATGCGCCGAGACTGCGTGCCTGCGCTTCGAAGGACGGATCGTAGTTTGCGAAAATGCCCGACATGACGAGCACCATGTAGGGGAGTGTCGGGATCAGGTGCACCAGAATGACCCCGGCGACCGTATTGTTAAGGCCCATGGCAATGAAAACGCTGTGAATGCCGAGAACCACGGCAATCCCCGGCACGATTGTCGGTGCCAGAATCATCAGCTCGATGAATTCCTTGCCGCGGAACCTGTAGAGACCCAAAGCCCTGCCGGCAGGCACACCGACAAGTATCGACAATATCGTCGCCACGATGGCAATGAGAGTCGTCAGCCACAGGCTGTCGAGCACACCGGCGGTTTCGGAAAAGGCATAGTCCCACGCCTGCAGCGACCATTGCGCGGGCAGCAGATCCGGGAAGAACCAGCCGCGTGCAAATGACCAGATGGCAAGCGGTATCAGCGGCAGGACCATCCAGGTAATCAGCACTGCTCCGGTCAGAAACCGGAAGCCGCGCATCGACAGGCTTTCACGTCCGATCATGGTCAGCTCCTGATGCGGCGGCGCGTATAGCGGACGTAAATGTAAATCATGACGGCGCTCAAGAGTGCGATGACGATGGCCATGGCCATCGCTTCCGGACGGGCCGCAAGATCGACGTCCGTATATTTGCGATAGGCAAGCACCGGCAGCGCCGCCGGATAGTTTGCACCCAGGAGCGCCGGAATTTCATAGGCGCCGAAGGTGAAGGCAAAAACCATGACCGATGCGGAAAGGACTCCCGGAAAAATCAACGGCAGCAGGACATGGACAAAGGATTGCCAGCGGCTTGCGCCCAGCGAACGGGCAACGCTCTCATAGTCCTCGCCGAGCGCCTGCATGTTGGCAAGCACGATAACGCCGATAAACGGGATCTCCTTCCATACATATTGCAGGATAATGCCGATGGCGTAGGGGTCGAAGACCATGGCCGGAAACTCGCTCGGCCGTGAGATCATGCCGAATTCCGCGGCCAGACGCGCGAAGCTACCGGACTGCGAAAACAGATAGAGGATACCGATCGCGCCGACGAGGTGCGGTACGGTCAGGTTGAGCTGAAACAGGAAGTTGATGACGGCACGGCCAACGAAATTGCGCCGCAGGAGCAACGCGGCGCCAATAGCCAAAATGGAGGAGATGACAGTCGAGGTGAACGCAATGTGAAAGGTAAGCAGGAAGGAGAGGTAGAACTCCCGGCTGGTGAATATCGAAATGTAGGCAGAAACGTTGGGTTCGGTCAGGCCGATGATCGGCATATAGTTGAAACTGCGCATCAACCCGATGACGAGACCGCCGAAAAACAACAGGACAATGATGATCATCGCAGGCGCGAGCAGCAGCGCGATTTTCATGCGATCCGACATTCCGCTCCGCGCCCTCCGCAGCACAGAAACCCGCGGCGCCTAAGAGCGCCGCAGGCTCAATGACAACAGGTCAATTGCTGCCGACGTTTTCAATCCAGCCCTGTTCAATTGCCGTGATCCAGGAAGACTGGAGTTCCGGCAGGGCCGCCTTGGCAAGCTCGGATGCCGGAACAACAGCGGGATGCGGCTTGAGCGTTTCGAACTTTTCCTGCATGTCCGGGCTGGTGCGCGATACCTCGATGGCGGGGCTTGCGCCCCAGACATCAGGACGGTTTTTCTCAAACTGCGCTTCACCCGAAAGAAGCACGTTCTGCAGCACAAGCGCCGCCGCCTTGTTGGGCGAATTGATCGGTATGATCGTATAGTTGGTGTTGCCGATCGTGCCGTCGGTCAGGCCATATCCCCTTACCGTGGGCGGAAAGACCCCGTTCTCGATATTTACGCCAACCGCCGAGGGATCGTAGTTGAAGAAGAGATCGACTTCCGAATTGGCGAACAGTTGCTGCAGCGCGTTGATGGAGGTCGGATAGGTCCTGCCCTCGCGCCAAAGGTAGGGTTCGATCTCATTGAGGATGCGCCAGGTCTCTGCGGCAGCGGCGTCATATTTTTCCTGATCGAAGTCGCCGAGCAGATTATCGACGCCACCTGCGGCATGGTAGAAAACGTGGCGCACGAACACCGAGCCGGTGAAGTCTGGCGGTGCCGGATAGGTAAAGGAGCCCGGATTGGCCTTGATCCACTCGAGCAATTCAGGGATCGAACGCGGCGGATTTTCGGTGCGTGCAGTATCATGGGCGAAGGCAAACTGGACCTTCGACCACGGGATCTCGCAACCGTCCACGGGCACGCCGAAATCGTTGGCGATCGATGGGTTGTCCCAGTTGACGAGCGTGTTGTTCGGCAGCGTGTCGGGGTATCCGCAATAGGCAAGATTGCCCTGTTTCATGGTGCGGAAGTTCTCGCCGTTAATCCAGATCATGTCGACCGAACCGTTGTCCATGACACCCGACTCGACCTCGCCGAGGACGATATTGACGGCTTCGACCGTATCGGTCAGCCCGATGCGGTTGAGGGTGATGTCATATTCATCTTCGAGAATACCGCCAATATATTCCGACACATATTGGTTGATGTTGTCCGAGCCGCCCCAGAGGAACCAGTTGACCTCTCCGCCGCGTGCCATTTCAACGATTTCTTCCCATGGCTTTCCGATGAGCGAGTCGCCATCGGCCGTGTCGGCATACGCGCCGTTCGCAAATGCGAGCGTCGACGCTACCAAAGCCAGTTTAGCCAGTTTTTTCATGATACCTCCCTATGTGACGAACTCTTTTGTCCATTGCAAATAACAAAACAATGACCTGCTCAGCCGGTGCATATCTGTAACGCTTCCTCCACAAGCAGCAATGCCACCTCACAAATTTTCGTTTAATCGTTTCAGCCGCTTTTCATCCTCCAGTTTCAGCGGATCGAAAAATATCCGCCTATGTGCCTGGGCATCCCGGACTGTCGGCATAGGTACGCCCGGTGTGCCGAGATAGCCGGCAGCGACGACCACGGCCGGAGCTTCCATTTTGAAGGACAGCAGCCCTTCTGCGGCCCAATCGTCGCATATTTCGCGAGGCTCGGCAAAGAGGCCGGGACCTATCAGAACGCTTCGAATGGCGTTTGCGGGCAGCCCTTTCGTGCCAACCCGTGCCTTCAAGGATCAGTGCCGGCAGCGCCCGGCCGGGCGGTACTTCGAACGCGTCGCTCCAGATCTCAACGGCGTTGTCCAATATGGCCATTGTTTTACACTTTTTCGAAGCGGCGAAGGCCGACACCCGGCAAAATTGGTATTTACAATTTGATTAATATAACTTTGGCTGTCAAGCCTCATATGGGGCGCTGGATACGCCGCCAACGAACCGGCTGACAGGGTGCCGGGGACGCCCAAATTGGCCTTAGAACAGTGTCAATCAGCACCCAATTTACGGAGTTTCTTGGTGGCGCGCGATGCGACCGACTTTCTGCTGTCAGACGACAGGCGCTTTAAATGCGGCAGCAGCCATGCGAGGAGATCGCGATCGTCGGCGGCCCATCCCGACAGTGTCTCGATGGTCGTATTGAGGACGATCCAGTCGTCATGACCGGCGAGATTTCGCTTCATGATCGCCAGCGCCTTTGCCCGCTGACTTTGGCTCATGTCCGCACGCAGTCGGTCGAAGAGCTGTGCAAGGGTCCACTGTGCCGACGCCTGATCGAGTTGACCGATCTCGTCCAGGAAGCGGTCGATGAAGGGGACAAGGAGGTCATGCCGCTCAGCCTCGACTCGCTTCATGGCGTTTGACGTCCTCAAACGGACGACTTCATCTTTGCTGCCATAACACGCGAACAATTCACCAAATCGGGATGGATCGGCAAGAACCTGATCGACCACTTCGACCGTTCGTCCAAGCGAGTTCGGATGTCCACCCGTCAGCATCTTTTCAAACGCTTCATCCATAACTTTCCTGCTTACCTCATGAGGATCAGTGGCAGAAGGCGTGCGCCTGCACGCAATGTCCAGTGTCAGGACAAGCGGTTCTCGAAATCCTCGTAGCCGAACGATTTGACAATTCGGAGCGCATCGGTCCGGCTGTCCCACAGCGCCAGCGACGGCAGCGGCGTACCATTGAAAGTCGTTGCCTTGACCATGGTGTAATAGCCAAGATCAAGGAATACCAGCCGGTCACCCACCTGCGGCGGCTTTTCAAACCGGTAGGTGCCGATGATATCGCCGGCAAGGCAGGTGGGCCCGCCGAGCCGCACGATGTGCGGTTCGCCGCCACGCGGCTGTGTGTCGCGCGGCAATGTCTGCGCGCCCAGTACATCGGGCGTGAAGGGAGCCTCGATAACATCCGGCATGTGGCACGTCGCCGATGTATCCAAAATCGCGACTTCGCCGACATTGCTGGCGCGGTCGAGCACCTCGGCAACGAGGGCACCGGCGTGAAGGCTGACTGCCGTGCCCGGTTCGAGGTAGAGATGAAGACCGGTTCTTTCGCGAAACCCGCGCAGCCGGTCAATGAAACGCTCGACCGGAAAGCCGTCATCGGTGATCAAAACGCCGCCGCCGAGGTTTATCCATTGGATGGCGCTGAAGAGATGGCCGCAACTGCGTTCAACCGCGTCCAGCATGCGATCGAAAGCGTCGTAGGGGTGATCGCAAAGAGTGTGGATATGAATGCCGGACAGCCCCGCCATGTCGGCTGGCCTCAGCGTTGCAGCCGGCACGCCGAGGCGCGACCAAGGCGCACAGGGATCATATAGTGGATTTTCCGTCTCCGTGTGGCCGGGATTGACTCGAAGCCCGAATTGCGTGCCCGTCCGGTCTTTGAGCCGCGGTTCAAAACGCCGCCACTGAGCAACGGAGTTCAGGATCAAGTGATCGGCATAGGTGAGCATTTCATCGATCTGTTCGCCCTTAAGGCCCGGGGCGAAGGCGTGTACCTGACCGCCGAACCGGGTCTTGCCGAGCCGCGCCTCAAAGAGGCCACTGGCAGCAGTGCCGCTGAGATATTGCGACACCAGATCGGCAACCGCAAAACAGGAGAAAGCCTTCAATGCCAACAGGATCTCAGCACCGCTTTCGTCACCGATCCGCTTCAAGAGCCTGAGATTGTCTTCCAGTCGCCCAAGATCAAGCACATGGCAAGGGCTTGGCAGGCGCGCCGTATCGAGGCGGGCGAAATTCACGTTGCCGCCCAATTCAAACCTCGGCGGGAAATGGCCAGGACCCATCGAGCGGAAGTTCCTGCATCTGCCAGTCAATGCCAACCTCGGGCATCAAGGCCATAAAGGGATCGGGGTCGAGCTCTTCGACATTGACCATGGTCTGCGGATTCCAGGTGCCGTCAGCGATCAGACGTGCTGCGGTCATGACCGGAACGCCGGTCGAATAGGAGATCGACTGACTGCCCACCTCGCGATAGTTGTCCTCGTGATCGCAGTTGGACCAAAGAAATACGCGCTTGGCTTCGCCGTCCTTGCGGCCGCGCAAATCGGTCCCGATGCAAATCTTGCCGGTATAGCCCTTGGCGAGCGAAGCTGGATCCGGCAGCAATGCCTTGACCAGACGGTTCGGCGCGACCATCACGCCGTCGACCTCGATCGGGATGGATGAGGTCAGGCCGAGATTGTCAAGCACATCGAAGACCTTGAGATAGTGCTCACCAAATCCCATCCAGAAGGTGATACGTTCCGTGCCCGGAAAATTTGCGGAAAGGGAATGCAACTCGTCATGACCCATGGAATAGACGCGATGCCGGCCCACGTCGGGTAGAGATACGTCCATCCACTCGGAATGGCGCGGTATGGTTTTCCACCGGCCGCCTTCCCACGTCTGAACATCTTCCTTGATCTCGCGCAGATTGATGTCGGCGTCGAAATTGGTGGCGAAGTAGCGCCCGTGATTGCCAGCGTTGACGTCGATTATGTCGATCGTGTCGATCTCATCGAGCAGATGTTTGCGGGCATAGGCACAGAAGATGTTGACCACGCCCGGGTCAAAGCCCATGCCGAGAAAAGCGCTGAGCTTCTTTTCGGCGAATTTGGGCCGCAAAGGCCATTCGACAATCCGGTACCAGTCCGGATCGATGTTTTCGACAAATTCTTCCTCTGCAAGTGCGGTGTCGAGATACGTCGCACCGGTCTTGAGACTGGCATTCAACAGGGTGGCGTTGCAGTAGGACGAGGCAACATTGAGCAGCAAGTCAATATCAAGTTCGTCGATCAGGGCCGTCATTGCGTCAAGATTGCGTGCGTCGACGCTGCGCACTGAAAGCAGCGAGCCGCTGCCGCTGGCGCCCCATCTTTCGCCGATCTCGCCGGCAATGCGTCGCAGTTTTTCAAGGTTTCGCGCAGCGAGCGTTATGGTTCCGAAATCCTGCCGAAACTGGACAGCCTTATTGGCGGTGACTTGGCCAACGCCACCGGCACCGACAATTAGAAGATTGGGCTTCGCCATCGGCGTTTCTCCAAAACCAGAGATACGATCCCGAACAACCCGTGCCTGACAACGCGGTCAGGGCTTTTCGGGAAGTTCCGAAATGCCGCCATTCTGGCGCGACCATTCAAGCGGAGCATTGAGAAAGGCCTCGACTTGCGCCAGCGTGTTGTCATCGAAATAGCCGTTCTTGCGCGACAGCGCCAGTACGTCCCACCAGGTGGCAAGATAGTGTAACGTGAGACCGTTCTGCCGCAACCGCTCCGGAGCATCCTTGAAGATATCGTAGTAAAAGATCGCAAATGTGTGATCCACGGTGGCGCCGGCCTTGCGGATTGCCTCTGCAAACTTGATCTTGCTGCCGCCATCGGTCGTCAGATCTTCGACAAGGATAACCCGGCTGCCTTCCGGCATGTCGCCTTCGATCTGGGCATCGCGGCCGAAGCCCTTGGGTTGTTTTCTGATGTACTGCATTGGCAGGCCCAGGCGTTCGGATATCCAGGCGGCGAAGGGGATGCCGGCCGTCTCGCCGCCGGCAACACTGTCGAATTGCTCAAATCCCGCGTCTTTGAGGATCGCGCCGGCAGCAAAGTCCATGATGGCGGCGCGAATGCGCGGATAGGAAATCAGTTTGCGGCAGTCAATGTAGACCGGGCTCGCAAGCCCCGAGGTGAAGGTGTAGGGCTCGTCGGCGCGAAAATGCACGGCCTTTATTTCGACCAGCATCTTGGCGACCATTTCGGCGGCAAGCTGGCGATCTGGATAGGTGTTGGAGAACATCGTCAATCCTTGGCTGTTGTGATGGCGGGCCAGCTTCAGGCCTCGACATCCCAGTGGAGCGGAAACATCGGATCAAAAACGGTCACGGGTCCTGACAGCGTTTCGATCTTTGCCGGATAGGAAAGCGGCTCCTCACGGCGAACCAGGCGGATTCTTTCTTCGTTGACGGGCAAACCGTAAAAGGCGGGTCCGTTCAACGACACGAAGCCCTCGAGCCTGTCCAACGCGTCTTCCTGCTCGAACACGTGGGCAAGGCAGGACAGCGTGTTGATCGCGGTAAAGATACCGGCGCAGCCGCAGTCGGCCTCCTTGTCGGTGTCCAGATGCGGCGCAGAATCGGTGCCAAGAAAGAACCTCGGATTGCCCGAGGTAGCCGCCTGGCGCAGCGCAAGGCGATGGCTTTCCCGCTTTGCGACGGGCAGGCAATAGTAATGCGGACGGATGCCGCCGGCGAGAATCGCATTTCGGTTGATGATCAGATGGTGGGTGGTGATGGTGCCGGCGATGCCTTCGTCGGCGGAAGACACATAGTCGATGCCGTTGCTGGTGGTGATGTGTTCGAGCACGACCTTCAGCCCGGGTATGCGGCGGCGCGTCGGCTCGAGCACCCGCTCAATAAACAGCGCCTCACGGTCGAAAATATCGGTTTCAGGATCCGTCACCTCGCCATGGACGCAAAGGGGAACACCGGCTTCGGCCATGCGTTCCAGCACCGGATAGACCTTCTCGATATCGCGCACGCCGCTGTGCGAATTCGTCGTTGCGCCGGCGGGATAGAGTTTGACGGCGGTGACCTCTCCAGACGTATAGCCCGAGACGACATCTTCCGGATCCGTAGACTCGGTGAGGTAAAGCGTCATCAGAGGTGTGAAGACATGGCCTTGCGGCAGCGCCTTTTGTATCCTCTGCCGATAGGCCGCTGCCATCGCGGTATCGACGATATGCGGCACCAGATTCGGCATGACGATGGCGCGGGCGAAATGCCGGCTGGTGTATGGCAGGACCGCTTCAAGCATGCTGCCGTCACGCAGATGCAGGTGCCAGTCATCGGGACGGCGAAGGGAAAGGTGCTCGATGGACATGTTGCAAAATCTCTCAGCGGCCTGGCGCCCATCGGGCAGATCGGGGGTTGCCGATTGCATACAACCTAAATGCGTCCAGAACCAGTGGATATGACGCTGCTTGACAGCGTTTTCAGGCCTTTTTGGCCGCTGTTCAACACATCGTATCTGGTGTGGCCAACCGGCTTGTCATGTCGAACGGGCCGACTCTATGATCTCCATCTTGCCGAACAACCAAAACAACCAACATTTCAGGGATACAAAAATGAATGTCGATCTGTTGCGCCGGCTTTGCGAAACCCCGGGCGTCCCCGGCCACGAACACCGTGTCCGCGATCTTATAAGATCGGAAGTGGAACCGCTTTTCGACGAAATCCGGACCGACGCCATGGGGTCGCTCCTTTGCAGGCGCGACGCGCGGAAGTCTTCGAAACAGCCGACCAGGGTCATGCTCCTTTGCCATATGGACGAGATCGGGTTCATGGTTTCGCACATCACGAAAAAGGGCTTTGTCTATGTGCAGCCCGTGGGCGGTTTCGATCCGCGCAACCTGTTTTCGCGGCGGGTACTGGTTTCGACCGACAGCGGCGATCTGAAGGGAGTCATGAACCCCGGCGGCCGCCCGATCCACATCTCGACAGCGGAAGAACGAAAGAAAGTTCCCGAAGTCGCAGAGTTCATCATAGATCTGGGGCTTGGGGAAGATACGGCAGAGCGGGTCAAGGTCGGCGATATGGTGACAATGGATGAGCCGCTTATCGAAATCGGCGACAAGATCGTTTCCAAGGCGCTCGACAACCGTGTCGCGTGCTGGCTGGGCATTGAGGGAATAAGGGCGCTTGGCAGAGCCAAACACGCCTGTGAAATCCATGTCGTCTTTACGTCGCAGGAAGAGGTCGGCCTGCGCGGAGCGCGGACGGCCTCCTTTGCGGTCAAACCCGATATCGGGATCGGGATCGACGTTACGCTTTCATGCGACACGCCCGGCGTGCCCGAACAAGACAGGACAACCGAACAGGGCAAGGGGTTCGGGCTTCACGTCAAGGATTCGAGCTTCATTGCAGATCGCGGTCTGGTCGAGGAGATCCAGGCGATCGCGGTGAAGGAAAAGATCCCCTACCAGCTGACCATGCTGCGGGCCGGTGGCCAGGATGGGGCCGCGGCGCAGCAGGCTGCCGCAGGCGCTCGTGCGGTGGGGATCGTCGTTGGCACACGCTATATTCACACGGTTACGGAGATGATCCATCGCTCCGATCTCGAAGCGGCTCGCGATATTATCGCCGCTTTCCTGAAAAAGATCTGATCGTTTGGCCGGTTTGCAACGGTCAGCCGAAACTCCACGATGCTGTGCTCAAGACGCAAACCGGATTTTCAGGGTCGCCAGCAAGCGCTTGTTTTGATGGATTCTAACTCAGAGTGTGGGACAATGCGCCTGTGAAACGGACGGTCCCATGAACGTGTTTTCGATATCCAATCAGAAAATTGACCCGAGCCGCCGGCGCGCACGGCCCGTGAAGCCGGATGGTTCGCCGGATGATAATGACCGCGTCGAGATCGGCCCAACGGCACTGGCTTTCAAGGAATGGGATGAGGCCGGCCTGTCGCCGCCGGATCTTGAAGCCATGCGGCAGTTCCGGTTGGCGCGCCTGGTGGCTGAAATTCGAAAACATGACTATGCCGGTTTGTTGTGTTTCGACCCGCTCAACATCCGCTATGCCACCGACACAACCAATATGCAGCTGTGGACGGCACACAACGCCGCGCGTGCCTGTTTCGTCTCGGCCGACGGCTATGTGGTGCTTTGGGATTTTCACAACTGCGAGCACCTTTCGGCCCATCTGCCGATCGTGCGGGAAGTTCGCCACGGGGCGAGCTTCTTTTATTTCGAGAGCGGCGACCGTGTCGACGAGCATGCCGCCATGTTTGCAGCCGAGGTAGACGATCTTTTGCGGGTCCATGGCGGCGCCAACCGGCGGCTGGCGGTCGACAAGATCGAGACCGCCGGATACGCGGCGCTTCAAAAGCTGGGTGTTGAGATCCACAGTGGACAGGAAGTGACGGAAATAGCGCGGCTGGTTAAGGGACCGGATGAGATATCAGCAATGCGCTGCGCCATGCATTCCTGCGAACTGTCCGTTGCCGAGATGCAGGCGGCCATGAAACCCGGTCTTTCGGAAAACGACGTTTGGGCAAACCTGCACGCCGGCAACATCCGCCGCGGCGGCGAATGGATCGAAACGAGGCTTCTGGCCTCCGGACCGCGATGCAATCCCTGGTTCCAGGAATGCGGCCCGCGCATCATCCAGCATGGCGAACTGCTCGGTTTCGATACGGATCTGATCGGCGTCTACGGTATGTGCGTCGATATCTCGCGCACCTGGATGGTCGGCGACTTCGAGCCCACCGACGAGCAGATCGAGCACTATTGCGTCGCCTATGAGCACATAAACGCCAACATGGAACTGATGAAGCCCGGCATGAGCTTCGAGGAGATCACGCGCCGCGCCCACCGCCTGCCGGAGAAATTCCGCAACCAGCGCTACAGCTGCTTGGCGCACGGTGTGGGTCTGTGCGACGAATACCCGGCCCTTCGCTATCCGGAGGATTTCGAGGCAAGCGGCTACGCCGGCGTTCTCGAGCCCGGCATGATGATGACCGTGGAGGCTTATGTCGGCGCTGATGGCGGCAAGGTCGGGGTCAAGCTCGAGGATCAGCTGCTGATCACCGAGACGGGCTATGAGAACCTGACCAGCTATCCCTTCGAGGAGCGGTTGCTTTCGCGGGCGTAAACACTGTTCTTTCTGCAATCAGAAACGCTCTATCTACCCCAGGTCTGCTCCAGAACACGAAGCCAGTTTTCATGGCACAGTTTCCTGAGCAGTGCGTCATCATAGCCGTGTTTGCGCATGGCCTCTGTGAGATGTACGAGACCGGAAGCGTCACCGATCGCCTTCGGTACCTTAGCGCCGTCAAAATCAGATCCGAAGCCGACACCCTCATCGCCCAGAACAGATATCAGATAATCGAAATGCCGCAGGACCTGTGTCAGCGGCACATCGTCAATCATCCGGCCGTCCTCACGCAGAAAGGAGGCGGCGAAATTGACGCCGACCATGCCGCCACTGGAGGCGATTGCGCGAAGCTGATCGTCGGTGAGGTTGCGCACATGCGGACACAGAGCATGCGCGTTGGAATGGGTCGCAACCAGCGGATCGGTGCTATGCTCGGCGACATCCCAGAAGCCGCGTTCCGTCAGATGCGAAAGATCGATCATGATGCCGAGCGCATTGCAGCGGCGGACGAGGCCGAAGCCCAGTTCGGTCAGCCCGCTGCCGGTATCCGGCGAGCCGGGAAAGCGGAACGGCACCCCTTCACCGAAGATGGTTGAGCGGCTCCAGACCGGGCCGAGGGAGCGCAGGCCGGCGCGATAGAGAACCTCCAGCGCATGAAATTCCGGGTCAATTGCCTCGGCCCCTTCAATATGGAGAATTGCTGCCATCTGACCGTTTTCAAGGCAAGCCCTGAGATCAGAGGCGGTCGTACAGACCTTCAGCGCACCCAACGTATCCAACCGGAAGAGGATCGCCGCCTGTTCAAGCGCGACGGCAATTGCTTCTTGTGCAGCGACGGGCTCCGGAAGCGGAATATCGTATTGCGCCGCTTCCATCGCCTCGAAATCGTCATCGAGTTCTTCCGGCGTCGGAATCCAGACAGCAAAAAATCCGCCGCCCAAATTGCCCTTCAATGCTTTGGGAACATCGATGTGGCCGTCCTGCACGGTCATGAAGCCATCCGCTGCCGTCAGTCCGCCGGCTTTGTAGAGTCGGGTCAGCACGTCGTTATGCCCGTCGAACACGCGGGTGACGGGTATCATGGCTTACTCCGGACTTTGGTTTGATGCGGGTCCGAACCACTCTTTCGCGCATTAATCAAGCTGCGTGCGAAGTCCAGATCCTCCTGTTCGGACTGACGCAGTTCCGGCAGCCCGACGATATCGGTAAAGGCGTCGAAACTGACCATGCGGTCGCGCGCGTTGGCGCTGGTGCCGTCCGACCTGATTTGCGCGTACAGATCCATCAATGCCCGGGTCATTGTGAATATCGAACTCAACCCCCAGACAGCACTTGCATAACCTAATTCCTGAAGCTGAGCCGCATCCAGATCCGGAGACATGCCGAAATCGATCATGTTGGCCATATGCAGGCCGCCGAGTTCGTTGATGATCGAGCGCATTTCATCGACGCTGGTCGGGGCTTCGACAAAAAGCACATCGGCGCCTGCTTCGCGGTAGAGCCAAGCGCGCTCGATTGCGGCCTCCAGGCCTTCGACCGCGAGCGCATCAGTGCGGGCCATGATCACGAGATCATGGTCGATCCGCGCGTCTGTCGCCGCCTTGATCTTGGCGACCATCTCGGCGACCGGCACGACCGCCTTACCGGGCGTATGGCCGCAGCGTTTGGGAAAAAGCTGATCTTCAATGAAAAAGCCCGACACGCCAGCACGCTCATACTCGACGGTCGTACGCCGCACATTGGTCACGTTGCCAAAACCGGTGTCGCCGTCGACAAACAATGGAATTGAGATCGCGCCGCTCACCCGGCGGAAATGATCGGCCATTTCGCTGAGGCTCAGCTGCGAGGAATCGGGTGCCGCCAGCAGCGATCCCGTCACGGGAAAGCCGCCCATGATGACTGCGTCGAACCCGGCGCGCTCAACGAGTTTGGCCGACAAGGCGTCGTGGGCGCCAGGCATGACGAGGATTTCGGGCGCTTCGAACAGAGCGCGCAGACGCGTTGTGGTCTTCATCGCACAGGCTTTCCGGTACAACAGAGAAAGTCTCTTACAGCATCGCCAATCGCGCTGGGTGGCGCAAGCCGGTTGTGATGTTACCGATTTTCAGGCCGCGCGGCCGCGCGAAAAGCCGACACGCCCCAAACCAGGCAGCTTGAGAGCGGGCCGCAGAACATCAACGCCCAGCGTCTGGCCGAGGATGTGCAATTCAATTCCCTCGATCCGCGCCAGCGCAATCCCCGCATAGCCGCCGATCGAGATTTGCCAGCCGGTATTCGACGGCGTTTGCATGACTGAAAACCAACCCGGCGCATAGTCCTTGCCGACGGCCAGCGGCGACATGGCAATGGTCATTTCCGGTACCTGGCGGGCGATAGCGGCAATGAAGCTGTTTGAGTTGGGGCCCGGCCAAACTGTGTATGCACCACGGCCGGCATAGGGATATTGGGAAACCGCTGCCTCTATGTGCGGAATCATTGCCTCAGCCGCCGCACCGCGCGCTTCAAACAGCAACACCGGCTCATTACCGACCCAGCGGCCGTCCGGGGCGCCGAAACCCGTGCGCAGCGCCCGACCCCAGCCGGTGACGTCATAGCGGGTATAGCGGGCCTCGCCTTCCGCTTTGAGGGCCAGCCAGCTGTGAACACCAAAGACTCCACGCCAGCGGTAGGCGCGGGCTGAATAGACCTGGACAATGGCGCCGGAATAGGAAGCCGGATCAGGGGCCAGTCCGACGCTGGACCGGTCGGCGCTGCTCCAATGGGCTTGCGGGTCGCTTGCCGCATAGACAGCAAACTGCGCCATAAGCGGTCCGAAATAAAGGACAAGCAAAGACATGATCACCAATCGCATTGCAGCATAATCATCAAAGACGCCGCAAGGCGCAACCCTTCGTCAGCGATCGGCCGAAAGGCTCATATGGCTGTTTGGGCGCAAGTGTATCGATTGATCTTTAAAGCGAATTGCGCTTATTGATCGAGCCATATGGAGGCGCCATCGTGCGAATTCTGCAACCGCGGCAGATCGATATCCTTGACATCGCCCGCAAGGAAGGCCGGGTCGATGTCGACAGCCTTGCCAGCCAGTTCGAAGTCACGCCGCAAACCATCCGCAAGGATCTCAACGAGCTTTGCGAGTTGGAAAAACTTCAGCGCGTACATGGCGGCGCCGTGTTTCCATCCAATACGGCCAACCTTGCCTATCAGGCGCGCCGCGACATGGCTTCGAAGGCCAAGTCCGGCATTGCCAGGGCGGCGGCAGACATCATCCCGAACAACTCATCTGTTATTCTCAATATCGGCACAACCACCGAACAGGTCGCCTATGCGCTGCGCCGTCACCAGGGACTGATGGTGATTACCAACAATCTCAATGTGGCGCTGATCCTTGCAGAAGCGGATGATGTCGAAGTTGTGGTCGCCGGCGGTATGGTGCGCAAGACCGACCGCGGGATTGTTGGCGCGGCCACCGTCGATCTTATCCGTCAATTCAAGGTCGACTTTGCTGTCATCGGCGCGTCAGCCATCGACGAAGAGGGTGCGCTTCTGGATTTCGATTATCGCGAAGTCCGAGTCGCCCAGGCAATCATCGAGCAGGCGCGAAAGAGGATCCTCGTTGCCGACCGGATGAAATTTCAGAGGCGTGCGCCGGTGCGTATCGGCCACCTTTCGGACATCGACTATTTTGTTACGGACGCACGACCACCGGGGCGAATCGAACGCGTCTGCGGCGCATCGGACGTCAACCTCATCGTCACCGCGACGATGCCGCAAAGTGCTGGCGACTGAGATTGCGCTTGCATCTCGACGACGTTTTGCGCAACAGCCCGGGATCGGGAACGGGCTGCGCCACCGCCAATGCGAAGGCTGATCTCCAAATTGACAGTGCCATTCATTGCTGATGATATGCGACCAGTTCCCACGATCTCGCGTGGAACTTCGCCTGCCCCGCCCGCATTCGGTTCCAAGGGCTGTCGGCTACCTGTGTCGGAAAGCCGCGGTACCGATCCAAAAAGCTGTCGCATGCGTATTTGACGTTACGAAACTGGCAACACAACGGAAGTCAACATATGAACAACAACAGGACGGCGGCTGTTATAGGTGCCGGATTTGGCGGCCTCGCTCTGGCCATCCGACTGCAAAGCGCCGGTATCGCAACAACGCTCTACGAAAAGCGCGATAAACCGGGCGGGCGCGCCTACGTTTACGAAGACAAGGGTTTTGTCTTCGATGCAGGGCCTACGGTCATCACTGATCCCGACTCACTCAAGGAATTGTGGTCCTTGAGCGGACGCAACATGGACGATTATGTGACGCTGTTGCCCATAGATCCGTTTTACCAGCTTTGCTGGGAAGACGGGTATAAGTTCGATTATGTGAAAGACCAGGAGCGGCTCGACGAACAGATCCGGCAAAAATCGCCGTCCGACGTCGACGGTTACAGGCGGTTTCTCGAGTTTTCGAAAGAGGTCTATCAGGAGGGGTATATAAAGCTCGGCTCGGTGCCGTTTCTGAGCTTTTGGGACATGGTCAAGGTGGCACCGCTGCTTATTCGGCTGGAAAGCCACAAAAGTGTGTATTCCAAGGTGTCTCAATTCATCAAGGACGAGCAACTGCGTCAGGCGTTCTCGTTTCACTCATTATTGGTGGGCGGCAATCCGTTCGACACATCTTCAGTCTATACGCTGATCCATGCGCTTGAGAGAAAGGGCGGCGTCTGGTTTGCCAAAGGCGGTACCGGAGCCCTTGTGCGCGGAATGGTCAAACTCTTCGAGGATATTGGCGGCACCGTGCGGCTCAGTTCGCCGGTTGACCGGATCGTCACCGAGAATAGGCGCGCCCGGTCTGTTGTCGCAGGAGGCGAAAGCACCGAGTTTGATGCGGTCGCCTGCAATGCCGATGTCGTGCACCTCTATGATCATCTCTTGCGCGACGATACCCAGGCGAAACGGGAGGCGGATGCGATCAAGAAAAAGCGTTTCTCGATGTCCCTGTTTGTCATTTATTTCGGCCTGAAGGGGATGCGGCCGGATCTGAAGCACCACATGGTGCTGTTTGGTCCGCGATACCGGGAGCTTGTGAACGATATCTTCAAAGCAGATCATCTGGCCGACGATTTTTCACTCTATCTCCACTGTCCATCGGTGACCGATGACAGCATGGCGCCGCCGGATCACAGCGCCTATTACGTCCTGTCTCCAGTTCCCAATCTGGGGACGGCCGATATCGACTGGGACGTTGAAGCACCGCGCTACCGGGATCGCATTCTTGATTATCTCGATGAACGCTACATTCCGGGTTTGCGGCGCGACCTTGTCACCTGCAGAACCTTTTCGCCCTTTGATTTCCGGGATCAGCTGAATGCACATCTCGGATCGGCCTTTTCGGTTGAGCCGCTCTTAACCCAAAGCGCATGGTTCCGACCCCATAACCGGGACAGCACAATCGATAATCTCTATCTGGTCGGGGCAGGCACCCATCCCGGTGCCGGCATTCCCGGGGTCATCGGGTCTGCAAAGGCAACTGCCGGTCTGATGCTGGAACGCTCCGAGAGGATGGCTGCAGGGGCCGTATGACGCCAAATCCGGGAAATACGCTGGCTCCCGACGAGGTTCTGATCACAAGTCAGGACATGATCACCGCGGGTTCGAAGAGTTTCGCTGCGGCGGCACGCCTGTTCGCGCCGCAAACGCGGGCAGATGCCATCATGCTCTACGCATGGTGCCGGCATGCGGACGATTTGATCGATGGCCAGACGCTTGGCCATGATACACGCCATGAGAATTCCGAGGGTCAAAAACAGCGGCTGAGCGAACTGAGAGAGCAGACACGCGCCGCTCTCAACGGAGTTGTTTCAGACGATCCGGTGTTTGAGGCGCTGCGGCAGGTCGTGCACCGCAACCGCATCCCGGGTCAGCATCCGATGGAACTCATCAAGGGTTTCGAAATGGATGTCAGCGGCCGAAAGTATCGTAGCGAAACCGACATGCTCGACTACTGTTACCACGTCGCCGGTGTGGTCGGCGTGATGATGGCGATCATCATGGGTGTCAGGGACGAAGACGTCCTCGACCGAGCATCGGACCTCGGGCTTGGCTTCCAGATGACCAACATTGCACGCGATGTGATCGACGACGCCAAGGCGGGCCGCGTCTATCTGCCGTCCGAATGGCTCGAGGCGGCCGGTATCGATGAAATCGATCCGTCCGATCCGGATCAGCGCAAAGTATTGCATTCACTTGCACTGCGGCTGATCGACAAGGCCGAACCCTATTACGATTCGGCCTATTGCGGACTTGCCGACTTGCCGTTTCGCTCAGCCTGGGCGGTGGCTGCTGCGCACCGTGTCTATCGCGATATCGGAAACAGGCTGCGCAAGGACGGCGTTGCGGCCTGGGACAGAAGGGTTGCGACCTCACCCGCACGCAAAGCCGTTTTGCTTTCACTTGCCATATTCGATGTAATCGGAAGCCGGCTTGCCGACCGGCAAACGCGTCCGGAGCGACGCGATCTGTTTCAAAGACCGCGCTGAGCGGCTTCCTGACTGGCAGTTGGTTCCGATGCGCTCTCTGATTCGTAAAGTTCGAGGCCCATCTTCTTTCTGTTATGACGCAATTGGCTCTTCAATCTGTCCAGATCGGGCGCCCACAGAAAGCCGAAAGACACGCAGCCATCCTTGCCCTTGACGGCATGGTGTAAACGGTGTGCCTGATAAAGCCGCTTGAAGTAGCCGCGTTTGGGAACATAGCGGAAAGGCCAACGGTGGTGGACGAGCCCGTCATGGGCGAAGAAATAAAGCACGCCGTAACAGGAGACACCAAAAGCAATCCACCAAATCGGCCAGTAGGTCGATCCAATCCAGAACAAAAGAACGGCGACACCGGCAAAAACAACCGCATAAAGATCATTCTTCTCGAGAGTTTCGTCATGCGGTTCATGGTGGGAGCGGTGCCATTCCCAGCCCCAGCCATGCATGATGTATTTGTGTGCCCACCAGGCGAAGAATTCCATGAAGGCTACTGTGCCGATCACCAGGAGTGCTGCTATCACAAAGGTTGCCATTGATCCGGTCTTCGCGCTGGTAGGTGTTTCGGTGTTGTCGCATATATTGGGCAGATTGTGTAATGCGGCAATGCGTCCGGCATTGCAATCCTTAGACGTCAGCCGATCCGCAGCCGATAACGCGACAGCGCGAGCGCAAGAATCAGACCGACAGCCGCCGCCAACGCCAGCGGCCAAAAAGACGACAGCATCTCGGACAGGCGTTCGCTGCGCCAAAGGGCGCCCTGATAGGCCTCGATCGCCCAGGCATTCGGTGTGAACCAGCCGATTTCCTGCAGCCATGGCGGCATCATGAAGCGCGGCACCATGGAGCCCCCGATCGCCGAAGCGACGAGCACCAGGAAACCGGAAACCGTGTTGGCTTGCTGACGGGTGGTGCAGGCCGACGCAAGCGCCAGTGCGAGGCCGGCTGCGGCCGCTGCCGCGAGCACGGTTGTTGCCATCCATGGCACCAGATGCCCGGGCACATCGACGCCATAACCGATCCATGCG
Source organism: Pseudomonadota bacterium (assembly GCA_039025395.1). GTDB lineage: Bacteria > Pseudomonadota > Alphaproteobacteria > Rhizobiales > Rhizobiaceae > Hoeflea_A. Next base: position 48,665 of record JBCCOK010000035.1, read on the forward strand.
ACGAGAAAAATCAAGCTGACCTGAAGGATCCCCTGAACCAACAGAAACAAAAACTTCGCCAAAACAATCACGTCGGTTCCGGAGGGGCCAACAGCGACACGGTCGATGATCCCGGACGACCGCTCTTCGATCAGTGTCGCCGCGCCCTGCATGGCGGAAAACAGAAGAAACATGACCGCGACTGCGCCTGCATAGTAGCTGATGTTTTCACTGCCTGTCTGACCCGCGACTGCTTCGATCGCCACAAGCGACTCCGCATCGCCCTGGCCGCTTTCCTGAAGCTCAAGTTGGGCAAGTCCCTCGTCCAACCGCAGTTTTTGGACCTGATTGAGCCCGCCGGTGAGTTCTTCGACCGCCGGAACCGACCGCAAAAGCGCTACCGCCGGCAATTCGGCTGCAATCAGCCGCTGGACCTGGCCGGCGAGAATCGGTCCGGTCATTGCCCGGCCTGCGTCGATGATGACAAGAAGAGGCGGTTCCGCAGCGTCGCCGCGCAGATCGCCGCGTATGAGCAGCCCGACATCGGCATCGCCTGAAAGGACGAGTGCACGGACCGATGCTTCGTCCGCGACGGACGATTGTTGGACACGAAGCGAAGGCTCATCGCGCAATGCGCTCGACAGCGTTTGCGTTTCGACGGTCATGACACTGTCGTGAAGGGCAACCTTCAGCCGCATTTCATCGCCGCTTGCTCCAGAGAATATCGCGGCGAAAATGATGAAAATGAAGGGCGGCAGAATGAATGCCATGGCGAAGGCGCCGCGATCGCGGACGAGGCCAAGGATCATCACTTTGAGTATGGCGCCAGTCATGGCTGCAGTTCCTGGCCCGTTAGCCTGACAAAAAGCGTGTCGAGGCCCGGTTCACGAAAGCGTATTTCCTTGACCTTCAAGTCAGTCTGACGCAGGGCGCGAACGAGTCCGGCCTGATCCTGCGACGATGTTTTGATGGTTCGGCTCCATTCAAAGCCGGAGCGCTGTTCTACAAAGCCCAGCCGCTTGAGCATACCGCGGGTTTCCTGGCTTGCCCGTTGATAAAGATCGACAATCAGCAGTCTTTGGCCGGGATATTCCTTCTCGAGCAGATCGGCCGGGCGGCCGCAAGGGTTGATGACGCCCTGTCGCAAAAACCCGACGGTGCGGCACAGCATTTGTGCCTGATCAAGGTCATGGGTCGTCAGCAGGACGGCAAGACCGGATTTTCCGAGACTGCGAATAAGATCTTGCAGCGCATTTCGCGCATCGACATCAACACCCACTGTGGGTTCGTCCAAAATGAGAAGCGAGGGTTTATGCAGCAACGCGGCCGCAATGTTGGCCCGGCGCTTCCAGCCGCCGGAAAGGGCATGGACTGCCGTTTCGGCATGTGCCGCGAGGTGCGTTGCCTCAATGGCAAATTCCGTCGACCGCCGGCATGCCCGGCGCGAAAGACCTGACAGCCGCCCGAACGCGATCAAGTTCTCCTTTACCGTCAAGTGCGAATAAAGCGCTATTTCCTGAGGAACAAGACCGATGTTGCGGAATGCACCGCGCCGCGTATTGGGAACACCGGCAATGCGTATTTCGCCGGATTTCGGTCTGATACGTCCGCATATGGCGCGGATGAGAGTGGTCTTTCCAGACCCGTTGGGCCCGAGCAATCCAAAAATCTCACCACAATGGATACTGAGGTCCAGTCCATTCAGGATCGTCTTGTCTGCATAACCGACACGAAGGTCCCTTACCTGGAGAACTTGCACCGGGTCAGTTGGAGGGCGTGCGGCACCGCCCTTGTCATGGGCTCTATCAATTATGTTCATGACGAGCGGTGAATATTATTTCGAGCCGAATATCGTGTCCACCAGCGCCCTGAGGCCGGAGGTTTCCAATCCGGAGGCCAGCAGCGCACGGTCCGCATCCTCAAGATAGGTTTCACATGTCCGGCGCGCTGCCTCCTCACCTGCAATAGCAACCAGTGTCGGCCTGCCAATGTCTTTGCCGACATCCTTTCCCAATGCGTGTTCGCTGCCGGTCATGTCCAGAATGTCGTCGGCGGTCTGAAACGCCAGTCCGACACATTTTGCAAACTCCTTCAGCGCATTGATCGTTTTCATATTGAGACCGGCCGCAAGGCCGCCGATATGGGCCGTGGCGACAAACAGTACGCCGGTTTTCATCCAGTTGACGTTTTCCGCTGCTGCCGCGGGTTGCCGCCCCTGAAGACGGCTGATGTCCAGTTCCTGACCGGCAATCATGCCATTGGATCCGATCGCATCGCTAAGAACCGACAGAACCGTGTTGCGCGTCTGCGGGTCCGCAGACTGATCCGCCGCTATGATCCCATAGGCACGGTTCAGGAGACCGATCGCGGCGATAATGGCGGTTGCCTCTCCAAACTTCCGGTGGGTGGTTGGCTGTCCGCGGCGCAGTTGCGCGTCGTCCATGCAGGGCAGGTCGTCGAGAATGAGCGATGCGGTATGGACGCATTCAATCGCACACCCGGCGTCGAGCGCGAAGGAGCGGCCATGACCGCCGGCCGCTTCGCTTATCAGAACCGCCAAGAGGGGCCGCACGCGCTTGCCCGTCGCCAGTGCACCAAAGCACATGGCGCGGTGGAGATTTTCCGGCTCTTGCGTGCGGGCAGGCAGAAGCTGTTCGAGCCGGGTGTCTATTTCCGCCCTGATCGCATCGATCGATGCGTGGGTATCAGAACCCAGTGTATTTCTTTTGAGGTCTTTGGCAAAAGTGCTTATGGCCGAGCCCTTCCCTTTTTTCGCGCTGGCGCAAGAGCGCCATTCGCGGTCACGCCGGCCTGCCCGGATGTTTTCTACAGGTTTGCCGATCATACGGGTCTCGGGCAAGTCCAAATTTGCCCTTGACCCATAAACATTTTTTTCCGCCTAGTGTTAATGCCTAATTTATTGGCGGAGCGGCATCTCTGGCCGGAAATGGGGCGCCAGATACAAAGTGAGGGCCCATACATACATGCTTAAGCACCGTAAAGACGAGCACCTCTCGGTTGTGCTGGAAGGCCGCCAGAAAAGAGCGACCAAAACCACTGGTTTCGAGAATGTCGATTTCGTCCACTGCGCGCTTCCGGAGATGCATCTCGATGACGTTGATATCACTACGGCTTTCCTCGGCAAACGGATCAGCGCGCCGATCCTTGTCAGTTCGATGACCGGCGGTCCACGGCGTGCGGCACAGATCAACGAGAATCTGGCGCGCGCCTGCGAGGCGTTGTCCTTGCCTTTTGCCGTCGGATCACAGCGTGTGGCCATCGAAGAAAACAGCGACGGAGGTCTCGGTCTCAATCTGCGCGCATTGGCGCCTTCCGTTCCCATCCTGGGCAATCTCGGCGCAGCCCAGCTCAACCGCGGCTTCGGTGCCGATGAAGCGCAAAGGGCGATCGAAATGATCGATGCCGACGCGCTCTACATTCATCTCAACCCGTTGCAGGAAGCGGTGCAGCCGGAGGGCGACAGGGACTGGTCGGGACTGTTCGACAAGATCGCAGCCCTCGCCGATGCGCTGGCTGTGCCGCTGGCAATCAAAGAGGTCGGCTCGGGAATATCAGCGGGGCTGGCCAGGCGTTTCGTGGACGCTGGTATCACGATCATCGACGTCGCCGGCGCCGGCGGCACCAACTGGGCAGCCGTTGAAGCGGCGCGCATGGAAGATCCGCAGAAGGCGGAACTGGCAAATGCCTTTTCCAACTGGGGCATTCCGACGGCCCGGGCCGTCGCGGAAGCAAGGGATGCCTGTCCGAAGGCGATCGTAATCGCATCGGGCGGTATCCGAGACGGAATCGACATCGCCAAGGCAATACGCCTCGGTGCCGACCTTGCTGGTCAGGCGGCCGGGGTCCTGCACGCCGCAAACACATCGCCAAAAGCCCTTGCCGCGCATTTCAACCGGCTAATCCAGGAATTGCGAATTTGCTGCTTTTGCACGGGTTCGAAAGATCTTGCGGCCTTGCGAAAGGCGGAGATCACGCAAGCAGGCGGCGAAACACGCTTGAGCGATTCATAGAGCCGCAACAATACGGCGCAGGTTGCGCTCATACTCGTCGTTCTCACGGCCGGCTGATGCGGCTGTGGCACGGCGAACGGTCGGGAAGGCTTCGAAACCTGCAGATACGAAAGCCGCTCGCGCCTCCTGACGGCGTTCGGCGGTCTCGAAGGAAAGGCTCTCCCCGTAGCTGTAATGCAATAGGAGGAGATAGGCCTCGATCGAGGCTTCGATATCCAGACCAAGGCGGTCAAGTGCCGCGAAGATCCGCTCGACAAGCGGCATGACGAGCAGGCTTCCCTTGCCTTCAAAGAGCAACACGCGCACCACCCAGGGATGGCTGCGAAAGCCGCTGTGAAGCGCCATCATGACGGCAACGATCTCTTCCCGATCACTACGATTGACGGGTGGATGCGCGATCGTACGAGCGACATGGTCGAGCATGGCCAGGAGAAGGTCATCGCGATCCGCGACATATCGGTAAATCGCCATGGCGCTGGCGCCGAGACTGGCTCCGATCTGGCGCATCGAAAGCGCTTCAATGCCGTGCTCGCCAACGCATTCGATAGCCGCCGCAACAACACGTTCACGGTTAAGACGAGCCGGTCGGCCCCGTGCTTTCGGCGTTACCGATTTCGCGCTGACCGCCATTGCTTTGTGATTTCCTCCAATGCGGTTCTCTAATCTGGAATCACTCCAGTGTACGGATATTGTTTACAATGTAAACTTTACGGCGTAAACAAAAACGACCCTGTGGACCTGCGCATTGGAGTGCCGCATGACGGATGAAACGCAAGAAACCCGAACCGCTTCGCCCGCTTTTCTGGCGCCGATCTACTGGGCCGGAATGGTTTGCAGCATGGGCATGATGGGGTTTGTGGCATCGGCAGGCCCGCTTGCGGAAATGCTGGGCATGGCTGCCTGGCAAATTGGATTATCGGCGACGGCAGGCGGGTTTGGCTGGGTAATTTCGGCGCGGGCATGGGGCCGTGCCGCGGACCGGACCGGGCGCAAGAAGGTCTTGCTGTTCGGCATCGTCGGATTTGCCGTCGCCTATCTGCTGTTGAGCCTGTCGGCCTTTCTGGGCGCCGCATGGGGGCTGTCGGCGATGGTCGTATTGACCTTGTTCGTGGCGATCCGGTTTTCCATGGGCCTTTGCTACGCGGCGCTTCCGGCGGCCAGCAACGCCCTCATTGCCGACAATTACCGGGATGACGAACGTGCCGGAGCGATGGGCCGGCTGGGCGCCGCGCAATCCTCGGGCCTGCTCCTCGGACCGGCCTTTGTAGCGCTTCTCGCCGGGCCGTCTCCTGCGGCGATCCTTCTGGTTCTGGCCATATTGCCGCTGCCGGTGCTGTTCTACACCTATATCCGGCTGCCGGCGGACCGGCCGCTAAGTTCCGATATTCCCGAACAGCTCTCGCTCACCGATCCGCGTTTGATCCGGCCGCTGGTCGCGGTTCTATTCGCCATGATGTCGGTGGGCATCGCCCAGATCGTCATCGGTTTCGTCGCACTCGATCGCCTCGAGCAATCGACCACGGACGCGCTGCGGGTATCGGGGATCGCCCTGGCAACGGTCGGTGTTGCCCTTGTCGTTGCGCAGTTGCTCATCAAACGGCTTGGCTGGCAGCCAACGACCCTGATCGTCAGCGGCGGGCTCATTGCCGCGGCCGGTTTCCTCTTTGCCGTTGCCGCCGCATCGCCGGTAACGCTCGTGGCTTCCTATGGCATCGCGGGCTTTGGCGCCGGCTGGGTGCTGCCCGGAATTTCAGCCGCAGCCGCCAATGCAGTCAAAGCCGACGAGCAGGGCCGGGCGGCCGGTGCCGTATCGTCGGCAATGGGGGTCGGCATCATGATCGGGCCCGTCCTGGGCGGCGTGGTGTACGGGCTGTCGCCCGCGCTGCCGTTTGCCGCCGGGTCGGTGTTCATGCTTCTCGTCGCTCTTGCAATGTGGCGCCCGGCCGGCAAGGACAAGGCCCTCGCCCGCCCCTAGCCGGATTTGTGGCTTGCTCTCAGGGCACGCGCAGGCTGCGCGACAGGACGCTGTCTGCATCCTTCGCGAAACCGGCTTGAATGACCGTTATTGCCGATCCGGCCTTAAGCCGGTTCCATTGCAACGGAGTACGGGCGTGGCCCGTCAGGTCAGGTCTTCCGTGCGCGCCGATGGCGCATTGTTCATGACCGATGCAATGCCCTTGTCGCGCGACGAAGCGCTTTCATAGGACTCGCTCGTGCCGATGACCTGACCGTTGGTCGCCTTGAGATTGAAGCGATGCTTGCCGTTTTTGGTTTCGGTCCGGTCAAAGCGGGCGTCGTCGGTCGCGTTCTTACGCACGGATTCGATGCCGTTCTCGGCGCTCGAGCGCTGCTTGTAGCCTTCACTTGCCAGAATAATCTGGCCGTTTCCAGCCTTCAGGCGAAAGCGGAACTCGCCTGCCTTGTCCTTGTAAAGCTCAAACTTGCCTGCCATGACCTATCCTCCCCCAACACGTGTTTGATGAATCCGTTTGCCTGGCTGCGGTCGCCCGCTGTCGAGCAATGTAAGCAGAATAGGACGGCTGTTAAAGCAATTATTGTTGCCGCCCTGTCTCCTGTTGAAAAAGCAGCCCCGCCTCGGCCATCAAAGGATGTCGCGTTTGGAGTTTTCGGTGAATGTCAGCGTCGTGATAATCGCGATGACGGCGAAGCCTGCCATATAATAGGCGGGCGACATGTCGTTCGAGGTGCGCTCGACAAGAAAGGTGGCAACCGCCGGCGCCGTGCCGCCAAAGATCGCCAGTGCAAGACTGTAGCCGATCGACAAAACGCTGACGCGCACGGCCTTCGGTGCGATCTCCGCCATTGTCGCCGGATTGACGCCAAACAGAATGCCGACAAGCACCGCAAAGCCGGCCTGGCCGAGAAATATCAGCCACGCGGCCTGGTGATGAACCAGCAAAAAAAGCGGATAGGCGCCAACAAGCAACAAAAAATTGAAGGTGAGCAGGACGGGTTTCCTGCCCCAACGGTCCGACAGCCATCCGCCGACCGGCACGATCAGCGCCAAAAGAATGATGGCGGCCGTGTTGATGTCCATCGCTTTCGACGTGGAGATATGCATCTCGTCCGTCAGGTAGGATACCGCGAATACGAACATGATGTAGAAGCCGACATTGGCCGAAAGTGCGAGCCCAGCAATGCGAAGAATGTCCTTCCAGTGAAAACGGAAGGCTGCCAGCACCGGTGACAGGCCGTGCTCATATTTGTCGAGGCGCTCGGGCACGGTCAAAGAGCGTCTCAGGATCAGACCGATGATCATGATGATGATGCCGGAAAGGAAAGCAAAGCGCCATATGCCGTCGGTAATCTGCGCTTCTGAAAAAATTGCCGAAAGCAGCGCGGCAAGGCCCGACCCCAACAGAAAGCCGACCACGCAGCCGAAATTGGATGTGCTTGTGAAAAGACCGCGCCGTCCTTTCGGTGCGTTTTCGGCAAGAAAGACGAACGAGCCGGTAAATTCACCCCCCACCGATATGCCCTGCAAAACGCGCAGAACCACCAGCAGGACACCGGCGAGCGGGCCCACCTGGTCGAAGGTCGGTAAAAACGCCATGCTGACGGTGCTGACGCCCATCAGCGTCACCGACAGCGTCAATACGTTCTTGCGTCCTATCGTATCGCCGATCTGCCCGAAAATCATCGCGCCGAGCGGACGCGCGAGATAGCCTGCGGCAAATGCACCGTAGACAGCCAGAAGCGAACTCAGCGGATCGCTTGAAGGAAAGAAGCTGCTGGCAATGTACTGGGCGAGATAGCCGTATAGGGCGAAATCAAACCACTCGAGAACATTGCCGATGGCACCGGCAGCGAGGACGCGGCGGACCGTCGGCGTTTTCGCCCCGCCCTGTGCCGGTTCCAGCGGCTCGGTCACTGTCGACGAATTGCTCAAATCGATGCTCCCCGGTCTAAACGGTGTAACGGCTGAACTGCTTCTCCGGCGTCCCTTCCGATAAACAAATACGCCCGCGCGCCGCAATTCAACCACCGGCTTTAAACATCAACCGCTTTTGCGCAAATGAGCGCAGAGCGCGTTACAGTGGCCAGACGACCAGCAGCGCCGGCATCGCAACGGCAATGACGAGGATTTCAAGCGGCAGTCCGATGCGCCAGTAGTCCCCGAACTGGTAGCCGCCGGGACCAAGGATAATGGTGTTGTTCTTGTGGCCGATGGGTGTGAGAAACGCGCAGGAGGCAGCGACTGCAACGGCCATCAGCCAGGTATCCGGATTGGTCGCCGTCGCCGTTGCCATGCCGAGCGCGATCGGTGCGGCAATCAGCGTCGTGGCAACATTGTTGAGAAAATCGGAAAGCGTCATCGTGACGACAAACAGGACCAGCAGTGAAACCCAGGCGGGATAGCCGTCGGTCACAGACAGAATCTGGCCGGCGATGAACTCCGCCCCGCCGGACTGTTCGAACGCCTCTGCCAAGGGAATAAGGCTTGCCAGAAGCACGATCACCTTCCATTCGATCGATTCGTAAACCTCGCGGCCGGAGACGAGGCCAACGGCGACAAAGCCGATGACGGCGGCAGCCAGAGAGACCGGCAGCGACGTCCAGCCGATCACCGCCACTGCAATCGCGGCAAGAAAAATCGCAATCGAAAGACCGGCCTTTGAGCGCTGGACGACCTGCGTCTCGCGCCCTTCAAGCGGCAGCACGCCGAGCCACGAGGCAGCGGCTGCATTGCGCTCCGGCGTGCCCAGAAGCAGCAGCACATCGCCCGGCCTGATCGTCAGCAGGCGCACGCGGTCACGGAACCTGCGGCCGCTCCGCGACACGCCCAGCAATGTCACCGAATGGCGGTAGAGCAATCTGAGGCTGCGCGCCGTGCGTCCAGAAATGCGGGCGCCTTCGGGCACGATTGCCTCGGTCAGGGTCAGGCCGCCCGAGGTGACGCCACCCTTGTGCTTTTCGGAACCTGCAAATTCGAGAGCCCCCTTTCCCATGAAAGCCTCGATGGCCTTGGGCTCGCCTTCGACGACGATGAAATCATTGGCCCGGATCTCCTGCCGGGCACCGTGACCGGCAAGCCGCTTGCCGCTGCGCACCAGTCCGAGAATATTGATGTCCTGTTCTTCGGCTGCCGGGTAGAGGTCGCCGACCGTGAAGGTGTCTTCGGCGGCCTTGTCGCCGACCCGGAGTTCGGCGATGTAGCGGCCTTCGGCAAATGATGCTTCCTGCTCGAGGGCGCCCTCGCGCACCGGCAGCAGGCGCCAGCCGATTAGCGCCACGAAAGCAATACCTGCAATGGCGACGGTAAGGCCCACCGGCGCGAAATCGAACATGGAAAACGAGGCGCCGAGCGCACTCTGGCGGTATTCGGCGATGACAATGTTGGGCGGCGTGCCGATCAGCGTGATCATGCCGCCGAGAATGGTGGCGAAGGACAGCGGCATGAGCGTTTTGCTTGCTGCCCGTTTCGCCTTGCGGGCCGTTTCGAGATCGAGCGGCATGAGCAGCGCCAGCGCAGCGACATTGTTGATGACGGCAGAGATGCCGGCACCAACCAAGGCCATCACGGCGATGTGCAAGGGCAGCGGGCGTTCGGCGTCCAGAAGCCGCGCGGCGAGCTTTTCGATCACGCCGGAGCCGACGAGGCCGCGCGAGACGATCAGCACCAGCGCGATGATGGCGACGGCCGAATGGCCGAAGCCCGAGAAGACCTGATCCCGGGGGACGAGGCCCATCAGTGCGGCAAGGATCAGCGCCCCGAACGCCACCAGATCATACCGGATGCGCCCCCAGATCAGGAGGATGAAAAGCAGTGCGAATATGCCGGCGATCGATGTCTGGTCGCTGGGCATGGGCCCTCGATGGTGGCTGGTTTCCAATCGATAGTCGGAAAATCGGCAAAGGGCAACGGGCGGGCGCAACGAATGCGGTTGGCCTGCGTTTTCTGAACGGCTAAGCTTCCGTATAGCGGCCGGCCGAAGGCAGCGACGTTGCGGTTGGCCTGCGTTTTCTGAACGGCTAAGCTGCGCAAACATTTTTCCCGTGAGCTGGAAACGTTGCGGTTGGCCTGCGTTTTCTGAACGGCTAAGCTGAACCTTGGTGCTGCTCCGTATATCAATGTGTTGCGGTTGGCCTGCGTTTTCTGAACGGCTAAGCTGAAGACTTTGACGAAAGCGCTGAACTTGTCGGTTGCGGTTGGCCTGCGTTTTCTGAACGGCTAAGCTTGTTCATTTTTCGTTTGTAGACAAGGGGAGGTTGCGGTTGGCCTGCGTTTTCTGAACGGCTAAGCTTGACCATTCGCCGGACGGAATCGATTTGACGTTGCGGTTGGCCTGCGTTTTCTGAACGGCTAAGCTCGGCTGCAACGCTGTTCATGGCTGCGACCCGTTGCGGTTGGCCTGCGTTTTCTGAACGGCTAAGCTC
>JBCCOK010000036.1:0-55811 GCA_039025395.1 Pseudomonadota bacterium
CGATCACACCAATGCTCGATTTGTCCGAAAACCGGTTCCCACTTTTCGGATCTCGATCACACCAATGCTCGATTTGTCCGAAAACCGGTTCCCACTTTTCGGATCTCGCATTAGTGTCCCGTTGAATAGCCAGAACACAGGAGTATGGCCATGGGCGAACTCGCCGCGGTGCTTTCGCGGATTGACGACAATCTCGACAGCAGCCTCAACCGGTTGTCCGACCTTGTGAAAATCAAGTCAATCTCGACCGATCCGGCCTATGCCAACGAATGCCGGAAAGCGGCCGAGTGGCTTACCGACGAGCTGAAAACACTCGGCTTCGCAGCGAGCGCGCGCGATACGGAAGGCCATCCAATGGTCGTCGGCCATCAGGACAGCCCCGACAATGCCCGGCATGTGCTCTTTTACGGACATTATGACGTACAGCCGGCCGACCCGCTTGATCTATGGACGAGCGATCCTTTCGAACCGGAAATCAGCGAGATTTCACCGGGCCGGAGTGTCATTACCGGGCGCGGCACGAGCGACGACAAAGGTCAGTTGCTGACTTTCGTAGAGGCCTGCCGGGCGTTCAAGGAAACCCGTGGCCACCTGCCCTGCAAGGTAACGGTTCTGTTCGAAGGCGAAGAGGAATCGGGATCGAAGTCGCTGCCGCCGTTTCTCGAAGCCCACGCAGACGAACTCAAGTCCGATCTTGTCATGGTGTGCGATACCGGGATGTGGGATATGGACACGCCGTCCATTTCGGTCAGCCTGCGCGGCATCGTGTCCGAGGAAGTGGTCGTCTCAGCAGCTGATCGGGATCTGCATTCTGGCCTCTATGGCGGCAACGCCGCCAATCCCATTCACATTCTGAGCCGGATTCTGGCCGAAATACACGACGAAAACGGCCGGGTAACGATACCGGACTTCTATGTCGGCGTGCATGAAACCCCGGACCAGATCAAAGCGATGTGGGAAAGATTGGGCCCCCCGATCGATTTTCTCGAAGCCGTCGGCCTTTCGATACCGTCCGGCGAAAAGGACCGGACGATCCTCGAACGAGGCTGGGCAAGGCCGACCGCCGAGGTCAACGGCATCACCGGCGGCTATACGGGCGAAGGCTTCAAGACCGTCATTCCGGCGCAGGCACGCGCCAAGGTTTCGTTCCGGCTCGTCGGCGACCAAGACCCGAAGGCAATACGGGAGAGCTTCCGGTCCTTCGTGCGTCAACGCATTCCCGACGATTGTTCCGTCGCGTTTGAAGGACATGGAATGTCCGGCGCCATCCACCTTCCCTATGAATCGGCTGAGCTCGCCTCGGCGGCGGCGGCTTTGGAGGAGGAATGGAACAAGTCCCCCGCGCTCATCGGCATGGGCGGTTCCATTCCAATCGTCAGCGATTTCCAGGAATTGGGAATGGACGCTTTGCTGATCGGCTTTGCCCATGCGGACGACCGTATTCATTCGCCCAACGAAAAATACGATATCCGTTCGTTTCACAAGGGAATCCGGTCCTGGGCACGTATCCTGGACGCGCTATAGATCTTTAGAGCATGGATCAAATAGCCGGCAAAATTCTTGTCTTTCCGGACCTTGCGCAGCCTGCCCAAGAATACATCGTCAATGGTTCGCTCACGGTCGATCCCGGATGTTTTTCCTGCGCTGCTCAGGCGACGAGGCACGCCATCAAAACAGTTTTCCCAGCCAAGGCTGCCGGTTGCCTATTGCCGGACCCGTTCGAGGCGTGCCCATCCGGGCCGTTCGAACAGAAATACACCAAAGCCGGTCCTCTGCACCAGCCAGAACAGGACCACCGGTCCGACGATGGCAGCAATCCAGACCAGAAGCGATATCGTGCCCACATCTGTAATAATACCCAGATGCAGCAACGCGACCCGGGTGAATGCCATCGGCAGGAAAAACGCCAGATAGATGATAATGGAATGGGCGCCGCACCAGCGGATGAATTCGGCAAGCCTAAGATTTGCCAAGAGCACGCTGGTCGACACGAGCGCGACAATGCCGGCAACACCCAGCGCGAGCGAGACAAACGGCAGCATGGAGACGGTAATTTGCGTTGTGTCCGTGACTGGCCAGAGGAGCTCGGTCGTCCACGGCAATGACCATGTTGCCGCCCACCAGGTGACTGCAAGGATGATCACGGTTGCAGCGAAATAGAATACCGGTTGGTTGCGGGCCGCTTCAGCAAGACGGAAAATCTGATCCGAGTAAGCGTATCCGACAAAAAACCAGACAAAATAGGATGCGAAAGGATCGATGATCATCGAGCCAGTGTGGATCGGCATGATCTGAAGCACGATAGCCACAGCGAGGATCTTTTCAGGCGCTATGCGCCGGACCAGACGGGTCACGGCAAAAAACACCGGCAGAATATAGATGAACCACAAGGTGCCGAATGGCTGGACAAATGCCAGCAAATAGTTCTCCAGCGGTGCCATTGGCCCGCCCTCGGACGCCATACCTGGTGCCTTGAAGGCAAATTGGATGGTCAGCCAGAGCACGTAGAAATAGGCAAAGTGGAGTACCTTGCCGTCAATGAACCGGTCCAATGGCCGATCGACGTTGCGCATGAAGAAAAGGCCCGCGGCGAGAAAGAATGCAGGCATCCGCAGCGGTTGGCTGACTTCGACGAAAATGTGCATCCAACCAATTTGTCCGAGGGCCTTCTCGACGCCTTCCACAGAATGCAGCATGACGACCAGAAGGATGCAGAAACCCTTCAGGTAGTCGACCCAGTCGACCCGGCCCGTCTCGATATGGACATATTCACGCAGCCCCTGACTGGCGACGGCGGCGCCGGTGCGCCGTTCCGCGTAGGTCATTCAACCGTCTCCGCATCGTTTTTTCCTCCGGGCACGATAGCAGGGAGATGAAAGGGAAGGCTTAATGGCGAAGCTCAGAAACGGCGGAGTTGGGAAAACAATTAACGCCCCCTTAAATTGCCGCATTTAAAGTCCAAGCGCCTTCAACACATTTGCGCTGGACTGCATGGCTTCAAAACGCAAAACGCAACGTCGTATCGAACCCTCCATGAAAGGCCGGCGCAAAGGTTCCGGCGACCTGCGCGCGCGCCCAAGCGACCGGGTCGCAGGTGGAAAGGGCTCGGCAAAAGGCAAACGGGCCAATGGGCGTCGTCGCCGGCGAACGCCCGCCAAAAGGCGTGGTTTTTATGGTTTTCTGAGGCGCACCTTTTACTGGTCTTGCGTATTCGGACTTTGGCTTGCGATCGGCATAGGCGGAGTCGTCGCATTTTACGGCGCCAAGATGCCAAGCGCGACGACCTGGTCGGTTCCCGACCGACCGCCCAATGTGAGGATTGTCTCGACGGACGGCGCAACGCTCGCCAATCGCGGTGCGACGGGCGGAGAAGCGCTCACGCTTGCACGGATGTCGCCGTATATTCCGCAGGCGGTTCTGGCGATTGAAGACCGCCGCTTCTATTACCATTTCGGCGTTGATCCTATCGGCCTGGCGCGCGCCATGGTGAGCAATGTCATGGCACGGCGGATGGTTCAGGGCGGATCGACCCTGACACAACAGCTCGCAAAGAACCTCTTTCTTTCGCCGGAGCGCACACTCGAACGCAAAGTGCAGGAAGTGCTGCTCGCCTTCTGGCTGGAACACAAATTCACCAAGGACCAGATCCTCGAAATGTACCTGAACCGGGTTTACTTCGGATCGGGTGCCTATGGTGTTGAAGCCGCCTCGAGGCGCTACTTCAAGAAAACCGCGCGCGACGTGAATCTGGCCCAGGCGGCGCTTCTGGCCGGCCTGCTGAAAGCGCCGTCGCGGCTGTCACCGGCGCGCAATCCGGACGCTGCAGAAGCCAGGGCACAAACGGTCCTGCAGGCGATGCGCGACGAGGGATATGTGACAGAACGCGAAATCACCACTGCCATGACGCAGGCCCCGACCCGCGCCAAGAGTTACTGGAGCGGGGCGGAAAACTATGCCGCGGATCTGGTCATGGACAGGCTCGAAGCGCTGATTGGCGGCCCAGTCAACCGTGATTTGATCGTCGATACCACCATCGACCGGAAGATGCAGCAACGTGCTGAAGCCGCTATCCGCGAGGCGATCGACCGCGACGGCGGAAAGTTCAATGTTTCGCAGGGCGCGCTGGTTTCGATTGACGGAACCGGTGCAATCCGGGCGCTGGTGGGCGGTTATGACTATTCCGTCAGCCAGTTTGACCGGGCAACCACTGCCAAACGACAGCCGGGTTCGGCATTCAAGCCATTTGTTTACGCAGCGGCGCTGGAACTCGGTCGAACGCCCCAGTCCGTCCGCAACGACGCGCCGGTTCGCATCGGCAATTGGACGCCGTCCAACTACGATGAGAAATACCGCGGGCCGGTCACCCTTTCGGATGCGCTGGCCTATTCGCTCAATACGGTGGCCGCGCAGCTGGTCATGGAAGCAGGCGCGGACAATGTCGTCAAAACGGCGCGGCGCCTCGGCATCGAATCCGAGTTGTCAGAAAATGCGTCCATTGCGTTGGGAACGTCGGAAACGACGCTGGCAGAGCTGACCGCCGCCTACGCGCCTTTCATGAACGGCGGATACAAGGCAACCACGCATGTCATCAAGCGCGTGCGGACGACTGAAGGAAAAGTGCTGTACGAAAACACCTATGACAATCCACCGCGGGTCCTGCGGCCGCAAATCATTGCCATGATGAACACCATGCTGGTGAAGGCGGTGAGCGAGGGGACCGGCCGGAACGCCCGGCTGCAAGACCGCCAGGTGGCCGGCAAGACCGGGACGAGCCAAGCGTTTCGCGACGCACTTTTCATCGGATACACGTCCGAGCTTGCAACAGGCGTATGGTTCGGCAATGACGACGGAACGCCGACACGCAAGGTAACCGGCGGAGCAATGCCGGCCAAAGCCTTCAAGGATTTCATGCAGGCCCCGCAGGGCGGTTCATCCAGCGGCAATCTTCCGGGTCAATACACAATGCCGGACGATCCGAGCCGCATTGCCATACCAGTCGCGCGGCCGTCCCAAATCCCAGTGCGCCGGCCCGCAGGCGATATCACGGCCACGGGACAGACGCCGCTGGAGCCGCTCAATGAAGCGGCAGCCCGGCGAACCGGTTCGACCGGCAGGCCATCCCCACCCGGTGAAATTAACGATCCCGGCACCACGACATTGCTCGACATTATAATGGGGAATTGAGTCGGATCCGCGTTCAAATTTAGATACCTTTCGGTATTCTATCTTGCGGATTGCGCAGCGCAAAGCGCCGGTCCATAGCCGGCGACACACATTCATGAGGCGCGGATGCAGCGGACTGCCCATGCAGTGATGCCAAAATGCAACAGGCTCCTTTCCTTTGGACATGGACCGTCCGGTTGCATCTTGCAAATTGGCGGCTGGCAGGGTTTTGTTGAACGACGCTTCGACGTGGCGGGGGCCAAATCGTCTTTGCGGTATATAAGTGAGTGAAGGTCGCAAATGCGGCTTTGCGATTACTGCGTAAATGCACTGGCCTCAGACTATCCTTCTGAGCATCGATAGATCGAAAGACCGGCCGGCTTGCCAGATGACGGCTTCGATCGGGTTGTCCGTGACTGGGGGGTCACGGCGCCCTTCCGGTTACTTCGAAAAGCCTATGTCTATACCCTACGCTGGTCGACCCGATGGTGGTCTGCACGTCAATCGTTTTCCACCAGGGAAAATTTGCCACATTCCTGCCGGTCATAGGTCATCAAGCCGAGCATCGCGGCCAAACCGGCCCGCACGCCGAACTCGTTCTTTCCATCCTCAAGCACATCTCTTCACCGCGATCCGATCAAAAATGCGCAGTCGCATCAATTCAGGGCTTTTCAGACGACACCCGTCAATGCTATCGGGCGTCCGGCGATCAGCGATAGTGGTTCGCGAATGCTGCCTTGCAGTCCCATAACGGCTTTCTTATATACGCTTCAATATCGGCACCTCCCCGGTGCCGGGGGATTATGCCGCCAGGGACTGTCATATGGAACGCCGCTTCGGGTCCGGACAGTTCGCTTTAAGGAGAATGTAGAATGGCAAAAGTAATTGGTATTGACCTGGGAACAACAAATTCCTGCGTCGCTGTCATGGACGGATCCGACGCAAAGGTCATCGAAAATGCAGAGGGCGCCCGCACCACCCCTTCAATGGTCGCATTCAGCGACGACGGAGAGCGCCTCACCGGCCAGCCCGCCAAGCGCCAGGCCGTAACCAATCCCGAAAACACCCTGTTCGCCGTCAAGCGCCTGATCGGCCGACGCTACGACGACAAGATGGTCGAAAAAGACAAGGGGCTCGTCCCCTACAAGATCGTCAAGGCAGACAATGGAGATGCCTGGGTCGAAGCCGGCGGCACAAGCTACTCGCCGTCGCAGATTTCCGCCATGATCCTTCAGAAGATGAAGGAAACCGCGGAGGCCTATCTTGGCGAAAGCGTCGACAAGGCAGTGATCACGGTTCCAGCTTACTTTAACGATGCACAGCGCCAGGCAACCAAAGACGCCGGCAAGATCGCCGGCCTCGAAGTCCTGCGGATCATCAACGAGCCCACCGCAGCTGCTCTCGCCTACGGGCTGGAGAAAAAGGAAGGCCGGACGATCGCGGTTTATGACCTCGGCGGCGGGACGTTCGATATCTCGGTGCTGGAGATCGGCGACGGCGTGTTCGAGGTGAAGTCGACCAATGGCGACACATTTCTCGGCGGTGAAGATTTCGACATGCGGCTGGTCGATTATCTTGCCAAGGAATTCAAGAAGGATCAGGGTATCGACCTGAAGGGCGACAAGCTTGCTCTGCAGCGGCTCAAGGAAGCTGCCGAGAAGGCAAAGATAGAGCTTTCCTCTTCCGCACAGACAGAGATCAACCTGCCCTTCATCACCGCCGACCAGAGCGGGCCGAAGCACCTGACGATGAAGCTTTCGCGCGCCAAGTTTGAAAGCCTTGTCGACGACCTTGTGCAGCGAACCGTCGACCCGTGCAAGGCGGCCATCAAGGATGCCGGCATCCAACCCGGCGAAATCGACGAAGTAGTTCTCGTTGGCGGCATGACCCGCATGCCGAAAGTCCAGGAAGTGGTGAAGCAGTTCTTCGGTAAGGAGCCGCACAAGGGTGTCAACCCGGACGAAGTCGTTGCCATGGGCGCAGCTATCCAGGCCGGTGTTCTGCAAGGCGACGTCAAGGACGTGCTGCTGCTGGACGTTACTCCCTTGTCGCTCGGTATCGAAACGCTCGGTGGCGTTTTCACCCGCCTGATCGATCGCAACACCACGATCCCAACCAAGAAGTCGCAAACCTTCTCGACGGCTGAAGACAACCAGAATGCGGTTACCATCCGTGTCGCGCAAGGTGAACGGGAAATGGCGGCCGACAACAAGATGCTCGGCCAGTTCGACCTTGTCGGCATTCCGCCGGCGCCGCGTGGCGTACCGCAAATTGAGGTGACATTCGACATCGACGCCAACGGCATCGTTAACGTGTCAGCCAAGGACAAAGGCACCGGCAAGGAGCATCAGATCCGCATCCAGGCCTCCGGTGGCCTTTCCGATGATGACATCGATCAGATGATCAAGGACGCGGAAAGCAATGCCGAAGCCGACAAGGCACGGCGTGACACCGTTGAAGCGAAGAACCAGGCCGAAAGCCTTGTCCATTCGACGGAGAAATCGCTGGCAGACTATGGTGACAAGATCGGCGATGATGACCGCAAGGCCATCACCGATGCAGTCGATGCGCTGAAAGTGTCGCTGGAAGGCGAAGAGCCGGATGCTGAAGACATCAAGGCGAAGACTCAGACACTTGCCGAGGCTTCCATGAAACTTGGTCAGGCAATGTATGAGTCGCAGCAGGCCGATGCCGCGGAAGCGGATGCAGCCGCTGACGCCGCTGCCGACGAAGCGACCGCCGGCGAAGATGTCGTCGACGCCGATTTCGAAGAAATCAAAGACGACGACGAGAAAAAATCAGCCTAAGTCTGAAACCCGGCGCAATAACACGCCCGGCTGAAGCGAAGGCTGCACACACGAACCGGTTTTTCGGGGGATTCGTTACGAATATCCCGGAAAACCTTTTGTTATTTGAACCCGTGCCGTTTGATACTGCGATACGAAACGACCGATACAACGAGCGGATTTAATGGCCAAGGCTGATTTCTACGACATACTGGGCGTGTCCAAGGGCATTGGCGAAAGGGAACTCAAGAGCGCTTTCCGCAAACTGGCGATGAAGTACCATCCCGACAAAAACCCCGACAACGCCGAAGCGGAGCGCAAGTTCAAGGAAATCAACGAGGCCTACGAGACCCTGAAGGACCCGCAAAAACGCGCGGCCTATGACCAATTTGGACATGCCGCGTTCGAGCAAGGCGGCACCGGAGGTTTCGGCGGCGGATTCGGCGGCGGCGGCGCGGGCGCTTTCTCCGATATTTTCGAAGATATTTTCGGCGAGATGATGGGCGGTCGGGCGCGGCGCGGTTCAAGCAACCGTGAGCGCGGCGCAGACTTGCGCTACAATATGGAAATCTCCCTCGAAGAAGCATTCGCAGGAAAAACCGCCCAGATCCGCGTGCCAACGTCGGTACAGTGCGATATGTGCGCAGGCTCCGGTGCCGCGCCTGGCAGCAAGCCGACAACGTGCGCCACATGTCACGGATCGGGACGTGTGCGCGCCTCCCAGGGCTTCTTTTCCGTCGAACGCACGTGCCCGACATGCCAAGGACGCGGCGAGACTATCAGCGATCCCTGTTCGAAATGCTCGGGCCAGGGTCGTGTTACCGAAGAACGGTCGCTGTCTGTCAACATTCCCGCCGGTATCGAAGACGGAACCCGCATACGCCTGGCGGGCGAGGGCGAGGCCGGGTTGCGCAGCGGCCCTTCCGGCGACCTCTACATTTTCCTTTCCGTAAAGCCGCACGAGTTCTTTCAGCGGGATGGCGCCGACCTCTACTGCACCGTGCCGATCTCCATGACGACAGCCGCACTCGGCGGGGCATTCGACGTGGTGACCCTCGATGGCGCAAAAACCCGCGTCAAAGTGCCCGAAGGCACGCAGGCTGGCCGGCAGTTCAGACTGAAATCGAAGGGCATGCCGGTGCTGCGCTCATCGCAGACGGGCGATCTGTATATCCAGATCTCTATCGAAACGCCGCAAAACCTTACCCGACGTCAAAGAGAGCTTCTGGAGGAATTCGAACAGCTTTCATCGAAAGAGAATAATCCTGAATCGACCGGGTTCTTCTCCAAGATGCGGCATTTTTTCGACACCCTTAGCGAATAAACCCGCCAGTCCATCGCTGACCCCAGGAGATTAATATGGTGCCGCGTATTCTTGTATTTGCCGGATCGGTACGGACAGGATCCCTGAATGCAAGACTTGCCAATGCTGCGCAACTTTCATTGGCTCAATTGGGTGCCGATGTCACTCGTATCTCACTGATCGACTATCCGATGCCTCTTGTCAGCGAGGACCTCAAAGCGGAAAGGGGCATTCCGGAAAGTGTCATGCAGTTGGGGCGCATGATTGCAGACCACCACGGCGTCTTCATTGCCAGCCCGGAATACAATTCCTCATTTCCGCCGCTGCTAAAAAACGCGGTGGATTGGGTAAGTCTTATTTCTGAAGACAATGGAGCACCGCTAAAGCCCTGGCGCGGCCGTTACGTGGCGCTCGGTGCTGCGTCGAACGGTCGGCTTGGAGGCATTCGCGGCCTTTATCACCTGCGTTCGGTGATGATGAACGTCGGCAGCCAGATTATCACCGAGCAGTGTTCCGTGGCCGGTGCCTCAACCGCCTTTGACGATGATGACCGCATCATTGATGAGCGCACCGACGCCATTTTGCAGCAGACATGCAAATCGCTTATAGAACATTGCCGCCATCACAGCGCGGTTGAATAGCCACCGTCCAATACCGGAACCTTCGCTTCCCGAGGGTCACCGCCGCAATAACCCGGGAGTGCTGCGCATCATGCAGGATGCAAAATCGAGGCTGATCGTCGGTCTGGACGTCCCGTCGCTCGATCAGGCGTCAACACTGGTTTCAACCCTTGGCGAAACGGTTTCATTTTACAAGATCGGTTATCAGCTTGCTTTCGCCGGAGGTCTCGAATTCGCCCGCGAACTGGTCGCCGATGGCAAGCGCGTTTTTCTCGATATGAAATTGCTGGACATCGACAATACGGTTGCGCGCGGCGTCGAGAACATTGTCAAGATGGACGTTTCAATGCTCACGCTTCATGCTTATCCGAAAGCCATGCACGCCGCTGTCGAGGCGGCGCAAGGCTCCGGTCTTTGCCTGCTCGGCGTCACGGTCCTGACATCAATGGACGCCGCCGACCTTAAGGCAGCGGGTTATTCTTCTGATCCGGAAACGCTCGTTGCAACCCGGGCAAGGCAGGCGGCCGAGGCAGGTATGGGCGGCATCGTCTGCTCGGCGGCGGAAGCCGAAAAGGTGCGGCATATCGTTGGGCCGGATATGGCAGTTGTCACGCCCGGTATCCGACCGGCTGGTGCCGATCATGGCGACCAGAAGCGGGTCATGACGCCGGCCGACGCCTTACAGGGCGGCGCAAGCCATCTGGTTGTTGCGCGACCGATTATTGCGGCACCGGATCCACTCGCCGCGGCGCGGGCCATTTTGCATGAAATGGATGCGGTCCCAGCGGAAACGACATGAACAAGCGAATGAACCGAAGCGGCGCGAGATATGAGCCAAGAGGGAGGAGACAATCATGACAAAAGCCTACTGGATCGCCAGCGTCACGGTGCATAATGCAGAGCGATACAAGGATTACGTATCGACCGCAAAGCCGGCCTTCGAGCGGCATGGCGCGCGTTTTCTTGCCCGCGGCGGCACCTATGAATCCCTGGAAGGCGAGGTGAGGAAACGCAATGTCGTCATCGAGTTTGCATCGCTTGATGAAGCCAAAGCCTGCTACAATTCCGAGGACTATCAAGCCGCAAAAGCCATTCGCCAGACCTGTGCCGACGCCAACATGGTCATTGTGGAGGGCTATGAAGGCTGAAGCCGCGGAATTAAACCACTGGGCATGGCCGAGAATTCGCGCGAGGCGGCGATAAGACACTTGCCGCCAGTTGCCAAAGCCGGCATCGCGCACTTGACTCTCCATAGATCCGGCCGATTTGTCGGGTTTGGAGATGAAAGCGAGCACTAAAGGAATGACACGCAGCAACACACCAGAACTCGTGACGGTTTTCGGCGGTTCCGGTTTTGTCGGACGCCATGTCGTGCGAGCACTTGCCAAGCGGGGCTATAATATTCGTGTTGCCGTGCGACGGCCGGATCTGGCTGGTTTTTTACAGCCAATGGGCAATGTCGGGCAGATTGTTGCCGTCCAGGCCAATCTGAGAGAGCGCAATTCTGTCGATCATGCCGTCGCAGGTTCGGACTACGTCGTCAATCTTGTCGGCATATTGTTTCAGAAAGGCCGCAACACCTTCAACGCAGTTCAGCTTGAAGGTGCGCAGCATGTGGCCGAAGCCTGTCGCGCCGATGGCATAACGTTGACACAAATGTCGGCAATCGGTGCCGATAGCGGCGGCCGGTCGGACTATGCGCGCACCAAGGGGCGCGCTGAGGAAATCGTGTCGGAGCTGATCCCGGAAGCAACAATTATCCGCCCATCAATCGTCTTTGGCCCGGAAGACGATTTTTTCAACCAGTTCGCCGAAATGGCCCGGTTTTCACCGTTTTTGCCGCTGATCGGCGGCGGGATTACAAAGTTTCAACCCGTCTATGTGGGCGATGTTGCGGAAGCCGTCGTACGAAGCGTGGAAGGCAGTATCGAACGCGGCAGAACGCTTGAACTCGGCGGACCGGAGATCCTCACATTCCGGCAATGCCTCGAATTGACACTTGAAACGATCGCCCGGAAAAGAGCCTTTGTGTCGATCCCGTGGTGGGCAGCAAAAACCATGGGCAGGATTTTTCCGCTGATCCCATTCATCGATCCGGTCCTGACAACGGATCAAGTGGTTCTTCTGCGCTCGGGCGACAATGTGGTTTCGGCAGCAGCGGATCAGGAAGGACGGACCTTGCCAGGCATCGGCATCGATCCGACGAGCCTTGAGACGATCCTTCCATCCTATCTTGTCCGCTTCAGGCCCGCCGGACAATTCACCAAGGATCCCATCGCGTAAATCAGCTGTTGATTTTTGGTTGCATTCCATTGCTGAATACCGAGTGCAACCAAAAAGGGTCTGTGATGAATACACACGGGTACCAAAGGGCCCGCCGCTCGCCCCAATCCGACCTCTATTTGCCTGTGCATATCGGCGTCTGATATGGAGAGCCTCGCTGGCAGTCTGATCCCGTCAGCGCTGACGCCGCTTCAGACACTCATCCTCGTGGCCGCCAGTTTTGGCACGTCATTCATCACCGTGTCTTTCGGCATCGGCGGCGGCGCAACGATGATAGCGCTTATGTCTTATCTCGTTCCGGCGGCGGCTCTCATTCCGGTTCACGGCGCCGTGCAACTCGGCTCGAATGGCGGGCGTGCAATCGTCCTGAGAAAACATGTCGACTGGAGAAGGATTGCCGCATTTTCAGGCGGTGCCGTCATCGGCGCTGCGATCGGTGCTGCGATCGCGGTGCGGCTGCAGAGCGATCTTATCCTCATCGGTCTCGGTGTCTTTATCGTTGCCTCAACATGGATCCCGTTGAAGCGAATGGCCGCGCTGCAAGCGGCAGGTTTTGCCTTGATCGGCCTGTTTACGACGTTTATCGGGATGTTTTTCGGGGCAACCGGGCCTATGAACGCAGCGCTTTTGTCAAACAGTTTTTCAGAACGCAGAATTGTCGTCGGCTCACTCGCAGCACTGATGACGGCGCAGCACGGATTCAAGGTGCTCGGGTTTGCCCTGGTCGGCTTTGCCTTTTGGCCCTGGCTGCCGCTTGTCCTGATCATGATTGCAAGCGGATTTGCAGGCACGGTCGCGGGATCGCGGCTGCTCTATGCCATCCCGGAGCAAAGCTTTCGCCTGGTGCTCAAGTCAATCCTGACGCTGCTCGCCGCTGGCATGGTGTATCGCGGGCTAGCGGAGCTCTGAGCGAAATTTACCCATTTTCAAGACAGGCCATTGAACGATCCGAAAACTACCATTACATGATCGTAAAGCGTTAGGATTTGACTGGTAGTTTCGATCTCGGCTTGCAATTGAGATCCGGTTGCTGTGGGCAGGCAATTTGCACCAGTCAGAGCGTTTTGGGGATGAAACGGGGTTTTTAGTATCATGTCAGCACAGCAGAAGATGGGCAGGGCTGTATTTTCTTCCTTCATAGTGGCCGGTGCCGTCATTCTTGCCGCAGCGTTTTTCGTCGCACCAAAGGCGGTGACGAGCAGCGTCGCCGGATGTAATGCAGCCTACGGTGTCGACCGGTGTCCCTCTGATACCGCTGCGGTCAAATAAGTCATTCTTTCAATAGGTTGACCAGCCTCCGGACAAACTGAAAGCTGCTCCGGTTGCTTTGGGGTGGCCGGTTGGAATGATCCCATGTCAGTTGCGCGATGATACCGACATTGGAAGGCCACTCTGTGGCTGTACGGTCAGCTTTTGTACCGGCCATGGCATGGTGTTTTCCGTGCAATCGAAGCGGAACCTGCTCATCAGAACGCCAAGCGCAATCACCGCTTCCTGGAGCGCGAAGGTTGCACCGATGCATACGCGCGGACCGGCGCCGAACGGCAAATACTGATAGCGGCCGATACGCTTGCGATTTTCAGGCAGGAAGCGCGCGGGAACAAAGGCATCCGGATGCTCCCAAAGCCTGCGATGGCGGTGAAGAACCCACGGCATGACAAGAACGGTTGTTCCGGCCTTGATATGTGCGCCTTTGAAACGGTCGTCAGCGATCGCTTCACGGTTGATCGACGGCGCCGGCGGGTAAAGCCGCATTGCCTCCTCGAAGGCGGCACGCGTATGGGGCATCAGGTCGAGCCATTTTACCGGGTCGGGCTCGTTCGAGACCACATGATCAATCTCGTCTTCGACCTTGATCCGTTCCTGCGGCGCATTCGCCAGGCAATAGAGGGTCCAGCCGAGGGCGCGCGCCGTTGTTTCATGTCCTGCGCCGATGAAAGTGATGATATTGTCGTTTATCTCCTCGATCGTAAGGCCGCCCTCGTCTTGCTGTTGGAGCAGGAGGGTCAGGAAATCCTGCGGGACATTGTCCGGATCGCGCGCCAGAAGCTCCATCCGCTGTTTCATGGTATCTGCGACGATGCGTCGGAAAAATCTCAGAACCCGAAGGCCGCGCAGTCGGGTCAGACGCGGCAGCCAAAGCGGCGCCTTCAGGAGATCGAGCGGGTCGACCCTGCCCATCGTTTCAAGCAGCCGTTCGACGCGGTAGCCGAAATCTTCCTTGGGCGTGGCAATCTGATCTGAAAACAGGGTAATCGCAAGGATCTGATAGGTCAGTTCCGTCATTTCATGCGCGATATCGTATTCGCTCCCATCGCCCTCGAAACGAGCGGTAAATTCCTCGGCTCGCTGCTTCATCAAATGGGCAAAGCCGCGTGCATGACGGGGTGTGAAAACAGGCGCGACCGCCTTGCGCGATCGCTTCCAGACTGCGCCTTCCGCCGTCAGAAGACCATCGCGCAGCATCGGCCTAAGCACCAATTGCCGCACGCGTGCCATTTTGTAGTTGCTGGCATTGTCGACAAGGATATGCCGGATCAGGCCCGGTTCGTTTGCAATCAGGGTGCTTTCATTGAAAAAGACCGTCGAAACCCACGGTTCCGTATAGGCTGGCTTGCCCCATAGCTCGATCGGGTTTCGGTAAATCGTTCGAACCACCTCAATCCCGCTGGGCGGCGTTTTGCGTGGCGCGGGCGCGGGCGGTACGAAAGGTTGAACAGTGCTATCCATGGTATCATCGCAATCGAACAACCATATAGGAAACTGAGCGGCCGAATAGAATGGAGCGTTGCGGAAATCGGCAAAGCGCCGCGCATTTCGAATTCCAGCAAAAAGTCCCATCACATTTGGATTTATCGCATAAAATCATTATACTTAGGCGATTGATGCTGCTTGATTCGTGTCGATCCGACACAGTGGCTACCGACCCAGGAAAGATCATCACAATATGAGCGACTTTGCCGAGAACGAAAATTCGGAGAATTCCGAATACGGCGCCGATTCCATCAAGGTTCTCAAGGGTCTGGACGCCGTCAGAAAACGGCCCGGCATGTATATCGGCGATACCGATGACGGATCCGGCCTGCACCATATGGTTTATGAAGTGGTGGACAATGCCATCGACGAGGCATTGGCGGGCCATGCAAGTCATGTCACGGTGACGCTCAACGCTGACGGTTCATGCACCGTAACCGACAACGGACGGGGCATTCCAACCGATATGCATGCCGAAGAGGGAATTTCGGCAGCCGAAGTCATCATGACCCAGCTGCATGCGGGCGGCAAGTTCGATCAGAACTCCTACAAGGTCTCCGGCGGCTTGCACGGCGTCGGTGTTTCCGTGGTTAACGCCCTGTCTGTATCGCTCAGTCTGAAGATCCGCCGCGACGGCAAGGTTCACGAAATGAGCTTTACCAACGGCGTTGCCGACGGTCCGCTCGCGGTAACCGGCGATGCCGGGCCGGGGACAGGGACGGAGGTGACATTCCTGCCGTCGCCCGAAACGTTCACGATGACGGATTTCGATTTTGCCACGCTCGAACACCGGCTGCGCGAGCTTGCGTTTTTGAATTCCGGGGTGCGTATCATACTGACAGACCACCGCCACTCGGATCCGATCGGGCAGGAGATGGTCTATGACGGCGGCATCAAAGCGTTCGTAAAGTATCTCGACCGAAACAAGAAGCCGCTCGTCGAGGAGCCGATCGCAATCGCCAACGAGAAGGACGGCATTACGGTCGAAGTGGCGATGTGGTGGAACGACAGCTACCACGAGAACGTGCTGTGTTTCACCAATAATATCCCGCAACGTGACGGCGGTACACATATGGCAGGCTTTCGCGGCGCTCTGACACGTCAGATCGTCTCCTATGCGGACGCATCGGGCCTGACCAAAAAAGAAAAAGTTTCGCTTACCGGCGATGACTGCCGCGAAGGGCTGACCGCTGTCCTTTCGGTCAAGGTGCCGGATCCGAAATTTTCATCCCAAACCAAGGATAAACTGGTTTCCTCGGAAGTGCGGCCCGTAGTCGAAAGCCTCGTCAATACCGCACTCAACCAGTGGCTGGAAGAGCACCCTCAAGAAGCCAAGATCCTTGTGGGCAAGGTGGTTGAAGCGGCAGCTGCGCGCGAAGCGGCGCGCAAGGCGAGGGAGTTGACACGCCGCAAGGGCGCGCTTGATATCGCCTCGTTGCCGGGAAAACTGGCCGATTGTTCGGAACGCGATCCCGCCAAATCGGAACTGTTCCTTGTCGAGGGAGATTCGGCAGGCGGTTCCGCAAAGCAGGGCCGTTCGCGTGAAAACCAGGCGATTCTGCCGCTTCGCGGCAAGATCTTGAATGTTGAGCGGGCACGCTTCGACAAGATGTTGTCCAGCCAGGAAATCGGTACGCTTATTACGGCGCTTGGAACAGGTATCGGCAAAGACGAGTTCAATCTCGACAAGCTGCGCTATCACAAGATCATCATCATGACCGACGCCGATGTCGACGGTGCCCATATCAGAACGCTGCTTTTGACATTTTTCTTCCGCCAGATGCCGGAACTGGTGGAGCGCGGACACCTCTACATCGCCCAGCCGCCACTCTACAAGGTTTCGCGCGGCAAATCTTCGCAATATCTGAAAAACGAGTTTGCATTCGAAGAGTATCTGACCGGTGTCGGCTTGGAAGATTCGGCGCTTGAGCTTGCTGGCGGCGAAGTGCGCGCCGGAGAAGATCTGCGTGCTGTCATCGCCGATGCCCAGGGGCTGCGCAAGCTTATCGATGGCCTGCATTCGCGCTATGACCGCACGATCATCGAACAGGCCGCTATTGTCGGCGCGCTGAATCTCGAGCTGATGAACGATCCGCAAGAGGCGCAGAAAAAGGCCGGAGAGCTGGCACAGCGTCTGGACATGGTGTCCGAGGAGACCGAGCGCGGCTGGAACGGACGCATCAGTGAAGATGGCGGCCTGTTTCTAGAGCGTACAGTACGCGGCGTAAGGGAAGAGCACATCATCGATGCCGGCCTTATCGGCTCAGCGGATGCTCGGCGGATTGACCAGATGACGCAACGACTTCAGGATGTCTATTCCGGTCCGGCAAAACTGGTCCGCAAGGACGACTCGGCCGCCATTTACGGACCGAGCGCGCTTCTTGAGGCGATTTTCGCGATAGGCCGCAAGGGGCTTACGATGCAGCGATACAAGGGGTTGGGCGAAATGAACGCCGATCAACTGTGGGAGACGACACTCGATCCGAACGCCCGAACGCTTCTCCAGGTCAAAATCAACGACGCCACTGACGCAGACGGTTTGTTTGCCCGGCTTATGGGTGACGAGGTTGAGCCGCGGCGCGGTTTCATCCAGGAAAACGCGCTCAACGTGGCGAATCTTGATATCTAACTTCTTGTATTTAAATGTTTTATTTGTTGATGACGTAATTAATAACCCGAACTGTTGCATCGCAACGGAAACCTGTTACGGTGCCCACCCGTCAGGTTGCGTTGCACAAAAACGTGATTCGGCGTTGGCTTGCGGGGGGAAGAATGCGGTTCCATGTCGGCGGAGATCGGCCGGACCGTAGCAAAGCCAGAGGGGTCTATTGGTGTTCTATCAGCTTTATGAACTCAGCCACGCTGCCATGTCGCCATGGCGGGTCGCGGCGGATGCAATGCGGCTTGCCTATACAAATCCGCTCAATCCAATCTCCCGGACACCGGCGGGGCGGACTTTAGCAGCCGGGCTCGAGGTCTTCGAGCGCACGACCAGGCGGTACAGCAAGCCGGAATTCGGCCTCGATCAGACGACTATCGGATTCAAGAAAGTCAAGGTTCATGAGGATATCGTCTGGAACAAGCCGTTCTGCAATCTCATTCATTTTCACCGCGCGGTACAGCCCGGCCACAAGCGCGATCCCAAACTGCTGATTGTCGCGCCCATGTCCGGGCATTACGCGACGCTTTTGCGTGGAACCGTCGAGACGCTGCTGCCCAAGGCCGACATATACATCACGGATTGGGTCGATGCCCGCATGGTGCCGCTGAGCGACGGACGCTTCGATCTCGATGACTTCATCGACTATATCGTTGAAATGCTTCAATTTCTCGGCGAAGACAC
The DNA here is from genome assembly GCA_039025395.1 of Pseudomonadota bacterium. Lineage (GTDB taxonomy): Bacteria > Pseudomonadota > Alphaproteobacteria > Rhizobiales > Rhizobiaceae > Hoeflea_A. The sequence goes on from JBCCOK010000036.1 coordinate 18,253, forward strand.
CCATGTCATGGCCGTCTGTCAGCCATCCGTTCCGGTGCTGGCCGCAATTTCTCTCATGGAGCAGCGCGGCGATCCCTGCGTTCCGCGCAGCATGACTTTGATGGGCGGTCCGATCGATACGCGGAAAAACCCGACGGCGGTCAATGCGCTGGCCGAAACAAAGCCGATCGATTGGTTCGCGGAAAACGTCATCATGTCGGTGCCCTGGCCGCAGCCGGGCTTCATGCGGCAAGTTTATCCAGGCTTCCTGCAATTGTCCGGGTTCATGTCCATGAATCTGGACAAGCATATGATCGCACAGAAGGACTTCTTCCGACATCTGGTCGCCAATGACGGCGACTCGGCTGAAAAACATCGCGAGTTCTATGACGAGTACCTTGCCGTCATGGATCTGACGGAAGAGTTTTACCTGCAGACAGTGGAAACCGTCTTCATCAAGCACTCGCTTCCGAAGGGCGAGTTCATGCACCGCGATCAGCGCGTGGACCCGTCCTGTATTCGCAATGTGGCGCTGTTGACGGTCGAAGGCGAGAATGACGACATATCGGGCCTCGGTCAGACACAGGCCGCGCATGACTTGTGTACCAATATTCCGGAGCATATGCGCTACCACTACATGCAGCCGGCGGTTGGGCATTACGGTGTCTTCAACGGATCGCGCTTCCGGGCGGAAATTGCGCCGCGAATCATGGATTTTGTCCGGTCGCACGATAGCGCCAAGGGAAGAACCAGGATAAAACGGCGGAAGAGCGCAGAGGTCGTCGAATTGGCAAAAGCCAAAGCTTCCTGATATTTGAACCCGCCGTAGATCAATAGAAATGCGCAATCTATTTCAATAGGTTGCGTTTTTTCTTTCCAAGATTTTCTTGAATCAGAGCGGTTTTGCACCCACATCGAGATGCACGAGCGGCACTGTACGCTGCTGTCTAACAAAGGGCTTATCGATGACCAATTCCGCAATGCTGCGTCCCGCATGGACCCCCTTGACCATAGCGCTGATGGTGCTTGGCTTTATCGTGTTCTGGCCTTTGGGCCTCGCGATGCTTGCTTACATCATCTGGGGCGACCGGCTCGATGGCTTCAAGCGCGACATCAACAAGGCGACGGACGACATGTTCACCGGTTGCAGGCGCTCACGGCGCAACGGATATTCCCGCAATGGCTACGCCAACACTGGCAATGTCGCTTTTGACGAGTGGCGCCAGAAAGAGCTGGAACGTCTGGCGGAAGAACGACGCAAGCTGGACGAGGCTCGCGAAGAATTTGACGAGTATATGCGTCAACTGCGGCGGGCCAAGGACCAGGAGGAATTCGATCGTTTCATGGCCAAACGGAAGAAAGACCGGCCGGTCGATATCGATCCCGACTGATTTACCTCCAAGTCTCAGCCAAAAAAGGGCGTTCCTGCGGGAGCGCCCTTTTGCGTTGCCCGAAGAATCGCATAAACAGAGACCATGTTGGGACTGAAACGCCGCCGCAAGGCACGAAATGACCGTCCGATCCAGGCGCGCGACATTGCCGTCGCCGGACGATGCATGCCCCTGGCAATCCATGAAAACGCACGTGCTACCCGCCTGACGCTGCGCATTGAACCCGGCGCGAGATCGCTGCGGATGTCGGTACCAAAAGGAATAGCGCAGGAAGAAATCGATCTTTTCCTCCGGCGTCACGAGGGCTGGCTTGCAAACAGGATCAGCCGGCTGCCGCCCCCCAGCGGCCTTGCCGAGGGTGGAGAAATACCCATAGCCGGCATACCACACCGGATTCGACGCACGGGAAAGCCGCGCGATATCACGGAAATCGCCCACATGAACGGTGAAGCGGTTATTTTGGTCGGCGGTGCTCCGGAGCACCTTGGCCGACGCCTTGCCGAATACCTCAAAAAGCGGGCGCGCGGCGAACTCGAAGCCGCCGTGGCACGCCATGCAGCGGAGATCGGCAAGCCGGTGGCCGGCATCAAGGTCCGGGACACCAAGAGCCGCTGGGGATCGTGCACCTCAAAGGGGCGGCTTTCGTTTTCCTGGCGTATCGCAATGGCTCCTGAATTCGTCATGGATTATCTTGCCGCCCACGAAGTCGCCCACCTGGCCGAGATGAACCACGGTCCGCGTTTCTGGGCGCTGTGCAAGGCGCTTTGCCCCGACACCGATCGGGCAAAGACATGGCTGAAGCGAAACGGGTCGAGCCTGCACGCTTTCGACTTTACGGGCTGAGGACAGGATCGCGGCCGGTGCGGGCGCAAAACGCTCGACTCAAAAGTCGATTCATGCAACGAGCATCGCATGGGCACCTCGGTCAAGATCTGCGGTCTGAAAGACAAAGAAGCAATCGACGCCGCCATTGCGGGCGGCGCGTCGCATGTCGGTTTCATATTCTTCGAAAAAAGCCCCCGAAACGTGTCCAACGCTGCGGCCGCAGCGCTTGCAGCATACGCAAAGGGCCGAGCCAACCGCGTAGCTGTCACGGTCAATGCCGATGATGAAACGCTGGATGCGATTGTCGCTGATGTCGGTCCGGATACGCTGCAACTGCACGGCTCTGAATCCCCGGAACGGGTTGCCAATGTCAAACGGCGCTATGGCATGCCCGTCATCAAGGCCATTGCGCTACGCGAGCAGGGCGATCTCGATAAAATCGAACCCTATCGTGCGATCGCCGACCGCTTTCTTTTCGAAGCAAAGCCGCCAACGGGATCGGATCGTCCGGGCGGTAATGGAATTGCCTTCGACTGGAGGATATTGTCTCGCCTTGAAGACGATACCGACTATATGTTGTCCGGCGGTCTTGATGCCCGGAATATCGGTGCTGCACTGGCCGAAACGAACGCCAAGGCGGTTGACCTGTCGTCGGGCGTTGAACGCGCCCCAGGGATCAAGGATGTTCGGCTGATCACAGAGTTTTTTGATGCCCTGCGATTGGCCGAAGAGTCCGCCCGCGTCTGAGGAGCAAGCCCTTGAACGAACAAATCAGACCCAACTCATTTCGCTCCGGTCCGGATGAAGAAGGCCGTTTCGGCATATTCGGCGGCAGGTTTGTTGCCGAAACGCTGATGCCGCTCATTCTCGACTTGCAACAGCACTGGGATGAGGCCAAGAACGATCCCGCCTATCGGGCCGAGCTTGCCGACCTCAACGCACACTATACGGGACGGCCGAGCCCGCTCTATTTCGCCGAGCGGCTGACGGAAGAGCTAGGTGGCGCGAAGATTTATTTCAAGCGCGACGAGTTGAACCATACGGGCTCGCACAAGATCAACAATTGCATCGGTCAGATCCTGCTGGCAAAGCGCATGAAAAAGGCCAGAATCATTGCCGAAACCGGTGCCGGTCAGCATGGCGTGGCCGCTGCCACGGTGGCGGCGCGTTTCGGCTTGCCATGCGTCGTCTATATGGGCGCAACCGATATAGAGCGCCAGGCACCGAACGTGTTCCGGATGAAACTGCTCGGCGCCGAGGTCATCCCGGTCACGTCCGGCAACGGCACGCTAAAGGATGCGATGAACGAGGCGCTGCGCGACTGGGTTACGAATGTCGAAAGCACCTATTACCTGATCGGAACCGCAGCAGGCCCGCACCCCTATCCGGAGATGGTGCGCGAGTTTCAGTCGGTCATCGGCCGCGAAGCCAAGGAACAGTTGATGGAGCGCGAAGGGCGCCTGCCCGATATGCTAATCGCCGCGGTCGGCGGAGGATCCAATGCCATCGGCCTGTTCCATCCCTTTCTGGATGACGAATCGGTGAAAATCGTCGGCGTCGAAGCCGGTGGAAAGGGACTGGATACACATGAACACTGTGCCTCGCTGACCGCGGGCAAACCGGGCGTGCTGCATGGAAACCGTACCTACCTTCTGCAGGACGGGGACGGCCAGATCGAAGAGGGGCACTCAATATCGGCCGGGCTCGACTATCCCGGGATCGGACCCGAACACTCGTGGCTCAAGGAAAACAACCGGGTGGAGTATGTTCCGATCATGGATCATGAAGCACTGGACGCCTTTCAGCTGCTGACCCGTGTCGAGGGCATCATTCCGGCGCTTGAACCAGCGCACGCGCTTGCTGAAGTGGTGAAACGGGCGCCCGGCATGGACGGTGACAAGATCATCGTCATGAACCTCTGCGGCCGCGGCGACAAGGATGTGTTTACCGCTGCCAAACATCTCGGTGTGGAGCTGTAGCGATGACAGCGCGCATGGACGCATGTTTCGACAATCTCGGCAGGCAAGGCCACCCGGCACTTGTCACCTATTTCATGAGCGGCGACCCTGATTATGCTGCATCGCTCGACATTATGAAGGCGCTGCCCGACGCCGGCGCGGACATTATCGAGCTCGGCATGCCGTTTTCCGACCCCATGGCCGACGGACCTGCCATCCAGGCGGCGGGTTTGAGGGCGCTGAAAGGCGGTCACACACTGGCGAAGACACTTCAGATGGCGGCTGATTTCCGCCAGGATAACGAGCGCACACCGATCGTCCTGATGGGCTATTACAACCCGATTTACATTTATGGTGTCGACCGCTTCCTTGACGACGCCGCAGCGTCGGGCATTGACGGCCTGATCATTGTCGACCTGCCGCCCGAAGCCGATGAGGAGCTTTGCATACCTGCGCTTGAAAAGGGTATAAGTTTCATCCGGTTGGCGACACCCACCACGGATGACAAACGGCTTCCCACTGTGCTGAGAAACACATCCGGTTTTGTCTATTATGTATCGATGACCGGGATTACCGGGGCTGCTTTACCGGATACGGACAAGGTGGGTGCGGCCGTGGCGCGGATCAAGGAACATACCGAACTTCCCGTTTGCGTCGGCTTCGGCGTCAAGACCGAGGCCCACGCCAAGGCGATCGGCGCGTCGGCCGACGGCGTCGTCGTCGGCACTGCCATCGTCAATGCGATTGCCGCATCACTGAATGAAGAGGGCGCAGCCACTGATAGCACCACGGCCGCGGTTCACGCCCTTGTCCAGTCCCTGTCATCCGGCGTTCGGTCCTCCCGCCTTGCGGCGGCGGAGTAAAATGCCCACATTACAGGTCTTGTACGGGAGCCGTTTTGGTGGCGGGCGAAAACTGGCTCTGAACTGGAGTGTTGCGCGGTGAACTGGATTACCAGCTACGTTCGTCCGAAAATCAACTCGATGCTCGGACACCGGGACGTCCCGGAAAATCTGTGGATCAAATGCCCGGAAACCGGGGAGATGGTTTTCCACAAGGATCTTGAGGAAAACCAATGGGTTATACCTTCCTCCGGTTATCATATGAAGATCCCCGCAAAGCAACGGCTCGACTATCTTTTTGACGATGGAAGCTATGAGCAACTGGAACTGCCCAAAACCGCGCAGGATCCCTTAAGATTCCGCGATTCGAAGAAATATTCGGATCGTCTGCGCGAAGTGCGGACAAAAACCGGACTGGAAGATTCGATTATTGCGGCTGCCGGCGAGGTGAAGGGCCTGCGACTGGTCGCCGTCGCCCATGAATTCAACTTTATCGGTGGATCGCTTGGTATGGCGGCGGGTGAGGCGATTATTCGCGCCTTCGAGTATGCCGTTGAAAACCAATGTCCGCTGGTGATGTTTGCCGCCTCGGGCGGTGCGCGCATGCAGGAGGGCATACTGTCGCTGATGCAGTTGCCGCGGACCACGGTGGCGGTGGAAATGCTGAAGGAAGCGGGCCTTCCCTATATCGTGGTCATGACCAACCCGACCACGGGCGGCGTTTCGGCTTCCTACGCGATGCTGGGCGATATCCACATTGCGGAACCGGGCGCGGAGATCTGTTTTGCCGGGAAACGCGTCATCGAACAGACCATACACGAAAAACTGCCCGAAGGTTTCCAGACATCCGAGTATTTGATGGAACACGGCATGATCGACATGGTGGTCAAGCGCCACGATCTGCCCGAAACACTCGCACGTCTGCTCAAGATCATGATGAAAGAACCGGCAGACGCGCTCAACGGTGCGGCGGAGACCGCGGAGAGCGCATTGCCGGAAGCCGAAACTCAGGATATCGCCCCTGAAGCGGCGCAAGAGACAGAGGAGGCCGTTGCCTCCGATGGAACAGAAAACCGTGAAGCAAACGACCGCGGCTGACGAAATTGAACATTTGATGCGTCTTCATCCGAAGGGCTTCGACCTTTCGCTTGATCGCATCAACGCGCTGCTTGAACGGCTCGACAACCCGCACGAACGGTTGCCGCCGATCATCCATATTGCCGGTACCAACGGAAAAGGATCGGCAGGCAGTTTTTGCAGGGCACTTCTTGAAGCCGAGGGCCTGGCAACACATGTGCACACCTCGCCACATCTGGTGCGCTGGCATGAACGATACCGCATCGGAAGGCAGGGCGAAGCCGGCCGCCTCGTTGAAGACGCCGTATTTGCGGATGCCATAAGGCGCGTTGCCGATGCCAATGATGGCCGCGCGATTACGGTGTTCGAGATACTCACCGCCGTCATGTTCCTGCTGTTTTCAGAACATCCTGCGGACGCGGCGATTGTCGAGGTCGGGCTTGGCGGCCGATTTGATGCAACCAATGCCATTTCAAAGCCCGCTGTGAGCCTGATCATGCCGATTTCGCTGGATCATCAGGCATATCTCGGCGATCGGGTCGAGCTGATCGCCGTGGAAAAGGCCGGTATCATCAAGCGCGGCGCCCCGGTTGTGGTCGGCTTTCAGCAGGAGGACGCGGCGCGCGATACGGTCGTGTCAACAGCGGACCGACTCGGTTGTCCGGTCAGCGTCTACGGACAGGACTACCACGCACATGAGGAACATGGCCGTTTCGTCTATCAGGATGAATTCGGTCTTTCCGATCTGCCGCTGCCGCAGCTGCCCGGCAGACACCAGATCGCAAACGCCGCGGCCGCCATCAGAGCGCTGAAAGCGGCCGGGTTCGAGATTTCCGAACGGGCGATGGAAAAGGGCCTTCAAAATGCTCAATGGCCGGGCCGGATGCAGCGCGCGACCGAAGGCGCGGTCGTTTCTCAGGCACCGCGCGGTGCAGAGATTTGGATCGACGGCGGCCACAATCCGGCTGCCGGCCATGCCATTGCCGAGATGATCGCAGAACTGGAAGAAAAACGCCCGCGCCCGTTTTTCCTGATCACCGGCATGATCAACACCAAGGATCCGGTCGGCTATTTCGAGGCCTTTTCCGGAATGGCGCGGCATGTTTATACCGTACCTGTCAAAGGCTCGGACGCCGGCATTGATCCAGTGGTTCTGGCAGAAGATGCGTCCGTGGCGGGCCTATCGGCGCAACCGGCCGCGAGCGTCCGGCAGGCATTTTCCATCATGGGGCAGGAGTTTGACGGGCTGGAGGCTCCGCCGCGAATCCTGATCGGCGGTTCGCTCTATCTTATCGGTGATGTGCTGGCGGAAAATGGAACCCTGCCGGATTAACAGAAAACACCGCGCCGTCACGACGTCGCGGTGTTCTTCTATCCGGAATTGAAGAGTTGGTTGCGCCTGCTCAGACGGCGCTGCTGATCCAGGTCGACAGCGCCGATTTCGGCGAAGCACCCACCTTGATATCAGCCACTTCACCGCCCTTGAACATCGCAAGGGTCGGGATGGAGCGTACGCCATACTGGGCCGCGATATCGGGGTTTTCGTCGATATTGACCTTGGCAACCTTGACCTTGCCGGCCATCTCCGAGGAAATCTCCTCGAGGCTCGGCGCAATCATCTTACAGGGGCCACACCACTCAGCCCAGAAATCAACCACCACCGGTTCGGCGGCGTCCAGGACTTCGGACTGAAAATTGGCTGTGTCAACCTTAACGGTGGCCATGTTTGGAGCTCCTTCGCTATAAGCTTGCCCGCGCTAAAACTGCAGGCAAAGCTAACACTTTAGTTGTTGCTAATATCTGGTACGCGATCACTGATTTCAAGAACCGTTATGTCACTTTGTCGTCACACTGCGCAATGGCGTTTTCACGGTCGCCTTACTGGCGCATTTTCTGTTCCAGAACATCCATCGCGTCGTCCAGTAGCGCGCCAGGGAGCGAAATGAGCACCGGGGCTTCCGTGTAGAGTAATGCCGAATCGACATTTCTGTCGGGATAAAGCGGCGCCAGTAGCGCCCGGTAAAGCGCCATCTGTATGCGGTGGCTGATGGGTGTATCCTCTATTGAAAGGGCAGGTGGCCGGTTGGTCTTGTAATCGACAATCAGAACGCGCTCATTTTCCATAGCAACACGGTCAAGGCGTGCGGAAATCGCCCTTTCAGTGCCGGCGATCTGCAATGTGCCCATAATCGAGACTTCAGCGCGGCTATCGGTCGCAAAGCAGGCTGAAAAAGCATCGTTGGAGAGGATTTCGAGAATAGCCGTCATGATCTGCCGACGTTCTGTATCAGGCCATTCGCCGATGGTTCGTTCAAGATAACGCTGTGCGGCTGCTTCACGCTGCGGCGGATCAACGGCAGGCAAGAGTTGCAGAAGACGGTGCACGATGCGGCCGCGCTCCAGCGGCCGGCCGTCCTCGCCGGCTGAGCCGAAAAGCGGCGAGCCTGCAAGCGACCCGGCCGTATCGGCATCGACGACTGTGCCCGCTGCGGACGGTGCCAAAGGTCTCGGAAGGCGCGGCGGCGAAGAAAGCGGCTGCGTCAGCGCGTCCGGCAACGATATATTTTTCTCCGGTTCTTCTACGCCGTTCTGCTTGCGCTGAAGATCTGCCAAACCGGATATGGAAAAGCGGAAACCTTGCCAGGTCTGGCCTGCCGCCTCAAATTCGCGCGCAATGCTATTGCCGTGCTCTCCAAGTGTTTCGCAGATCATTCGATGCCAATGGGCATACGCTGGCACGCTCAAACCATGATATCCGCAGACGACAAGCCGGTCTGCGGCGCGTGTCATTCCAACATAAAGAAGCCGCCGGTATTCATCTTCCGCCGCAGCCAAGTGCTTCGCCTTCAGCGCCTCGCTTTTCTCATTCGCGTAGGATTTTGAGGGTACCCACAACAGGGCAGGCGGTAGTGGTCCAACGGTTTGTTCCAGTGGCAATTCGTAGAGCCGCGGCAAGTGCGATGTTTCCGCGGGCTTGCCACCTGAATCCACAAGGAACACCACCGGCGCTTCAAGCCCCTTTGCCGCGTGGACCGTCATGATCCGCACCTCGCCAGCACCACGTTCCAGTTCCCGCTTGATCTCGGGCGAGTTCGTGTCCAGCGTTGTCAGAAATGCCTGCAGCCCGGGCAGCGCAGCCAGTTCCTGATCAAGTGCAAAGCCAAGAAATTCGTCGAGAATGTCGCTTGCTTCGCTGCCCAGACGCGCAATGAACCGGGCCCGGCCGCCGTCGCTTCCAAGAATGTGTCCGTAAAAGTCAAAGACGGGCATGCGACCGGCCCGCGCCATGAGCTCCGTCAGGTAGTGGTGCGCGTCGGCCCAGCGTCCGCCATCGGATCCGGCGAGTTCAGCCAGACGATCGAAAACGCTTTCGCGCTCTTTTCTTCTGGCTGCGAGATGAAAGATGTCGTCTTCTTCAAAACCGAAAAGAGGGCTTTTCAGGACGGCGCAAAGCGACAGGTCGTCGCCGGGCAGAAGCATTACGCGGCCCAACGCCATCAGATCCTCGACCGCTATGTGATCAACGAGGCGCAGCCGGTCTGCCCCGGCAACGGGAATGCTGTTGCGCTTGAGTTCGCGCATCAGGGCAGCCACGAAACCATCGCGTTTTCGGACAAGGACAAGAACGTCGCCGGCGGTCAGAAGCCTTCGCTCTTTCTTAACGCAAATGCTCTCACCGTCATCCAGCCATTTTCTGATCGATGCAGCGACCCTGCGGGCAAGAACGGCTGGCGGTGCCGATTCAGGCGTTGCATCAAACGGCGCTTTCCAGTCTTCATGGTCATCAACGGCCTGTTTGGCAATCATCTCCCAGACGTCGACGCAACCCGGATCATTTGCGCGATGAGACGCATGGGTGACGGCCGCATTATCCGAGGTCAAACCCTTGCGGTTTTCTTCGGAAGCAAACACCGTATCCACCGCCGAAACCACATCCGGTGTCGAGCGGAAGGAAAGGTAAAGGCTCAGCGGATCGAAATGACGTTCTGCGGCGTGGGCCCACTTGCGCGTTTCCCGCCCTGTCTGGATAAAGAGCTCGGGGCGGGCGCCTTGGAAGGAGTATATGGACTGCTTTTCGTCGCCCACCGCAAAGATGGTCCGCCTATCCGCCCTTGCTGTTTCGCCGGCAAAGAACTCTTCGGCAAGCTTGGTGATCACTGCCCATTGCGCCGGGCTCGTATCCTGCGCCTCGTCTACCAAAATATGATCGATGCCCTGGTCGAGCTTATAGTGAACCCAGGAACCGGCTCCATCGCGCTCCAGAAGCTGCGCCGTCCGGGTTACGAGATCCTCGAAATCAAGCCGGCCCGTGCGCCGTTTGAGCGCTTCGTATTCGTGATCCAGATGCGTCGCAAGAAGCAGAGCGGCATCAGTCGCTTCGAGCATCCGCAACCTGCGCAGGCGGTCGGCAACGGACCTGATGTAATCAGCGGCGGAAATGAGGCGATCGCCGATATCCGGCATGATCTCAGCGACTTTTGCCGAAGCGGCATATCTGAAATTGCGCGGCTCTCCGTCCTTCTTCAGAAAGATGCTGACCAACTTCGCGAAACGCTCTTGCAGATCGTGTTCGGAACCCGCCGCAATAATACTTTCTGACATTGTCTTGGGCGTCGCCGCAGACTGCTCGAACGCTGCTGCACGATAGGCCGCAAGATAGGCTTCCGACAGAGAGGGGAGGGGCCATGCTTGCTTATAACAATCGCTTTCAACCTCCCCCGGTTCCAAAGCCAGTGCCTTCCGTAAAACGGTTTGCACGCCGCCATAGCGCTTGGAGGCAGCAACAAAATCCCGAATTGGCTGTCGTTTGCGGATCAAGTCTGAAAGCAACGCATCAAGACCCCATTCGCCCGCTGCCTTCAGCACAACCGCAAATGCTTCCGCAAGCGGCCTGTCCGAACCATCCGCAACACCGGAAAGAAGAACCCTGCGCGCTTCAAAAAGCAGTTGATCGGAAGCCGCCTCGTCCATAACCTCGAAGTGCCCGGCGACATTGGATTCGAGCGGAAACTGGTGCAGAACCGCCTCACAGAAGGCATGGATCGTCTGGATCTTCAGGCCGCCCGGCGTTTCCAACGCGCGGGCGAAAAGCTGACGAGCAAAAGCAAGGTGCTTGTGCTCAGGGCGCACGCCTTCCAGGTCAGCAATCTGGTCTGCCAGCTTCGTGTCATCCAGAGCCGTCCATTGTGCAAGCCGTTCGAACACCCGGTTGGCCATTTCCGCTGCCGCCGCTTTGGTATAGGTCAGACAAAGGATTGAAGAAGGTCTGACGCCGGCTAATAATAGACGGATTACACGCTGGGAAAGAACGTGGGTCTTGCCCGAGCCGGCATTGGCGGACACCCAGGCCGAACGGCGGGGGTCGGCCGCAAGCGCCTGTTGGCGGCTCGTCCAGTCAACGTCAACTTGGCTCGATTGCCCCGGAGCGGACGGAGGCAGATTCGACATCACATATCGCCTCCGTCATCCTCGCCGGCTCCGGTTGTCGACCATTCCCGCACCCGGGCGAGATGATCGTAATCATGGCCGTAATGCGTTGCGCTTTCGGGAATGAGCTGAGACGCGAACCCGATTCTGCCCGCCGCAAAGGCATCAACCAAATCAATAAGCCGACTTATTGATTGCTCGGCGAGATCGTTTGCAGTCTTGCTGTCATCACCTGCCTTGCCAGCCCCTTCGATCCGATCGACCTTCAACCTGTCGCCCGGCCGCAGCCGCACATAGGCAAGGCTCGAAGGCTCGAAAGCCCCGAGATTTTCGAATGCGCCGGCGCGCAATGCCGCGCCTTCAAGCGACAATTGCGGATCGAGCAATGTCCAGGCTTGGCGGCGGCTGGGCGAATTGCCCGTCTTGTAGTCAAATATCTCGGCCTTTCCGTCAACACCGATATCGATCCGGTCGGCAATACCGGACAAGGTGATGCCGCAGCCCGGCACTTCCATCCGGGCGCGGCATTCCGGGATGCGCCGTGAAATCGCGGCGTCCCGATCGCGCTCCCATTGTACATAGGCATCGACGATCTCTTCGAAATGCATGCGCCAGATGAGTTTGACATGCGCGGGAAGGGTTTCGCGCCGAAACTCAATGTCTGCCAGCGTACGCAGGCGGTCAGCCGCATCGGGTGCGCAAAGATCGGGGCCGGATCTGATGTAACGCTCCAAAATGCGGTGATAGAGCGTTCCTCTTTCCGCCGCACCTGGTTCGCCAACAAGCATTTCGGGCGGGTCAAGCCGGAGGATGCGCCTGGCGTAGACGGCGTACGGGTCGCGCCTCAGAGTGCGGACTTCGCTGAAGGAATAGCGCTTGGGCTGCATATCCGCCGGCGGTTTGGGCTCCGGCCTTGATGCAAGCGGCATCTCGGCGTGTTGATCCAGCGTTGCGGCCCAGCGAATGTAACGGTCGCCCCGCGCGCGCAACCGCTCGGTCTGATCCTTGCCGATGACGGCAGCTATTCGCTGCAACCAGCGCGAAGCCACTGTCGGCGCATTTGCGGATCGGGCCGACCGGCTCAGGATGACATGATCGGCACCCATGCCCATTTGAAAATCATGCGCGGCGAGACCGATTCTTCTTTCTGGCGGGTCAAGGCCGATCTGCGTCTTCATCGAACCCGACAAAAACGGATTGCCGGCTGGGCTGCCGGGCCAGGTTCCTTCATTCAGACCTGCCAGAACAAGGGTGTCGACCTGTTGAAGGCGCGCCTCAAGCGCTCCCCAGACAAATATATGCGGGTGGCCGCCGGTGCGCGGCTTGACCAATTCCCCGGCAATCAGCGCGGGTATCATCGCCAGCCACTCGGACGCTGTACAGGAAAAACCGGAACGGTTTTCCATCATGGAGGCAAACAGTTCCGCAAGTTTTTCGCCGGCCTCGTCGCCCCAAAGAGGTTCAAGACCGCCATCCTCGTCGCAAGCAACAGTTTCGAGCACCTGAGCCGTTTGGCGCGCCCAGTCCGAAATGGCAGCGTGTCTGTGGCCGGCAAGCGGCGTCAAAGCGGCCTGAAGGTGCCGCGCGAAACGACGCGCAGCGACGATGTCCTGATCATTCAGCCGCTTCTGCCAATGCGGCGCATGCCTTTGATCTTCGGTACGTCTCTTAAGCGATTGGTCAAACGCTTCCGCCAGTCCTGCAACCGATGCGTCGCCGGTACCGCCGCGCAGTGCAACTCTCTCAAGAATACCTGCGGCTTTGCGCGCGGCCTGAACCGATTGTCCGAGGCGCATGAGCGGGTGTTTGATCAATCCGACAAGCGCCGCTGTGTTTTCGGCACCATAAACAGCATGAAGAAGGAGTTGCAGCATCGATCCCTGAGCGCTCAAGGCAAGCGGTGTCCCGCCGGAATCGTCTGCCGCAATTCCGAAGCGCCTCAATTCGACGACGACCCTGCGGGCAAGGTTCCTGTCCGGCGTAACCAAGGCGACCTGCCGCGGCGCGGTGCCGCCCGGTGACCCTTCGCCAGCGGCCAGCCGCAGAGCAGTGGCGATGGCAACCGCCTCTTCGCGTTCATTGGCGGCTTCGATCAGTTCCACATTCTCGAACGCCTTCGACACATCATCGCCGTCATTTTTCTGCGACGCCCAGTCCGCCGTTGCCTCGGCAGGGAGGAGTGCTGCCGCCACAATTCCATTGCGTCCATCGATCTGGCTTGACGGCCGACCTAGTTTCCTGAAGTCACGCCGATCCGCGCCAAGGATCTGCAAAAGCCTGTGAAGACCATATTGAGGATGGCCACAGACCGCCGGATCCTCGCTTGCCGTCTCCGATCCGCCCATCAAGTCCCAGATGCGTTTCTCCAGCGCAGTGTCGAGGCCGGGAAGAACCACCGCACCCATCGGCAGCGACGCCACGGCCTTCATCATCATCGCCGTTGCAGGAATTGAACCGGTCGAGCCCGCAACGATCACCGGACTGTCGGGCGGGCTGCCAGCCAGCCGGGCGGCTTCCGACAGGAGTATGGCGTTGCGGTGCGCGGCGGGATCGCTGCGTTTGAGTTCCTCCAGTCGTTGCGGCCAGAAGGTGACCGCGATCTTGAGGAATTCCAGTGTCAGTTGCCACCAGACAGCATAATCGTCGCCGACCAGCCTATCGAGAGCGGCCCAGGGCCTTTCCTCGGTTTCCATCGCGTCCATGATTTCGGCAAGACCGCGCGCAAGCCAAACGGCATCGGCCGGGTTGGCCGGTGCAATCAATCGGCCATCGCCATGAAATGCGGAAACGCTTTTGGGCAGATTACGCTTCCACAGCATGATGAGCTGCGCCAATTCAAGCAGTCTCTCGACGCTGGCGACCGGCGGCGCCAGTTCGAGCAGCAATGGCTGGTCCTGTTCCAGAAAGCCGGTGTCGTCTTCGCTTTCTCCAAGTGTCCTTATGGTCGGCAGGATGGCAGATTTTCGCTCCAGCATATCGACGAACTCGGAGCGCAAAGCACGGGCGGCGCGACGCGTCGGCACATAGATGGTTGCCTGAGACAGGCAAAGCGGATCGTCGGGCCGGTAGGTAAAGCCCTCAACAAGATCGCCTGAACAAAGCGCCCTGGCGAGTTGGTTGAGAAACGGCACGCCCGCATCAATGGAGAAAATGCGGCAATCGGTCACGATAAGAAATCCGGCTGCTTGCTGTCCTCAAATGCACGCATTGCCGCTTCGGCCAGAGCGATCGCTTCCGGTGTTCCAACTGTCAACCAGAGACCATCCATCCCGACGCCGAACAGCCGTTCGGAGGCAATGGCCTCGTCAAAGCAAAGATTGAGCGAGAATGGGCCTTTCGGTGCCCGGTCGAAGATCCGGGCGCTCATGAGGGCTGCTCCGGCATAGATGACCGGTCGGTCCGAAATTCCGTCATAGCGGGTTAGCCGGCCGTCCGTGCGGTAAAGAAAGTCGCCCGCAGCATCGTAACCCACGGCCCGATCCGGGGTTGTCGTCAACAGCAACATATCCATCTCGGACGGGTTCCAGGCGGCCGCCAGGCGTGCCAGGTTGCTGACCGCCGCACCGGCTTGCTCCAACCAGAAGGTATCGGCGTTGAGGACATAAAAGTCACCACCGCCTAGCAGGGGCAAGGCCTTGACGATAGCGCCGCCGGAATCGAGCAGTTCTTCCCGCTCGTCGGAGATTGCCACTTCGCCGCCTTTACGGGCGGCGAGATGATCGATCAGTTGATCGGCCAGATGATGAACGTTGACAACAACCTTTCCCACATTTTCGCGGGCAAGGCTGTCGAGGGCATAGTCGATCATGGGCTTGCCGCCGACGGGAATGAGCGGCTTGGGTGTGATTTCGGTGATCGGGCGCATGCGCATGCCGAGACCGGCTGCAAGTATCATTGCTTTATCGGGCATGGCGCCTGCCTGTCGAGAGTATATCCGGGCTATGATTCGTCCAGCGCAATTCCAACGTCTTTGTAACAGTCATGCAAGGGGTGAAGAACCGGATGGCGAAGGCTGGTTCGCAAATAGGTCTCGATACGGGGTAAATGGGACACATAACCCGGCTTGCCGTCGCGGTTTTTCAGGCGAACGAAAAGGCCGAGAAGCTTGGTCGCCCGCTGCGCCTGCATGATGGCAAGCGCCTCGTCGAACGCCAAGGCATCAAAATCGGCATCGCCGTTGCGCGCCGCGCGGTAGCGCGCAACAAGGTGTTCGCAAAGGGCGGGTGGAACAGTGACACGGGCGTCCTGGACCAGCGATGCCACGTCGTAGGCAGCAGGTCCGATCATGGCGTCCTGAAAATCGATAAGCCCGACCTGCCTTATCCCCTGCCGATCGGCCTGCCACAGAAGGTTCGGCGAATGAAAATCACGCAATACGAGACTTTGTTCGGCGTTTTTAAGACGGTCAATAAGGGCATTCCAGCACGCGCTGAAGCGCTGCCGGAACGCATCCGTTGGTGAACTACCCTGCAGGTAGGGCAAATACCATTCCGGCAACAATTCAACCTCGATCATCATGGCATCGCGGTCGAAGGGTGGAATGATGTGGTGCGCGCCGCCCGGCAAGGGCAGGGCCGCAGGGATTCTTCCCCGGTGCAGGGCAGCCAGGCAGTCGATTGCCGTTTCCCATCGCTGCACGACCGGTTTAGCTTCGCCGTCCAGCATGCCCTCGTTGCCGAAATCCTCCAGCAGCAGGAGCCCGGCCTCAAGATCCTGCGCGCGTATCTCCGGCGTACTGAAACCCAAACGGTCAAGGAGGCCGCCAATGGCGACGAAAGGGCGGACGTTTTCCGCTACATGCGCAATCTCGGCATATCGCTTTCCGTCCTTCAGTACCGGACCAATCAGCCTTTCGGGTGCGTTCATCAGGACATGGCGACCTTTCTTTTCAGTCTCGATGGCTTCGTAGGCGCGGCTTGACGCATCGCCGGTGAGGTAATGGCGGTCTGCGCCGGCAAAACCCGACTGGTCGAGAAAGCTGCGAATCGACACCGATCGACGGAACCGTTCCATCGTCTCCTGCAAGCCGGAGACCGTAGCGCGCCGGCCGTCGCCCTGCTCTTCAAGGCGAACGAAGACAGCGTTCCCGGACAGTTCGCCTCGCGCCCTCTCAGGCCATTCGACAAGTGCCGCACCCTCTTCAAGCGCATCTGACAGGCCGAGTTCGTCCAGTTCATCCGGGTCTGTGATCCGGTAAAGGTCAAAATGGGAAATGGGGGATGCGCAGATCGTAACTCTGCACTAGCGTGAATGTCGGGCTTGGAACGTCGAGACTGGGATCCCCGGCCACGCAGCGGATTATCGCGCGGGCGAGTGTCGATTTGCCCGCGCCGAGTTCGCCGTAAAGCGCCAGGCAATCTCCGGGCTGAAGCGCCAGTGCCAGGTCCTGGCCGAAGCGCTTCGTCGCCATTTCGTCATTCAGCGCAATTTCGATCGGCTTGGGGGCCAAGTTCCTGCTCGATTATACGGCCGCCTGCGAGGCAAGCGGCTGCGTATGGGGCAGCCGGCAAACCACCTCGGTACCGCGACCTTCGTCGCTCCTCACACTCACGGTACCGTTGTGCAGACTGACAAAACTGTCAACAATGGACAGGCCCAGCCCGGCGCCGCTGCGCCGGCCGGTACCGTTGTGGGCTTCGAACCGGTTGAAAACGGTCTTGAGGATGTCGCCCGGAATTCCGGGGCCGTCGTCGCTTACGCTGAAGACAACCTCGGCACCCTCCCGGCGGCATATCAGACGGACAGCGCTGTCTTCGGGCGCGTAGTTTGCGGCATTGCTCAGCAGCTTGAACAGTATCTGTTTCAAACGCTGCGCATCAGCCGTAATCATCTCGATGTCCTTGCCGATTTCGATTTCGAGGCTGATGTTGTTTTCGCGCAATCGCGCCTCAATAAGACCGGCCACCTCGTCGATCAGCTCGTGCAGGTCGATCCGGCTCATGTCCAGTTCCATGATGCCCGCATCAACGGTGGCAAGATCCAGAATGTCGTTCACGATCGTGAGCAACAGGGCAGATGAGGTGGAAATATGGTCGACATATTCAGCCTGTTGTTCGTTCAGATCGCCGATTTGAGGGGTTTTCAGGAGATCGGTAAAGCCGATGATATTGGTCAGTGGCGACCTCAATTCGTACGAGACGTGCTGAACGAATTCGTTCTTAAGCGCGTCTGCCTTGCGAAGGGCTTCGTTCTTTTCGGTCAGCGCCTTCTCCACCTTGGCACTGTCGGTCACATTGACGAAGGTCAGCATCATTTGTGCATCGGGCAACGGCACGATGGCGAAATCGAGAACGATTCCGCTGTTGAGTTCGAGGCGGCCCTCATGGGTTCGCCTTTCTTCGTCATAGCCGGTGATGATGGAGGAAAAATGCGTCCAGCCGTCCGGTTGATCATAGGATGGCAGGCATATTTCGGCGATCTCGTTGATATGAACGCCCGGTTCGGCCGCCTTTTGCGGAATGGCCCACAAGGCACGAAACGCCGGATTGGAAAGGCGCAACTTGCCGTCGGCACCAAAGACGCAGACGCCTTCGGCCAGATAGTCGATCGTTTCGCCCTGCACCTTGACCAGCGTATTGTAGCGCGTTTCGAGGTCGTATTTCTCCGTCAGGTTTTCAAATACCCATGTCACGCCGCCGCGCGGATGCACGTTGGCAAAGACGTTCAGGGTCTGGCCATCCGGCAGATGCCAAAGATCGGGTTGCGGGTCGACGGACTGATAGACGGAGAGAATCTCGTCCTTCCAGTCGCGCCAGGAACCGGGTTCCGGCAAGCGGCCCTCGGCACGCAGACGCTCCAGCAGTTCTGCGTTGCCTGGCTTCGATTCCAGGAACGGCGTGTCAAGTTCCCACAATCTCTGAAATGCCTGATTGTAGAACTGCAGGCGCTGACCGGAATCGAATATGGCAACGGGGGTCGCCAGATGATCGAGCGTTTCAGAGTGGCTGGCAATGGTGCGCTTCAGTTCCTCCCGCACGGCCTCTGCTTCGGTCACGTCTTGCGCCAATCCGGCCGACCCGTTTGCGCTGGCGGTGTCGGTTACCTCAAAAAATGTCCTGTTTCCGCGCACCACTGCAGAGACCCGTTCTACAAAAGGCCGCTCGGGCAAGCGCTCCGACCCGATACGGGCGCGCACCTGGGTTCCAAGAACTTCAATGGCACGATTGACAGCATCTGTGCCGTCTTTCGCCTCAACAGCATGGGCGTAGGCCTGATTGACCCACTTCAGCTTTCCGTCCGCGTTGCGCAACCATACCGGCATATCCACCGAGTCAAGCAATGCGCGCAACGAATCGAGGGTACCTGCGAGACGATCACGTTCCGCCTTGAGGGCGGCGAGTTCGGCACGCATATTCGCAAGCGCGGTAAAGCGGATGAAGGCCCGGCCACCGGATATGCGGCCCTGTGCCTCCAGCAGTTGACCGCGCTGTGTCTCGATTTCCATGTCGAAGCTGTTTGCATGGGCGCGCAGCGAGTCGATCGCATGTTCGATGCGCGATGCGCTGGCGGGTTCCAACCAAAGACCGAACGCAAGAAGGTCGCGATTTGCCCGAGGTGCGCCAATATGGGACGGCAGGCTGCCAAGAAACTGGGCGGCAGACTGACCGTCCCAAATGACATAGCTTCGGTCCTTTTCGATGATCAAGGACTGGTAGCGGGCAATGGCGGTATTGGCGTCGGACAGGGCGGTGCGCAGGCGGGTGTTGTCAAGCGATATCCGGCCACGTTCGCGGATGAGCCAGATCGCCGAGATCATCGCAGCCGAGACAGCGCCGATGACCAGCGCAAAATTCATCACCTCGAACGAGTTCGCAAACGGACCGCTGGCCGGACCCGGCAAGGATTGCACCTCGCCGCCGCCCAATTGAGCGCGGGCAAGCTCGGTCAGGTACAGATAGGCCGCAAAAGACACAGCCGGCAAGCTGTTGCAGATGCGGCGCTTCCAGATTTTGCCATGTTCCCCGTACGCCGATGTGCCGGCGCTAGCCGAAAGAGACAATTCAGTCTCCGGCATGATTTGTTCCTCTTTGCCGCATCCTCGCCGAAACTGCCCCGTTTCAGCATCCCCCGATTGCCGAAAAGCGCGCGAATCATTGTGTCTTTATAATAACTTGTTACCGAATCGTGGTGAAGATGTGGACGCAAAAAAGAAACCGCGCCCAAAGTCAAGGGCGCAGATACCATATCTTGTGGGTATGCGTTTGCAGATCAGTATCTGTAGTGTTCAGGCTTGAAGGGGCCCGCTGACTCTACGCCAATGTAATCCGCCTGTTCATCCGACAGTTCACTCAGCTTTGCACCAAGCTTATCGAGATGCAGCAGCGCGACCTTCTCGTCCAGCTGTTTGGGCAAGACGTAGACCTCGTTGTTGTATTTCTCCGGATTGCGGTAAAGCTCGATCTGGGCCAACACCTGGTTGGTGAAGGATGCCGACATGACGAAAGACGGATGGCCAGTGGCATTGCCGAGATTGAGCAGCCGCCCTTCAGATAGCAGGATCATCCTTTTGCCGTCGGGAAACTCGATCATATCGACCTGCGGCTTGACATTGCGCCATTTGTAGTTGCGTAGCGACTGAACCTGGATCTCGTTGTCGAAGTGGCCAATATTGCCAACGATGGCCATATCTTTCATCTGCCGCATATGGTCGAGCCGGATGACGTCCTTGTTGCCGGTCGTGGTAATAAAGATATCGCTGGTTTCCACTACATCCTCGAGCCTGACGACTTCATAACCATCCATCGCGGCCTGCAGCGCACATATCGGATCGATTTCGGTGATCTGGACCCGCGCACCGGCTCCGCGCAGCGATGCTGCCGAGCCCTTGCCGACATCGCCGTAGCCGCAAACGGTAGCCACCTTTCCGGCCATCATCACGTCCGTGGCACGGCGGATCCCATCAACGAGCGATTCACGACAGCCGTATTTGTTGTCAAATTTGGATTTGGTGACCGAATCGTTCACGTTGATCGCCGGGAACGGCAGCAAGCCCTTTTGCTGGAGCTGATAAAGCCGGTTTACACCAGTGGTGGTCTCCTCGGTGACGCCCTGAACGGCGTCACGCTGCCTGGTGAAGAAGCCGGGCGACTGCTCCAGCCTCTTGCGGATCTGCGCAAACAGAACCTCCTCTTCCTCGGAACCCGGATTTGAAAGGACATCCTCGCCTGCTTCAGCGCGAGCTCCAAGCAAGATGTACATTGTTGCGTCGCCGCCGTCGTCGAGGATCATGTTGCTCGGCTCGCCGTCAGGCCATTGAAAAATACGGTCGGTATAGGACCAGTACTCTTCGAGCGTCTCTCCCTTGACCGCAAACACCGCCGTCCCGGTTTTTGCTATCGCAGCAGCGGCATGGTCCTGGGTGGAGAAGATATTGCACGATGCCCAGCGGACATCGGCGCCCAGAATGTTCAGGGTCTCGATCAGAACCGCCGTTTGAATGGTCATGTGCAACGAGCCTGAAATACGGGCGCCCTTGAGCGGCTGTCTCTGCCGGTATTCGTCACGGCACGCCATCAGTCCCGGCATTTCGGTTTCGGCGATCTCAATCTCCGTTCGACCGAAATCGGCAAGGTTTATGTCGGCGACTACAAAATCTTCACCTGTGCTCATCTGGTTCTCCAACTGCGGTGCGGTTTGACTGTTCAGCACCAAAAGATGTCATCAATCACCCATTCGACAAGGCCTTAGCAGTCTGTATGGGAAAGGGCAACAAGATATAAAGAAGTCTTTATGTGATTGCAGTCGACTGCACGACCGAGGCGTCACGACGCAGCTGCGCGCGTCAGTTTTCTTCGCCGAAGCGATTGGCAATCAGCCCATCCAGCGCATCAAGCGCGGCTTCGGCCTCAGGACCCGAGGCGGTGACGGTGATACAACAGCCGGGACTTGCCGCCAGCATCATCAGACCCATGATGGATGTGCCACCAACACTCACGCCGTCCTTGGTGACGCTGATCTTTGCATCGAAACGCTCGGCAAGCTGTACGAATTTGGCGGAGGCCCGGGCATGCAAACCCCGTTTGTTGACAATATCAAAATTCCGAACAAGCGGCCGGGGTGCCGATGCATTCATTTGCTATTTGCCGCTCAATACACGGCTTGCGACATTTATGTATTTGCGTCCAGCCTCCTGCGCCTCGCGAAGCGCTGTTTCCATGTCGTTTTCAGTTCGGACGCTCGCAAGCTTGATCAGCATGGGCAGGTTAACGCCCGCCACCACTTCGGTGCGGCCACCATCCATGACAGATATCGAGAGATTTGACGGCGTGCCGCCAAACATATCGGTCAAGATGATAACGCCCTTTCCGTCGTCTGCCCTCGAAACCGCTTCGATAATGTCCATGCGGCGCTGGTCCATATCGTCTTCAGGGCCAATCGACACCGTCTCAAGGTTCTTTTGCAGGCCAACGACATGCTCGAGTGCGTTTCGGAACTCTTCTGCGAGCTTGCCATGGGTGACAAGCACTAATCCTATCATGCACAAATGCTCCTGCGGTCCCAACCTGGCCGTTTACGCCCCTGCGGTATAGTGCACCCGGTGCGTCGTTTTTTCCAGCTTGAATCCGGCCGACGGCAAAAAGACAACGGATAACGCATAATTGCGGGATGGTGGCATTTCAACAGAAATTGAGCATCTCCGATCTCATTGGCGAATTCGCATAGACATGCATTGAATGCATGGGCAAAAAGGATCCGGTCAGCAACCCCGTTGCAAAAAATCGTCCACGAGGATCAGCGGATCAGGCAACGTTCCCGGCTTCATGTGCAGGACCGGCAATGAAATGCCGCTGCCGAGTGTGAGCGCCTCTTCCGGGTCGGGCAGGCGCTCTTCCTCGCTGTCAGCGCGGATGCGGACAAGCATATGAATAACTGCGCGCGGCAGGTGGTGAACCGAAACGATGGCTGATCCTCGAATCTCAAGCAATCCGGCGATTGGCTCCGGAGCCATCGCAACCAGTCTTCCGTTGAATTCGTCCAACAACACCTGATCATCGGCGACGAGGGCCGAAAACCGACCGGCGACGGCGGCAGACTGCATGAATTCAAGGGCGAGACGGCTCTTGCCGCTGCCGGAAGGTCCGAGAATCAGAATTCCGGTCTCGCCAGCGACCAGGGCAGTTCCGTGCCTATTGTTTTTGCCACCATCCTTTTGTCGTTTCATGATCTGACGGTCCCGCACAAGGCGCGCCGTGCAATGCCCGTCATGATTTCTCGTAAACGGGCAATCGCACAACAAACCGGGCACCCATGCGCTTGCCGGTTTCCTTGTCGACAATATTTTCCGCCATCAGCGTTCCGCCGTGGGCTTCAATGATCTGGCGGCTGATGGAAAGACCGAGACCGGAATTCTGTCCGAACGCCTCGCCTTCGGGGCGGTCGGTGTAAAACCGGCTGAAGATGTTGTCGATGTTTTCTGCACTGATGCCCGGTCCGTTGTCTTCGACATAGATCTGGCAATTGTTTCTGCCGCGTTTGAGCCGCACCAGAATATGCCCGTGCTCGGCTGGCACAAAAGAACGGGCGTTATCAATCAGATTGGTGATCACCTGGCCGATCCGCAGGTCATGTCCAAGGACCATGAAGCTGCTCTTGGCAGCATTTTCAGGATCGACCGCGAACTCTATGCGTACTGATTTGTCGGAACTGCGGATCTGGCCCGAGATATCAACAATATCGGCGAGCAGCGGCTTGAGATCGACCGGAGCGGCGTCCTGCCGCGCCAGTTCCGCATCCAGACGCGAGGCATCGGAGATATCGCTGATCAGCCGGTCGAGGCGGCGCACATCATGCTGTATGACCTCCAGCAGGCGGCTGTGGGCCTGTTCGGTCTTGGCCAGGGGCAGCGTTTCAACCGCGCTGCGAAGCGACGTCAGCGGATTCTTCAGCTCATGGCTGACATCGGCGGCGAAGCTTTCGATCGCGGCAATACGATCATAGAGCGCGTTTGTCATCTCCCGCAGAGCCGCCGACAGGTTGCCGATTTCATCCTGGCGGGCCGAAAAGTCGGGGATCTCCTCACGATTGCTGACGCCGCGGCGGACCCTTTGAGCAGCATCGGCCAGTCGATGTAACGGATTGGCAATGGTGCCTGCAAGCAGCAGCGACAAAAGGATCGTTACGGCGCCCGCTACAATGAAGACCCGTACAATGGCAAGCCTCTCGGCGCGCACGATCTTGTCGATATCGCCGGCTTGGGTTGACAGCAACAGGACACCGAGGACGGCGCGAAACCGCTGCACGGGAACGGCGACCGAAACGATGAGTTCGCCGTTTGACGTGGCACGGACGACGGCGCTGCGCCCTCCGGTCAGTGCCGTCAGAACCTCTTCATAGAGAGTTCCATCGCCACCTGGCTGTTCCTGATACACTGGAAGGTCGGCCCTCTGGATCAACTGATTGAGCGTGTCCATCAGCCGCTCCGCCATGGGCAGGTTTTCTTCATCGAGGGGCGGCAGGTCATAGCGCAAGATCTGTCCCGCCGAATAAAGGTGCTGGGAATCCAGAAGCAGGCTGGCATCGCGGTCATAGATCCGGGCCCGGGTCCTTGTCGGAGAGATCAGGCGCCGAAGGACGGGAGCGATGCGTTCCGGGTTGATAGGAAATTCCAGATCATCGATATCGCCACCGGGCGATATGCTTTCGCCGGCCTGCAGTTCGAGCAGTTTTTCCGGATCGATGGTAATAGAGTCGGTTTCAACACTGGCTGAACCGGCAATGGCTGCGGCGATGATCTCGCCCTGCGTGAGAAGGCTCTCAACGCGGGCGTCGATCAGGCCCTCGCGAAACTGGTTCAAATACAAAATGCCAGACAACAGGACGAGCAAAGCGGCAAGATTGAGGAACAGGATGCGCCGGGTAAGGCTTGAAAGGA
The DNA here is from genome assembly GCA_039025395.1 of Pseudomonadota bacterium. GTDB lineage: Bacteria > Pseudomonadota > Alphaproteobacteria > Rhizobiales > Rhizobiaceae > Hoeflea_A. The sequence goes on from JBCCOK010000036.1 coordinate 42,623, forward strand.
TCGTCCGGCCGATCGCTCGGCGTACCACCGTAAACGGCGACGACCACACACGGTTGTCGTCCATGCCGCCAGCGACATCCGCGTCCTGGATGGCACGTTGCTTTTTGGCCCGGCTTTGATCGAAAGTTACGGTCATCCCAGCATTGCGATCAGTCTTCCCGGAACCGGTATCCGACCCCGTAGAGCGTTTCGATCATATCAAATTCATTGTCTACCATCTTGAATTTCTTACGCAGCCTCTTGATGTGGCTGTCGATGGTGCGGTCATCCACATAAACCTGCTCGTCATAGGCCGCATCCATCAGCGAATCACGGCTTTTGACCACGCCGGGGCGCTGGGCAAGCGAATGCAGGATCAGAAATTCGGTCACGGTCAGCGTTACCGGCTGACCTTTCCAGGTACAGGTGTGACGCTCCTGATCCATGACGAGTTGGCCGCGTTCGAGGCTGGCGGTTTCTATGGTGCCCGGCTTTGCCGGAACAGCCCCGTCCCGGCCGGAGGCGCGGCGAAGGATCGCCTTTACCCTTTCGACCAGAAGGCGCTGCGAAAAGGGCTTCGTGATAAAGTCGTCAGCGCCCATCTTGAGGCCGAAGAGCTCATCTATCTCCTCATCCTTTGAGGTGAGGAAAATAACCGGGATATCCAGCTTCTGGCGCAAACGGCGCAGAAGTTCCATGCCGTCCATGCGCGGCATCTTGATATCCAGTATCGCCAGTTGCGGAGGGCGCGCGACAAGGCCTTCGAGGGCGGACGCACCGTCCGTATAGGTCTCGACCCGGTATCCTTCCGACTCCAGCGCGATTGACACCGACGTCAATATGTTGCGGTCGTCGTCGACGAGGGCGATTGTATGCATGCATATCTCTCCGTCACTGATCCGCTTGCGGACCGTTTCCGCCCGCCCCGGCAGCCGCCTTTTAACCCGGTCATGGGGTTAAAGGTAGAACAAAATGTGGCACAGACCGCATGGATTGTCATATCGCCCCAACGGGCAATCCCGGGAGAAGAGGGCCGCATTGAAACGCAGAGTAAAATTTCAAACGATTTAGAATATTAGCAACTTTTTTAAATCGATTAATAAATTGATATTGTTAATCTTTCTTCGCTTTTGCTGTTGCGAATTTTGAATTTGCTTCCTAAGGTCCGCCAAATTTTGGTTCGGCAAAGTCTGGCGAGGAGTGCATTAAAAATGCAAGTGACAGGACATGAATCCGGAAACCGGAGTGTTTTCAATGGTGTTGACGCGGTTGGATTTCGCGGTCTTCGGGATGTTTACGCCAATCTCACTGAAGCCGAACTTTATGAACAGGCCTTGGGTCGAGGCGAGGCGATACTTACAGCACATGGCGCCCTGCGCGCACTGACAGGCCGGCATACAGGCCGTTCGGCCCAGGACAAGTTTGTAGTTCGCGACGAAACCACCGAGCCGCTGGTCTGGTGGGACAACAACAAACCGCTCTCCCAGGATCATTTCGATACCCTGCTGAACGATTTTCTGGACTATGCGCAAGGCAAGGACATCTTCGTGCAGGATCTCATTGGCGGCGCTGACGCGAGGCATGCACTGCCGTCGCGGATCGTCACCGAATGTGCTTGGCATGCCCTGTTCATCCGCAATCTTCTCATCAGACCAGATGCGGAAGCACTTAAGACGTTTGAAGCCGAACTGACCGTCATCAACTTTCCCGGTTTCAAGGCTGACCCCGAGCGGCACGGCAGTGCCAGCGAGACAATGATAGCGGTCGATCTTGAACGCGGAATCGTCCTGATCGCCGGCACGTCCTATGCAGGCGAGATGAAGAAGTCGGTGTTCACGGCTCTCAATTATCTGCTTCCGAAAAAGGGCGTTATGCCGATGCACTGTTCGGCCAATCAGGGACCGGACGGCGACACGGCGGTCTTTTTCGGCTTATCGGGCACCGGAAAGACGACACTTTCAGCCGATCCGTCGCGAACACTGATCGGTGACGACGAGCATGGCTGGAGCGAGGACGGCATCTTCAATTTCGAGGGGGGATGCTATGCCAAGACGATCCGTCTTTCGCCAGAGGCGGAACCTGAAATCCACGCGACGACGCAACGGTTTGGAACGGTGCTTGAAAATGTGGTGCTCGACGAGGCGCGCCAGCCTGATTTCAACGACGGTTCGCTGACGGAAAACACACGCTGTGCCTATCCGCTGCATTTCATACCGAATGCCAGCGGGACCGGTCTTGCCGGTCAGCCGAAGAACATCATCATGCTCACGGCCGATGCTTTCGGTGTGCTGCCGCCGATCGCAAAGATGACGGCGGCGCAGGCGATGTATCACTTTTTATCGGGCTACACGGCCAAAGTGGCCGGTACCGAGAAAGGCGTTACCGAACCGCAGGCGACCTTTTCAACCTGCTTTGGCGCGCCGTTCATGCCAAGACATCCTTCCGAATACGGCAATCTCCTGCGCGACCTGATCGCACGTCACAATGTTGATTGCTGGCTCGTCAATACGGGCTGGACGGGCGGTGCCTACGGGACAGGCAGCCGTATGCCAATCAAAGCGACACGGACGCTGCTGGCTGCAGCACTGGACGGATCGCTCGCCCATGCGCAATTCCGGACCGACCCGAATTTCGGCATTGCGGTTCCCGTTGCGGTCGCTGGCGTAGACAGCACCATTCTCGATCCGCGCTCGACATGGAGCGATCCGGAAGCCTATGACCGCCAGGCGCGTCGCCTTGTCGATATGTTCATAGACAACTTTTCCAAGTTTGAATCCCATGTCGGCATGGACGTTTTGGGCGCAGCGCCGGGAATGGCAGAAGCCGCCGAGTAAGAGATCAAACTGTCATTGGGAGCCCGCGGCGCAAACCGCGGGTTTTTTGCGCGCATTGGATGCGATAGGTTTGTGCCGAACCGTTTGTATCGGCGAACACATCCATGGCAAGTGATCCGCTTTACATCAATGCCGGCATTACGATTGCCGGATGGGAACTGATCGAACAGTTCATCCGTGCATCAGGGCCGGGTGGACAGAATGTCAACAAGGTGGCTACGTCTGTCCAGCTGCGCTTCGACGCGCGAGGGTCACCGGCGCTCACGGAGCGGATCAAGAGCAATCTCGCGCGCATTGCCGGGCGGCGGATGACCAAGGACGGCGTTGTTGTCATTGAGGCCGACCGGCACCGGACCCAGGAGCGCAACCGCGCCGATGCGCGGGCGCGGCTCAAGGAGATGATCGAAAAAGCCGCAGCACCGCCACCGCCCAAGCGGAAGAAGACAAGGCCCTCAAAAGGGGCAATTGAACGCCGCCTCAAGGCCAAATCAGTGCGTTCCGGCATCAAGAAGATGCGCAGTTCGGTGGAGCGTGAATGAAGGAACTTCCTGAAGGTATCGCTTATTTTCCCAACCATTACGATGCGAGCGCTCAGCAGGTGCTGGTCAATGAAATCCGCGCAGTTGTACGCAACGCACCACTGTTCACACCGCGCATGCCGCGCACAGGCAAGCCGATGCAGGTGAAGATGAGCAATTGCGGCAGTCTCGGATGGGTGACGGACAAGGAGGGCGGATACCGGTACCAGCCGGTCCACCCGGATACCGGACAGGCCTGGCCGGCGATGCCTCCGATCCTGCTCGAATTGTGGAAGGATGTGGCAGATTACGCCGATGCTCCGGAAGCGTGCCTGATCAACTATTATGCCGACACCGCAAGAATGGGCCTGCACCAGGACCGCGACGAAAAGGACTTCAGTGCGCCGGTGGTGTCGGTGTCGCTCGGCGACGACTGCCTTTTCAGAATAGGCGGCACCAAACGCGGCGGCCCGACGCAATCGATCCGGCTTTCCAGCGGCGACGTCATCGTGCTCGGCGGGCAATCGCGCCTGCGCTATCACGGCGTCGACAGAATATACCCTGCAACATCGACGCTTCTGAAAGATGGCGGGCGGATCAACCTGACACTGCGGCGGGTGAATCCGGGCGACGGGTGAATCCGGCCGGATAATGCTATTTCCGCAATGCCGGGCGAAGTGCAGCATTTTCTAAACCGCCCACTTCGGCGCATTGAGCGTGACTGATTCGGTAAAGGGCGAAAGCTTCTCGTTCGTCCACCTTGCATAGCCCGTCAATCTGCAGCGCCTGGTTTGCCGCAGTCCTGAAGTAGATGACATAGTCCCAGTGTTTCGGCCAGCCGTAGTAGTAAGAGCGTGACCAGTGGCCGTTCCCGGGCGCGGGAAGGGTTAAGTCCCTCGTACTCAAGAGTTGCTCCTCCAGCAGCGGCCAAGCCTGCGGCATATGCTGTGCGAGCATTTTCGGATGGACGTCAACCGGTGACGTGTTGGTGAACAGGTTGGGCACGTATGCCGAGCGTTCTATGACGGCCATTGCGGCTGAATGAAGCGCGAATGAGAGCTCTGCATCGGCGCTGCGGGCCGGAAGCAGTCGTGCGCTCTGGGGCAGTCCCGACAGCAAAGCGCTGAGTTCCCTTGTTTGTCGGTCAATCGACTGCATTTGAAAAGTAGCATTTGCAAATCCGGCCAACAACAATGCCGAAACGGCAATTGCTGCAAGGCGGATTCGTGATTTGCCCAAGTCAGTGTTCATGTGAAGACTGGCTGCAACAAGTATGACCAGAACGGCCGGATAGCGGAAATGCAAGCCCCAGATTCCCAGAATGCTGGTCGGCATCGCCAGAACCAGGAAGAGCATGCCCGCACACACCCCTGCCATGCGCGGTTCGATGCTCACTACCCGGCCGCGAAGGCCCATATACACCGCCATGATTGCCGCGAAGGTAATTACAATACCCAAAAGGGGATTGAAAAATTCGGCTCCCGACCAAAGAGCCGCTATTTTTTGCAGCAGGTCAAAATCCGCGACGCCGACATGCGTCAATTGCTGCGAATTGCCAGTGGCAAGGACCAAAACCAGCAACCCAGGCAGCATGGCAAGCGCGTCTTTCGTTGCAAGCTGGAGAACGAAGGACCAGCGTGTACCGCGCTCGCCTCTGGCAAAACAGGCCAACTCCCAGAGCAATACGAGATAACCGAAAAGAAGAAAGCCGAGTGCGTGGTTGAGTGCCAGGAAGGCACAGAACGGGATAAACAGCAAAGTGCGGCGCCAATGCGGCCCCCAGTTCATCCAAAGCGCAAAGCCCAGCAACGCGATGCCGGTTGAGGCAGTAAAATTGACGAATCCCCACTGCATATTGGTGTTGAAGACAACCAGAAAACCGGCCAGCGAGAACCAGGTGACCCGCCCGAAGAGATTTCTTGCAATCAAGAGTCCAGCGAGCGGTGGCGCGACAAATGCAATCCAAACGGTCACCGCACCGGCAGCGTAGATGCCCGTGATGTGGGAAAGCCAGGGCACGATCATATCCATTGTCAGATCCGGAATGACCGAAAAGGAAAGTGCATAGAAGTTCTGGAGATCGGAATCGAACCAGATATGGCCTTCTATGTAATTCCGGGCAAGATGATTGATGTAATCGCTGGTTAAACCAAATGGCCAGAGTGCAACCATAACGGCAATGATTGCTCCTAACATTATGCCCACGCGCCCGGGCGTTACGAGGCTGGCGATGTTCATCGCATCGGATTTGCAATCAGAAACGCTTGAAATCAGGGACATACGGGCCTGTCACCCCAGGACACCGGAAAGAGCGTCGTCGACAGCGCCGTCAGACCGGCAGCGATCAAGGCGCACAGATGCAGGTGGATAGCGGCCGTAAGCGCAAGCTCGGCCGATGCGCCTGACAGCGCTAACGTCGCGACAAAAGCCGCTTCAAAAGGTCCGATACTTGCAATGCCGTTTGTCGGCAGGGCAAAGGCGAGGCTGGCAGCAATCGCGGCCAGGAATGCATAGGTCAGGTCGACCTGTATACCTGCGGCGGCGATGGAAATGTGTGCTGCGATGCCGAGCGTCAACCAGATTGCTACTGTAAGAACGGCGAGACTGACTTTCGTGTTGACGGCGAGTGTCGATCCGGCTGCGGCTACACGATCTGCAAAGGCGCGCAGCGCTGTCGGCGTCAGATGTCCAAGACCGGAAACAAATGTCGGCACCACGCTTACACAGACAATCAGGGTAAAGCCGCAAAAGGCCAGTGTGATGCGAAGCGCATTCGTATGGTTCCATGCGTCTACCGCAGCGACGAACAGCAGCCCCAGCCCGATCAGAACGGCCAAATCGCCAAGCCGGACGATGAGCAGAAGGCCAACGGCTCTAACCAAATCCAGTCCGCTGTAGCGGGCAAGCGCCAGTGGCAGCACCGCCTCACCGATGCGGGCGGGCAGAACGGCATTGGCGGCGCCATGCAGGAAACTCGCCTTGACGACCGGAGCCAGTTGCGTCACCTGGACCAGCAGGGCAACGCGCGCTGCACGTAGCAGCGCCATCAGCAATGACAGGCCAATCACAGATATCCAGGCGAAAGGACCAATCTGCATAAGGCCTTTTGCACTGTTGCCCAGATCAAGCAAAATCATACCGAACGCAACGCACACGGCCGTTATAAAGCCGGCCATAAGCCAGCCACGCCACGTGCTCGCCTTCATTCGGCGGATTTCGGTCATCGACGGGGTCTTGCCGTCGCAATGATGAAAGGAAAAATGCTGCGAACGCTTATCAGTTCCGCATGCTGATTAATGAAATCGGCAAACGTGGACGGGTTCCAGTGTTGGACGTGTTCGGGATGATTGCCGAGCCGCATAAGGTCGCGTCCGCGTGCCAGATTGACAAGCTGAAACCACGGTTCGTGAGGTACGGTAACGACCATCGCGCGGGCCGTGAGGCTTGTCAGCCGCTGAAAAGCGGCGTCCGGATCGAACAGGTGTTCAAAAACTTCCACCGCCATCGTTACATCGAAACGCTTGTCATCAAACTCACTATCGAAAAGATCGGCGCATACGAACCGCTTTGACGGCCAGCGCGACCGAGCCTCTGCAAGCGCATCGGGGCGCAGATCAAGACCCTCATAGCAGTCAAGCTCCAGCCCTCGGGATGCCAGCTCATCCAGAATAAAACCTTCTCCGCAACCGAAGTCGAGCACGCTTTTCGGTGAAATCGACTTCAGTTCAGAGGCCAGCGCCTCATGAAACCTTCCGAGGCTCAGACGATGCAGCGGATTCCGGTTGGTATATTTTGCGATGTGACGGCTCGTTGTGTCGTGCCGGATCGTCGTGGCTTTCATCCTGACTTTCCTCTTTCATGCGCCGAGCGACATCCGCCAGTCTTCTGGCGGCCAATGTTTCGGGATCAAACCCGGCATTGTCGAGATTTCGTGTTGTGCCGATTGTATAGCGACGTTCGCGGTCGGCGCCTTGGCGCTGTATGAATTCGCCCAGAAGTCCAATGGTAACGAATTGGAACGAAGACATGACCAGCAGCATGCCCAGTATCAGCAGCGGACGGTTGCCAATCGGACCGAGACCGGCGAACCAAAGCACTGTCAGGTAAGTCAGAATGCTGAAACCCAAGAAGCCGAATATCAGGCCGGCGCCACCAAATACGTGCAGTGGCCGCGTGGCGAAACGTGTATTCAGCATGACGCCCATAAAATCGAGACCGCCTTTCAAAAGGCGACTGAAGCCATATTTCGACTGGCCGAACTGACGGGCGTGGTGTTTGACCGGAATCTCGCCGACCCGGTAGCCTCGCCAATGCAGCAATACTGGAATGAACCGGTGCAGTTCGCCATAGAGAAAGAGATCGTTCAGCGCTTCGGCGCGGTAAGCCTTGAATCCGCAATTGAAATCATTCAGTTGAACGCCGCTAAGCCGGCTTACGACGCCGTTAAAGACTTTTGACGGCAAGGTCTTGTTGACCGGGTCGTTGCGGACAAATTTCCAGCCGGACACAACGTCGTATCCCTCCCTAATCTTGGAAAGGAAATTGGGAATTTCTTCCGGATCATCCTGTAGATCCGCATCCATGGTAATGATAATTTCGCCACTGGCAGCACGAAAGCCCGCATCAAGTGCGGCCGCTTTGCCGAAATTGCGCCGAAAGCAAATATAACGCAGCCAGTCGTGCTCATCTGCAAGCGCTTCGAGGCGCGCAGGCGAGGAATCCGTCGAACCGTCATCAATGAAGACAACTTCAAACTCGAAGCTTATTTGATCCAATACGGCCTCGAGCTTTTCACACAGAGGCAAAAGGCTATCTTCCTCGTTGAAAACCGGCACGACCACCGAGATTTCAGGCTTCCCCGTCAAAAGCTGATGGTGTTTGGCAGGAGTTTGGAGATTGCTGGATGGGGCATCAATCTTGGGCTGAGAGGTCATACCGTCCTCCGGAACACGAGCCCGCGCGTCGTCCCCCAACGCCGGAGCTTACTCAGATACAAATATCGGCCGAATGACCGACATCGAGAGTAGCCGATGTTCCTTTAATAACGGTAAATTTGACCGCTGCTTTGCGCGTATGCCGTCTTGAAGACTAAAGCTTGCGCATCGCGACCTGTTCAACAAGGTGGTCGTCGCCCTTGTGCAGGATCAGGTCGGCACGCGGACGGGTGGGCAGGATGTTCTGTCGCAGATTCTTGAGATTTATGTTTTCCCAAAGGCCCCGGGCGATCGACAGCGCCGCCTCGTCCGAGATCGTTGAATAGCGGTGAAAGAAGGATGCGGGATTCTTGAACGCGGTTTCACGCAACCGCATGAACCGCTCGACATACCAGCGATGAATGCGGTCTTCCCGGGCATCGATATAAACGGAAAAATCAAAAAAATCGGAAACGAATGGAACGATCTTTCCGTCCTCGGGGAGGTCGCGCACCTGCAGAACATTGATGCCTTCAAAAATCAGGATGTCCGGGCGGTCGATCACAACATGCTCACCGGGCATGACATCATAGGTGAGGTGCGAATAGCAGGGCGCCTTGACGTTGTGCCGGCCAGCCTTGATGTCGGAAAGAAATTTCAAGATCGACGCCACGTCGTAGCTTTCGGGAAAGCCCTTGCGATCCATCAGGTTTTCCTGCCGCAACACCTCATTGGGAAGCAGAAATCCATCGGTCGTCACGAGGTCGACCTTGGGATTGCCGGACCAGCGCGTCAGGAGTTCCTTGAGAATACGCGCAGTCGTGGATTTGCCAACGGCGACAGAGCCTGCAATGCCGATCACGAAAGGCGTTTTCGACACCTGCGAGAGCGAAAGAAATTGCCGTCGCTGATCAAACAGCATTTTTGATGCTTCGACATGGGCATAGAGCAGACGCGAAAGGGAAAGATAGATCCGCCGAACCTCTTCAAGATCAACAGGATCGTTCAGCGAACGCAACCTTTGGACCTCGTCCTCCGTCAGCGTCAGGGGCGTGTCAGCACGAAACTCCGCCCAGCGATCAGCAGAGAAGAAGCGGTAGGGGGAAAAATCGTCCGGCTCGATATGGTTGAGTTCACCAGCCTGCGTGTTTTCAACGTCGTCGTTCATGGCTGTTTGCGGTCTGCCTTTTCTTCTATTCCGGAGCGTGCGGTGCGCGCTTCCAGTTCAGACATAACGTCGTTGAGCGGAATATCGGCGATCTTGAGCACCACAAGAAGATGATAGAGCACGTCGGCTGCTTCCGAGACAAGGCCGGAGCGATCGCCGTCAACGGCGGCAATAGCTGCCTCGACCGCCTCTTCGCCGAGCTTTTGCGCAGCCTTTTTCTGACCCCCCGACACAAGTCGCGCCGTCCACGACTCCTCGATTGGCGCAGCGGAGCGGACGGCAATGATCTGCTCGAGATCGGAAAGCGCGAATTGGCTCATGGCTCTATCCGTTTCTTCCAGGTGCACCGTCAAGCCGCATGGCAATGCCCGCATCAGCCATGTGCTGTTTGGCTTGTGCGATCGTAAAGGTGCCGAAATGAAAAATCGAGGCCGCAAGGACTGCGGTAGCATGGCCGTCGCGAATGCCCTCGACAAGGTGGTCGAGCGTGCCGACCCCGCCGGAAGCAATCACGGGGACAGAAACGGCATCCGCAATGGCGCGCGTCAGCGGGATGTCATAGCCGATTTGCGTGCCATCACGATCCATTGAGGTCAGCATGATTTCGCCTGCTCCCAGTTCCACGACACGGCGGGCAAAGCCGATCGCATCTATTCCTGCAGGCGTTCGCCCTCCATGGGTGAAAATTTCCCCACGGGGCTCGTCGCCGTCGGCGGCTACGGATTTTGCGTCGATGGACACGACGATGCACTGATTGCCGAATTTGTCTGCTGCCTCGGCAACGAACTCCGGGTTGTTGACCGCCGCCGTGTTGATCGACACCTTGTCGGCCCCGGCAAGCAGCAGTCTGCGGATATCGGCCACGGTGCGGACCCCGCCGCCTACGGTGAGCGGCATGAAACACTGTTCGGCGGTCCGTGCGACAACGTCGTAGATGGTTTCGCGGTTGTCGGATGAGGCGGTGATATCGAGAAAACAGAGTTCATCGGCGCCGGCAGCATCGTAAATGCGGGCGGATTCGACCGGATCGCCGGCATCAACGAGGTCGACGAAATTAACACCCTTTACAACGCGTCCGTCCTTGACGTCGAGACAGGGAATGATACGGGCTTTCAGGGTCATCCGGCCACCTCCGCCGTCGGCTTCAGCAATTCCAGCGCTTCCCGCGGGTCGATACGGCCATCATAGAGCGCGCGGCCTGAGATGGCGCCTTCAAGGCGGGCGGCATCGGGCATTGTCATCCGAACGATATCAGCCATCGATGCCAGACCGCCGGAGGCAATCACCGGAATATCGATGGAGTCAGCCAGCGCCAGGGTGGCTTCCCAGTTGATCCCGGTCAAAACACCGTCACGCGCAATGTCGGTAAAGATGATTGCCGCAACGCCAGCATCGCGAAAACGATCCGCAAGATCGGCTACGGCCAGTTCAGAGGTTTCCGCCCAGCCTTCGATGGCGACCATGCCGTCACGGGCATCGACACCAACCGCTATTTTGCCGGCAAACTTTCTGCATGCGTCCTTCACGAGTCCGGGATTGCGAACCGCTGCTGTCCCCAGAATTACCCGGGCAACGCCACGCGAGAGCCAAAACTCGATTTGCTCAAGGGTACGGATGCCGCCGCCGAGCTGGAGGGGATTGCCGGTGGCCCCGATGATTGCTTCCACAGCGGCCGAATTCCTGTTTTCGCCTTCGAAAGCACCGTTCAGATCGACGACGTGAAGCCATTCAAATCCCTGCTCCTCGAAGCTGCGCGCCTGATCACCAGGATCGTCATTATAAACCGTCGCCTGGTCCATCTCGCCGCGCGTCAGCCGGACACATCGTCCATCCTTGAGATCAATGGCCGGAAAAAGAATCATGGCGTCCACCGCAGGAAGTTGCCGATCAGGGCGAGGCCAAGCCTTTGGCTTTTCTCCGGGTGAAACTGCGTACCGGCACGGTTTTCGCGCACGACTGCCGCCGTTACCGACCCGCCATAGTCGGTGTTTGCCAGGATGTCGTTCTCATCATCGGCTTCAAGGTGATAGGAATGGACAAAATAGGCGTGCAGCCCCCCTAGTCCTGTGGGAATGCCCTGCAGAAGCGGGTGCGAGCGCGAGGCAGACAGAGTATTCCAGCCGATCTGCGGGATTTTCAGGTCAGGAGCCGCCGGTTCAATCAGTTTGACGTCCCCGCCGATCCAGTTGAAACCCTGTGTTACGGCTTTTTCGAGACCGCGCGTCGCCATCAGCTGCATGCCGACGCAAATGCCGAGAAATGGCCGTGCCTTGTCTTCCACGGCATGACGGAGCGCCTCGTGCATGCCGTCGACAGCGTCAAGCCCATTGCGGCAATCGGCAAAGGCGCCAACCCCGGGAAGCACGATACGGTCCGCGCTGGCGACAATTTCGGCCACGCCGGTCAGGCAGATCTCGGCATCAATGCCGTTTTCCGCCGCGGCGCGTTCAAAGGCCTTCGTCGCAGAACGCAGATTGCCCGAGCCGTAGTCGATGATGGCGACACGCATTCGTCTCAATTCCGATCGCCATAGTCGAGCAGGCCGAGTGCCGGGCCGGACGCCGTTTTCGGTGGCCCGGACTGCGCTGGCCGCCCAAGGGCGGGCGGTGGCGCTCTGGTTGCGCTCTGCCCGTTCGCGGGCGCAGCAGCGCCAGCGAACCAAATCTCCTCTGCCGTCGCATAGTCCGGCGCATCGACAACACCTTGCAGCGTCCAGCCCTGGCGTTCCTTCTTGGCTACGCGCCAGCCATTGCCTTCAAGCGCAACAAACAGCGACAGAAGGACGGATGAGGCGGTAAAGACCAACGCCTGATCCGGAAACGCGGCGATCGCCGAATACAGTGCTGTCGAGACCAAGAACAGCATCATCGCAGCGAACCACAGGCGATGCCATAAAAGCCAGATCACCGGGATGATCAGCGCCACCACGGCAAATCCGTCGCGGATCAGAACGGTCTTTTCATCTGCCCGCTTGCCATCGGGCGGTGTCAGAACAACATAACCTGCCATGTCACGCCAATGTCCCTTTGGTTGAAGGGATGCGCCCTTCCTGTCGTCTGTCGATCTCCGTTGCGGTGCGCAACACACGTGCCACCGCTTTGAAACAGGTCTCCGCAATGTGGTGGTTGTTGGCGCCGTAGTGATTGGTGACATGCAGGGTCAGGCCGGCATTTTGCGCCAATGCCTGGAAAAACTCGCGGCAAAGCTCTGTGTCGAAGGTTCCGATTTTGGGCGACGCAAAATCAACGTTCCAGACGAGGAAGGGCCGACCCGAAACATCAATTGCAGCCCGGGTGAGCGTTTCGTCCATGGCAAGGTCAAGCGAAGCGTAGCGCATGATGCCGCGGCGATCGCCCAGCGCCTTGGAGACGGCAACCCCGAGCGCAATACCGGTATCTTCGACCGTGTGGTGATCATCGATGTGCAAGTCACCTTCCGCCTCGATCTCCATATCGATGAGCGAATGACGCGACAATTGCTCGAGCATGTGGTCGAAAAACCCGATACCAGTGGTAATTTTCGACGTTCCACTGCCGTCGATACCGACCGTCACCGAAATGCGCGTCTCTTTCGTCTCGCGTGTCACCTGGCCGGTGCGTTTTTGCCGATTCTCGGCCATTGGGGTACTCCAAACCTGATCGTGAGGCTGCATATCAGGGCATTCTGCAAATTTCCAGAAAAGCCTGATTTCCGGTCCGGGATTTGCAATGCGAAACAACGATCTTACATTGTGTATCTTGCCGGGGGTATCCCAGCGGCGGATATTCCGGCAAGCCC